>NZ_JBIALQ010000008.1:0-163796 GCF_042873545.1 Kitasatospora sp. NPDC004615
TTCTCAAGGAACGGACACTTCCTTCGGTCTGCCTTCCAGCAGGCCCTCCGGGCGCTTCGTTCTTTCGTGTTCTCAGCTTATCAGATGTTTTCCGCCCCGTTTTCCGGAGTTTCGATCCGACTTGCTGTTTGTCTTCCCGACCTGACGGCCCGTCCGACGTTTCAAACTCTAGCCGATCCCCGCTCCGAAAAGCGAATCCGCCGCAATCTCCGAAAACGCGCACAGCAAATACGAACGGAGACGCGAAAAGGACGCGACCCGTCACGGATCAACTGGGTGGTTCTCAGGGATTGGCCACCCCGGGACCGTCCACACAGATTGCGTGTCCGGTGCTCCCTGCCGAGCGACCAGTGAACACTACGCCGGATCCGCCCCAGGCGCAAACACCTGCCCGCCTTCTCCGGCGCCACCGTCGCCGGCCCCACCGCGGAGACGCCGACGGCCGGCCCGGAAGTTGCCTTCCGAACCGGCCGTCGCGCAGAACAAGCAGAGCAGAGCCGTCAGCCCTGACGCCCCATCTCCTCCGCGATCGCGGCGGCGAAGGCGTCGATGTCGGCCTCGGTGGTGTCGAAGGCGGCCATCCAGCGGACCTCACCGGTGTGCTCGTCCCAGAAGTAGAAGCGGTAGTGCTTCTGGAGGCGCTCGCTGACCTCGCGCGGGAGCAGCGCGAAGACGGCGTTGGCCTGGACGGGGCGGACGACGGTGACGCCGGGGATCTCGCGGACGGCGGCTTCCAGTCGGAGCGCCATCGCGTTGGCGTGGCCGGCGTTGCGGAGCCAGAGGTCGCCGGTGAGCAGGGCCTCGAACTGGACCGAGACGAAGCGCATCTTCGACGCGAGCTGCATCGACATCTTGCGCAGGTACTTGAGGTCGCGGACCTTCTCGGGGTTGAGGACGACCACGACCTCGCCGAGCAGCAGGCCGTTCTTGGTGCCGCCGAAGGAGAGCACGTCGACGCCGGCGTCGGTGGTGAACTCGCGGAACGGGACGCCGAGGGAGGCGGCGGCGTTGGCGAGCCGGGAGCCGTCCATGTGGACGAGCATGCCGCGTTCGTGGGCGTGCTCGCAGATCGCGCGGACCTCGTCAACCGTGTAGAGGGTGCCGAGTTCGGTGGACTGCGTGATGGAGACGGCGAGCGGCTGGGCGCGGTGCTCGTCGCCCCAGCCCCAGGCCTGCTGGTCGATCAGCTCGGGGGTGAGCTTGCCGTCGGGGGTGGGGACGGTGTGGATCTTGATGCCGGCGATCTTCTCCGGCGCGCCGCACTCGTCGACGTTGATGTGCGCGCTGGCGGCGGCGATCACCGCGCCCCAGCGCGGCAGCAGCGCCTGGAGCGCGACCACGTTGGCGCCGGTGCCGTTGAAGACGGGGAACGCCTCGGCCCGGTCGCCGAAGTGGCGGCGGAAGACGGTCTGCAGGTGCTCGGTGTACTGGTCCTCGCCGTAGGCGACCTGGTGGCCGTCGTTGGCCAGGGCTATCGCGGCGAGGATCTCGGGGTGGACGCCGGCGTAGTTGTCGCTGGCGAATCCGCGCACGGCGGGGTCGTGGTGCCGCACCGCGTCGGTCGGGCCGAAGGGGGTGGTCATCGGGCTGTCAGCCACAGGTGCTGTCCGTTCAGTTCTGCTGCGGGGCGGTCCCAGAGGCTCGCCATGTTTGCGGCCAGGTCGGCGGTGTCGGTGAAGCCGGCGAACTTGGCGTCCGGCTTCTCGGCACGCATCTCAGGGCTGACCAAGGCCTTGATGACCAGGATGGCAGCTGCGGCGGTGGGGGTTCCGTCCTCGGCGGTGGTCTCCTTCACGAAGGAGTGCGCCATGGCGAGGGTCCAGGCCTCGGTGGCGGCCTTGGCGGCGGCGTACGCGGCGCCTCCGCCGGTGGGCTTGTGCGCGGCGGCGGCCGAGACCATGGCGTAGCGGCCGGCGGGGCTGCGCAGCAGGGCGGGCTGGAACGCCAGCGAGGTGTGCTGGAGGGTGCGCACGACGGTGTCGTGCAGGAAGTCCCAGTCGTCTATCCGGGTCTCGAAGAAGCTCTTGCTGCCGCGCCAGCCGCCGACCAGGTGGATCAGGCCGTCGACGTGGCCGTGCTCGGCTTCGAGGTGGTCGGCCCAGTCGTGGACCTCCTGCGGGTCGAGCAGGTCGATGACCTGCCCGGTGACCTTCGCTCCGGGGACGGCGGTGCGGATGCCGTCGATGGCCTTGTCGAGGCGCTGCTGGTCGATGTCGGCGCCGATCACGGTGGCACCGTCGGCGGCGAGCCGGCGCAGCGTGGCCTGGCCGGCGGGGCCGCTGGCTCCGGCGACGGCGATGACCTTGCCGGCCAGCGGGCGGCCGTTGTCGGTGCTGGGTGCGGTGGTCACGCGGCGATCTCCTCGACGTCGGCGCTGGTGATGCCCTTGGTGTCGGCGATGACCCGGCTGAGCTTCTTGGCCAGGGCCTCGAAGAACATGCTGAGCGGGAACTCGTCGGGGTGGACGGCGTCGCACAGCGCCTTGCGCAGTGCCTTGTCGTCGCCGATGTCGAGCGGGAGCGCCTCGGGGCCCTTGGCCCAGGTGGAGGCGGGGTGCGGGGTGAGGTACTTGGAGACCAGCTGGTAGGCCGCGATCCAGTGGGCGGTCTTGGGGCGGTCGATGCCCTCGCGGTAGAGGGTCTCGATCTCGGCGCAGAGCTGGTTGGTGACGTCGGCGACGCGCGACCAGTCGATGGTGAGGCGGTTGTCGCGCCAGCGCAGCGCGTCGTGCTTGTGCAGGTAGGCGAAGAGCAGCTGGCCGCCCATGCCGTCGTAGTTGCGGACGCGGTCGCCGGTGACCGGGAAGCGGAACATCCGGTCGAACAGGACGGCGTACTGGACGTCGCGGCCCTGGGTGTAGCCCTCGGCCTCCAGCTTGACCGACTCCTTGAAGGTGTTCAGGTCGCAGCGGAGCTCTTCGAGGCCGTACATCCAGAACGGGCTGCGCTGCTTGATCATGAACGGGTCGAAGGGCAGGTCGCCGTGGCTGTGGGTGCGGTCGTGGACCAGGTCCCACAGGACGAAGGTCTGCTGGGTGCGGTCCTGGTCCTGCAGCAGGCTCTCGGCGTCGGCCGGGATCTCGAGGCCGAGCTGGCGGACGGCGCTGGTGGAGACGGTGCGGAAGCGGGCGGCCTCGCGGTCGCAGAAGATGCCGCCCCAGGTGAAGCGCGACGGCGCCTCGCGGACGGCCACCGTCTCGGGGAACAGCACCGCGGAGTTGGTGTCGTAGCCGGCGGTGAAGTCGTCGAAGGTGATGCCGAGGTAGCCGGGGTTGTCGAAGCGGGTGCGCTCCAGTTCGGCGATCCACTCGGGCCAGACGACCTTCAGCAGGACGGCCTCCAGGTTCCGGTCCGGGTTGCCGTTCTGGGTGTACATCGGGAAGACCACCAGGTGACCGATCCCGTCGACCCGGTGCTCCTCGGGGCGGAACGCCAGCAGCGAGTCCAGGAAGTCGGGCTCCCGGTAGCCGGTGTCGGCCCACTTGCCGAGGTCGGCCCGGACGGCGGCGAGGTACTCGGCGTCGTGCGGGAAGTACGGCGCGAGCTCGGCGACGGCGGCCTGCACGGTCTCGACCAGCGGGTCGACGGTGGGGCGCGGCACGGCGGCGAGGTCGATCGAGCCGTCCTTGGACTGCAGGGGCCGGAGGGCCTCGACAGCGTCCTTGAGGCGCAGCCAGGCCGGGTGCGCGGCGAGGTCGGCGGTGGGGGCGTCACCCGCAGCCGCGAGAGTCGGCGAAAGATTCTGCATCTCAGGCTCACTTCGACAGGAGTTATTTCGACAAGACCACGTTAAACGCGAAAGGTCTTCCGGCTCAAGAGCAAGTTGACGGCGGACACTCCGGTTCGTAGCGCGATCGGCTCCGCTCCCTGACGTGATGGATGAAACGGACAGATCCGGCGTCGCTTCCGGTACGCCCGACCCTGCCCCTCCCCCGAACGGACCGCCACCGGGGACCACCAGTCCGTCACCGCCGCCCGCGCCGGGGGCCGCTCGCACGCCCGGCGCGGGCCCGGCCGAGCCTCGGTGCGCCCCCGTTCACGCCCTGCTGCGCCCGGTCGGGGTCGGTGATCGTGGGGTGGGCGCACATCCGGCCGGAGGGGGACGCGATGCACGGTCCGGCGCTGGTGAACTGGCTGCTGGCCGCGTTGGCCACGGGAAGCGGCGGCTACTGCGGGTGGCGGGTGCGGCAAGGACGGCAGGACGCGTCCTGCGGGGACGACCGGCCGGCCCGCCGGGAGTCGGACCTGCTGGAGGCCGCGATGGGTTTGGGCATGGCCGGGATGGCGCTGCTGCCGGGCGTGGCCTGGGGCTGGCCGTACGCACTGCTGGCCGCGGCACTGCTGGTGGGCGCGCTGGCCGGACGCGGGGCGGGGCTGCGGGCGCACCGGCTGCACCACGGGATCGGCGCGCTGGCGATGGCGTACATGGCGCTGGCGATGACGGCCGGCGCGGCGGGCGGGCACGCCGGCCACCACGGGGAGCCGGCCGGGCTGCCGATGGTGACGGGGCTGCTGCTGGTGTACTTCGGCGGGTACGCGCTGTGGGAGGGCAGCCGGGTGATCGCGGCGGACGGTGCGACGGTGGCGGCGCCGCTGCCGCGGGCCTGCCGGGCCGCGATGGGGATCGGGATGTTCGCGATGCTGCTGACCATGTGAACCACCGCCGTTTTTGGGTCCGCCCCGAGTGGCTGACGGGGCGTCCGAAACCGTGTGGCGACGTGGTGTTGGTCACTGGAGGCACCCGGCCGTTCCCCGTGGGCGTGAGGCGGCATAGGTTGGGGGGCAGGCGCACCGCCGCGCCTCGAAATCCCGCCTCGGGGAGCCCCTGCCATGACGGCACTGCTGAGCCTGCTCCTGCTCGGACTGCTGCTCGCCACCGTGGCGCCGAGCCGCCTGGCCCGGGCCCGCTGGCCCGAGCGAGAACCGGTGCTGGCCCTGCTGGTGTGGCAGATGCTGGTGGTCGCGGTGCTGTTGTGCTGCGGGCTGAGCCTGCTACTGGCGAGTGCGGCCGCTCTTCCGGCCTGGCGGGACGTGGTCTTCTCGGGCGCCCCGGACGGGGTGGTGGAGGCGTACGGCCTGGCGGGCCGCGAGGGTTGGGGCCGGCTGTCGGCGGCGGTGCTGGCGGCGGGCGGGGTGTGGACGGCGCTGTCGCTGGCCCGGGAGATCCGTTCGGCGCGCGCGGAACGCGGCCACCGTCACACCCAACTGGCGCGGCGGGCGCCGGAGTTGCCGGCCTCGCTGCTGCCGCGCCGGCGGGCGGCCAAGGAGCCGCTGGTGGTGCTGGAGAACGTCCGGCCGCAGGCCTGGTCGCTGCCCGGACCGCGGGCCCGGCTGGTGGTGACCACGGGGGCGTTGCAGCAGCTGTCGGACCGGGAACTGGCGGCAGTGCTGAGCCACGAGCGGGGCCATGTCCGGGCCCGGCACCACTGGTTGGCGCAGTGCGCGCAGGCGCTGGCGACGGGCTTTCCGGGGGTGGGGGTGTTCTCCGAGTTCCGCGACCAGGTGGCGGTGCTGGCGGAACTGGCGGCGGACGACCGGGCCGCCCGCCGGCACGGGCGGGTGACCACCGCGCTGGCGCTGGCGGAGCTGAACAGTGAGGTGTTCGCGTCCTGCCCGCCGCGGCAGCTGGCGCAGTCCCCCGCCCGGGTGGACCGGCTGCTGCTGGGCGAGCCCCGGCTCCCGCGCCGGGCCCGGCTGGGCTGGACGCTGGCGGCGCTGGCCGCTCCCGTGGCGGCGGCGCTGATCGCGGCCGCACCGGGGCTGTCGACGCTGCTCTGAGCGTCCGTCGCCCCGCTGGCCTTACTGGCCCTACTGGCCTTACTGGCCTTACTGGCCGAGCGTCTCGGCGAGGATCCGGCGGTGCACGGGGCGGGCCTTGCGGTAGCGCTCGCGGCCCTCGTCGGTGAGCGTGATGAAGATGCCGCGGCGGTCGTCCGCGCACATCGAGCGCTGCACCAGGCCGGACTTCTCCATCCGGGCGACCAGCCGGGAGAACGCGCTCTGGCTGAGGTGCACGCTGCCGGACAGCACCTGGGCGCGCGAGCCCGTCAGGTGCTCCTCCTGCTCGAACTCCCAGAGGCGCTCCAGCAGTTCGAACTCGCTGACGCCGATTCCGAAGGCCTCGCCGAGCTCACGGTCTATCGCGCAGGACGTGGCCGCATGGCTGGCCAGCACGGCGCGCCACTTCTCGGCCAGCGCCGTCTCCGCCGCAGGGTCACGATCCGGATCTAGGTCGGTCACGCCGCCACGTTAGCACATGCGTACGCATGTGTTGCAGCTGCATTAAATGCATTTGCATCCCATGCACATGCATGTAGCGTACGGTGCCATGACCGACACGCGATGGACCCCACGCCTCTGGGGCGCCCTGGTGGTGCTCTGCGCCGCCATGTTCCTGGACGCCCTCGACGTCTCGATGGTGGGCGTCGCCCTGCCCTCGATCGGCACCGACCTGCACCTCTCCGACTCCGCCCTGCAGTGGGTGGTGAGCGGCTACGTCCTGGGCTACGGCGGTCTGTTGCTGCTCGGCGGCCGCGCGGCCGACCTGCTCGGCCGCCGCCGGGTGTTCCTGATAGCCCTGGCCGTGTTCGCCGGCGCCTCGCTGCTCGGCGGCCTGGTCGACAGCGGCCCGCTGCTGATCGGCGCCCGCTTCCTGAAGGGCGTCAGCGCCGCGTTCACCGCCCCGGCCGGCCTCTCCATCATCACCACCACGTTCGCCGAGGGCCCGGCCCGCAACCGCGCGCTGTCCATCTACACCACCTGCTCCGCCGCCGGCTTCTCGCTCGGTCTGGTGATCAGCGGGCTGCTGACGTCGGCCGGCTGGCGGCTGACGTTCCTGATGCCCGTCCCGATCGCGCTGATCGCCCTGCTCGCCGGCATCAAGCTGCTGCCCCGGCAGCACGGCGAGCAGCGCAGCTCCGGCGGCTACGACATAGCGGGCGCGATCACCGGCACCGCCGCCGTGCTGCTGCTGGTCTTCACGGTCACCGAGGCGCAGGGCGCGGGCTGGCTGTCGCTGCGCACGATCGGCTCGCTGCTGCTGGTGGCGGCGCTGGCCGCGGCCTTCCTGCTGATCGAGTCGCGCACCGCGCACCCGCTGGTGCGGCTGGGCATATTCCGCAGCGTGGGCGTCCGCCGGGCGAATCTGACGGCGCTGACGCTGATGGGCTCCTACGCGGGCTTCCAGTTCGTGGCCACGCTGTACCTGCAGCGGCTGCTCGACTGGTCGGCCCTGGAGACGGCGCTCGGCCTGCTGCCCGGCGGCGCGATCGTCGCCCTCTCGGCCGGCTCGGTCAGCCGCCTACTGGACAGGTTCGGCCCGGAGCGGGTGCTCCCGGTCGGCGTCGCCTCGATGGCCCTCGGCTACGCGCTCTTCCTGCGGCTGGACGAGCACAGCTCGTTCCTCGGCCTGGTGCTGCCGAGCATGCTGCTGATCGGCGCGGGCTTCGCGCTCGGCTTCCCGTCCATCAATGTGGCCGCCACCAACGGCGTGGCGGACGACGAACAGGGCCTCGCCTCGGGCCTGGTGAACACCGCGCTCCAGGTGGGCGGCGCGATCGTGCTGGCCGTCACCACCGCGGTGCTCACCGCGGGCACCGGCAGCGGCACCGACGCGCACGCCCAACTCGCCGGGTACCGGCCCGCCCTGCTGCTGGTGACGGGCACCACCACGCTCGGCCTGCTGATCGCGCTCACGGGCGCCGTACGCCGCAAGGGCCGCAAGACCGCCGCCGCCGTGCCGGCCTCCGTGCCGGACTACCGGTACCGGCCGCTGGAGCAGGAGGTGCTGTCGGAGCGCTGAGCGTCATCCACCGAGATGTCGGAGCCGGCTCCACCAAACCCCCGTATTGGTGGAGCCGGAGCGCCGCCGGTTCCGAGGCCCACCGGGCAAGCCGGACGGCGGCGCAGTCACCATGGCAGCTTGCCGGGCGCCGGTCAATCCGCTCGACCGCGCCGATACCGAACTGCGGCCCGGACTCCCGCGCGAGGCCCGAACACTGACGTTTCGTCAGCCACTCGATCCCGCCGGGCACCGCGAACCCCTGCCGTCACTGGCTCTTGAGGATGCCCTGGAGCAGGTCGAGGGTCTGCTGCGGGGTCAGACTGTCCACGCACAGCCGCTCCATGACCTGCACGTACTCGTCCACATCGTCGCGCTTGTCCAGGTACAGGGCGCTGGTGAGCTGCTCCAGGTAGACCACGTCCGGCAGGTCCTGCTCGGGGAAGCGCAGCACCGAGAAGGCGCCGCTCTCACCGGCGTGCGCGCCGAACCGGAAGGGCATCACCTGGAGCACCACGCTGGGGAGTTCGGCCAGCTCCACCAGGTGCTCCAGCTGGGCGCGCATCACCTCGGGGCCGCCGACCGGGCGGCGCAGTGCGGCCTCGTCGATGACGGCCCACAGCTTGGGCCCGCGGCCCTCGGTGAGCAGCTTCTGCCGCCGGGCGCGCAGCGCGACCCGGCGTTCGATCTCGTCGTCGGCGAGCACGGGCCGGTTCTGCGCGAAGATCGCCCGGGCGTACTCGTCGCACTGGAGCAGGCCGGGAATGAACTGCACCTCGTAGGTGCGGATCAGCGCGGCGGCCTCCTCCAACCCCATGTAGGTCTGGAACCAGTTCGGCAGCACATCGTTGTAACTGTGCCACCAGCCGGACTTGTTGGCCTCGCGGACCAGGGCGAGCAGGGTCTCCCGCTCGGCGCCGCCGCCCAGGCCGTAGAGGCTGAGCAGGTCGGCGACGTCACGCTCCTTGAAGGAGACCCGGCCGAGTTCCATCCGGCTGATCTTGGACTCCGAGGCGCGGATCGCGTAGCCGGCGTCCTCCCGGCTGATCGCGCAGCCCTCACGGAGCCGACGGAGCTGGGAGCCGAGGAGGATGCGGCGCACCATCGAGCCCCCACCGGGCTGCACTGTGGTCATCTGACCAAACCTCCATTGGGAAAGACCAGTTGCACAGTCTGCCATCACTTGGACGCACTGAGTGCCGGTAGTGGTGCGCAGGGCTACCGCTTCTGACACGCAGACACCATCTTGCACGTGCATCCGGTGCATGCATATGCCAATCGCACGACTGCACGTGAATCGACTCTTGCATCTGCCGTAAGCACAGAGGAGCATGGTGCACGTGCACTTGCACGCCCTTGGCAACCCCGCGGGCTCCGCGTCGACAGCTAGCGCGATTCCGCACACCCGTCCCGGCAACGCCCGTGCGTCGCTGGGTACTTGCGTGTGCGCGCAGTGGTCGGACGCGGCGGCAGAGCGGCCGAGCGAGTCGGAGGTGACCGGCATGACCCCGATGGGTCCCGCCGTGTCCGCCCCCTTATGGGAGGAGCTCTTCATGAGCACCGGTACCGCCCTGGCAACCGACCCGCATGTGGTCAGCTGCACGCTCGCTCCCCGGTTCGAGGCCGTACGCACCGCGCGGGAGTTCGCCCGGATCACCCTCGACACCTGGGGCCTCGGCGAGCTCTTCGACGATGTGGCCCTGGTGGCTTCCGAGTTGGTGACCAACGCGCTCCGGCACGCACTCGGCCAGCGCGAGCCGTCCCGCGTCCCGGCCCAGACCACTCCACAACTGGCCGTCGGCTCACTGCCGATCCGGATCAGCCTGGTGCACCGGGCCCCGCAGGTGGTGTGCGCGGTGAGCGACCCGTCCAGCTCCGGCCCGATCGCCCGCGAGGCCGACTTCGTGGCGGAGTCCGGCCGCGGCCTGCACCTGGTCGACTCCTTCTCCCACTCCTGGGGCTGGCACCCGCTGGCGGGTGCGGGCAAGGTCGTGTGGGCACTGTTCGACGCCCCCGCGCCGGCGCTCGCCGCCGAACCCCCGCTGCCGAACCTCGGCCGTCACCGCCGCTCCGCCTGACACCCCGCACCCCTTCTTCTCCGGCCGAACCGGCCGCCACCTTCCCGACTTGGGCCATCCGGCCCGTCCGGTCCAAAAAAACATTGAAGGCCGTCGCGGGATCTCCCACGACGGCCCGTCTGTGCGGCCACCGACACACCGTCAGGGCTAGTTGCCCAGGTGGTCGAACTCCCCGTCCTTCACGCCGAGCAGCATCGCGTCGATCTCCGCCCGGGTGTAGACCAGCGCCGGCCCGTCGGGGAAGCGCGAGTTGCGCATCGCGACGTCCCCGTTCGGCAGCGCGGCGAACTCGACGCAGTTGCCCTTCGAGTTGCTGTAGCCGCTCTTCTGCCAGACCACGCCCTCGAGGTCCGTCGCCGCCATGCCGTTGTACGCCTCACCCATTGTTTTCTCCCCAGACCCTGGCGAATGCCTCACTTGACGTGATGATAGCTCGGCTGCACGTGCATCAGCATGGGAAATTTCCCGTGCAGAAGAACGTGCCAATGCCGTCACCAACCCTTCACGACCGGGCAATTGACGGTGCGTAAGCGGACACAGCAGGGCGAATCGCCAACTTCGCCATGACCGTCCGCACACAGCCGTCAGCGCGTTGTCGATCACCCACCACCCGCCCCGCGCCTCACAGCCAGTCACAACTGCCGCTGTGATGACCGTCACTTCCTGGCGGAAAGCCGCCCACTCCCGGTATCCGGCTGCAAGGCACGCTGGGCAATGTCCTACGATTCGGCGCATGAGCACCGCAGCCATCCCGGGCGCGCCACTGCCCGTCCGTACGCCAGGCTCCCGTGCGCGGGGGCGCCACCGCCGTCCCGAGCGCCCCGAGATCATGGCCGGTTCGCCTGCCCTGGTGCTGGCGGTTCCGGCCGTCGCCGGGCCGGAGACCCGTCCGGTCGTCGAGGAGCTGCTGTCCGTCGTGCGCGGCGACCAGCCGGGCATCGAGGTGACGGCCGCTTACCTGGGCGGCGAGGACGCCCAGACGGTGGCCGATCTGCTGAACGCGGCCGCCGAGGCCGGCCAGCCGGCACCGGTGGTGGTGCCGCTGGTTCCGGGGCCGCACGAGTTCCTGCCGGAGCTGCACAAGTCGGCCGCCGAGACCGGCGCCCAGGTGCTGGACCCGCTGGGCCCGCACCCGCTGCTGGCCGAGGCCGTGCACGTGCGCCTGTCCGAGGCGGACCTGGCCCGCGCCGACCGCGCCCGCCTGTTCGCGATCGCCACCGCCGCCGACGGCGTGGTGCTGACCACCACCGGTGGCGAGGAGGCCGCGTCCGCGGCCGGCATCACCGGTGTGCTGCTGGCCGCCCGGCTCGCCGTGCCCGTGGTCGCGGCCGCGCTGGACGTGCCCGGTTCGGTTGCCGCGGCCGTCGAGCACCTGAAGTCGACCGGCTGCGGGCGCCCCGCGCTGGCCCCGCTGGTGATCGGCCCGGAGGCCGACCCGGAGCTGCTGGCCGCGGCCGCCGAGGAGACCGGCTGCCCGAGCGCCGCCCCGATCGGTGCCTACCCGACGGTGGCTCAGCTGATCGCCTCCAGCTACCTGGCGGCGCTCCCCGAGCCCACCGCGGAGCAGTTGGAGGCCGCCGAGGCCGCCGCCGAGCAGCGCACCACGCCGGGGGCGCACGCGGCGCGCTGACGCGCCGTCCGAGGACCGCGACGGGCGGGAGCAGCGCATCGACGCGTTCCCGCCCGTCGCGCTTTTGCCCTGCGCGCGGGCATCAAGCCTGCCGCAGGCAGTCGCGCTTTCCCGTGCCCACGGCCATCAGCCGGTGACGCGCCCCGTTCGCGGCGCGCCGTCGGTGAACTTCAGCACGGGCAGCTCCACCTGCCGCGGCGGCGTGGGCGCGGCGGCGGGGCTGGTGGCGGCGTTCCACGGGCCGGCGGCGAGTCCGGGGCCGGCTTTGCCGAGCGCGAGCGTCTCCGACTGTCCGGCCTTGCGGAACAGGATCTGCTTGGGCGCGGGCGCGTCCGGGTCGAGCCACAGTTCGGGGCCGTCGCCGAACTCGCAGTCCAGCACCGCGATGTCGTCGGGCTTCCCGTCCCCGGTGGCCCGGAACGCCACCCCGGCCTTGCGGTAGCCGGTCAGCCGGCTACGGGTCAGGGTGACGAGTTCGCCGTCGAGTTGGTGTTTGAGGGTGGCCACCGCGTAGTCGGACTTCCCGGCGGCGTCGATCAGCAGCCCGTCGAACACCGTGCCCTTGTCGCGCCCGAGCGCGTGGACAGCGATCCCGCCGGCGGCGTTGCCGTACAGCACCGAGGCGCGGTAGGCGAAGTCGTTCAGGTAGGCGCCGTGCTCGATGCCCCAGCCGCCGTTGTGGTACGCGGCGAACCGGCTGACGGTGTGCGGGTGTTCGGAGTTCTGCCAGACGAAGATGCCGTTCTCCAGGTTGTTGTGCGCCAGGCAGTTCTCGAACGTCCACACCCCCTCGCTGGTCTCCGGCCACTCGTACCCGGACGCCCCGGTGGCGCCCTGCACGCCGACGGCCACGCAGTCCTTCGCCGAGGAGCCGGTGCCCGCGCCGAGACTGAAACCGGTCAGCCGGTAGCCGCGCGGATTCGGTTCGAACACCGTCCGGGAGGCGACGCACCCCTCGTACGCGATGTCGTCGGACGGGCCCTGCGGGGTGCGGGTGTCGATCGGGCCGTCCCACCAGTACGCGTCCTCCCAGGTGTTGTGGGAGATGCAGCCGCGGAACGTGATGCCGTGACTGTTGTGCGGTACGAACGCGTGGCTTCCGGCGTCGCGCACCACCACGCCCTCGACCACCGTGCCGCGCGAGGTGTCCAGCAGCATGTGGAAGTGCAACCCGTACCGCCCGAGCACCGGCTCACTCACGGGCTGCCCGTTCCAACTCTCCTTCCCCACCGCCCGCGGCCCGACCCGCCGCAGCACCGCATGCCGCACATCGGCCGGGCGGCTGGACGTCAGGTGGACGTGCGCCCGCCCCTGCTCGGTGCCCTCGACCCGCACGTTGCGCGTCAGGTTGAGCACCTCCGCCCCGAACACCGCCCCACCACCGAGGCTCACCCGCGGGTGCGCGTGCTGCAACGGCGCGGCCAGCGTGACGTTCGGGCCGTCCACCCGCTGAACCGTCACCAGGTCGTACGCATCGGAGAACCCCTCGGCATCGGGCGGCCCGGTCGGCGTGACGGCGAGCTCGTCACCCACCTGCCAACCCTCCGGCGCCACCGCCAGCTTCAGTACGGTGTCCCCCGCCTTCAGCTCGGTTGCGGCCCGCACCCACGCCGTCCGGGGCGCACCGTCCAGCCGCAGGTAACCGCGGCCGGTGACCCACAGGCCGGTGTCGGTGTCGACGACGGTCATGCCGCCGCCCTGGAACCGCCGTTCGTCGATGTCGGGAAACCGCAAGGTATGGGTGTGCGCCGCATCGGGCGCGAGCGCCAGCACCCCGCGGACCTCGACGTTGCCAGCACTCTCCAACGTCACCGACCGGTCCCCGGCGAACACCAGCGACCCACCCGTGTCGATCAGCAGCGACCCGACCTTGGCGTCCCCGTCCAGCACCACCTTGTCGGTGATCCGCACGGCACTCCCCGCCCCGGGCACCTTCCCGCCCCACGCCTCGGCATCCGACCACCGCCGCCCGCCCTCGCCCACCGCCCCCGCCGCCGGCTCCGCCCCGGCCAGCGACTGCCGCAGCACCACTCCTCCACCGACCGCCGCCACCGTCCCGACCGCCAGCCAGGCCAACACCCGCCGCCGCCCCGACAACGGCCGCCGCTGCCGCCCGTTCTCCCACTGCTCCACGATGGCCGCCTCCCGAAACGTGCAGGGACTCCGAATCGTCGGGGGCAGCATAGGTGGCTGTCACAACGGAAATCGGCGACTTCCGAAACGGCTAAGCATTCTGACGTAGCATCATCCATCAGTTCGACAGAAATGGGCGATGGCCGCAATTCCACGACCTGTCAGCAAAGGGTCTTCAGCGCCCGGGACAAGGTGGACAGAACGTCCACAACCTCCCATCCGGTCGATCGCAAACGCTAACCAAAGTGAATATTCGCCCGGCAAGCCACATAACCACCCAAAACGGGCACAAGATCGCCAATTTCCTGACGGAAGCCCAGGTTTGGCCGCGCGCCGTGGAGTTCGCTCGAAATTCCTTGATCGAATTTTCCGGACCCGGTGACGACCGTCACAGGAATTTGCTAATCGTCCTTAATTCCGCTTAATGTCCTGCCCACGTTCGTGGACACACGGACCCAGCTCGCCCGGAACGCCGAATCCTGCCGCCGGGTGGGCCGGCTCATGCAATGACGCACCGCGGCAGGGGCGGGGGAACCAGGTAAGTCGCCCTGGGACGGTCCTGACGGACCGGTCCGGGGCTTGGGGTGAAGCCGTGCGCGCCGAAAGGTGTGCGCGGCCGGGCAACTCCAGCCCGAATCCGACAGCTCACCTCGCAGGCGTGGGAGAGGAACGCTTCTTCATGCTGCCCATCAGCGCCAAGCGCGCCCGCCGTCTGATTGCCACCACTGGTGTTGTGGGCATCGGCCTCACGGTCCCCGGCCTGGCCGCGGGTACCGCCTCCGCCGCTTCGGTGGCCACCTGGGACAAGGTCGCGCAGTGCGAGTCCAGTGGCAACTGGTCGATCAACACCGGTAACGGTTTCTACGGCGGCCTGCAGTTCACCGCCTCCACCTGGGCCGCCTTCGGCGGTACCGCGTTCGCCCCGCGCGCCGACCTGGCCACCAAGGACCAGCAGATCGCCGTCGCCGAGAAGGTGCTGGCCTCCCAGGGCCCCGGCGCCTGGCCGGTGTGCTCGGTCCAGGCCGGTCTGACCAAGGGCGGCGCCGCCCCGCAGGTCGACACCTCCACGGGCTCCACCGCCGCCAAGCCGCAGGCCCAGGCCCCGGCCCAGCCGCAGGCGCCGAAGCAGGCCCAGCAGCCGGCCCCGCAGCAGCGCCAGGGCCAGGCCCAGAGCCGCCCGCAGGCTCAGCCGCAGGCCGACACCCAGGCCTCCGGCAGCTACACCGTCGTGGCGGGCGACTGGCTGTCCGCCATCGCCCAGCGTCAGAACGTCGAGGGCGGCTGGGAGAAGCTGTACGAGCTGAACCGCTCCGTCCTCACCGAGGGCCCGGACATGATCTACCCCGGTCAGAAGCTGGCGCTCGGCAACGTCGCGGTCGCCCAGGCCCCGGCCAAGCAGTCGGCGCCGGCCAAGCAGTCCGCCCCGGCCAAGCCGAGCACCCCCGCGCCGGCCCAGCCGAGCACCCCCGCCAAGCCCGCCGCCACCACCACGACCGCCACCACGACCGCCACCGCCGCCGTCAAGGCGACCGGCTCCAAGGCCGCGGCGATCGACTTCGCGCTGTCGAAGGTCGGCCAGCCGTACATCTACGGCGGCACCGGCAACGGCGGCTGGGACTGCTCGGGCCTGACCCAGGCCGCGTTCCGCCAGGCCGGCATCAGCCTGCCGCGCGTGGCCGCGGACCAGGCCGACTACTCGACCCGGGTCTCGCTGAACAGCCTGCAGCCGGGCGACCTGCTGTTCTGGTCGAACAACGGCTCCAACTCGGGCGTCTACCACGTGGCGATCTACATCGGCGACGGCAAGTACGTCGAGGCCGCCAACCCGAAGTCCGGTGTGAAGACCGAGACCATCGCCAACTGGGCGCCGGACTTCGCCGGTCGGGTCTGAACCGCCTGACACCACACGCACCGCGCACACCACGCGCACGCGCATGAGGTGACCGCACCGCGGACACCGCTGCCCTCGGGGACCCTGGTCGGCTCCGGGGGCAGCGGCCTATCCTCGGCCGAGACCGAAGGCCGAACGCCGAAGGCCGAACGCCAAACGCCGAACGCCGAACGCCGAAGGCCGGAAGCGGTCCCGAGCCCCTGGAGCGATGCGATGGCGAAGGTGACGATCACGCTGGACGCGGACCTCGCGCTGGAGGCAATGATGCGCCTCGGCGTGAGCAGCCCGCAGGACGCGGTGGAGCTGCTGGTGCGCGACTACCTGTCCACCGGCCGTCGCACCCAGGCCCGCACCGGCGGCAGCCGGGACGGCGAGCGCTTCACCGGCCCGGCCCCGACCGTCGAAGAGGGCTGAACGCAGCGGCCGAAGCGAAGCCCAACACCCGTTACCGTCAAGGAACTTACCGTCTAGTAAGTTCGCGGCGGAGTCCCTACCCTGGGCGAACCCCACCCCACCCAAGGGAGTTCGCTGATGGCACACCCCCTCGCCCGTGCCGCCCGCGCCGAGCACCTGCGCGACCGCGCGCCCGTCGAAGTCCTGCACTCCGACGGGCGGGTGGTCGAGGCCCGCACCCCGCACCTCGTCCCGCTGCCGGACTCCGGCAGCCTCGCCGACCTGCCGTTCCGCAACGCCGCCGAAGCCCCGGACGTCGAGGTGCTCACCAGACGTCAACCCGCAGGCAGCTGGCAGCATGTGACGGCACGTCAGTTCGCTGATGAGGTGGCGGCGACCGCCCGCGGGCTGATCGCCGTGGGGGTGCGCCCGGGCGGGCGGATCGTGCTGATGTCGCGCACCCGCTACGAGTGGACGCTGCTGGACTTCGCGGCCTGGGCGGCCGGTGCGTCCCTGGTGCCGGTGTACCCGACTTCCTCGGTCGAGCAGGCCGAGTGGATCGTCCGGGACTCCGGCGCGGCCCTGGCGGTCGCGGAGGACGCCGACACCGCCGAGGTGCTGACCACGGCGATCGCCCGCACCGGCGGCACGGTGCCGCTCTGGCGGCTGGACGAGAACGCCGTCGAGGCCCTCGGTGAGCTCGGGAAGGCGGTGCCCGCCGGGGAGTTGGAGAAGCGGCGGGCGGCTCTCGGCCCGGACAGTGAGGCCACCCTGATCTACACCTCTGGCACCACCGGTCGCCCCAAGGGCTGCCTGCTCACCCACGCCAACTTCCTCACCGAGGCGGCGAATTGCCACGCCCTGCTGGAGCCGGTGTTCACCGCGGCGACCGGGGAGACGCCGTCCACCCTGCTGTTCCTGCCGCTGGCGCACGTGTTGGGCCGGATGATCCAGGTGACGTGCGTGTTCGGCCGGATCCGGTTCGGCCACAGCCCGTCCCTGAAGCCCGCCGAACTCCGGCCCGACCTGGCCGAGTTCGGCGCCACCTTCCTGGTCGGCGTGCCCTACCTGTTCGAGAAGATCCACCAGTTGGGCCGGGCCGAGGCGCAGGCGAAGGGCGCGGTGCGGGTCTTCGACCGGGCGGCCGAGGTCGCGAAGCGCTACGCCCGCGCCGAACTGGCCGCGCTGGACGGCGGGGGCGACCGCGCCCCGCTGCCGCTGCGGCTGCGGAAGCGCTACGCCCGAGCCGAACTGGCCGCGCTGGACGGCGGGGGCGACCGCGCCCCGCTGTCGCTGCGGCTGGCGCACGGCCTGTACGACGCCCTGGTGTACCGCCGGGTGCGGCAGGCGATGGGCGGCCGGATCCGGTACGCGATCAGCGGCGGCTCCTCGATCGACCCGGAGCTGCTGCTGTTCTTCGCCGGCGCGGGCGTGCTGGTGTACGAGGGTTACGGGCTGACCGAGACCACCGGCCCGTCCACCGTGAACCCGCCGCTGCGTCCGCGCCCGGGCACCGTCGGGCCGCCGGTGCCGGGCAGCGCGGTACGGATCGCCGAGGACGGCGAGGTGTTCCTGAGCGGGCCACAAATCTTCGACGGCTACTACGAGTTGGGCGCGCCAACACCCGAACGGGAACACTGGTTCGCCACCGGCGACCTGGGCCGGCTCGACGAGGACGGCTACCTGACCATCACCGGCCGCAAGAAGGAGATCCTGGTGACCTCCGGCGGCAAGAACGTCTCCCCCGGCCCGCTGGAGGACCGCCTGCGCGCCCACCCGCTGATCAGCCAGGCCCTGGTGGTCGGCAACGACCGCCCGTACGTGGGCGCGCTGCTCACCCTGGACCCGGAGGCGGTGGAGCACTTCCTGCAACAACGCCCGCCGGCCACCACGAAAGCCCAGGACGTGACCAGTGCCGTCCCCGTCCACCCCGCCGTCCTGACCGCACTCGCCGAGGCGGTGCAGGCCGTCAACTCGACCGTCTCGCGCGCCGAGTCGATCCGCCGGGTGCGCGTGGTCGGCGGCGACTTCACCGAGGAACGCGGCCTGCTCACCCCGTCCCTGAAGGTCCGCCGGCAGGCCGTCAGCACCGCCTACCGCCGCGACATCGAGCAGCTCTACACCTGAAAACGCCTGCGGCCCCCGCTCCACCGAGGAGCGAGGGCCGCAAATGCCTTAAGACACCGATCAGTTGCGCGGACCCGACCCGGTCGAGCCCCGCATCACCAGCTCCGGCTGGAACATGAACTCCGAGCGCTGCGCCGGGTTTCCGCCGACCTCCTCCAGCAGGGCGTCGACGGCGGCGGTGGCCATCGCCTCGACCGGCTGGCGCACGGTGGTCAGCGGCGGTTCGGTGAACGCTATCAACGGCGAGTCGTCGAACCCGACCACCGAGACGTCCTGCGGCACCGACAGGCCCCGCCGGCGCACCGCGCGGATCGCGCCGAGCGCCATCATGTCCGAGCCGCAGACGATCGCCGTGCAGCCCTTGTCGAGCAGTGCCTGGGCGGCGGCGTGCCCGCCCTCGACGCTGAACAGGGTGTGGTGGATCAGCTCCCCGGCCTCTTCGGCGGTGCGCCCGGTGAGCTGCTGGAGCGCGGCGGTGAAGCCCTCGATCTTGCGCAGCACGGGGACGAACCGCTTCTGACCGACTGCCAGCCCGATCCGTTCGTGGCCGAGTTCGACGAGGTGCTGGACGGCCATCCACATCGCGGCCCGGTCGTCCGGGGAGATGAACGGTGCGGCGATCTTCTCGCTGTAGCCGTTGATCAGCACGAACGGGACCTGGCGGCCGGAGAGTTTGGCGTACCGGTCATGGTCGGCGGTGGTGTCGGCGTGCAGTCCGGAGACGAACACGATGCCGGCCACGCCGCGTTCCACCAGCATCTCGACGAGTTCGTCCTCGGTGGAGCCGCCCGGGGTCTGGGTGCACAGCACCGGCGTGAAGCCGTGCCGGCTGAGCACCTGTTCGATGACCTGGGCGAGCGCGGGGAAGATCGGGTTGCTGAGCTCGGGGGTGATCAGGCCGATCAGCCCGGCGCTGCGCTGGCGCAGCCGGGTGGGCCGTTCGTAGCCGAGCACGTCCAGCGCGGCCAGTACGGTCTGCCTGGTGGTCGCGGAGACGCCCGCCTTACCGTTGAGTACGCGGCTGACGGTGGCTTCGCTGACCCCCGCCTGCGCCGCGATGTCGGAGAGTCGCGCTGTAGTCACGAGCCCAGAGCCTATTGCAACCACCTCAGACCGCCCACCATGCGGTGCTGTCGGCCGGGAGTTCGGTGTGCTCGGATTCCACCGTGGCGGCCGAGGACAGCAGCAGCCGGCCGGGCGCCGGAATGGTCACGCTCTCCCCGGTGGTGTTCACGGTGCACACGAACGACCCTTCGGCCGCCTCGCGACGGAACATCAGCACGCCTTCGGGGGCGTCCAGCCACTCGACCTCGGTGCCGGCGCCGAGCGCGGGCTGTTCGCGGCGGACGGCCAGCGCGGAGCGGTACAGCTCCAGCGTCGAGGTCGGGTCACCGGTCTGGACCTCTACCGAGAGTTCGGCCCAGTCGGCGGGCTGCGGCAGCCAGCTCGGGCCGCCGGCCACCGGGCCGAAGCCGTACGGCGCCTCGGTGCCGGACCACGGGATGGGGACCCGGCAGCCGTCGCGGTAGCCGTCCTGCCCGGCCTGCCGGAAGAACGACGGGTCCTGGCGGACCTCGTCGGGCAGGTCGGTGACGTCGGGCAGGCCAAGTTCCTCGCCCTGGTAGATGTACGCGGAGCCGGGCAGCGCGAGCATCAGCAGGGTGGCGGCGCGGGCCCGGCGCAGGCCGAGCGGGCGGTCGCCGGGGGTGCGGATCTGGGTGCCCAGGCCGGGCTCGTTGGCGAACCGGGTGGCGTGCCGGGTGACGTCGTGGTTGGACAGCACCCAGGTGGTGGGGGCCTGCACGGGCCGCATCGAGTCGAGCGAGAGGTCGATCACCTCGCGCAGCTTCGCCGCGTCCCAGTCGGTGCCCAGGTACTGGAAGTTGAACGCCTGGTGCAGCTCGTCGGGGCGGACGTAGTTGGCGGTGCGCTGGACGGTCGGGGTCCAGGCCTCGGCGACGCCGATCCGGTCGCCGGGGTACTCGTCGAGGATCTTGCGCCAGCTGCGGTAGATGGCGTGCACGCCGTCCTGGTCGAAGAACGGCATGACGTCGTTGCCGAGCAGCTTCAGCTGGTCGTGGCCGCCGAGGTCGGGCAGACCGGGGGCCTTGACCAGGCCGTGGGCGACGTCGATCCGGAAGCCGTCGACGCCCATGTCGAGCCAGAACCGCAGGATGGAGCGGAACTCGTCGGCGACCGCGGGGCTGTCCCAGTTGAAGTCGGGCTGCTCCGGGGCGAACAGGTGCAGGTACCACTCGCCGGGGGTGCCGTCGGGGTTGTCGCTGCGGGTCCAGGCGGGGCCGCCGAAGATGGACTCCCAGTCGTTGGGCGGGAGTTCACCGTTCTCGCCCTTGCCGGGCCGGAAGTGGTAGCGCTCGCGCAGCGGAGTGCCGGGGCCCTCGCGCAGCGCGCGCTGGAACCACTCGTGCTGGTCGGAGGAGTGGTTGGGGACCAGGTCGACGATGATCCGCAGGCCCAGCTGGTGGGCGTCGCGGATCAGCCCGTCGGCGTCCAGCAGGGTGCCGAACATCGGGTCGACGGCACGGTAGTCGGCGACGTCGTACCCGGCGTCGGCCTGCGGCGAGGCGTAGAACGGCGACAGCCACACCGCGTCCACGCCGAGGTCGCGCAGGTAGGGCAGCCGGCTGCGGATGCCGGGCAGGTCGCCCATGCCGTCCCCGTTGCCGTCGGCGAAACTGCGCGGGTACACCTGGTAGATGACCGCGTCCCGCCACCAGCCGCCTCTGGAGGCCCCGGTGGTCGCAGCAGTCGTCCGAGCGACGGGAACAGCGGCGGGCCGGGAGGCGTCGGCCAGGTTCTGGGTCATAGGACAGTCATCCCTTGGGTGCTGTGGAAACGGAGGGTCAGGACTTCGCCGCGCCGGCCGTCAGGCCGGTCACCAGGTGGCGCTGCACCAGGTAGAAGACGACCGCGGCGGGGATGGCGATGAGCACCGAGGTGGCGGCCATCAGCTGCCACTGGTGGTCGTGCTCGCTGACGAACGAGGCGAGGCCGACCGCCAGCGTGTACTTGCTGGACGAGAGCATGAAGGTGGAGGCGAAGGCGACCTCGCCCCACGCGGTGAGGAAGGAGTAGAACGCGGCCACCGCCAGGCCCGGGCGGGCCAGCGGCAGGACCAGCCGCCAGAAGGCGCCGAAGGGCGACAGTCCGTCGACCCGGCCGGCCTCGTCGATCTCCACCGGGATGGTGTCGAAGTAGCCCTTCAGCAGCCAGGCGCAGTACGGCACGGTGGTGGTGGAGTAGACCAGGATCAGGCCGGTGTAGCTGTCCAGCATCTGCAGGCTGGACAGGATGTAGTACATCGGCACGATCAGCACGGCGATCGGGAACATCTGGGTGACCAGCAGGGCCCACATCAGCGGGCGGTAGCCGGGGAAGCGCATCCGGGAGACCGCGTAGCCGGTGGTGGCGGCGATCAGCACGCCGATCAGGGTGGTGCCGCCGGCCACGATGGCCGAGTTGCCGAACCAGGTGAGGAAGCCGGTGTCGCCCAGCACCCGCCCGTAGTTGGCCAGGGTGGCCTTGTCCATGATCTTCGCCGGGTGCAGGTAGTCCATGTCGTCCGGGCCCAGCGAGATGTACGCGATGTACAGCACCGGGAACAGGGCGATCAGGCTGGCGACGATCAGGGTGCCGTGCGAGAGCACGGTGGCCAGCGGCGAGGACTCGCCGCGCAGCCGGACCTTGACGGGTCGTCCGGCGGGCTTCGCGTCGGCGGCGGGGCGGTCGGCGGGGCGGTCGGCGGTGAGTGTCATGGGGCTACCTGCCTGGTCCTGGTCCTTGGGCTGGGGGTCGGTTCCCGTACGGGCGTCGGCGCTCATCCGTTGGCCTTCTCGACCCGGGCCGTCCAGCGGCGGTAGAAGCCGGTGAAGACGATCAGGATGGAGAGCAGCAGGATTCCGTAGGTCGCCGACTGCGCGTAGTCCGAGGGCTGCTGGCCGAAGCCGAGGCGGAAGGCCCAGGTGACCAGGATCTGCGCGTCGGGAGCGCCGGAGCCGAACAGCAGGTAGATGATGGCGAACTGGTTGAAGGTCCAGATCACGCCGAGCAGCACGACGGTGGAGGAGACGGTCCGCAGGCCGGGCAGGGTGACGTAGCGGAACCGCTGCCAGGCGCTGGCGCCGTCCATCTCGGCGGCCTCGTACAGCTCGGCCGGGATCGACTGGAGTCCGCCGAGCAGCGAGATCATCATGAACGGCACGCCGACCCAGGTGTTGACCAGGATCGCGGCGAACTTCTGCGCCAACGGGTCGGACAGCCAGCCGGGTTCGGGCAGGTGCAGCATCGACAGCAGGCCGTTGACGGCGCCGCCGTCGGCGAGCATCAGCCGCCAGGAGAAGACGGTGACGAAGGTCGGCACCGCCCAGGGCAGGATCAGGATCAGCCGGTAGACGCTGCGGCCGCGCATCTTGCGGTTGAGCAGCATCGCCAGGCCCAGGCCGATGCTGTAGTGCAGGAACACGCAGACCGCGGTCCAGATGACGGTCCAGACGAAGTGCGACCAGAACCGGTCGTACGACGTCGGCCCCCACAGCACGTCCGCGTAGTTGTCGAGGCCGACGAAGTCGAAGCTGTCGGGTATGTGGTTGACGCCGATCTGGCGGCCCACGTTGAGGCTGGTGGCGTTGGTCAGGGTCAGGTAGAAGCCGCGGACCAGCGGGTAGCCGACCAGCACCCCGAGGACGATCACGACCGGCGCGACCATCGCGTACGCGTACCAGTACTTCGAGTACGACAGCTTGATGCGCTGAACGACCGCAACTGCCATGGGTTGACACCTTCTCCGGGAGGTCCGCCGCCTGCCTCGGCGACTGGTGCTGTGTGGTGTGACGGCGGGCGCCCGGCCCACCGTCAGGTGTGGGCCGGGCGAGCCTGGTTCCGACTTACTTCTTGAAGTCCGGCAGGAGCTTCGCGTAGTCGGTGGCGGTGGCGTCCAGGCCGGCCTTGGTGTCGGACTGGCCCTGGACGATCTTGCCGAGGTTGGTGCCGAAGGAGCCGAACAGCGAGGCGTACTCGGGCAGTTCGGGGCGCGGCTGGGCGGAGGCCAGGATCGCCTGGAAGTCGGCGATGCCCGGGTTGGCCTTGACCTCGGCGGTGTAGGCGTCGCTGCGGGTGGGCAGGGTGCCGTTCTTCAGCGCGAGGAAGGTCTGGCTCTCGGCGGAGGTCAGGAACGCGGCGAGCTTCTCGGCGGCGGCCTTGTGGGCGGCGTCGGAGCCGGCGTAGACCGAGACGTTGTGGCCACCGGTCGGGGCGCCGCCCTTGGCGGAGCCGTTCGGGACGGCGGCGATGCCGAGGTTCTTCTTGTCGGCGAAGGAGGCGCCCTTGTAGATGTTGGTGACCTCCCACGGACCCTGGATGATCGCCGCGACCTTGCCGTTGTTGAAGGCGTCCATCATGTGCGCGTAGGCGTCGGTGGTGACGTCGGCCTTCGCGGTGCCGGGCGAGGTGAACATCGTCTTGTAGGTCTCGATCGCCTTCACCGCCTCGGGCGAGTTGACGGTGACCTTCTTGCCCGCGGCGTCCACCATGTTGGTGCCCTCGCCGTACAGGAACGGCATGGCGTAGTAGCCGTCGCCGGCCTTCAGCCAGAAGCCGTCGACGCCCGCCTTCTCCTTCAGCTGGGCGGCGTCGGCCTTCAGCTCGTCCCAGGTGGTCGGCGCGGCGGCGATGCCGGCCTTGGCGAACAGCTCCTTGTTGTACATCAGGGCGAGGGTGTCGGTGACCAGCGGGACACCGTAGGTCTTGCCCGCGTACTTGGCCTGCTGGATCAGCGACGGCTGGAAGGCGGCGGCGTCGGTCAGCGCCGGGGTGCCGTCCAGCGGCTCCAGGTAGCCGGCCTTGGCGAAGGCGGAGGTCCAGCCGACCTCGGAGCGGAAGGCGTCCGGCGCACCCTTGGCACCCATCGCGGTCTGCAGCTTGGTCTGCGCCTGGTCGAACGGCACGTTCTCGAACTTGACCTTGATGTTCGGGTTCGCGGCCTCGAACTTCTTGACCAGTTCCTGGTAGTTCGGCGCCTCGTTGGTGGCGTTCGAGGTGTCCCAGTAGGTGATGGTGACCGGTCCGTCGCTCTTGGCGTCCGAGCCGGAGCCGCTGCTGCCGCACGCTGCAAGAGTGACCGCAAGAGCCGCAACGAGAGCGGAGGCCGCGATACCACGCCGCATGGAAACTCCTAGAAAGATGAGGGTGCCCGAGTGGGGGAGGACCGCGCATAATGGCTGTCCGGGCCGACCGCGCCGTCGCAGGCCGTCGGGCTTGAGCAGGAACGTAACAGCGCGGCAAGCACGCCTGAAAGGTCTTGCAGCAAGTTTCCGCAAGTTATCGGCGATCGTTACATCGACGTGTCCTCAGTGTTGCCGCCGCGCGTCTTGACCATCCGTGGCCTTGCGGAAACTCCTCGCACTCCCACCACCGCTGAGCAGCGAAAAAGGGCCCCGGGACAGCTCCCGGGGCCCTTCTCGATACAGCTCCTGGACTCAGCCGGAGGTGCCCAGCCGCAGCACCGTGCTGGAGCGGAACTCCTGCCCCGGCCGCAGTTCGGCCGACGGATAGGATGGCTGGTGCGGCGAATCCGGGTGGTGCTGGGTCTCCAGCGCGACGCCGGCGAACGGGCCGTACGCCGTACCGGACGGGCCGGTGACGCTGCCGTCGAAACCGTTCGCCGTGTACACCTGCAACCCCGGCTCGGTGGTCAGCACCTCCAGCGTCCGCCCACTGCCCGGGTCGGCCAGCACCGCCGCCCGCACCGGCGGCCCGTCCGCGGGGCGCTCGCGCAGCACCCAGTTGTGGTCGTACCCGCGCGACTGCTTCAGCTGCGGGTGCCCCTCCGCCAGGCCCTCGCCGATCGGCCGGGCCGTGGTGAAGTCGAACGCGGTGCCCGCCACCGGCTCGTACGGGCCGTACGGGATCTGCCGCTCGTCGGCCGGCGTGATGGCGTCCGCGTCGATGGTCAGCAGGTGGCCGAGCACGTCGCCGCGGCCCTCGCCGGCCAGGTTGAAGTAGGCGTGGTTGGTGAGGTTGACCACCGTGGGCCTGGTGGTGACGGCCCGGTAGGAGATGGTCAGTTCGGCGCCGCTCAGCGTGAAGTCCGTCCAGACGTCCAGCGCGCCGGGGAAGCCCTGGTCGCCGTCCGGCGAGTGCAGGTGCATCCGCACCCCGCCGGGGATCTCCTCGGCCTCCCACACCCGGTGCGAGAACGAGTCGGGGCCGCCGTGCAGGGTGACGCCGTGTCCGGTGGGCAGCAGCGGGTGGTCCTCGCCGTCCAGGGTGATCCGGCTGTCGGCGATCCGGTTGGCGTACCGGCCGACGGTGACGCCGTAGTGCTTGGCCGGGCCGAGCAGCGTGCCGACGTCCTCGGTGGTCAGCAGCACCTGGGCGGGCGTGCCGTCCCGGTCCGGCGCGGTCAGGGTGTGCAGCGCCGCGCCCAGCGTGATGACGGTGGCCTCGATCAGGCCGGAGCGCAGCGTCCACCGTTCCAGGCCCATGCCGGCCCCCGACAGGTCGTACGGTGCCCGGTGCACCTCGGCGGGCCGGTCCGGCGCGGTCATGGGCTGCTCCTTGGTTCGTGATCACCCTTTTCGGCCAGCGTAGCGGGGCCCGGCGCACGGGGAGGTGACCCGCTCCCGCGCGCCGGAGCGTCCGTCAGCCGGGCTGCCCGGGGCCGCCGCCGGGCAGGCCGAGCGCGTCGGCGAGACCGTCCGGTCCGGTGCCGAGCTTGCGGTGCACGGCGGCCAGCCGCTGCTTGACCACCGACACCGGCAGCTTCAGCCGTTCGGCGATCCGCTGCGGCGGCAGGGCCAGCGCCGCCAGTTCGGCGACCTCCAGCTCCTGCGGGTTGAGGTTGACCTTGTTCGGCACCAGCGTCCGGTTGGGCTGCAGCCCGGACGCGGACAGCACGTTGCGGGCCCGCACCTCCAGACCGTCGGCCCCGCAGTGCTTGGCCAACTCCATTCCCTGGTAGAGGTGTTCGGCGGCCTCCAGGCTGCGGCCGACCTGCACCAGGGCGGCGCCGAGGTCAACCAGCGCGTGCGCGTGCTCGTAACTGGCCGGGGAGCGGCCGAGGCAGCCGACCGCCTCCTGGAGCAGCTCGACGGCGTGCGGCCCCTCCCACACACTGGCGGCCAGCCGCAGCGCGCTGCCGATCGCCGACGGCGAACCGGACTCCCGGGCCCGGGCCACCGCGTCGTCGCCGTTCTTTCGTGCGGACGGCAGATCCCGGTGCGCCATCGCCACGGCCAGGTAACCGGCCCACGGCGCGTGCACGGTGGAGCGCCAGCCGCGCTTGTCCAGCCGCATGCCGGTCTCGGCGAGCACCTCGACGGCCATGTCGTAGTCGCCGCGGGAGATCAGCAACTTGCCGTAGATGGTGGCGACATCGGGCAGCACCAGCGCGGTCTGGTGGTACGGCGGCGAGAACCGGTACCGCTGCGCGACCTCCCAGGCCTCCCGGTCGCGGCCGCGGGCCAGCAGGGTGTCGATCAGCGAGCCGACCAGGTTCCATTGCAACGGCAGCCCGGTGCCCATCCGGTCGGCGATCCGCAGGCCCCGGCGCAGGAAGTCCTCGGCCTCCGGGAGGAAGCCGCGGCGCAGCCGGGCGAAGCCCATCAGGAAGTAGGCGAAGCCGCGGTGCGCGCCGCTCCACCCGGCGATCTCGAACTCCAGGATGGCGGAGCTGAACAGCTTTTCGGCGCGGGCGAGTTCGTCGTTGTAGGCGAAGCACAGGCCGAGCAGCGCGGGCAGTTCGAAGTTCCAGGTGGTGTTGGTCCAGCCGAGGCTGCGCGACAGCCGTCCGTTGACCAGCGCGTCCTCGGCGGCCCGCAGTGCCTCGGCGCTGGGGCCGCCCTTGAGGGTGAGGTCCCAGGCGTGCAGGGCGCGCACCGGCCGGGAGGCCTCGCTCTCCTCCTCGACCTGGGCGGCGAGTTCGGCGACCTTCCGGGCCCGCTCGGGGCCGTTGTCCTCGTCGCGCCGCAGGGCGGTGTACAGCAGGTGGGCGGTCAGCAGCCGGACCCGGCCGAGGCCTTCGGTGGTGTTCTCGGCCTCGGTCAGGCAGAGCCGGGCGGCGCCGTTCAGGTCGCCGCCGTGGGCGATCACCTCGGACAGTCGGAACACCGCCTCGACCCGCAGGTCGGCGTTGAGGCCGTCCTCGATGTCAAGTGCGCGGCGCAGTTGGTTGGCGGTGGCCTCGGGGTCGGTGAGCAGTGCGGCGCTGCCGAGTTCGTACAGCACCTCGGCGCGGTAGTCCTCGTCCGGTGGTTCGGCGAGGGCGCGTTCCAGGCAGCGGCGGGCGGCTTCGGGGGCGCCGATGGCGAGGTTCTCGGCGGCGGCCCGGCGCAGTTTGCGGACCATCGAGTCGTCGCCCTCGCCGGGGTGGGTCTCCAGCAGGTGGCGGGAGGCGGCGAGCAGCGAGCCGCCCTGGTCCTCGATCGCGGTGGCGGCGACGCCGTGCATGCCGGCCCGGGTGGCCTCCGGGATCGACTGGTAGATCGAGGCGGCGATCAGCGGGTGGACGAACTCCAGCCTGCCGTTGGGCTGGGTGGTGAGCACCCGGGTCCGGCGCAGTTCGCGGACCGACTGGGCGGTCTGCCCCGGGCCCTGGGCGCAGATCGCGGCGGCCAGGTCCTCGTCGATGTCGGTGTCGAGCAGCGCGGCGGCCCAGGCGAACTGGAGGACGGTCGGACCGAGTTTGTCGAGCCAGTAGTCGCGGCCCTGGCCCCGGGCGGCCGCGGCGAGGTCGCGCAGCCGGGGCGAGTTCTCCTCGACGGGTTCGAGGTTCTGGTCGCGCACCTCGCGCAGCAGTGCGACGGTGTCGAACGGGGCGCCGGCGGTGACGGCCCACACCTGGCGGCAGAACGCGTCGTCGGCCTCGGCGAACTCGTTGTGCACGATCTCGGCGGTCGACAGCGGGTTGAGCGGCATCAGGTCGTGCCGGCGCTCGGCACGTTCCTGGATCTGCAGGACGAGCGGCCGGGCCGCCTCGTCGAACTCGTGGCGGTAGGCGAAGACCAGCAGCACCGGGAGTTCCCGGGCGCGTACCGCGAACGAGGCCAGCCAGGTCAGCGACTCCTGGTCGACCACGTGCAGGTCGTCGATCACCACGACCAACGGGGCACGCCGGGGCGCGAGTTGGGTGATGACGAAGTCCAGGCCGTCGTGCACGCCGAGCGGGTCGATCCGCTCGACCGCGTCGGGCGGCGGGGCCAGGCCGACGGCGGGCGCGACGATGTTGTACCAGTTGCCGAACACCTCGGTGCGCTCGTCCGGGTCGAGACTGCCGAGGACGGGCTGAAGTAGTTGCCGCAGGACGCGGAACGGTTCGTGCTTCTGCCGTTCGCCGCCCCGGGCGAACAGGACGGTGGGGTCCTTGCGCGCTCCGGCGATCCGGCGCACCTGTTCGAGCATCGTGGTCTTGCCCATACCGGCCGGACCGGAGAACAGCAGCAGTTCACCGATCTTGGTGCCGCCCGCGGCGAACTCCCGGCACAGCTTGTCCACGGCCTGTTCGGCGGAGGCGAGTTCCTTCTCGCGCTCCCACAGCCGCTGGGCGGTCTTCCCCTCGCCGGCCGCCGATGCCTGCGGCCCGCTCTGATCTTCGGCCACGTCCGTCCTTCCGACTCGCCTTCCCGGCACTCGCTTCCGACCATAGCGCCGTCAAGGGCCGCCTGGGCGGCGTTCCCGCAGGCCGTGGACCTGATGGGGGCCAGATTGCCTGGTCAGGAGCAACTACCTTGCAGGCGTCAATTTCTGGCGATTCGTCATGGTTAACTCTTTCCGGTTTCCCAGGTGTACTCGATCCCGGCGAGGGAAGACCGACGCCGGGCGCAAGCCCGACCGACTTGACGCACCAGCACATCAGGCCGCTCTGGAGAAACGTTGGCTGCCATACCCCCGCTCTTCTGCCCCATCCCCTCGGCCCTGCATCCCGCGCACGAGGAGGTCGGCAAGACCACCGAACTCTGGCTCGACGCAATGGGATTCACGGGGGACGCGGAACGCCGCCGCCGCCTTCTGGCCATCGGTGCACACGAGTTCGTCTGCCGGATCGCCAAGGACGCCGAGGGCATCACGGGGCTGGAACTGGTCTCGCAGTGGTTATGCAGCATGCTCATGCTCGACGACGAGTGGGACACCGGCAGACTGAGCCGGGACCCTTCCCGTGTACTCACGATAGCAGCCACATTACTGGCGGTTATCAACTCGACGCCCTCCCACCCGGAGGAATCGGACATCTACGTCGCTTCGGTGCGCGACGTGTTCCGCCGGGCCCGGGACTGGGCCCCCGCGGTCGCCGTGAAGCGTTGGGCGGACAGCCAGTTGGAGTCCTTCATGGGCGCCGCCACCGTCGCGGCCTACCGCTCCCAGGGGCGGACGATGTCCATGTCCGAGTACCTGACGATCGGCCCGCTGGACCGCGGCAGCCGCTCCTGCATCGAGATCATCGAGGTCTGCGAGCGCACCGCCGTCCCGCAGTCCCAGCTGGACTCGCCGCGGGTGCACGCACTCACCGAAGCCGCCAAGTTCCTGGTGCTGATCTCCGCGGACGTCTACTCGTACAGCCGCGAGGACAGCCAGGGAGACTTGGACAGCAACATCGTCCACCCCCTGGAACGACATATGGGCTGCAAACGGGACCAGGCCCTGATCGAGGCCGCCGCCCTGCACGACCGCACCATGTGCCTGTTCCTCCGCCTGGCGGACCGCACCTCCCGCCGCGCCGGGCCCGAACTGCGCCGCTACATCGAGCAGTTGTCCAACCTGGTGAGCGGAAACCTGGAGTGGGGACTCACCTCCGCCCGCTACACCACGCACGTACCGGGCGTCGCCCCGGTCGCCGAACGCGCCGAACGCCCCGCCGACGGCCGGCTCACCCCGCCGCCCTACCCCGAGATCGCCTGGTGGTGGGAGCAGCTTTGGTGACCACCCGCTAACGGATCACCGTAAGCCTCCCCGATCCGCGGCGCGAACCCGCCCATCCGGACATCACATCACACCACTCCCACGGCCCCGGCCCGCGCCACGCGCCCGGCTCCGAAGCGTGCCCGCAGCGGTGGCACCCCGGCTCCGACCGGCCCAGAAAGGCTGGCGGACGACCGCCCGGCGTGGTCACGTCGGGTCAATGTCCGACCCGTCGGGCCTGATCCCATCGTCAAGGAGTGAACCCTCATGACCATCGCCGTCGACAAGCTCTCCGACCCGGCCGTGCGCCGCCTGCTCGGCGCCGTCAACTCGGGCAACCGGGACGCCTTCTTCGCCGCCCTCACCGACGACGCCACGATGTCCGACGACGGCGCCGACCGCGACCTGGCGGACTGGGCGGACCGGGAGATCTTCTCCTCGCACGGCCACATCGAGGTGCAGACCGAGAAGTCCAACGGCCGCGCCCTGGTCGCCGATTACCGCAACGACACCTGGGGCGAGATGCGCACCGCCTGGCGGTTCACCGTCTCCCCCGACGGCCGGGTCAGCCGCTTCGAGACCGGCCAGGCCTGACCGCCCAACCGGCGCCCGCTCAGCCCCGGCCCTCCAGGCACTGCCGGACGGCCGTGATCAGCGCCCGCGAGCGGATGTCCCCGGTGACGCCCGGCTGCATGCCGTTGGTGACGTAGCCGAAGCCGATGCCCAGCTCCGGGTCGGCGAAGCCCAGCGAACCGCCGCGGCCCGGGTGCCCGAAGCTCGCCGGGGACGCCATCGGCGAGCTGCCGCTGTGCCGGAAGAAGCCCTGGCCGAACGTGGTGTTGACGATCAGCACCTGGTCCGGCCCCTGCACCGAGGGCCCCGCCGCCTCGGCCAGGGTGGCCGGCTCGAACAGCGCGGGCAGCCGCTGCCCGGGCGCATCCGCCCGGTCGGCGGCGCCGATCAGCGACGCGTAGAACCGGGCCAGCGACCGGGCGGTACCGATACCGCCCGCGCCCGGCACCTCCACGGCCTGCACCGCCGGGTCGTCCAGGTCCACGCTGCTGCGCACCGAGCCGAACGAACGAGCGGTCAGCGAGCGCGGGTCCCGGTAGGCGTCCACCACCGACTGCTTGGGGCGTATCCGCATCCCGCCCGGCCCGGCCTTGGCCTCCTCCCGCACGGGCAGGTCGACCAGCCGCCCAACCCGGCCGGACTCGGTGGCGGGCAGGCCGATCCACAGGTCCAGGCCGAGCGGGGCGGCGATCTCCTCCGCGAAGTACCGGCCGACACTGCGGCCACCGGCCCGCCGCACCACCTCGCCCACCAACCAGCCGAACGTCAGCGGGTGGTAGCCGTGCGCGGTGCCCGGCTCCCAGGCCGGCGCCTGCGCGGCGACGGCCGCCGCGGCCGGATCCCACGCCAGCACGTCCTCGATCCGCAGCGGCACGTCCAGCGCGGGCAGCCCGGCCTGGTGCGACAGCAGCCAGCGCACCGGGATCCGCTCCTTCCCTGCCTGCTTGAACTCCGGCCAGTAAGCGGACACCGGGGCGTCCAGGTCGAGCAGCCCGCGCTGCGCCAGAAGCAGCGCGGAGGCAGCCGTCAGCCCCTTGGTGACCGACCGCAGCACCTGCGCGCTACCGGCCTCCCACCGCACCGCCGGCGCGGGCCTCGCACCCACCTCCGGACGCGCGTCACCGCCCCACAGGTCGACCACCTTCCGGCCGTCCAGGTACAGCGCGAACGCCGCACCCAACTCCCCGTACTGCCGGAAGTTGCCCTCGAAGGCCGCCCTGACCGGCTCGAACCCGTCCGCCGTGAACCCCTGGATCTCCACCCGCCCACCTTAGACACCGCCCCCAGTGACCTGCGGCGGGGCCCATCAGCAGCCGGCTTTCCCCTACTCCATCGGCTACTCCACCGTCCAGCCGATGTGACCGATCCCGGAGGAGTAGAAGGCGCAGTGGCCCGCCGACTCCTGGGTCTGGCCGGGCTGGGCCGTCACCGAGGTGCCCGAGACGTCCGGCGCGAGACCGCACACGATGTCCGCGTGGAAGGCGATCGGCGCGCCCGTGTTGTTGGTGCAGAGCACTCCTCCGGTCAGCGGGTCGTTCTCGTGTACCCAGGTGGTGCAGTCCAGCCCCGAGCGGACGGCGGCGGGCGCCGACGCGGCCGCGACGGGCAGCGCCGTGCCGAGCCCCAACAAGGCGGCAGCGACGGACAGAACAACAACACGGCTCCTCAACACTCCTCCAGCCAGCGGTAACTGACGCTCCGCCAACTGAATTGCCCAACTCCCGCACTCCGTATACCAACTCTTTCGGGTGATACTGCCTCCCTGGGGCCAGAATGGCGGGCATGACCACTCCCTCCCCCAGCTCCGGTCCGCTGGACGAAATCGTCGACGTGGTCGACGAACACGACCGGGTGCTGCGCACCGCACCCCGCTCCGAGGTCTACCGCGACAACCTGCTGCACCGCTGCGTCTTCGTACTGGTCCGCGACCCGCAGGGCCGGATCTTCACCCACCGCCGCACCGACACCAAGGCGTTCGCCCCCGGCGCACACGACTGCTTCGTCGGCGGCGTGGTCGGCGCCGGCGAGAGCTACCTGGACGCCGCCGTCCGCGAGGCCGAGGAAGAACTCGGCGTCACCGGCATCCGCACCCGCCCGCTGTTCCGCTTCCGCTACACCGACGGCGAGCGGTTCAGCTGGTGGTCCGACGTCCACGAGGCCGAATGGGACGGCCCGGTCGACCCGCAGGCCGAGGAAGTCGCCTGGTACACCTGGCTCACCGAGGACGAACTCAACGACCGCCTCACCACCTGGGAGTTCGTCCCCGACGGCCGGGAGGCCTGGCGCCGCTACCTGGAACAGCGCACCGGCCGCTGACCTCCCTGTCGACGCCCCCCGTCCACGCTGTCCCGCGCCACCCCGACGAACTAGGGTGGGCCGCATGGCTTCCCGTACGCCGTCCGTGGCCCCCCGCTCGGAGGAACAGCAGCCCGCCCGAACCCCCAGGCGGCGGCTCACCGTCGACGAACGCCGCGAACAACTCATCGCGGTGGCCCTCGAGTTGTTCTCGGACCGAGCCCCCGAGGACGTCTCCATCGACGACATCGCGGCCGCCGCCGGCGCCTCCCGCCCGCTCGTCTACCACTACTTCCCCGGCAAGCAGGCCCTCTACGAGGAAGCCTTGCGCCGGGCCGGCCGCGAACTCGCCGGACGCTTCGAGGAAGTCGCCGACGGCCCGCTCTCCGAACGCCTCTACCGCGTCATGGGCCGCTACCTCGACTTCGTCCAGTCCCACGAAGCCGGCTTCACCGCCCTGCTGCGCGGCGGCTCGGTCGCCGCCAGCCCCGACGCCGACGCCGTCATCGACCACGTCCGGCGCGCCGCCCAGGAACAGATCCTCCGCCACCTCGGCCTCCCCGACCCCAGCCCCACCCTGCGCCGCACCGTCCGCGCCTGGATCGCCAACGCCGAAATCAGCTCCCTCGACTGGCTCGCCGACAAGCCCGTCCCCGCCGAAACCCTGCAACTCCACCTGGTCCAGGAACTCGTCGCCGCCCTCGCCGTCGCCGCCACCCGCGACCCCGAACTCGCCGCCCTCTTCACCGAGTTCTTCACCACCGAACACCCCGACGGCCCCACCGCCCGCCTCATCCGCGACCTCACCACCACCCTCACCCCCCTCACCCCCTCCCTCCTCCGCCTCGCCACCCCACCCACCCCCTGACCCCCCTCAACTCCCGCCGCCCAAACCACGTCGCTTTCCCCAGACGATCCCTCAACCCACCCCCAAGCCCCCGTCACCCCACACCCCCGCCCACCATCCCGTCCTCCGACGACCCCTCAACCCACGTCGCCACCACCCCCATCCTCCCCACCCGCGCCGCAGACACCCCCAACCACCCACCCCCCAAAGCCCCTTCACCCACCTCGCCCCACGCCCCCACCCGCGCCGCCCTCCGACGACCCCTCAACCCACGTCGTCACCTTCCCCATCCCCCACACCCCGCGCCGCAGGCACCCCGCCAACCACCCACCCCCCCAACGCCCCTTCACCCCACCTCACCCCACACCCCCCACCCACACCACCCACCCCACCCCCGACAACCCCTCAACCCACGTCGCCACCTCCCCCATCCCCCACACCCCGCGCCGCAGGCACCCCGCCAACCACCCACCCCCCACCCACACCACCCACCCCACCCCCGACGACCCCTCAACCCACGTCGTCCACGTCTGATACAAAGTGGCTGAACTGTCCACACCCGAGAACGAGGGGGCTCGGCGAATGACGCAGGAAGGCTTCGCCGCCGCAGACCGGATCACGGCCACGCTGGACGCGGCATGCGCCGCACTTCTCGGCAGCCGCGCCACCCACTACCCGATCGACGCATTCACCGCGTTCCGTCGGCCTCAGCATCCGGCCGCCAAGGCCCTGTTCGGTCTGCGGATCAGCCAGATCGGCCCGGGCCTGCTCTCCGTCCCGAAGCTGGGCACGGTGATCGAGGTGTCCGCCAACCGCCGCCCGAACGCGAACGCCGGCCGCGAGGCCGTCCCGGTGCTGACGCAGCGTTTCGCCGCCTCGGCCCTCGGCCTGACCGACCCCGTGTCGGTCTCCGCGCTGCGGTTGCACGCCGAGCCGACCCCGGTGGACACCGAGCCGCTCGCCGGTTTCACCCAGGCCCTCGCGGCCCTGGCCGAACCTCGCGTGACGGTCGCCCCTGACGAACTGTCGACCGGCTCGGGTGTCGAGGCGCGCCTTGTCGTCCCGCCGGCGTTCCACACTCTGACGGTGCGCGGTTCGGGCAACGCCCTGTCCGCCCATCTCACCGAGACCGCCGAAGAGTTGTTCTCCGGCGCGTCCCCGGCCGAGCGCAACGACTTCGCCGTGGTGGCGGCGCTGCTGTCCGAGCAGTTCGCCGCCTCGAACGTCGCCTACGCGGGTGTCGCGACGCTGCTGGTGAACGGCCGCAGTTCGCGGGTCTCGCTGGTGGTGTCGACCGTCCCGTGCGCGCAGCCGATCCAGGAGCTGGCGGTGGAACTGTCCACCGAGCGCCCGTACTCCGAGGTGTGGACGGTGTTGCTGCCGGCCGGCCCGGCCGCGGTGCTGGTGGAGAACCGGGCGATGCCCGCGCTGAAGGAGTTGCACGACGAGCGCCCCGGCGGCGTGGTTTACAGCTCGGTGGTCGAGGCGTTCGTCCCGATGCCGGACGGGGCGACGGTCCTGACGGTGCAGCTCACCACCTCCGACACCGAGGACTGGGACGTCTACACCTCGGTCTTCGCGGACCTGCTCTGCTCGGTCCAACTCGCTTGGGACGGTGTGGCCGTGGCCCCGGCCCCGGTGCCGGTCGGCCGGGCCGTTCCCGCTCACAGCCCGGCCGTTCCGGCGCAGTCCGCCGCGCCGTCGGTGCCTGTCGCCCCGCCGGTTCCGGTCGCGACGCCCGAGCAGGCCGACGCCCCGTCCGGCACCTCGGTGCGGGTCCCGCCCTCGGACTTCAATCCCTTCGGCGCCCCGGCCCCCGCCGATCCGCGGGCCCAGCAGCCGTCCCCGGTGCTGGCCTCCGCCGACCCGTTCGGTGCCCCGGCCCCGGCCCCGGTCGCCCCGGAGGAGCCCGCCAAGGGCACCACCGTCCGGGTTCCCCCGGAGGACTTCAACCCCTTCGGCGCCCCGGCCCCGGCAGCCCAGGCCGCCGCCCCGGCCGCGCCCGAACCCGCCCCGGCCGCCGACCCGTTCGGCGCCCCGGCGGCCACGCCGGAACCCGAGCCCGAAGCCGCCGACCCCACCAAGGGCCGCCTCGTCAAGATCCCCCCGGCGGACTTCAACCCCTTCGGCGCAGCCCCGACCCCCGCAGCAGCAACCCCCGCCGCCCCGGAGCCCGCCGCCCCGGCCGCCGACCCCTTCGGCGCACCCGACCCCTTCGCAGCCGCCGACCCCTTCGGCGCCCCGACCGCACCCCCCACCCCGGCACCCGAACCCGAACCCGAACCCGAAGCCGCCGACCCCACCAAGGGCCGCCTCGTCAAGATCCCCCCGGCCGACTTCAACCCCTTCGGCGCAGCCCCAACCCCCGCAGCGGCAACCCCCTCCACCCCGGAGCCCGCCACCCCGGCCGCCGACCCCTTCGGCGCACCCGACCCCTTCGCAGCCGCCGACCCCTTCGGCGCCCCGACCGCACCCCCCACCCCAGCACCGGCACCGGTCCCTGAAGCCGCCGACCCGACCAAGGGACGCCTGGTCAAGGTCCCCCCGGCCGACTTCAACCCCTTCGGAGCCCCCGCCCCGGCAGCGGCAACCCCCTCCACCGAGGAACCCGAAGCCGCCGACCCGACCAAGGGACGCCTGGTCAAGGTCCCCCCGGCCGACTTCAACCCCTTCGGTGCAGCCTCGGCCCCCGCCGCGGCAGCCCCCGCCGCCACCCCGGCGCCCGCCCCGGTCGCCGCACCGGCGCCAGCCCGCGCGGCCTCCGCCGACCCGTTCGGGACGGTCCTGTCCTCCGAGCCGTCCGACCCGTTCGGCACCATCACCGGCCCGCCGAGCAACATCCCGCCCCGGCCCAGCGCCCCGCCGGCGGTCCCGGCCCCGGCCGACCCGCCGGAGGCGGCGGACCCCACCAAGGGCCGCCTGGTCAAGGTCCCCCCGGCGGACTTCAACCCCTTCGGTGCAGCCGCGGCCCCCGCCGCAGCAGCCCCCGCCGCCGAGGAACCGGAGGAGGCCGACCCGACCAAGGGCCGCCTGGTCAAGGTCCCCCCGGCCGACTACAACCCCTTCGGCGGTCTCTCCGCACCGCCGGCCCCTGCGGCGGCACCGCAGTCCCCGCCGCCCCCGCCGGCCAACAGCCCCTTCGGCTGATCCGCACCTGACGAACGGCGAGCCCACCCCGGGCTCGCCGTTCCGCATTCCCCGGCCACCCCATCGCCCACCCCGCCACCTGGCCACCCCATCGCCCACCCGGCCACCCGGCCACCCACCAGGCCCGCTGGCCTCGCCCCGTCCGGTCGACTACCTTGTCCGACCATGACGACCGGGACGGCCTCGCGCCACACACGAATCGGCGACCCGGCCCTCCCCTGAGCGCCGCCCGGGCCCCACCTCCGTCGAGTTGACACCTCATCCAACCGTCAACCACGACAGGAGACTTGATGCCCGCCCAGCCCCGCACCGACCTGCTGCACATCCCCACCCCGGACGGCCACGCCGACGCCCTCGCCGCCTTCCCCTCCGAGGGCGGCCCGCACCCGGCGGTACTGATGTACCCGGACGGCTTCGGCATCCGCCCGGCACTGCGCGCCCTGGCCCGCGAGCTGGCCGGCCACGGCTACTACGTGCTCGTCCCCAACCTCTTCTACCGCCACGGCCCGGCCCCGGTGCTCGAACTCCCCGCGTACATCGGCGAGGACGCCCGGCACGACCTCTTCACCCACCTGATGCCGCTGATCACGGCGCACACCCGCGAACGCGCCCTGCGCGACGCCGACGCCTTCCTGCGCGTCCTCACCACCCGCCCCGAGGTCGCCGCCGGCCCTGTCGCCGTGACCGGCTACTGCATCGGCGGCCTCCAGGCCGTCCGCACCGCCGCGGCCCACCCGCACCGGGTCGCCGCCCTCGCCGCGTTCCACGCCCCGGTGGCCGCCGACGGACCCGAGGTCTTCGCCGAACTCACCGCCGAGGTCCATCTCGGCCACGCCGCAAGCGATCTGACGCCCGAGGCCCTCGCCGAACTCAACCACGCCCTCGATGCCGCCAGGGTCCGCCACACCTCCGAGATCTACCCCGGCACCGTCCACGGCTTCACCATGCCCGACACCGACGCCTTCGATCCCGCCGCGCTCCGCCTGCACTGGGCCCGGCTGCTCCCCCTCCTCGCCCGCACCCTGCCCGCTGTCTGACACCTGACCTGTCAGTCCACCCTGCGACGATCTCCGCACAGCTACCGAAGGAGATCACCATGGGTGCCTGGGACATCGGTCTGTTCGACAACGACACCGCCGCCGACTTCGCGGGCGACCTCGACGAGGCCGCCCCGGAGCAGCGCGAGGCCCTGATCCGCGCCGTACTCGGCGGCGGTGTCGGCGAGTTCGACGACCTGGACGCCGACGACGGCTGCCAGATCGTCGCCGCTGCCGCCCTGGTCGCCGCCCAGTGCCCGGGCGGCACCCCGATCAGCACCGCGTACGGACCGGACCAGCCGCTCCCCCTGTTCGGTCCCGACGTACGCCGCCTCGCCCTGAACGCACTGGCCGGCGTGCTCAGCGAGGAATCCGAACTCGCCGAGCTCTGGGACGAGTCGGACGAGGGCCCGGCCTGGCGTCACGAACTGGAGCAGCTCCGCACCGTCCTGGCCGCCGCCCTCTCCGCCGGCTAAATCCCTCCGCCTCCCCGCTCGAGGTCGATCTCCTCCCGCTCGAGGTCGATCTCCTCCCGCTCGAGGTCGATCTCCTCCGTCAGCACCGCCATCCGGTACAGCGCGACGAAGTACCGCGAGGCGTAGCCGTCTACGGCGAAGGTCGGCAGCAGCTCGCCGAGCAGGACGATCCGGCGGCGCAGGTGCTCGCGGTGCCGCGCGCCGAGCGACGGCCCGTCGAGGACGCTGGCGGCGAAGCCGGTGAGGACGGCGCCCAGGGTGACCAGGCAGGTGCCTTCGGGCTCCTGGTCGTACCAGCCGTTGGGGAACCGCATGGCGTTGAACTCGTCCCAGAGGCACGCCAGGAGGTCCGTCTTCTCGTCCGCCATGATGGTGATCATGCCGCACGCGAGCGCTGCTGTGAACGCGTCACGGGCACAACTTCCGCACCGGATCCGGCGGTTCGGCCGCGTGAAGGCCGCGCCCCGTCAGGCGGCCCGGCGCGCCAGGTGCACCACGTCGGGCACCCCGCGCTCGACGGCGATCTCCTCGCTCCGGACATCGATGAACCCGGCGTCCCGCAGCGCCTGTTCGAAAGCGGCGGAGGGCTGGGCACTCCACACCGCGAGGACGCCGCCGGCCCGCAGCCGGGCAGCGGCATTGGCCAGGCCGACCGGGCCGTACAGCGCGTCGTTCTCCTCACCGACCGTCCAGTCGGGCCCGTTGTCGATGTCGAGACACAGCGCGTCGTACTGCTCCCCGCTGGAACCGAGATGCGCCACCAGATCGGTGTGCACCACCTCGACCCGCGGATCGTCCAACGCGCCCGCGGAGAACGCCCCGAGCGGCCCGCTCCGGTGCCAGTCGATGATCGCCCCCTCCCGCTCGACCACGGCGATCCGCCCCCACCGCGGCTCGGCGGCGGCGTACGCCAGCGAGAAGCCGACGCCCAGCCCACCGATCAGCACACTCAATCCGCTCCCCGCACCCACCGAGTCCAACGCCGCCTGGATCAGCAGCCGTTCGGACCGCCCGTCGGCGGTGTCCATCAGGAAGCACCCGTTCGCGATGATCTCGTAGTGCCCACCGCGCCGCCGCAGCGCCACCTCGCCGTACGGCCCGTCCCGCCGGTCGATCACTTCGGCATCGGGCAGGCCCTGCCGGCTGGGCAGCACGGACATTCGGCAACTCCTCGTGTGCGCTCGGTCACAGACTTTCCGACCCTAGCCGACCGCCCCGACCCGAACCCACCGCTTTTCCAGCGTCCGAAAAGGCCCTACCCCCGCCCGTCCAGCACCGGCCCGGCCTCGGCGACCGGCGTCGCCCCTTCGCGCGGGCTGCGCCGAGCGCGCCGCTCCAGCCACTTGGCCAGCCAGGACAGCAGCAGACACATGCCGATGTAGACCGGGGCGATCACCATCACCACGGGGATGAACGGCAGGTCGTAGTCCAGGTTGGTGGCGATCAGCTTCCCGGCGTGCAGGAACTCCTCGTAGGTGATCAGGAAACCCAGCGAGGTGTCCTTCAGCGCCACCACCAGCTGGCTGACGATGGTCGGCGACATCGCCCGGACCGCCTGCGGCACCAGCACGTACGTCATCACCTGGGTCTTCCGCAGGCCGAGCGCGAACGCGGCCTCCTTCTGCCCCTTGGGGACGGCGAGGATGCCGGCCCGGAACACCTCGGCCAGCACCGAGCCGTTGTACAGGGTGAGCCCGGCCACCAGCGCCCAGAGCGGTTCGACCTTGAGCGCGACGAAGATGAAGAAGATCATCACCAGCAGCGGCATGGCCCGGAAGAACTCCACCACCAGGGTGGACACCCAGCGCACCGCCCGGTGGTCGGAGAGCCGTCCGGCGGCGAACAGCGCGCCGAACGGGAGCGCGAACAGCACCGTCCAGCCGAACGCCTTCAGGGTGTTGCCGAGGCCGCGCAGCAGCAGTTCCTGGACGCCCTTGTACTCGAAGGCCATCCACTTCTGGTGGGTGAACTGGTTGGTGTGGAACAGCATCCAGATCACCCAGCCGACCACCGCGGCGATCACCAGCAGCGTCAGGATGCCGTACAGCCGGTGCCGGGCCAGCGCCTTCGGCCCGGGGATGTCGTACAGCGCGGAGGACTCCACCGTCATCGGGACACCGCCACCCGTCGCTCCAGTACGTTGAACAGGGCGCTGATCGCCAGCGTGATGATCAGATAGCCGACCGCGATCCAGACGAAGGTCCAGACGATGCTGTAGCCCAGCTCGTTGATGGTCCGGTAGGTGCCGAGCAGTTCGACCACACTGAACGAGCCCGCGATCGCGGTGTTCTTCGCCAGCGCGATCATCACACTGCCCAGCGGGGCGACCACCGAGCGGTACGCCTGCGGCATGATGACCAGGCTCAGCGTCTGACCGAACGTCAGACCCAGGCTGCGGGCCGCCTCACCCTGCCCCGTCGGCACGGTGTTCACGCCCGAGCGCAGCACCTCGCAGACGAACGCCGAGGTGTAGCAGCCCAGCGCCAGCACGGCGAAGGTGAAGAACGGCAGCGTGATGTGGAACCGGGGCAGGCCCAGCACCACGATGAAGAACAGCAGGGTCAGCGGGGTGTTCCGGAGCACCGTCACCCACCCGGTGCCAACGGCCCGCAGCGGCTTCACCGGCGAGACCCGGAAGCCCGCCATGACCACCCCGAGCACCAGCGCCAGCGCGGCACTGACCAGGGTCAGCCACAGGGTGCCGAGGAAGCCGTGCCAGTAGGTGGACCAGTTGCTGGTCAGGACGTTCATCCGCGCCCCCTGCTCACTTGTACCGGTCGATGGCCGGGGGCTGCGGCGCGGGCACCCCGGAGAGGCCGAGCGTCGCTTCGTACGCCTTCTTCCAGTTGCCGTTGTCCATGTTCAGCTGCAGCGCGTCGTTGATCGCCATCCGCAGCACGGTGTCGTTCTTGGGGACGCCGATGCCGTACGGCTCGGTGGAGAACGGCTCGCCGACCATCTTCAGCTCGTCGGGGACCTTGGCCACGTAGCCCTGCAGGATCGCGTTGTCGGTGGTGACGGCGTCGACCTGATTGCTGATCAGGTTGTCCACGCAGGCCGAGTAGGTGTCGTAGCCGACCAGCTTGGCCTTCGGATAATTGGTCTGGATCCGCTGGTACGGGGTGGACCCGGCGGCCGAGCAGACCTTTCGGCCCGCCAGGTCCTGCGGGCCGTTGATCTTCGTCTCGTTCTTGCGGACCATCAGCGCCTGCCCGGCGATGAAGTACGGGCCGGCGAAGCCGACCAGCTTCTTGCGGTTGTCGTTGATGGTGTAGGTGCCCACGTAGTAGTCGACCTGGCCGTTCTGCAGCGCGGTCTCCCGGTTGGCGGAGGCGATGGTGCGGAACTCGATCTGGTCGGGCGCGAAGCCCAGGTCGGCGGCGACCATCTTGGCGATCTCGATGTCGAAGCCGGAGTACTCGCCGGTGGCCGGGTTCTTCTGGCCCAGGTACGGCTGGTCCTCCTTGGCGCCGACCACCAGGTGGCCGCGCGCCCGGGCCGCGTCCAGGGTGGGCGAGCCGGTGATCGTGTTGTTGCGCACCTGGTAGCTGGGCAGCGCGCTCGGCTGCGGGCCCTTCGGCGGCGGGGTGCCCTCCTTGCCGCAGCCGGACAGGCCGGCCGCCAGGCCGGGCAGCACGGCGCACAGCGCCAGTGCGCGCAGGATGTACCGCTGTTTCACCGCGCCGCCTCAGTGCTTCAGGATCTTGGACAGGAAGTCCCGGGCGCGCTCGCTCTGCGGGTTCGCGAAGAACTCCTCGGGGACGCGGTCCTCGACGATCTTCCCGTCCGCCATGAAGACCACCCGGTTGGCGGCGGAACGCGCGAACCCCATCTCGTGGGTGACCACCACCATGGTCATCCCCTCGGCGGCCAGCGAGCGCATCACCTCCAGCACCTCGTTGATCATCTCGGGGTCGAGCGCCGAGGTCGGCTCGTCGAACAGGAGTGCCTTCGGGTCCATCGCCAGCGCCCGGGCGATCGCCACCCGCTGCTGCTGGCCGCCGGACAGCTGCGACGGGTACTTGTCGGCCTGCAAGGCCAGTCCGACCCGCTCCAGCAGCGCCCGCCCCTTGGTCTCGGCCGCCGCCTTCCCACGCTTGCGGACCTTGATCTGGGCCAGCGTGACGTTCTGCAGCACCGTCCGGTGCGCGAACAGGTTGAAGGACTGGAACACCATCCCGACCTCGGCCCGCAGCTTCGCCAGACCCTTGCCCTCGGCGGGCAGCGGCTGGCCCTCGATCAGGATGTCGCCGCTCTCCACCGGCTCCAGCCGGTTGATCGCCCGGCACAGCGTGGACTTCCCCGACCCGGACGGGCCGATCACCACCACGACCTCGCCCCGGCCCACCGTCAGGTCGATGTCCTGCAGCACGTGCAGCTGCCCGTAGTGCTTGTTCACCCGGCGCAGCTCGATCAGCGGCTCTCCCGCCGACCGCCCCGCGGCCTCCTGCGGCGCCGTCACCGGGTGCGCCGGCCCTTCAGCAGCCAGCCGAGCGCCGTTCCCGCGAGCAGCGTGGCCAGCAGCGCGATCCAGAGCGGGCAGGTGACGGTGAAGACCCAGAACTGGATCTTCACCTTGTCCAGGTTGGCGAACAGGAACCAGATCGCCAGCACCACGATGACGCCGATACCGATGTACCGGGTCGGGACGCCGCCGATCTCACCGCGCTGGTTTGACGGAGAACCTGAAGTCTTGGTCACCCCGGCAGTCTGGCCCGGGCCCGCCCACCGACCGCCGCACCACCACCGCCGGGCCCGCCCATTCACCCGTCCGGACCACCCTCCCCGGACGCGGCGGTATCACCTGTGATACACGCCACACGCCCTTTCGCGGTTCTGCCCGATCCGGCTGCGGCCCCCGAAGCGTTTCCCCTGTTGGAAGGAACTCCTGCCCATCGGGAATACTCCGCTGTTCAACCCGGTTGCCGCCCTCTTGGACACTCCCCACAGCCACCCGACCGAAGGGCACCCCTTCTCGTGACCAGCACTCCCGCAGTACCCCCGATCCCGTCGATCACGCTGAACAACGGCGTGCGGATCCCGCAGCTCGGCTTCGGCGTCTGGCAGGTGCCGGACGCGGAGGCCGTCCCGGCGGTGCGCACCGCGATCGAATCGGGCTACCGCTCGATCGACACCGCCGCGATCTACGAGAACGAGGCGGGCACCGGCCAGGCGATCGTCGAGTCCGGCGTGGCCCGTGACGAGCTGTTCGTCACCACCAAGCTGTGGAACTCCGGCACCCTCGACTGGTCCGGCGAGCAGGGCCGCGACCGGGTGCTGCGCGCCTTCGACGAGTCGATGGCCAAGCTCGGCCTGGAGCAGCTGGACCTGTACCTGATCCACTGGCCGCGGGCGATGCACGGCCCCGCGTTCGTGAACATCTGGCGCGCCTTCGAGCAGCTGCAGGCCGACGGCCGGGTCCGCGCGATCGGCGTCTCGAACTTCCACATCGCGGACTTGGAGCTGCTGCTCAAGGAGACCTCGGTGGTCCCGGCACTGAACCAGGTCGAGCTGCACCCGTACTTCCCGCAGGCCGAGCTGCGCGCCTTCCACGCCGAGCACGGCATCGCCACCGAGGCGTGGAGCCCGCTGGGCCAGGGCGGCGACCTGCTGGCCGAGCCCGCGCTGCTGAAGATCGCCGAGAAGCACGGCCGCTCGACGGCCCAGGTGGTGCTGCGCTGGCACCTGCAGAGCGGCGTGATCGCCATCCCGAAGTCGGTCACCCCGGCCCGCATCCGGGAGAACCTGGACGTGACGGGCTTCGAGCTGGACGCCGAGGACCTCGCGGCGATCGCAGCCGTCGCCACCGGCAAGCGAATCGGCCCCGACCCGGCCGACTTCGACTGGAACTGACGCCCCGTCGTTCCCTCGCGCGGCTGACGTCACGTCAGCTAGAGCTGACGCCCAGTCAGCACGGAGAGTGACGGCCGGAACAACCCGGAAGGGGCCGACACCTGACGAGGTGTCGGCCCCTTCCGGAGCGTCCGAGCGGTGCCGCGTGCCCGCCGGAGCGCGTTCGTCGCCCAAAAAATTGGACGACGCTTTGCAGAATCGTTACAGCCGAGCCGCCTTGGCGAGCAGCGCCAGAGCCTGCGCGTGCTCGTGCGGCTCCAGCGGAGCGAGCAACGCCTCCTGGACCTCACGCACCCCGGCGGTGGAGCGGTGCAACAGCTCCTGGCCGGTCGGGGAGAGCGAGAGCAGGTTGCGGCGCCCGTCCGAGGGGTCGCGGCGGCGCAGCACCAGGCCGCGTCGCACCAGCCGGCTGACCATCTCGGCCATCGTCGCCTTGTCCAGCGAGGCGAGCTCGCCGACCGTGCGCTGGTCGGCGCCCGGTTCGGTCTCCAGCGCGTCCAGCACCGCGTACTGAGGAGCCGTCAGCTCGGTGCCGACCTTCTCCGACCAGAGCTTGGTGTGCACCTGCTGGGCGACCCGGATCAGGTAGCCGATGGCACGCTGGGCGTCCAGCGTGGGCCGGGCGTCGGCCATCACGGCAACGGCGGCCGGCTCCAGCCGGGCGATCCGTGCCATGGTCCGGACGAGTTCCAGCTGCTCGTCCGGGCTCAGCGACTCGAACAGGGTCCGCTGGACCCGGACCACGCCGCCGGTCGCCTCGCGCACGGCCTGAGCGCCGCTCTGCGAGAGGGCCAGCAGCTTGCGACGACCGTCGGCCGGGTCCCGGCGGCGGAGCACCAGGCCCCGCCGGACCAGCCTGGCGACCATTTCGGCCATCGTCGCCTTGTCGAGCGATGCCCGTTCGCCGACCGTTCGCTGGTCGGCGCCGGGCTCCAGTGCCAGTACCAGCAGCACCGCGAATTGCGGAGCCGTCAGCTCGGTACCGACGTATTCGGACCACAAGCGGGTGTGTACCTGCTGGGCCACGCGGATGAGGTGACCGGGCGACTGCTGCAGTCGACCGGGCACACGGGTTGTCGGGATCTCCCCCAGCACCATGAAATCCGTCCCGGTGTCACGCTCGCGGTGTGTGTGGGACACCCGAGCGGGGCAGTAACGGCGAGTGAGCATCCCGCTGTGAGTAAGGACGCGCCGGCCGTGCAGCCGGTGGCTGCTGGCGCACACTATACAAACGGTCGGCCTGGACCGGCAGGTAGGGGCGCAGAGTAGTCGCAGGTTCGGCAAAGTTGGCATATTTCCCCCCTATGTCGGGGTCACGACCAACCTGGTTCACCCACTCGGCCGCCGAGCGCCCTCACCCTCCGTCACCTGCGGCGCTGCCCCTGGCCGGAATTTCTACTCGCCGGTAGGGTTGCCGCGCTGCGCGCTGCGCACCTCATTCAAATCTCATCCGCGGGTCACCGGCCCGGGCCGGTCCCGTCGTCCGACTTCGAGAGAGACGAGTACGAAGATGACCGAGCAGAGCACGTCCGTGACCGCAGACGCTCCGGTGCGGGTGGCCGTGGTGACGGGTGCGGCCCGCGGGATCGGCGCGGCCACCGCGCTCCGGCTGGCCGCCGACGGTTACGCGGTCGCGGTGGTCGACCTGGAGGAGTCCAACGCGAAGGGCACCGCCGAGGCGATCGTCGCCGCGGGCGGCCGGGCGCTGGCCGTCGGCGCCGACGTCTCGAACGCCGAACAGGTGGAGGCCGCGGTCGACCGCATCGCCGCCGAACTGGGCACCCCCGTCGTGCTGGTGAACAACGCGGGCGTGCTCCGCGACAACCTGCTGTTCAAGATGTCCGAGTCCGACTGGGACACCGTGATGAACGTGCACCTCAAGGGCGCCTTCCTGATGACCCGCGCGGTGCAGAAGCACATGGTCGCGGCCGGCTTCGGACGCGTCGTCAACCTGTCCTCCTCCTCCGCGCAGGGCAACCGCGGCCAGGCCAACTACTCGGCGGCCAAGGCCGGCCTGCAGGGCTTCACCAAGACCCTGGCGATCGAGCTCGGCAAGTTCGGCATCACCGCCAACGCGATCGCCCCCGGCTTCATCGCCACCGACATGACGGCGGCCACCGCGGCCCGGGTCGGCATGGAGTTCGAGGCGTTCAAGCAGGCCGCCGCCTCGGCAATCCCGGTCCAGCGGGTCGGCGTGCCGGACGACATCGCGCACACCATCTCCTTCCTCGCCTCCGAGGGCGCGGGCTTCGTCTCCGGCCAGGTCATCTACGTGGCGGGCGGCCCGCTCGACTAGTTGGGGTCTCGTGGTGCGCCCGCCACGGCGCGGGTCCAGACTCGACGTGCAGACCTCCCGCCGCCGTCCACCGGCGGCGGGCGTACCCACGGAGGATCTTGATGACCGACACCACGGACAGCGACTCCAAGCCGACTCCGGACAAGCTGCTGCACACCGGGGCGGAGAACCCCGTCGACCCCGAAGACCTGGTGATGGCCCAGGGGCTCGACGTCACCCCGAAGCGGGTCGCGAAGGCGAAGAAGGACCTGGAGGAGCACGGCGCGGCAGCCGTCGAGAAGGTACTGCCCTGACCCGACCCCGCCGCCCGACCCGGCGGCCGATTTCCCGGAAGTGACCTGCGTCACGGGAAATCGGCCGCTTCTTTCGTTCCCGCACTACCCGCCCGGCAATTGGAGAAACCCGGAGGAAACGGCACCCGGAGCGCCGCAGAGGGTGATTTCGCACACTCCGCTCCGCTTTACGGCCCTTCCCCTCGCACGCCGAACTGCCCGTATGGGGAAAGTGCGGACAACCGATCACCGGCGGGTGACAGATTGCCCGTACAGCCCGGAGCGCTCGGAGGCAGCCGGTAATGTCGAAGGGTGCCAGCCAAGCCCGAATCCCCCGTGCCGCGGATATCGACCGGACCACGCACGTTTCCGGTCCAGTCCGAGCGCGATTCCGTCACCAAGCCGACAGAATCCGCGCCCCCGTCGATGAGCCGGCGGCACGTTCTGCTCTTCGGCATCACCGCCGTGCTCTACCTGGCGGTGGTGCTGGCCATTGTGCTCGACTCGCCGCTGGTCGACCTGGACTGGTCGCTGCAGCAGCTGCGCCCGTACAAGGTGTGGCCGCAGGCGCTGCCGTACCTGGACATCTGGGTGGTCGCCGGCCAGCGCGGCCCGACCGCGATCGCGGCCTGTCTGTGGCTGGGCTGGCGCTGCTACCGCACGCACTCGTCGCGGCCGCTGCTGGTGATGGGCATGGCACTGCTGCTGCTGAACGTCACAGTGGGCGCGGTGAAGATCCTGACCGGTCGGCTGGGTCCGCACTACGCGCACTACATAGGGTCGCCCGAGCTGTTCTCCGGCGGCACCATCTTCCCGTCCGGGCACACCGCCAACGCCGTGGTCACCTGGGGCGTGCTGGCCTACCTGGCGGCCCGCTGGCGGCGCACCGGCACGGTGCTGGCCTCGCTCACCGCGGCCTCGATCGGCCTGACCACCGTCTACCTGGGCACCCACTGGATCTCCGACGTGTTCGCCGGCTGGGCGGCGGGTGCGCTGGTGCTGCTGTCGCTGCCGCTGGCCGAGCCGGCCATCGCCGCGCTGGACCAGCGGGTGCTGGCGGTCTGGCACCGCGAGGGCCGGTTCGCCCGGCCGGTCCCGGTGCCCCGCCCGCAGCCCGCGGCCGCGCACTGGGCCGGCCGCCCGCTGCCGGTGCGTCCTCAGCCCGCCCAGGCGCGTTCCACCACGCCGTCCCGGACGGTCAGGTTGAGCCGCTCGGAGCGGTACTCCATGGTCAGCAGCGCCTCGGGTTCCACCACCCGCACGGTGCGCCAGCCGCGCTCGACGGCCAGCGCCCGCGCGGGCTCCACCCGCAGCCCCAGATAGTCGTCCAACCGGTCGTTCATCGCCCCGCCTCCCCGCACCCCGACAGTTCTACGCTGGAAGGGTAGAGGGAGGCGGTTGCGTATGCGGCGGGCGAAGACTCCGATGGTCTGGCGGAGCGGAACGGAGCCGGCCACCGCGCGCACCGATCTGAAGCTGCGCTTCCTGCTGTCGATGCTGTTCCTGCCGTTCTTCGCGCTGTGCACGGCGGGGTTCGCGGTCTGGGCGGCCTTCGCGTCGCCGCACGGCGCGCCCAGCAGCGGGACGCTGACCGTGTTCGCGGTGTGCTGCGGGCTGCTGACGCTGGTGGCGGCGGCGGACCTGTGGGTCGTGGTGCGCCGCCGCCGTACCGAGCTCTAACGCGATCCGACGGCCTGCTTGACCAGGGTGCGGCCGAAGTCCCACATCAGGCCGCTGCCGCGGTGCGCGTCGTCCATGACGTCGGTGAAGGCGTCCATGAAGCGGTCGACGTCCCGCTCGGTGATGATCAGGGGCGGGATCAGTTTGATCACTTCCAGGTGGTCGCCGGAGACCTGGGTGAGGATCCGGTGCCGTTGCAGCAGCGGGACGACCACCATCTGCGCGAAAAGTCCCTTGCGGGCGGCCTGCAGCGCCGTCCAGCCGGTGCGCAGCTTGAGCGACTTGGGGCGGCCGAACTCGATGCCGATCATCAGTCCGCGACCGCGCACCTCGGCGAGCAGTTCGTACCGTTCGACCAGCGCGGCCAACCGGGCCCGCAGCAGCTCGCCGACCCGGGCGGCGTTCTCCACCACCTCCTCCTGCCGCATCACGTGCAGGGTGGCCAGGCCGGCGGCCATCGCCTGGGCGTTGGAGCCGAAGCTGGCGGAGTGCACCAGCACGCGGTCCATCGAGGAGTACACCTTCTCGAAGATCCACGATTTGCCGAGGGTGGCCCCGATCGGCACGTAGCCGCCGGACAGCGCCTTGGCGGCGCACACCAGGTCGGGCCGCACGCCGTCCTCGGCCTGGTGGGCGAAGAAGGTGCCGGTGCGGCCGACGCCGGTCTGCACCTCGTCGCAGATCAGCAGCGCCTTGTGCTCGTGCAGCAGCTGCTGGGCGGCGGCCAGCCAGCCGGGCGGCGGGGCGAGCACGCCCTTGCCCTGGATCGGCTCCACGATCAGCGCGGCGACGTCGCCCTTCTTCAGCTCCCGCCGCAGCGCGCCGAGGTCTCCGAGCGGGATCGCGGTGTCCGGCAGCAGCGGGTCGAAGCCCTTGCGGAAGCCGCCCTCGCCGTTGACGGACAGCGAGCCGGCGGTGAGGCCGTGGAAGGCGTGGTCGCAGTACAGGACGCGGCGCCGGCCGGTGGCGTACCGGGCGAACTTGAGCGCCGTCTCGACCGCTTCGGTGCCGCTGTTGCCGAAGAACACCCGGTCCAGGCCGGGCGCGTGGGCGATCAGCTGTTCGGCGAGCAGGCCGGGCAGCGGGGAGCAGTCGAAGCGGGTGAGGTCAGCGGTCTCCAGCTCCATCACCTGCTGGACGGCGGCCCGGACGGCCGGGTGGTGCCGGCCGAGCGCGAAGATGCCGAATCCGGCGAGCATGTCGAGGTACTCGTTGCCCTCGGCGTCGTAGAAGTACGGGCCTTTCGCCCGTTCGTAGTACCGGTCGAAGCCGATGGTGTGCAGCATCCGCGGCAGCTGCGGGTTGAGGTAGCGGGCGTGCAGCTCGTAGCGTTCGCCGCCCCGGGCATCGAGCAGGGCGGCGAGGTCGAACGGTTCGGCCTGGGTCACGCTGGTTCGCTCCAATCGGTCAGCGGCATCCGGGGCCGGTACTCCTGGACGCCGGTGCGGGTCCCGGGCAGCAGCCGGCGGGCGTGGGCGGCGGTCTGGGCGGCGACGCCGGTGCCGGTGAGCCCGATCTCCTCCAGCAGCTCACCGCGGGAGGCGTGCGCCAGGAACTCCTCCGGGACGCCGAGGTCGCGCAGCGGCGTGTCGATGCCGGCGTCCCGCATGGCCTGGGCGAGGGCGGCGCCGACGCCGCCGGTGCGGCCGTTGTCCTCGACGGTGACCACCATCCGGTGCTCGGCGGCCATCATGACGAGCGCGGGGTCGACGGGCTTGACCCAGCGCGGGTCGACGACGGTGGCGGTGATGCCCTCGGCGGCGAGCAGCGCGGCGGCGTCCAGGCAGGCGGACGCCATCGGGCCGACGGCGACCAGCAGCACATCGGGCGTGGGCCCGGTGCGGGCGAGCACGTCGATGCCGCCGGTGCGTTCGATCGCGGTCACCTCGGGTCCGAGCTGCCCCTTGGGGAAGCGCACCACGGTGGGCGCGTCCGCGACCTCGACGGCTTCGCGCAGCTGTTCGCGCAGCCGGGCGGCGTCGCGCGGCGCGGCGATCCGCAGCCCGGGGACGACCTGCAGCACCGACAGGTCCCACACGCCGTTGTGCGAGGCCCCGTCGTTGCCGGTGACGCCGGCCCGGTCGAGCACGAAGGTGACGCCGAGCCGGTGCAGCGCGACGTCCATCAGCACCTGGTCGAACGCCCGGTTCAGGAAGGTCGCGTACACCGCCACCACGGGGTGCAGCCCGCCGGTGGCCAGCCCGGCGGCGGAGGCGACGGCGTGCTGCTCGGCGATCCCGACGTCGAAGGTGCGCCCGGGGTAGGCCTTGGCGAACGGCCCGAGTCCGACGGGGTGCAGCATCGCGGCGGTGACGGCCACCAGGTCGGGCCGCTCGGCGCCGAGCGCGAGCATCTCCGTCCCGAACACGGACGTCCACGAGGTGCCGGCGGTCGGCGAGATCGGCAGGCAGGTGTACGGGTCGATCGGGTTCACGGCGTGGAACCGGTCCGCCTCGTCCTGTTCGGCGGGCCGGTAGCCGCGGCCCTTGACGGTGAGGCAGTGCACGATGACGGGGCCGCCGAAGTTGCGGGCCTGGCGCAGCGCCTGTTCGACGGCGGCGATGTCGTGCCCGTCGATCGGGCCGAGGTACTTCAGGCCGAGGTCCTCGAACATGCCCTGCGGGGCGAAGGCGTCCTTGAAGCCCTTCTTGGCGCCGTGCAGGGCGTCGAACAGCGGCGGCCCGACCACGGGGGTGCGCTGCAGGGCGTCCTTGCCCCAGGCGAGGAAGCGTTCGTAGCCCTTGGTGGTGCGCAGCGTGGCGAGGTGGTGGGCGAGGCCTCCGATGGTGGGAGCGTAGGAGCGTCCGTTGTCGTTGACGACGATGATCAGCGGGCGGTCCTCGGCCTCGGCGATGTTGTTGAGGGCTTCCCAGGCCATGCCGCCGGTGAGCGCGCCGTCGCCGATCACGGCGACGGTGCAGCGGTCGACGCCGAGCAGTTGGTTGGCCTTGGCGATGCCGTCGGCGTGGCCGAGCGCGGTGGAGGCGTGCGAGTTCTCGATCAGGTCGTGCGGGGATTCGGCGCGCGAGGGGTAGCCGGACAGTCCGTCCTTGGCGCGCAGCCGGCTGAAGTCCTGCCGGCCGGTGAGCAGTTTGTGGACGTAGGCCTGGTGGCCGGTGTCCCACAGGATGCGGTCGTGCGGGGAGTCGAAGACGCGGTGCAGGGCGATGCTGAGTTCGACCACGCCGAGGTTGGGTCCGAGGTGGCCGCCGGTGCGGGTGACGGCGTCGATCAGGAAGTGGCGGATCTCGGCGGCGAGCGGCGGGAGCTGTTCGGGGTGCAGTCGGCGGAGGTCGGCGGGCCCGGTGATCCGGCTCAGCAGTGGCATGGCGTACCCCTCACGGCTGGTGCGGGTGGGTGGACGGTCGGTGTCCAGCCTGCGGCCCCGCTGTCGCGGTCGCCTGTCGGCGTGGGCCGCCTGCGCGGGTACGCGGGCGGCCCGTGACGGCTGCTCAGGCCTTGGGGGCGGCGAGGGTCTCCCGGGCGGCGCGGATCGACTCCTTGAGCGAGCCCATGGTGGCGAGCACGGCGGTGGGTTCGTACCCGCAGTGGGCCATGCAGTTGTCGCAGCGCGGGTCGCGGCCGCGGCCGTATTTGGCCCAGTCGGTCTTCTCGATGAGTTCCCGGTAGGTGGGGACGTAGCCGTCGGACATCAGGTAGCAGGGCCGCTGCCAGCCGAACAGCGAGTAGTTGGGGATGCCCCAGGCGGTGCACTCGAAGTCGACCTTGCCTTCGAGGAAGTCCAGGAACAGCGGGCTGTGGTTGAGCCGCCAGCGCCGCCGGTTGCCGCCGGCGAAGGCGGTGCGGAACAGCTCGCGGGTCTGTTCGACGCCGAGGAAGTGCTCCTGGTCGGGTGCCTTCTCGTACGCGTAGGCCGGGGAGATCATCATCTCGTCGACCTTGAGTTCGTCGTTCAGGTAGTCCAGTACCTCGACCACGGTCTGCGGGGTGTCGGTGTTGAAGAACGTCGAGTTGGTGGTGACCCGGAAGCCCTGCCGCTTGGCCTCCTTGATCGCCTCGACGGCCTCCGCGAAGGTGCCCTCCTTGGCCACCGAGGCGTCGTGCCGCTCCTGCAGTCCGTCGATGTGCACGGCGAAGGTGAAGTACGGGGACGGGGTGAACAGCTCGAGCTTCTTGCGCAGCAGCAGCGCGTTGGTGCACAGGAAGACGTACTTGCGGCGGGCGACCAGTTGCCGGACGATCTCGTCGATCTGTGGGTGCATCAGCGGTTCGCCACCGGCGATGGAGACCATCGGGGCGCCGCACTCCAGGACCGCGCCGACCGCCTGCGCGACCGGCATCCGCTGCTTGAGCACCCCCGCCGGGTGCTGGATCTTGCCGCAGCCCTCGCACTTCAGGTTGCAGGCGAACAGCGGCTCCAGCTCCACGATCAGCGGGAACTTGTCCCGGCGCTTCAGCTTCTGCTGCATGAGGTAGGTGGACACGCGGACGGTCTGACGCAGCGGCATGGCCATGACTTAGCTCGCTTCCTGAGGGAGCGTCGAGGGCTGTGTGGTCGTCGGCGGACGGGGCGCGGCGGCCAGTTGCCGGTGCCACGCGGTGAGGGCGGGGACGGCGGCGCGCAGCACCCGCCAGGCGCGGAATCCGGCGGGCAGGGTGCTGAGGCGGATGAGTTCCCGCTCGGGTGTGTCGACCACCACCCGCAGCACTGCGGCGGGCAGTTCGGGGGCGCGCTCGGCGCGGGCGGCGAGCACCGCGGCGGCCTCCATGTCGACGGCGAGCGCGCCCTCGGCGTGCAGCCGGGCCCGTTCGGCGCCGCGCACCACGTGGTCGGCGGTGCGGTGGGTGCCCAGGTGGGCGCGGATCCCGGCCTCCTCCAGGGCGGTGGCCAGCGCGGGCGCGGTGGCCAGCGGGTGGACGCTGCCCTCGGCGTCGGTGACCCGGTCGGCGACGATCACCTCGCCCGGGCGCACCCCGGGGCCGACCGCGGCGCCGAACCCGGCGACCAGCAGCGCCCCGTAGCCGCCGACGTCCAGCAGCGCGCCGGCCCGCCGCCCGGCGGTCCGGCGGCCCATCCCGGTGCGGGCCAGCACCGGGGGACCGCCGGCCGCGCCGGACCAGTCGCCGCCGCGCAGCGCCCAGGCCTCGGGTCGCAGCGCGCAGAGCACCAGCAGGGGGTCGTTCATCGCCGGCCACCGCGGCCGAGCGGGGCGTCGTGCACGTACCGGCCGAGCGCGGTGACCGGGAAGACCAGCCGGTACAGGTGGTAGTTGATGGAGAAGTCCCAGGGGAACCCGGTGCCGGTGAACTGCGGTTCGTCCCAGCTGCCGTCGGGCCGCTGGGTGCGGGTCAGCCAGGCGATGCCGCGTTCGACCGCCTCCGAGTCGTGTTCGCCGGCGGCGAGCAGCGCCATCAGGGCCCAGGCGGTCTGCGAGGCGGTGGAGTCGCCGCGGCCGGCCCAGGTGGCCGGGTCCTCGTAGGAGCGCATGTCTTCGCCCCAGCCACCGTCGGTGTTCTGCCGGCCGGTCAGCCAGCCGACGGCGCGGCGGACGGAGGGGTGGCCGGGGGTGAGTCCGGCGGCGATCAGGGCGGGCACCACGGAGCCGGTGCCGTAGATGTAGTTGGTGCCCCACCGGCCGAACCAGGAGCCGTCGGCCTCCTGGTGGCTCAGCAGCCAGGCGACGCCGCGCCGGGTCCGGGGGTCGCGGGCGCGGCCGGTCTCGGCGAGCATCTCGACCACGTGCGCGGTGACGTCCGCGGAGGGCGGGTCGATGACTTCGCCGAAGTCGCAGAACGGCAGCTTGTTGGGGAGTTTGCTGGTGTTGTCGGCGTCGAAGGCGCCCCAGGCGCCGTCCTTGGACTGCATGCCGAGGTTCCAGCCGACGGCGCGTTCGACGGCGCCGGCCAGCCGGACCCGGTCGGGGTGGTCGATCCGGCGCAGCGCGAGCACCACCTCGGCGGTGTCGTCGACGTCCGGGTAGGTGTCGTTCTGGAATTCGAACGCCCAGCCGCCGGGGGCGAGCCGGGGGCGTTTGACGGCCCAGTCGCCGCGGGTGGTGACCTCCTCGCCGAGCATCCAGTCGCCGGCCCGCACCAGCGCGGGGTGGTCGCCGGGCAGTCCGGCGTCGCGCAGCGCGATGGCGGCCAGGCAGGTGTCCCAGACCGGGGACTGACAGGCCTCCAGCCAGCGCTTGCCGTCCTCGGTGTGCACGGTGAAGCTGTCGAACGCGGCCAGTCCGGCCTTCATCACGGGGTGGTCGAGGCGGTAGCCGAGCAGCCGCAGCGCGATCAGCGAGTACACGGCGGGCGGCTGGATGCCGCCCCAGCAGCCGTCGGCTTCCTGCCGTTCGACGATCCAGGCGGCGGCCTGCCGCAGTGCGAGGCGGCGCACCGGTTTGACGGCGTGCCGGTGGTAGCGGTGCATCAGCTGGTCGAGGCGCTGGAAGAGGCCGTCCCAACTGTGCGCGGGGGCGAGCGGGCGCCTCGGGTACGGGTCGGCCGGGTCGGTGTGCAGCTCGGTGAGGTCGAACGGAGCCGGGCGGACCGGGCGGTGGGCGGAGACCACGGTCAGCGGGACGATGGTCTGCCGGGCCCATTGGCCGAAGGAGTAGATGTTCAGCGGCGCCCATCTGGGCAGGAACAGCACTTCGGGGGGCAGTTCGGGGAGTTTCGCCCAGGGCCACCAGCCGAACAGGGCGAGCCAGATCCGGGTGAACACCCGGGTGGCGGCGATGCCGCCGTTCTCCCGGACGAAGGCGGCGGCGGCGCGCAGGTGCGGGGCGTCCGGGGGGTCCCCGGCGAGCCGGAGGGCGACGTACGCCTCGACGGTGGTGGACAGCTCGGGCGGGCCGCCGTGGAAGGTGGCCCAGGTGCCGTCCTCCCGCTGCCGGGAGCGGATCCAGGCCGCGGTGGCCCGGGTCTGCTCCTCGGTGCGGATGCCGAGGAACTGGCGGAGCAGCAGGTCTTCGGCGTCCATGGTGACGTTGGTCTCCAGGTCGCCCTTCCACCAGCCGTCGGCGTGCTGGAGTGACAGCAGGTGTGCGGTGGCCCGGCTGAGCGCCGCCGCGGGTGAGGAATCGTCAGATCGTGTTACTGCAACTGAGGTTTGGGGTCCGAGCCTTCCACCCGCGGTTGCTGTCACTCTTACGTCACCTCTCTCTGACCACCACGAATTCGGCGAGTGCGACGAAGTGCTCGCGCACCTCGTCGGCCATGGGCACCTCGCCGAGCGCGGCGAGGGCGGTGTCGTACTGGCGGCGGGCCTCTTCCTGCGTCCAGGCCCGGCCGCCGGCCTGCTCGATCAGCGCGGCGCGGGCGGCGAGCTGCTGCTCGCTCTCCTCGCCGCGGCCGGTCGGGTCGGCCAGCTGTGCGGCCAGCTCGCGGGAGGCGGCGCCCCCCTCGGCCAGCGCGGCGCACACCGGCAGCGACTTCTTGCGCGACTGGAGGTCGCTCCAGTGCGGCTTGCCCGTCACTTCGGTGGCACCCCAGATGCCCAGCAGGTCGTCCACCGCCTGGAACGCCAGACCCAGGTGGTAGCCGTACCGCTGGAGCGCGTCGGAGGTCCGGTCGTCGGCGCCGGCCAGTACCGCGCCGATCGCCGCGGAGGCCGCCAGCAGGGCGCCGGTCTTGCCGCCCTCCATGGTCAGGCACTCCTCGACCGTCACCACGTCCCGCTGTTCGAACGAGACGTCCAGCGCCTGACCGTCGATCAGCCGCCGGGTCGCGGTGGTGATCAGACGGACCGCGCGGGCGGCGTCGGTCGGGGTGGCCCCGCCGGTCACCGCGGCGTCCAGCAGGACCTCGGTGCCGAGAGTGGACAGCGCGTCGCCGACCAGCACGGCCTGCGCCGGGCCGAACACCGTCCAGGCGGTGGCCCGGTGCCGACGCGTCTCGTCACCGTCCATCAGATCATCATGAAGAAGGGAGAAATTGTGCACCAGCTCGACCGACACGCCGCCCGGTACGCCCACCTGCGCATCCGCGCCGACCGCCTCGGCCGACAGCAGCGCCAGCGCCGGGCGCACCGCCTTGCCGCCGTCGCCCGCGGCGGGCTTGCCGTCGCGGTCGATCCAGCCGAAGTGGTACGCCGCGACGGTGTCCATCGGCGCGGCCAGACGGGCGACGGCCTCGCGCATCGGCGGCGTGCAGAGCGTGCGCCCGCGCGCCAGCAGGTCCAGGACCGTCAGGGTGTCCCCGACCGTCGAGCCGGTGCGTGCCTCCACGTGCGTTCCCTCTCGGTACGTCTGACCGGCCGCGAACGGCGGCCGGCCGGGTGCGATGTCGGTGGTCGGGGACTGCCGGGTCGCCGTCATCGGGGCCACCGCCCGTCCGCGCGATCGACCGGGAGCCGGCCGGTGCCGGCCAGGGCGACGTCGGCCGCGGCGTGCCCGCTGCGCACCGCGCCCTCCATGGTCGCGGGCCAGCCGGTGGCCGTCCAGGAGCCGGCCAGCAGGATGCCCGGCAGTTCGGTGCGCGCGCCGGGGCGCAGCCGGGCGGTGCCGGGCGCCGGGTCGAAGGTGGCGGTGCGCTCCCGGGTGACGAAGAAGTCCAGCACCCGCGCGTCGCGGGCGGCGGGCAGCAGCCGGGCCAGCTCGGGCAGGTAGCGCTCGCGCAGCTCGGCGACCGGCAGGTCGATCTCGTCCTCGGCGGCGGACTGCGACACCGCCAGGTACTGGGCGCCGGGGACGTCCAGGCCGGAGTGCGGGGTGCGGTCGAAGACGAACTGCACCGGGGAGCCGATCGCGGCGAAGAACGGACGGCGGATCAGCGGCCGGTCGTAGATCACGTGCACGTTGAGGATCGGCGCGGTGCCGAACTCGGCGAGCCGCTCCTGCCCGGGGATCGCGCCCGGCGGCAGCAGCGCCGCCGCGGTGTCCTGGGCGCCGGCCAGCACCACGGTGTCGGCGGTGAGCAGTTCGCCGCTCTCCAGCCGGACGGCGTTCGGCTCGGCGGCCTTGAGTTCGGCGGCCTTGGTGCGCAGCAGCACCCGGACGCCCGCGCGTTCGAGTTCGGCGCGGGCCCGGTCGTGGTGGATCTCGCCGAGCGGGACGCGGGCGATGCCGATGTCGGCGGCGCCCGGGTCGGACAGCAGGCCGGTCTGGAACACCTTGGCGGCCAGCGCCATCGAGGTGCGGTCGGCGGTGGCGTTCAGGGTGGCGACACCCACCAGGTCCCAGACCGCTTCGATGGTGGCCGGGGTCTGGCCGTGGCGGCGCAGCCACTCGCCGAAGGAGATCTCGTCGAGCGCCGGGTCGTCCTGGTCGAGGCCCTTGAGGGCGAGCGCGCCGCGCACCACCCGCAGCCGGTCGGCCGGGCTCAGGTGACGGTAGGTGGCGAGGCTGCCGGCCAGGTGCAGCGGGACGGGCAGGGCGGCGCGGCGCAGCCGGCCGAGGCTGCGGGTGCCGTCGGCGGCCAGGCCGAGCACCGGGACGTCCAGCCGGTCCTGGAGGTCGACCAGGGCGTTCGCGCCGAGGCGGTCGATCAGGCCGCGGTAGGCGGTGCAGCAGCGCAGGTAGACGTGCTGGCCGTTGTCGACCGTCAGGTCGCCGCGCTTGAAGGAGAAGGCCAGGCCACCGAGCCGGGGGCGGGCCTCGACCAGGGTGGTGCGCACACCGGCCTCGGCCAGCCGGAGTGCAGCGGTGATGCCGGCCAGGCCGCCGCCGATCACCACGGCGGTGCGCTGCCGCTGCGGCGTCGGCGTGCTCATCGGTCCTCCCTGGCGGCAGTGGACTGAGGGCACAACAACGTGCGCATGCGTCGTGACTCCCTGTTGACACAGCGTGACATAACTGGCGTGAGAATCAAGAACGCCCTCCGGCGAGCCCGGACAGTGCCACGTACGCCTTCTCCCAGCCGGGCAGCGAGACCCGGCCGCGGAGCACCGAGTGCGGGTCGGCGGCGATCCGGCCGAGCAGGCGGTGGTAGATGCCGGCCATCGCGGCGGTGGCGGCGCGGCTGCGGCGGTCGAGCATCGGCAGCAGTTGCAGGCCCTCGGTGAAGGCCTGCTGGGCGCGGTCGGCCTCGAAGGCGACCAGGCCGGTGAAGTCGGCGCCGAGCGGGAGCTTCGGGAGGGCGAAGCCCTGCTGGCAGCCGAACCGGGCGAGGTCCTCGGCGGGCAGGTAGGTGCGGCCGTTCAGGGCGTCCTCGCGCAGGTCGCGCAGGATGTTGGTGATTTGCAGCGCCAGCCCCAGGGTGTCGGCGTAGGCGGCGCCGCGCTCCCAGTCCTCGCAGCCGTACACGCCGAGCGAGAGCCGGCCGATCGAGCCGGCCACGCAGCGGCAGTACACCTTGAGCTCGTCGAAGGTCTCGTACTCGACGCCCTTGAGGTCCATCTCGACGCCGTCGATCAGCTCGTCGAAACCGCCGAGCGGGATCGGGAAGCGGCGGGCGGCGTCGGCCAGCGCGACCTTGATCGGGTCGGTGTCGTCCTCGCCGACCGCGCCCGCCCGGATCTCGTCCAGCAGGACGCGGGTGCGGGCCAGCGCCTCGGTCTTCTGCTCGGCGGGCAGTTCGCCGTCGCCGATGTCGTCGACCCGGCGGGCCAGCGCGTACAGCGCGGACATCGCCAGCCGCTTGGCCTCGGGCAGCAGGCGGATGCCATAGCTGAAGTTGCGGGCCTGCAGGGCGGTGACCGCCTCGCAGTACCGGTAGGCCGCCATGACCGGCGCGGACGCCAGTGGTGATGCCCCCACGCGGGCGCTCACCTTCCCTTCGCGAAAAGTGCCGCCGCCCGGCCGGCCAGGCGGCGCTTGTCCGGCTTCGCCCGGTGCGCGAGCACGTCGTACCCGGCCGCCGCGATGGCGTCCAGGGCCGCGTACCCGCCGGCGGTGAATCCCGCCAGCAGCAGTCGAAGCCTCCCGTGAACCGTACCTACCAGCGGCGCGCCGCGATCGAGCAGGGTCCGGGCCCGGCTCGCCTCCCAGGCGATCAGCTGCCGCACCTCGCGCGAGGCGGCGGGGGCGGCGAGGTCCTGTTCGGTGACGCCGAAGGTGGCGAGGTCCTCCTGCGGGAGGTAGATCCGGCCGCGGTCGAGGTCCTCGGCGACGTCCTGCAGGTGTTCGACGATCTGCAGCGCGGTGCAGATCGCGTCGGAGAGTTCGATCCGCTCGGGGGTGGCGCGGCCGGCCAGCGCGAGCACCAGGCGGCCGACCGGGTCGGCGGAGAGCGTGCAGTAGTGCCGCAGGTCGTCGTAGGTCGGGTAGCGGGTGACGGTCTGGTCGACCCGGTTGGCCTCGATCAGCCGGCGGAACGGCTCGGGGGTGACGGCGTGCTGTTCGATCAGCGGGACCAGGCGGCGGACCAGCGGGTGCCGGGGCTCGCCGGCGGCGGTGCCGAGCACGGTGCCGCCCTGCGCGCGGTCGTCGCCGAGGGCGGTGGCGAAGGCCCGGTCGAGGTCCCGCTCCAGGCCGTCCAGCAGGGCCAGCCGGAAGCCTTCGTCCTGCGGCGCGCCGGGGACGTCCAGCAGGTGGGCGACGGAGGCCGGGTCGGCGAGGTCGCCGTCGCCGGCGTCGTCGATCAGCCGGGCGAAGCCGTAGACCGCCATCAGGTCGCCGCGCCAGGCGGCGGGCAGGAAGGCGGGGGCGACCGGGAAGTTCTCCAGGTCCGCCTTGTCCAGCGTCACCGCCGCTGTCTGGTTATCAGATTTGATTGAAGCCGACACTGCCGTCACTCCCCCGTTCTACACCGGTCCCGGCCGCCATCGCGCCTCGGACACGCTTCCGTCGCCACGCCTTCACCCGCCGCACGGCGCAGGGCCGGTGCCGGGGAGAGCTCCCCGCGCACCGGCCCTGCGACCGTCGGCCGCGCCCCGTCAGGGGCGCTCGCCCTTCTCGTACCGCCGGACCACCTCGTCGGTGTGCCCGTCCATGATCAGCTCGCCGTGCTCGATCCAGATGGTGCGCTCACAGGTCTCGCGGATCGCGTTGTTGTCGTGGCTGACCAGGAAGACCGTGCCGGCCTCCTTGCGCAGCTCGTTGATCCGGGCCTTGGAGCGCTGCTGGAAGCCCTGGTCGCCGGTGGCGAGGGCCTCGTCGATCAACAGCACGTCGTGGGTCTTCGCCGCGGCGATGGAGAACCGCAGGCGGGCGCCCATGCCGGAGGAGTAGGTGCGCATCGGGAGCGAGATGAAGTCGCCCTTCTCGTTGATGCCCGAGAAGTCCACGATGCTCTGGTAGCGCTCGCGCACCTGGGCCGGGGACATGCCCATCGCCAGGCAGCCCAGCACCACGTTGCGCTCGCCGGTCAGGTCGTTCATCAGCGCCGCGTTCACGCCCAGCAGCGAGGGCTGGCCGTGGGTGTAGATGGCGCCCTTGGCGGTCGGCAGCAGGCCGGCGATGGCCGCCAGCATGGTCGACTTGCCGGAGCCGTTCGAGCCGATCAGGCCGACGGCCTCGCCCTTGTACGCGGTGAAGCTGATGCCGCGGACCGCGTGCACCTCGCGGATCGCGGGCGACTTCTTGCGGGTGATCATCCGGCTCAGCGCCGAGGTGGCGCTGCCCTTGCCGGCGCCCGCGCCGTGCACCTTGTAGATGATGTGCACGTCGTCCACCACGACGGTGGGGACCCGGGCCTGGTTGTCCACCGCGGTGGTCTCCTTCAGGGTGTCGATCGCTGCGTCAGCCACGGCCGTACTCCTCCTCGGACTTCCAGAAGAACACGAAGCCGATGACGAAGGCGACGACCGCCCAGGTGCCGGCCATGATCCAGATGTGGTGCGGGAGGTTCAGCGCCTCGGGGAGCTTGTGGCCCGCCGCGTCGTAGCCGCCCGGGTACTTGCTCTTGTCGAAGCTGTCCGGCATGAACGCGTAGCGCATCAGGTCCATGTAGACCGTCGCCGGGTTCCAGGAGTAGACCGTCTGCCAGATCGTCGGCCAGCTCTTGATGTAGCCGGAGACGCTGTACATCACGCCGGAGACGTACATCCAGGTGCGCAGCAGGAAGGGCATCAGCTGCGAGATGTCCGAGGTCTTGGCACCGATCCGGGCCATCACCATGGCCAGGCCGGTGTTGAACAGCGACTGCAGCACCAGCGCCGGGATGATCAGCAGCCAGGTCATGGCCGGACGGATGTCGTTGGCCAGCACGATGGCGACCAGGACCACCATCGAGATCATCAGCTGCTGGAGCTGGATCACGGTGAAGGCGATCGGCAGCGAGGCGCGCGGGAAGTGCAGTGCCCGGATCAGGCCGAGGTTGTCGGAGATCGAGCGGGTGCCGGCCTGGATCGCGCTCTGCGAGAACTGGAACACGAAGACGCCGACGCACAGCCAGGCGATGTAGACCGGGACGCCGTCCCGGCTCTGCATGATCACACCGAAGACCAGGTAGAACACCGCGCAGTTGAGCAGCGGGGTGAGCACCTGCCAGAGCTGGCCGAGCTTCGCGGTGGTGTACTGCGCGACCAGGCGGGCGGTCGCGAACGAGCTGATGAAGGCGCGCCGGGCCCACAGCTGGCCGATGTACTTCGGCAGACTCGGCCGCTTGCCGCTGACGGAAAGCCCGTACTTGTCCGCCAGTTGCTTCGGGGTCAGACCCGCGTCGGTGCCCCTCGGTGCGGAGAGGTTGACCGGGTCACTCAGTGTCGACACATTCGTCCTTCAGGGGGTCGAAATTCCGCGGCCCCGGGGGGACGGGGCGCGGAACCGGGGCGTACCACGAGGAGCTCAGGTTTGCGTGCGGCCGGCGGGGGTATTGCCGACCGGTTGCGATCAGATGATTGGCGGTCTGCCGAGCCTGGTCAAGCGCCAGACGGTGGACCACTTCATCGGCCGACGCGGGCCGCAGGGCTCGCTCCAGCCTGCCCGGAACCCGCCGAGCCACGCCTTGAGCGCCGAGCCGGAGGGCCGCCGAGCGACCGTCAGCAGGAACCAGGTCCCCAGATAGAGAGGCACCAAGGGGGCCGGAAGGTTCCGTCGGGCCAGCCACACCCGGTTGCGGGCCACGTTGTGGAAGTACGCCGCGTGCCGGGCCGGGGAGGTCGCCGGGTGGTAGAGCACCACGTCCGGGAGGTAGTCGATCGACCAGCCGGCGTCCAGCGCCCGCCAGGCCAGGTCGGTCTCCTCGTGGGCGTAGAAGAACTCCGCGGGCAGCTGCCCGGCCTGCGGGAAGACCGCGCTGCGCACCGCGCTGGCGCCGCCCAGGAAGGTGGTGACCCGGGAGGCGCGCAGCGGGTCGCTGGCGCGCAGCCGGGGCACGTGCCGGCGCTGCGTGGTGCCGGTCTCCGGGTCGGCGATCCGGAACGAGACGATGCCCAGCGACGGGTCGGCGGTGAACGCCTTCCGCAGCAGTTCGGCGGAGTCGGTGTTCGGCAGCGAGCCGTCGTCGTCCAGGAACAGCACCGCGTCGACGTCCCGGCCGTCCGGGCCGAACAGCTCGATGCCGACGTTGCGGCCGCCGGGGATGCCCAGGTTCTCGGGCAGTTCGACGGTGCGCACGTCCGCCGGCAGCGGGGGCAGCGGGGCGCCGTTGCCGACCACGGCGAGTTCGACCGGCGGGCCCTGCTGGGCGCGCACCGACTCGATCAGCGCGTTCAGTTCGGCGGGCCGGTTGCCCATGGTGATGATGACCGCGCCGAGGCGGAAGTCGTCGCTCATCGGAGCCTGCTGGAGAGCACGATGGACAGCAGGTGCAGGACGGTCTGCAGCATCGCGATGGCGGCCAGCACCACCACGGCGAGGCGGGTGAAGTACAGGCCGCCGTGGACCTGGTCGGCGATGCCGGCGGCCAGGATGAACAGCGAGGCCTCGACGGCGCCGACCAGGCGGTGGAACTTCAGCAGCGAGGCGGCCCGGCGGGCCTTGGCGACGGCGTTCGAACGCGGCACCGAGGCCTCGTCCAGGACGGCGGTCAGGCCGGAGCGGGCCCGGGCGACGTCGACCAGGTCGGTCTCGGACTTGATCAGGATCGCGCCGAGCGCGGCCAGCGTGCCGAGGAAGGCCCACTGCCAGGCGGAGTGCGAGCCCTCGCGGTGCAGCAGGTCGGTGGCCCGCAGGCCGAGGCCGGTGAGCAGCGCCGCCTCGGACATGTAGTGGCCGACCCGGTCCAGGTACACACCGGTCAGCGAGGTCTGGCGGCGCCAGCGGGCGACCTCGCCGTCCACGCAGTCCAGCAGCAGGTAGATCTGGATCAGCAGAGCGCCGAGGATCGCGCCGCCCAGGCCCGGGACCACCAGGGCGATGCCGGCCAGGATGCCGGTGAGCATCATCAGGTAGGTCAGGCCGTTGGGCGTGATGGCGGTGACGGTCGACAGGATGCGGGTGATCCGCAGCGAGATCTTCCGCATGTAGAGGCGGCCGGCCCAGTGCTCGGCGCTGCGTCGCTGGAGCATGCCCTCGGGGTGGATGACCGCCCGGAGCTCCTCGATCGACGGGCGGCGGGTGAGGTCAACCGGCGGGCGTTCAGCTGTTGACGGCTTGGACATAGTCGGCGTACGCGTCCCTGATGTCTGTGGCGGAGAGGTCGAGGTGTTCGAGGATGGTGAAGCGCCCCGGTCTGGTGTTCGGAGCGTAGTGCACCGCTTCGGTGAACTCCGCCTCGGTGAAGCCGAGCTGATCGGCCGTCACCGGCAGGCCGTGGAAACGCAGGCGTTCCACGATCAGTCCGGACAGGTCCTGCTCGCCCCGCAGGAAGCAGGCGAAGGCCGCGCCGAGGCCGACCTGCTCGCCGTGCTGGGCGGACCGCTTGGGGTGGAGCACGTCCAGGGCGTGCGAGATCTCGTGGCAGGCACCAGAGCTGGGCCGGGTGCTGCCGGCGATGTTCATCGCGATGCCGGACAGTACCAGTGCTTCCGCGAGCGTGGTCAGCAGGTCCGGGTCCTCCAGGGTGCCCGGGTGCCGCAGCAGGTTCTCGCCGGCCGCCCGGGCCATCGCCACGGCCAGGCCGTCGACCGGCTCGCCGGTGACGGTGTGCGAGAGCTCCCAGTCCGCGCAGGCGGAGATGTTGGAGACCGCGTCGCCGATTCCGGCGGCCACGAACCGCTTCGGCGCCTTGGAGATGACGTCGAGGTCGACCACGATGCCGATCGGGCCGGGCACTCCGTAGGAGCCGCGGCCGGCGTCGTTGTCGAGGGTGGAGACCGGGGAGCAGATGCCGTCGTGGGCGAGGTTGGTGGCGACCGCGACCACCGGCAGGCCGACCCGGGCCGCGGCGTACTTGGCCACGTCGATGATCTTGCCGCCGCCGAGGCCCACCAGGGCGTCGTAGTGGCCGCGGCGGATCTCGTCGGTCAGCCGGACCGCGCTGTCCAGGGTGCCGTCGTCGACCTGGTACCAGTCGGCGCCGGGCAGCGCCGGCTCCAGGCGTTCGCGCAGCACCGCGCCCGAGCCGCCGCTGATCGCCACCGCGATCCGGCCGGACGAGGACAGCCGCTGGTCGGCGAGGATGCCGCCGAGCGCGTCCAGTGCGCCGGCCCGCACCTCGACGAACACCGGCGAGGGCACCAGTCGGGTCAGTACCGGCACGCGATCTCCCGAGCCTTGGCCAGGTCGTCGTGGTTGTCGACCTCGACCCAGGAGACCTCGCCGATCGGCTGGACGTCGATGATCAGACCGCGGTCGACCATCTCCTGGTAGCCGTCCTCGTAGTACAGCTGCGGGTCGCGCTCGAAGACCGCCTTGAGGGCGTCGGCCAGGGCCGGGCCGGCGGACGGGTTGATCACGGTGACGCCGATGTACTCGCCGGTGGCGTCCAGCGGGTCCATCAGCTTGGTGATCCGGCGCACCCCGAGCTCCGGGTCGACGACGACCTTCATCTCCTCGTCGGCGAGCTTCTTCACGGTGTCCAGCGCCAGCACGATGCCGGGGGCCTTGCCCTCCTTGATCCGCCGGTCGTTGCCGTCCAGCATGGTGCGCTGCACCGACGCCGGGTGGACGGTGTCGCCGTTGGCGAGCAGCAGGCCCTCACCGAACAGGTCGCGGGCGCACCACAGGGAGTAGGCGTTGTTCCACTCCTCGGCCTTGTCGTTCTCGACCAGGGTGAGCTTCACGCCGTACTTCTGCTCCAGCGCCTGCTTGCGGTCGTGGACCGCCTCCTTGCGGTAGCCCACGACGATCGCGGCCTCCCGCAGGCCGACCTCGGCGAAGTTCCCCAGGGTCAGGTCGAGCACCGTCCGCTCCCCGTCGACCGGCACCAGCGCCTTGGGCAGGGTATCGGTGTACGGACGAAGCCGGCGGCCTGCGCCGGCGGCCAGGACGAGGCCGATCATGCGGGACTCCAGGGTCTCGGGTGCCGTCCGGCGCACCGGTGCGGGTCTGGGCGCCGGGGCGCGGCCGCGGCTGCGGCGCGCCGTACGGGCGCGCCTTGCGGACCGCCCGGTCTACCTGATGGTAGGCGACCCCGACCACCTGCCAGAACGCGGCCCGGGCAGGTCAGGTGATCAGCTGAGGGTACGACGTGAACCTTCGGCGAAGGTCCGCTGTCGCGGATCGAACAGTTCTGCCGAACATCCGATCCACCGTCCCGGCGGTGTGCGTCGCGGCCCCGGGCCCGCCTGGCCATGCGGCAGACTTGGGCCCCGACGCCGTCGGCGGACCGGGCCGGTCCGATCCGGTCCCGCCGTGCGCGCAGCCGACCTCAAGGACCGGGGTGGGCGGCCCGGAGGCCGCCCCCGGTCCACGTGCCGAAAGGGGCATTGTGCCCATGAGCCCTGCTGTCAGCCCGACCGACGACCTCTCCCCCGAGGTCGTCGCCCAGTCCCCGGCCGCACCCGGCGAGATCATGCTTGAGCTGGTCGACGACCACGGCGTGACCATCGGGACCGGCGAGAAGCACTGGGCCCACCAGCAGCCTGGCCGACTCCACCGCGCCTTCTCGGTGTTCCTGTTCGACCGGCAGGGCCGGATGCTGCTGCAGCGTCGGGCGCTGAGCAAGTACCACTCGCCGGGCGTCTGGTCGAACACCTGTTGCGGCCACCCCTACCCCGGCGAGCAGCCGTTCGTGGCGGCCGCCCGCCGCACCACCGAGGAACTGGGCGCGGCCCCCGCGCTGCTCTGCGAGGCTGGCACCGTCCGCTACGACCTGCCGGACGAGACCACCGGGCTGATCGAGCGGGAGTGGAACCACCTGTTCGTCGGCCTGATCACCGCCGAGGCGGACCCCAACCCGGACGAGGTCGAGGACACCCGATTCGTCACCGCCGCCGAGCTGCGCGCGCTGCGGGCCGAGAAGCCGTTCTCGGTGTGGTTCGAGACGGTCTTCGAGGCCGCGCTGCCCGGGATCCGGGAGATCGCCGGCAACGACTGGTGACACCTCAGTAGTCCGGGTCCCCGTCGGGGCCGTCCCCCGTCCCGGCGGGCCCCGGTGCGGGCAGTGGCAGGTCGGCCCAGATCACCTTGCCGCCGTCCGCCGTGCGCTCCACGTCGCACTCGCCGCCCGCCTGCAGCGTGACGCTCTTGACCAGCAGCAGCCCGCGACCGCCCGGGCGGGCCGGGTCGTTCTCCTGCGCCCTCGGGCGGTACGGGTGGCCGTCGACCACCGAGATCCGCACCCGGTCCGGGCCGATCACCAGTTCGCAGTGCACCTCCGGGGAAAGCGCCGCGGCGTGCGTGACGGCGTTCGACACCAGCTCCGAGACGATCAGCAGCAGATCGTCCACCAGCTCCTGGTAGCGCTCCCCCGCCATGCCCTGCGCCAGCAGCCTGTCCCGCACCGCGTGTCTGGTGCGCGGCACCGAGGACTCGTGCGGGGCCGCGGCGAACCGCCACACGCCCTGACCCGGCCCGGGCTTCCGGCCGGGCCGTCGGGTCGCGACCGCCTTCTGCGTCTCTTCCACTGCACGCCGCCCTTCACGCGGTGACGGGAGCCGGCGGCAGCTGTCGGGACATCGGGCGTTCCGCTCGGGGCTCCTGGTCACCCGAGGCTAGGAGAGCGGGTGGTCGGGGGTCGCACCGGGACCGGATTGACGCGTGTCGTGAAGCTTCCCGACCGATTCGGCACGCGACCTGCCCCGTCCTGCTCGCCCGCACCGCCGGGTCTGCCGCCAGAACACCCGCCCGAACCCCCTCCACCAGCTGTTTCACCCCGATCTCCGCCCGCCTTGCCCCCCTTCCGCCCGAATTGCGCACCGATCCCGGCCCGCACCACGAAAACGCAGGTGAGAAGCACTCCGGAAGCCTGGTAATGTTCTCTTTGTCGCCAGGGGGCAGCCGAAAGGAAGCCTGAAGGCGGCAAGACACCTAGTCCGGGTGGCGGAATGGCAGACGCGCTAGCTTGAGGTGCTAGTGCCCTTTATCGGGCGTGGGGGTTCAAGTCCCCCCTCGGACACCAACGGAAAGACCCCAGTTGATCTGGGGTATTTCTGCTTTTTCCGGCCCTGTACGTGAATCGCGCGGGTCAGTGGTGGACGACCTGGTCGTCCGGCGGGGGCGTGACGGGGGTTTCCGTCCTCGTCGGTCATCGAGACGACGATCGCCTTGCGCCCGTCCACCTGCCGGGCGCCGGACACGGCGAGGTCCTTGCCGAGGCTGCCGTCGGTATTCATGCCGACGTGCTAGGCGGTGAACATGCTCAGCGGGCCACCGGAGTGCCCAGGGACGTCGGCCGTGACGGTGGTGCTACCCCGCCCGGCCGCGGAGTTGGCCGGAATGTGGTCTTCACGCGGACGGTTCGCCGGGGGCCCAGAGGCCGGTGGCGTGGCCGGTGGTGAGGCGGGATCGGTAGGTGTCGACCTTGTGGTCGATGCGGGTGAGGTGGGACTGGAGTTCGGTCAACTGGGCGGCGACTTCGGTGCGGTGGGCTTCGAGGAGGGCGAGGCGGTCGGGTTCGTTGCCGGGGCCTGCGGTGACGAGTTCGGCGTAGCGGCGGATGGTGCGGATCGGCATGCCGGTGGCGCGCAGGCGGGTGCAGAGGTCGATCCATTCGAGGTCGCGGCGGTGGTAGCGGCGGCGGCCGCCGGGGGTGCGGTCGATGGCGGTGACGACCAGGCCGGCGCGTTCGTAGTAGCGCAGGGTGTGGACGCTGACGCCGGTCCGCGCGGCGGCCTCGGCGATGGTCAACCCCTGGGCGGGGAGCGCGGGTTGGGGCTTGATTTCGAGCACGCTCGAAATCGTAGCGTCGGGTCCGAGGACCGGACGGGGCGTCAATTGCCGCGCCGGACAAGGGTGGAGGGGTGTCAGGTGTCCGAACTCGGCGACCGGCGGAAGCGGTTGGTGCTCGCGGTGTGCTGCGTGAGCATGGTGATGGTGGTGCTGGACATCACCGTGGTGAACGTCGCATTGCCGTCCGTCCGAAGGGAGTTGGGGGCGTCGGTGGCGGCGCTGCAGTGGACGGTGGACGCGTACACGCTGGTGCTGGCGGCGTTTCTGCTGCCGGCGGGGGCGGCGGCGGACCGGTGGGGGCGGCGGCGGGTGTTCATGGTGGGGCTGGCGCTGTTCGGGCTGGGGTCGGCGCTGTGTGTGCTGGCGCCGGGGGCGGGGGCGCTGGTGGGGGCGCGGGCGGTGCAGGCGGCGGGCGGGACGATGCTGAACCCGGTGGCGATGGCGATCGTGGCGACGACCTTTCCGGGGCGGGAGGAGCGGGCCCGGGCGGTCGGGGTGTTCGGGTCGGTGTCGGGGCTGTCGCTGGCGCTGGGGCCGGTGCTGGGCGGGGCGCTGGTGGACGCGCTGGGCTGGCGGGCGGTGTTCTGGGTGAACCTGCCGGTGGTGGCGGCGGGCCTGGCGGGGGCGGCGCGCTGGGTGCCGGAGTCCCGGGCGGCGCGGGTGCGGCGGTTCGATCCGGTGGGCCAGCTGCTGGTGGTGGTGCTGCTGGGCGGGGTGGTGTTCGGACTGATCGGGGCGGGCCGGGACGGCTGGTCGGCGCCGGTGGTGTGGGGGCCGCTGGCGGTGGCGGCGGCGGCGGTGCCGGCGCTGGGGTGGTGGGAGCGGCGGCGGGCGGATCCGCTGCTGGAGGTGGGCCTGCTGCGCAGCGTCCCGGTGGTGTCGGCGCTGGTGATGGCGTTCGCGGCGCTGTGCGCGTTCGGGGCGTTCCTGTTCGCGGCGACGCTCTACCTGCAGGGGGTGCGCGGGATGTCGGCGCTGCGGGCGGGGTTGTGCGTGGCACCGGTGGGGGTGCTGATCGTGCTGCTGTCGCCGTGGACGGGCCGGGTGGTGGGGCGGCGGGGGACGCGGCTGCCGCTGCTGGTGTCGGGGGTGGCGCTGGCCTCGGCGGGCGGCCTGTTGCTGCTGGTGGGCCCGGGGACGCCGGTGCCGGCGCTGTTGGCGGTGTTCGCGCTGGTGGGGGTGTTCCAGGGGACGGTGAATCCGCCGGTCACCACGACGGCGGTGGCGGGGCTGCCGGTGTCGATGGCGGCGCTGGCATCGGCGTTGGCTTCGGCGGCCCGGCAGACGGGTTCGGCGGTGGGGGTGGCGGTGGCGGGCACGGTGCTGGCCGGTGGGGTGTCGGCGGGCGGTGCGGCGTTCACCTCGGCGGCGCGCGGGGTGTGGTGGCTGCTGGTGGCGGCGGGTGTGGTGATCGCGGTGCTCGGCGCGGCGGGGTCGGGCCGCCGGTCGGGTGGGCCCGGGGGTGGGCGTCAGGCGGCGGCGCGGGCGCAGTCGGCGCAGAGTCCGCGGTAGGTGACCTCGGCGGCGGTGATGGTGAAGCCGAAGCGTTCGGCGGCGGGAAGGGAGGCCAGCGGGTCGCCGGTGGGGTGGACGTCGCGGATGGTGCCGCAGACGAAGCAGACCAGGTGCTGGTGCGGCCGGTGCGCGTTGGGGTCGTAGCGCTTGGCCCGGCCGTCGGTGGCGACTTCGAGGATCTCACCGAGGGTGACGAGTTCGCCGAGGGTGTTGTACACGGTGGCGCGGGAGATCTCGGGGAGGCGTTCGGCGGCGCGCGCGTGGACCTCGTCCGCCGTCAGATGGACGTGGTCACCGTCGAGGACTTCGGCCACCACCCGGCGCTGGGAGGTCAGCCGCCAGCCGCGGTCACGCAGACGTTCCAGCAGGTCACTCATGTGTTCATCCATTCAGCTCAACAGACGCCCGAACTGTACAGGGGGCGCGGCAGCGCACCGGATTCGAGCGGGAACCACCACCCGATTGAGGGAGTTCTTGACTTAGACTGTGTCTATCTTAGGATCGACTCCGGCGAACAGCCAAGGTGCCCGTCAGAAGAGTGCGATCTGCCCGACCCGGAGGGACTCCCATGCCCGAGAACGACGACGCCATCGTCACCGACCCCAAGTCCGAGGGTGCGGGCGGCTGCCCGGTCGCGCACGGCCGCGCGCCCCATCCCACCCAGGGCGGCGGCAACCAGCAGTGGTGGCCGAACCGGCTGAACCTGAAGATCCTCGCGAAGAACCCGGCGGTGGCGAACCCGCTGGGCGCGGACTTCGACTACGCCGAGGCGTTCAACAGCCTCGACCTGCCCGCCGTGAAGCGGGACATCGAGCAGGCGCTCACCACCTCGCAGGACTGGTGGCCGGCCGACTTCGGTCACTACGGCCCGCTGATCATCCGGATGGCCTGGCACAGCGCCGGCACCTACCGGATCTCCGACGGCCGCGGCGGCGCGGGCGCCGGCCAGCAGCGCTTCGCCCCGCTGAACTCGTGGCCGGACAACGCCAACCTGGACAAGGCCCGCCGGGTGCTGTGGCCGGTGAAGAAGAAGTACGGCAAGAGCCTGTCCTGGGCCGACCTGCTGATCCTGTCGGGCAACGTGGCACTGGAGTCGATGGGCTTCGACACCTTCGGCTTCGGCGGCGGCCGGCCGGACGTCTGGGAGGCCGACGAGGACGTCTACTGGGGCCCCGAGACCACCTGGCTGGGCGACGAGCGCTACACCGGCGATCGTGACCTGGAGGACCCGCTGGGCGCCGTCCAGATGGGCCTGATCTACGTCAACCCCGAGGGCCCCAACGGCAACCCGGACCCGATCGCGGCAGCCCGCGACATCCGCGAGACCTTCCGCCGGATGGCGATGGACGACGAGGAGACCGTCGCGCTGATCGCCGGCGGCCACACCTTCGGCAAGACCCACGGCGCCGGCCCGGCGGAGAACGTCGGCGAGGCCCCCGAGGGCGCGGGCCTGGAGGAGATGGGCCTGGGCTGGAAGAGCGGCTACGGCACCGGCAAGGCCGGTGACGCGATCACCTCCGGCCTGGAGGTCACCTGGACCAACACGCCGACCACCTGGGACAACTCCTTCTTCGAGATCCTGTTCGGCTACGAGTGGGAGCTGACCAAGTCCCCGGCCGGCGCGCACCAGTGGAAGCCGAAGGACGGCGCCGGCGACGGCACCGTGCCGGACGCGTTCGACCCGGCGAAGAAGCACGCCCCGCAGATGCTCACCACCGACCTGTCGCTGCGCTTCGACCCGATCTACGAGCCGATCTCCCGCCGCTTCCGGGACGACCCGGCGGCGTTCGCGGACGCCTTCGCCCGCGCCTGGTTCAAGCTGACGCACCGCGACATGGGCCCGGTCGTCCGCTACCTCGGCCCCGAGGTGCCCAGCGAGGAGCTGATCTGGCAGGACCCGCTGCCGCAGGCGCAGGGCGAGCCGATCGACGCGGCGGACATCGCCGTGCTGAAGGAGCGGGTGCTGGCCTCCGGGCTGACCACCGCCCAGCTGATCTCCACCGCCTGGGCCTCGGCGTCCTCGTTCCGCGGCAGCGACAAGCGCGGTGGCGCGAACGGCGCCCGGGTGCGCCTGGAGCCGCAGCGCGGCTGGGACGTCAACGACCCGGAGCAGCTGGCGCAGGTGCTGCGCGCGCTGGACGGCATCCGGTCCGCGTTCAACGCGCAGGGCGGCCACCAGGTCTCGCTGGCCGACCTGATCGTGCTGGCGGGCTCCGCCGCGGTCGAGCGGGCCGCGCAGGCCGGTGGCGTGGACGTCCAGGTCGCCTTCCGCCCGGGCCGGGTGGACGCCACCCAGGAGACCACCGACGTGGAGTCGTTCTCGGCGCTGGAGCCGAAGGCCGACGGCTTCCGCAACTACCTCGGCAAGGCCACCCGGCTGCCCGCCGAGTACCTGCTGGTGGACCGGGCGAACCTGCTGAACCTGTCCGCCCCGGAGATGACCGTGCTGGTCGGCGGCCTGCGGGTGCTGGGCGCCAACCACGGCGGCTCGCAGCACGGCGTGTTCACCGACCGTCCGGGCACCCTGAGCAACGACTTCTTCGTCAACCTGCTCGACATGGACACCACCTGGGCGCCGGTCGCCTCCGACAACACGGTGTACGAGGGCCGGGACGCCTCCGGTGCGGTCAAGTGGACCGGCACCCGGGCCGACCTGGTGTTCGGCTCCAACTCGGAGCTGCGCGCGGTGGCCGAGGTGTACGCCTCGGACGACGCCGCGCGGAAGTTCGTCGAGGACTTCGCCGCCGCGTGGACGAAGGTGATGGAGCTGGACCGCTACGACCTGGTGTGACACTGAGTTGACCGAAGGCCCGGTTCCGTTCGCGCGGAGCCGGGCCTTCGGGCGTCCGGGGTCAGTGGCGGAGTTCGAGGGTGCAGCACTTGACGGCGCCGCCGGCCCGGAGCAGTTCGGTGAGGTCGATGCCGATCGGGGTGAAGCCGCGGGCGCGCAGCTGCCCGGCGAGGCCGGTGGCGGCCTCGGGGAGGACGACGTTCGCGCCGTCCGAGACGGCGTTGAGGCCGAACACCCGGGCGTCCTCGGCGCCGGCCAGGATCGCGTCCGGGTAGAGGCGTTCCAGGACGGCCCGGGAGGCGGCGTCGAAGGCCGGCGGGTAGTACATGATCTCGTCGTCGTCGAGGACGGCGAGCGCGGTGTCCAGGTGGTAGTAGCGCGGGTCGACCAGCCGCAGGGTGACCACCTCGCGGCCGAGGAAGGCCGCGGCCTCGGCGTGTGCGGCGGGTTCGGTGCGGAAGCCGGTGCCGGCCAGGATGCGCCCGCCGGCCACCAGCAGGTCGCCCTCGCCCTCGTTGACCTGCTCGGCGTCCCGGACCTGCCAGCCGCCGCGCTCGCGGAACCAGTCGGCGTACGCCGGGCCCTCGGCGGTGCGCTCCGGGTACCGGAAGCGGGCGCCGAGCACCTTGCCGTCGACCGTGGTGGCGCCGTTGGCGGCGAACACCATGTCCGGCAGGCCGGCCAGGGGTTCGATCAACTCGACGGTGTGGCCGAGGCGTTGGAAGAGCGCGTACAGCTCGTCCCACTGGGCGAGGGCGGCGCCGGTGTCGGTGGGCTTGGCCGGGTCCATCCACGGGTTGATGGAGTAGTCGACGGTGAAGTGGGCGGGCCGGCACATCAGGTAGTGGCGCGGGCGGGCGGTTCGCGGCGACACGGTGGTGTCTCCTTCCGGGCGGAACGCGACGGCTGACGGTGAGTCAGTGGCGCGCGATCTGGTGGGGGAGGGTCAGCTGCCGATGGACTGCGGGAAGGCGAACAGCCCGCTCGGGTCGTGACGGTGCTTGATGGCGACCAGCCGAGGGTAGTTCGCACCGTAGTAGGCGGTCCGCCAGCCTCGCAGGTCCGGATCGGTGAAGTTCAGGTAGGCACCGTCCGTCGTGTGCGCGGCGATCAGGTGATCGAATCCGGCCAGCCAGTCGAGCCGGCCGGCTGGGTCCTCGCCGGGCAGCCAGGAGGTGTCCAGGCTGACCAGGTACTGGGCGTCGCGGTGGACGAACGCGGTGGCCTGCGGGTCGACCCGGTTGATCGCGCCGCCCCAGCCGAACAGGGCGAGGCCGCAGCCGTCCGGGTTGCCGCTCGGCGGTGCGGCGGCGAGCAGGTCGAGCGCCGCCGCGACCGCCTCGGGCGGCAGCGGGTCGGTGGCGAAGTGGGTCCGGACGGCGAACGCCCCGCCGGCGGTCTCGTGCTGCAGGTACTCCATGGCGTCCCAGAAGTCCCGGTCGGCGATCTCGGCGCGCAGCGGCCGGCCGGCGGCGAGCGCCGGGGCGAGCAGGTCGCGCAGTTCGGCGGCCGGGCCGAGGTGCAGGCCGACGGTGGAGACCAGGGTGCGGCCGCCGGACGTCGCGACGCCGAGCCGCAGCGAGGTCTCCTCCGGGGCGGTGCGCATCACCCGCTGGACGGCCTCGAACACGGCGGGCGCGTGCGGGGCCTCCCAGAGCAGCAGGCAGGTGGACGCGGCCGGGGCCTCGACGGCCTGGAAGGTCAGGTCGAGGTTGATCCCGAAGTTGCCTCCGCCGCCGCCCCGGCAGGCCCAGTACAGGTCCTCGTTCTCCTGCGCGTCGCAGCTCAGCACGGCGGCGGACGCGGTGGCCAGGGTGGTGGCGCGCAGTGTGTCGGCGGTCAGCCCGAGCCGGCGCGAGGTGGCGGCGGATCCGCCGCCGAGGGCGAGTCCGGCGATGCCGACGCCCGCGCCGTTGCCGAGCGGCAGGGCCAGCCCGTGCGGCCGCAGCGCGGCGTACAGCGCGCCGGTGAGGACGCCCCCGCCGACGACGACCCGCCCGGTCGCGGGATCGACGTCGATCGCGTCCAGCGCCCGCAGGTCCACCACCAGGCCGGAGTTGACGGAGTGTCCGGCGTACGAGTGCCCGCCCCCGCGCGGGACGATCGGCACCCCGCTCTCCCCCGCCCATTCGACGGCCCGCAGCACGTCCGCAGGACTGGCCGCCCGCAGGACGGCGGCGGGCGCCCGGTCCGCCCACCGTTCGTTGAACGCCGCCGACGACTCCCGGAACGCGCCGTCCCCGGGGTGCAGCAGCGGCCCGGCGGTGTGCTTGTCCAGCAGCGCCCAGTCGGGGGTCACGGGGCGACCTCTTCGATGGTGGAGGTGCCGGTGGTGGGGTGGGGGCCGTAGCGTTCCCAGGTTTCGTGCAGGCGGATACGGCCGTCGGGGGTGAGCGAGGGGGTGTTGCGGGTGTGGCCGCAGACGACTTCGCCGTCGGTGAGGACGAAGGTGTAGCCCATGGCGAGGGTGCCGTCGGGCTGGCGGGTGCCGGCGGTCCAGCCGCGCCGGATCGCGCCGCCGGCGATCTCGCCCCAGACCAGGTCGCCCTGCTGGTGGTAGACGGCGACGGTGCGGTGGTCGCCGTCGGGGGCGTGGAAGCGGCGTCCTTCGTAGTCGAGGTGGCGGGTGTTCATGCCTGCCACCAGATCGCGTAGTAGGCGAAGTCGGTGTCGTGCGGGTTGGCGACGGCGTGGTCGGTGTCGGCGGGCAGCAGGACGAGGTCGCCGGCGGCGATGGGGTGGCTCGCGCCGTCGGGGGTGCGGACTTCGCCGCGGCCGCTGATGCAGATGAACAGTTCGCGTTCGGCGTGCTGGTGGGTGTCGGTGAGGTCGCCGGGGCGCAGGACGCACCAGGCGCCGTGGAAGGGGGTGGTGAGGCCGTCCCAGGGGTGGAGGAGTCGAAGGTCGAGGCCGTGGGCGCGTTCGAGCTGCCGGTGTTCCTGGCGGCGGATCACCAGGCCGGGCGGTGGGCCGGTTTCGGGCATGGCGGACTCCGTTCGGAAGGGGCGGACGGTGGAGTGGGGTGTCAGCGGACGGCGGCGACCGCGTGGCCGAGGCCGGCGTCGCGGGCGAGCACCAGTGCCTGCGCGCGGTCGGCGACGCCGAGTTTGCCGAGGATGCCGGAGATCCGGTTGCTGACGGTTTTGGAGGCGAGGGCGAGTTCCCGGGCGATGGCGGTGTTGGAGCGGCCGGCGGCGAGGTGTTCGAGTACTTCGCGTTCGCGGTGGCTGAGCTGCGGGAACGGGTAGCTGCGGGCGCGCTGGCCGGTGCCGATCAGGGTGCCGAGGCGGGCGGCGATGGTGCGGTCGAGGATGGCTTCGCCGGCGCCGACGGCGAGGATGCCGCGGACGATCTGGTCGGCGGTGGCGCGTTTGACCAGGTAGCCGCGGGCGCCGGCGTGGAAGGCGGCGGCGACGGCCTTGTCGTCGTCGAGGGTGCTGAAGACCAGGACGCCGGTCTCGGGGGTGAGTCGCAGGACCTGGCTGATCACCCGCACGCCGGCGCTCTCGTCCATCTGCGGGTCGAGGACGAGGACGTCGGGCCGGTGCCGGGAGGTGGCGGCGAGCACTTCGCCGGTGGTGCCGGCCTCGCCGACCACCGCCGCGCCCCCGGAGGCCTCGACCATGGAGCGGATGCCCTGCCGGACGGCGGGTTGCACGTCGGCGAGCAGCACGGTCGGTGGCACCGTACTCCCGTGCTGGTTCATCGTTCCCTCGCGGCGTGTGGGGGTGCGGCGGTGGTGCGGCGCTGCCGACCGTGATCACCGGCAGTGATGACTCCGCCACACCAGCATGGGCCGATCACTTCTCCGTCTCAAGTGCGCAATGTCATGCAGGAGTTGGCAGATGTGAGGGTTGAGAGGCCGCTTCCCGGGCTTTGCGCGTGATCTCCTCGCGGCCGCGCCAGTGCGACCAGAAGGCGCCGGTGTAGCCGAGGCCGCCGAGGCTGGTGAGGAAGGGGTTGTCGGCGTAGTTGTTGTCGTGCTCGCTCATGCCCTCGACGGTCGGCAGCATCACCCGGAAGTGGTCGGCGGGGTCGATCAGCGCCCACAGGTCGGTGACCGCGCTGTGCCAGCGCTCCGCCGGGTCGGCGGCGCGGGCCGGGTCGGACAGCAGGTCGGGCGAGAAGTAGCAGACCAGGCGGAAGTTGCCGTGCTCGTCGAACATGAACTGCCGTTCGTACTCGGCCGGGGAGGCGCACATCCGCAGCGGCTTGAGCACGATCGGGCCGTCGGCGGTATTGGACTGCAGGCCCGGGACGGTGCGCACGCCCGCGCACCGTTCGGCCAGGTCGATGCCCATCGGGGTGTAGGGGAACAGCCGCAGGCCGAGCGAGAAGCCGGTGACGGTGGCGTCCAGCGCCATGAAGGCGTCCACACAGGCGCGCACCGTCCCGGGGGTCTCGCCGGGCATGCCGAACAGCGCCTCGACCATGGTGAGGATGCCGCGTTCGTGGCAGAGCCGGACCAGCCGCTCGGTGTCGGCGAAGGTGTAGTAGGTGCCGCCCTTCTCGGTGACCTTCCAGCCGCTGAGCACCTCCGGCCGGATGTGGTCGCTGCCGACGTTGACGCCCCGGCAGCCGGCCGCGGCCAGCAGGTCGGCGAACTCCTCGTCGAACGGGCTGGGTTGGCAGTAGACCCAGAGCCGCAGGTCGTTCAGCGGGTTGCCGGGGTCGGCGTGCCGGCGGCGGACGATCTCCCGCAGCAGGTTCTTGGCGTGCGCGATCGACAGGTTGAACTCGCTGTCGGTGGTGTGCTGGTCGAGGATGCCCTGCGCGGCCAGCGACTCCATCTCGTCCACCACGGAGGCGAGTTCGCGCAGTCCGTAGCGGGTGCCCTTGGCGTCGGGTTCGACGCAGTGCGAACAGCGGTACGCGCAGCCATTCTTGGTCAGGATCGAGCCGAGTCCGCCGCGCCGGTAGTACTCCAGGTTGTCCACCCGGTGCGGCAAGCCGGAGCGCCGCCGGTACACCGAGAGCCGGTCGACCTGCCACACCCGGGGCTCGAACCGGCCGGTGGGGTCGGCCGGTTGGGGCTCGCCGTGGCGGACGGTCAGCACCGCGGGCGGGACCCGGACGGCGCCGCGTTCGGTGTTGCGGATCAGGCCGGCGATGCCGGAGGTGTCGCGGCCCTCGGCGACGGCTGCGGCGAGTTCGCAGAGGATCTTCTCGCCGGGGCCCTTCACCCCGTAGTCGATGCCGAAGTACTCGACCAGCGCGAACGGCATGGTGGAGAAGCCGATGCCGCCGCCGACGATCGGCGCGTCGCTGAGCCGGCGGATCTCGGTGATGATCTCCCGGTGCTCGCCGACGAACGGGCGCTGCTCGAAGGCGTACACGGTGTCGGTGTTGCGGACGGTCACGCCGACCAGCAGCGGGCTGCGTTCCGCGAAGTACTCGTGCAGGCAGGCCTTCCAGTCGTCGCGGCGGAAGGTCAGGTCGAGCACCTCGACCTCGAAGCCGGCGTCCTCCAGTGCGGTGGTGAGGACGTCGAGGGCGTACGGTGCGATCGGTGGGTGCACCTTGTTCGGGTTGACCAGCAGGACGGGTCTGCTCATCGGGTTCCCCTTCCCTGGGAGGTGGGTGGCGGCCGGTCAGACCAGGCCGAGGCTGATGCCGAACTCGGGTGTGCCGCCCAGCAGGTACGCTCCGGCGGACTGCAGGATGCGGTCCTGGGCGACCAGGTGCTGGGCCATCACGGTGGTGTCGCGCAGCCAGCGGTCCATCGGCGAGCTGCGGTTGATCGCCCAGGTCTGCAGCAGGTCGTAGGTGCGGGCCACGATGGTCCGGGAGTTGCGGAAGGCGTGCAGCCAGGACAGCGGGGAGGCGGCGCGCTCGACGGGCGTGAGGTCGTCCAGCGTCCCGCCGGCCGCGAGCACCTCCCACTGGCGGCGCATCGATCCGTACACGCCCTCCCGGGTGGCGTTGAACTCGGCTTCCAGGCGGGCGATTTCGGTCTGCACCCGCCAGCTGTCGGCCCAACTGCGGCCGGCCATCCGGTCGTAGCGGGACGTGGCGATCTCCCGGGCGTGGTCGAGCGCGGCGCGGGCCACGCCGAGCGGGACGCCGCACATGGCGCGGGTGAAGGAGTCCGGCTGGGCGAGCGGGCCGGGGCGGCCCTGCGGGGCGGCGAAGGTGTAGGTGTGCTCCTCGGGGACGAACACGTCGGTCATCGTGTAGTCGCAACTTCCGCTGCCGCACAGGCCGGTGGTGTCCCAGTTGTCGATCACCTCGACCTGTTCGCGGCGCACCAGGAACTGCCGGGAGTCGTGCCGGTGCTTGCTGCCGGGCGCGGACCAGGGCTCGCCGTCCTGGAACAGGAACGCGCCGGAGGTCACCCAGTCGGCGTGCTTGATGCCGGAGCCGAACGACCAGCGGCCGCTGAGCCGGAAGCCGCCGGGAACGCGCTCGGCCCGGCCAGCGGGCTGGAGCAGGCCGGCCACCACCAGATCCAGGCGCGGGAAGACCTCCTTGGCGACCCGCTGGTCCAGGAAGTTCGCGTAGATGCCGGTGTTGGCGCCGATCACGGCGCACCAGGCGGCGGAGGCGTCGCCGTACGCCAGGGCCTCCACCACCTCGGTCTGTTCCATCGAGGTGAGTCCGGGGCCGCCCCACTCGGGGCCGAAGCACATGCCGAACACGCCGGTGGTGCGCAGCAGTTCGACCACCTCGGCGGGCAGCGTGCGGTTGGCCTCGATCTCCGGGGACTTCTCCCGCAGCGTCGGCGCCAGCTCCCGGGCGCGGCGCAGGATCTCCGATGTCATCGCGTCACTTCTCCTTCCAGCAGGGGGTCAGCGGTCCAGCCCGAGGCTGATCCGGAACATCGGGGGCCGGCCGAGCAGGTAGGCGCCGACCGACTCCAGTACGGCGTCCTGGGCGGTGAGGTTCTGGCACATCACGGCGGTGTCGCGCAGCCAGCGGTCCATCGGCGAGGAGCGGTTGATCGACCAGGTCTGGAGCAGGTCGTAGAGCCGGGTGACGACGGCCCGGGAGGCCCGGAAGGCGTGCAGCCAGGCGAGCGGGGAGGCGGCGCGCTCGGTCGGGGTGAGGTCGTCCAGGGTGCCGCCGGCCGCGAGCACCTCCCACTGGCGGCGCACCGCCCCGTACACGCCCTCCCGGGCGGCGTTGAACTCCGCTTCGCAGCGGGCGAGTTCGGTCTGCACCCGCCAGCTCTCCGCCCAACTGCGGCCGGCCATCCGGTCGTAGCGGTCGGTGGCGACCTCGCGGGCGTGGTCGAGGGCGGCCCGGGCCACGCCGAGCGGGACGCCGCACAGGGCGCGCATGAAGGAGTCCGGCTGGGCGAGCGGGCTGGGGGTGCCGCGGACCTCCCAGAAGGTGAAGGTGTGCTCGTCGGGGACGAACACGTCGGTCATCGTGTAGTCGCAACTGCCCGTCCCGCACAGGCCGGTGGTGTCCCAGTTGTCGACCACCTCGACCTCGGAGCGGGGCACCAGGAACTGCCGGGAGTCGTGGGCGTGCGGGCTGCCGGGCTCGGCCCAGGGCTCGCCGTCCTGGAACAGGAAGGCCCCGGAGGTCACCCAGTCGCTGTGCCTGATGCCGGAGCCGAACGACCAGCGGCCGCTGAGCCGGAAGCCGCCCGGCACCCGCTCGGCCCGGCCGGCGGGGGCGAGCACCCCGGCGGTGATCAGGTCCAGGCTCGGGTACACGTCCTTGACCACCGACTGGTGGAGGAAGTTGGCGAGCAGCCCGCTGTTGGCGCCGATCACGCCGCACCAGGCGGCGGAGGCGTCGCCGTACGCCAGGGCCTCGACGACCGCCAGCTGTTCGGCCGAGGTGAGTTCGGGGCCGCCCCACTCGCGGGCGAAGCACATCCGGAACACGCCGGTGCCGCGCAGCAGTTCGACCACCTCGGCGGGCAGCGTGCGGTTGGCCTCGATCTGCGGGGACTTCTCCCGCAGCACGGGGGCGATCTCCTTCGCCCGGCGCAGCACCTCGGCGGCGTCCTGGGGCGGGGCGTCCCAGCGCGCGGCGCTCACCGGTCCACGTCCAGCAGTCCGGCGGGCATCGTGAACGGGGCCTGCGGGTCGGCGGGTTCGACGTCGGAGGTGACCGTGCCGACCAGCGCGGCGGCGGCGTCCAGGCGCTGTTCGCACCCGGTGACGCTGTCGGCCTCGCAGATGACGAAGGAGTGCCGGGCCAGGTAGCCGCCGGGGGGCAGCCGCAGCACGGTGCCGGGCGGGGCCATCGGGGCGGCGTGCAGCAGGCCGGGCGCGTCGCCGGGTTGCGGGAGGGTCAACTCGTCGAGCCGGCAGTCCTGTTCGGGGCAGCCGAAGCGGATCCCGGCGACCGCGGCCCGGGTCGGGGCGATCTCCGGTCGGCGGCCGACGGCTACGTCGAACAGCACCTCGCCGGGCTCCAGTCCGGTGGCGATCCGGCCGAGCAGCGGGATCAGGTCGCCGCCGAGCCGGCCGTTCACCTCGACGATCAGCGGGCCGCGCGGGGTGAGTCGCAGCTCGGTGTGGGTGATGCCGTCCTCGACGCCGAGCGCCCGGTGCGCGTCGGCGAGCACGGCCAGCAGCCGCGGGTCGGCGAGCAGCGGGTCGGCGGCGTCGACGATGTGGCCGACCTCCTCGAAGTACGGCTCGTCGCTGCTGTACTTGCGGGCCAGGAACAGCGGCAGGTACTCGCCCTTGTGCACGGCGCCGTCGACGCTGATCTCCGGGCCGCCCGCGTACTCCTCGACGATCACGCCGGCCCGGTACGGCCCGGGGTCGACCTCGCTGGCGGACAGCGCGGTCGCGAACGCCCCGTCCAGCTCGCCTTCGTCTGCGGCGAACACCACGCCGATGCTGGCGCCCATGGCGCGCGGCTTGAGGACGACCGGGTAGCCGATCCGTCCGGCGGCGGCGCGGGCCTCGGCGAGGTCGGCGGTGAGCGCGAAGCCGGGCTGGCGCAGGCCGGCGGCGGTGAGCACGACGCGGGTGCGCTCCTTGTCGCGCACGCCGCGCACGCCGCGCTCGGACAGGCCGGGGACGCCGAGTTCGGCGGCCAGCAGGCCGGCGTCCAGCACCAGCGGCTCGTCCCAGCAGAGCAGGCCGACGATGTGCTTGCGGGCGGCGATCTCCCGGACGGTGGCGTTCAGGGTGGCGGTGTCGAAGACGTCGGCGACCACGATCTCGTCGAAGTGGTCGCGCTGCCAGGTCGGCCGCAGGTTGTTGACCAGCAGCAGTTCCAGCCCGGCGGCGCGGGCGCGGCGGCTGATCGGGCCGACCAGGTACTCGCGGTACTCCTTCAGTCCGCTGCCGATCACCAGCAGCGTGTCGGTAGCGGGCACGGGCTCTCCGTCGTGACTGTCCGTCATGTGTGGTCCTCCGTCCTTGCGTTGGGGTCGATCTCGAACCGGACCAGGGCGGCGGCCGCGTCGGCGAGCCGGCGGGCCTCGGCGGGGGTGTCGGCGAGGGTGGTGACGATGCCGACCCGGTCCCAGGAGCTGCGCAGTCCGGCGGCTCGGTGGCCGGGGGCGATGCCGACCACCGCGAGTTGCACGCCTATCGCGGCGGCGGCCGCGTCCAGGCCGTGCACGGCGGTGACGGTGCCGGGCCGGTCGGGGGCCAGGAAGCGGGCGGCGGTGGCCCGTTCGGCCCGGTCGGGCAGCGGGCCGAGGGGCGCGCCGCTCATCAGGGCGAAGTAGGCGCGGGTGAGCTCGACGGGGTAGGCGGCCTCGATCAGGTCGGGGATCGAGTCGCCGGGCAGCCGCCCGGCGCACTCCACCAGCACCGGCACGCCGTCCGCCACGATCCACTCGCAGTGCAGCACCCCGTCGCCGAAGCCGATCGCGGCGGCCAGCCGTTCGGTCTCGGCGACCAGTGACTTCCGCTGCCGGTCGTCGAGCTCGGCGGGGACGGTGTGCCCGGCCTCGATCGGGCAGGGGCCGGGGTAGAGCACCTTGCCGGTGGTGTTGGCGAACGCCGGGCGGCCGTCGGACACCAGCATCTCGACGCTGAACTCCGGTCCGTCGACGTACTCTTCGGCGAGCATCACGGACGCGATCGGCCGGTCCGGGACGAAGGCGCCCTCGTCCTGCGCCTGCCCGAACGCCCAGGCCTCCTCGGCCTCGTCGGGCGTGCGGAGCACCCGGGTGCCGACCGAGGCCTGCCGGCCCGCGGGCTTGAGCACCGCCGGTCCGGGGTGCCGGGCCATGAAGTCGGCCAGTCCGGCGGCGTCGGCGACCGGCTCGGAGGCCGGGTTGGCGATCCCGGCGGCGGCCGCGACGGTGCGCAACTGGTGCTTGTCGCGGAGCAGTTGCGCGGCTCCGAGGCTCGCGCCCGGCAGTCCGTAGCGCTCGGCCAGGCGGGCCGCGAACGGCACCGCGTACTCCACGGCGGGGATCACCGCGACCGGGTCGAGATCGGGGTGGGCGGCGAAGAAGGCGTCCGCCCGGCCCGGCAGGTGGTACTCCCATTCGATCAATTCGCGGGCGTAGCCGATGTGTTGGACGGCCTCGGCGAGGTTGCGCTTGCGGGCGACGTCCGGTTCCTCGACGTAGACCACCGAGTCGGCGGCCTGGAAGGCGGTGATGGCGGGCACCGCGAAGGCGACGTAGCCGACGATCAGCACCGGGCGCGGGCCGGCTGCCTTGCTGTTCATACGGTCTCTCCCACGGGGTCCGGGTCGGTGGTCCGCTCGGCGGCCCGATGCTGGGCCCGGTGCTTGATGCCGGTCACCGCGAGCACTCCGGCCAGGCCGTTGACCAGGGCCATCAGCACCCAGAACCCGGCGTGCAGGTGCGTCCAGGCCCACACGCCGAACAGCGGTCCGACCGCCGAGGCGAGCCCGGCCGCGGCCTGCATGGTGGCCAGGTAGCGGGCCTTCGAGGCGTCGGGGAAGGTCGCCGGGTGGGCGAACATGCTGGGCCCGGCGATCATCAGGCCGCTGACCGCGAGCACCGCGCCGAACAGCACGAACGCCCCGGAGTGCACGGCCAGGCCGTACGCGGCGAGCCCGATCGAGTTGACCAGGTGGCCGACGCCGACCGCCAGGTGGGTCGGGATCCGGGTGATGTAGGCGGTGATCTTCAACTCGCAGGTGATCAGCACCAGCGAGGAGGCGGTGAGCACCGCGCTGTAGAGCCAGGTCGGGTAGCCGTCGTGGACGATCTCCAGCGGCAGCGAGATGGAGGACTGTACGTAGGCGACCGTCCCCAGCACCACCGCGGCCAGGTACGCCAGGTACGCCCGGTCCCGCAGCATCGCCGCGTACGCCGCCCGGCCGGTGGAGCGCCGCTCGGCGGTCTCCTGCGGGGCGGCCTCCGGCACCGCGTGCCGGGGCAGCAGCCGGTAGGCGAGCGCCGCGTAGAGCAGGGTGGTGAAGCCGTCCACCCAGAACAGCAGGTCCCAGTCGAGCAGGATCACCCCGGCGGCGATCAGCGGGGCGAGCGCCGCTCCGGTGTTCAGCGCGATGCGCATCATGGAGAACGCCATCACGTGGTAGCGCTCCGGCATCAGGTCGCTGAGCAGCACCGAGGCGGCTGGCCGGTACGCCTGGGCGGACAGGCCGGCCAGCGCGATCGCCACCAGCAGCGCCGGGACCAGTCCGGGCCGGGCCAGCAGCGGCAGCACGGCGACCAGCGGCGCGGAGACGGCCATCGCCGCGACGATGGTGGTGCGGGCCCCGAGCCGCTGGGTGATCTCCCCGCCGAGGACGGTCCCGAACACCGTGCCCAGGCTGTACGCGCCGAGCGCGAAGCCCGCGGTGCCGTCGGACATTCCCTTGTGCGTCAGGTAGAGCACCAGGAAGGTCTGGACGAACGCGCCGAGCTGGTTGACCAGGACGCCGCCGAGCAGGTACCGGACGGTGGTCGGGGTGGCCCTGAGCGTGTCGAGGACGCCGATCGGTGGCTTGTCGTCGGTCATGCCGCCTCCTTCACTGCCGTGGCGATGCGTTCCGCGACCAGCGGAGCGGTGGAGAACCCGCTGCCGCCGCAGGCGGTGCGGGTCCACAGGCCCGGGGAGACCCGGGTGAGCTGCGGGCCGCCGGTGGCGGCGTCCGCGGTGTAGTGGCAGACCCGGACGCCGGCCACCAGGTAGCGGTCCAGGTCGGGCAGGATGCCCTCCTCGGCGAGCCGGTCCAGGTAGGGCCGCTGGTCCTCGCCGGCGCTGTCGGTGTCCGCGACGGGGCGGCACACCGAGTCGGAGCTGAGTTTGAGCAGGGTTCCGGCGCCGGGCGGCAGCACCCAGCCGCGGCCCTCACGGCCGAGGCCGCCCGCGGCGGGCGCGTCGTCCCAGCGGTCGCCGCCGGCGGGCCGGCCGAGGTAGACCATGGTCTGCCGGTGCAGCACGACCCGGGTGGCCGTCAACTTCCGGGTCCACGGCCCGCCGGCCAGCAGCGCCAGGTCGCCGCGGACCACTTCGCCGCTGTCCAGCACGATCCGTCCGGAGCCGGTGAACACCGAGCGGACGGTGGTGTGCGGGCGCAGCACCACCCCCGGCCGGGCGGCCAGCCAGCGGGCGGCGGCATGCAGCACCCGGTCGGCGAGCAGCACGCCGCCGGTGCGCTCGCGCAGTGCCACGGTGCCGGGCGGCAGTCCGAGCGGCGGGAGTTCGTGCTCGGCCGGCAGGTCGACGGGGACGCCGGCCTTGTCGGCCTCGGCGAGCAGCTCGTCGAGGCGGCCTTCGGGGTGGGCGGTGAGCGTGCCGACCCGGCGGTACAGCGGGGTGCCGAACAGCGCCTCCAGGTCTTCCCAGTGGCGGTGCGCGGCGAGCCGGCGGGCGGTGCCGTCGGGGTCGCCGGGCAGCAGGGTGCGGATGGCGCGGTGCTGGTCGTGCGAGGTGGCGTCCGGGTTGGGCAGCGGGCCGCGCTCCAGCACGGTGACCCGGTGCCCGGCCCGGCCGCACGCGACGGCGGCGAGCAGGCCGGTGACGCCCGCGCCGACCACCACCACGTGCGCGGCGGCGCTGTCGATGCTCACCGTCCGCCGCCGTGCGGCCGGGGCCGGACGCGGGTCGCCAGCCTGGGCAGCGGGCGGGGCAGGACGGTGGTGGCGGTCGGCTCGGCGGGGACGGCGCTGTCCGGCAGCCCTTCGGCGGCGAGGTCGACCAGCAGCGGGGCGGCGCAGCGCAGGAACAGGTCGAGTTCGTGCCAGAAGTCGCCGGCGTCCTGGTCGGTGACCTCCCAGCGGTCGAGCCGTCCGAGCTGTTCGGTGAGGGTGAAAGCGGCGGCGCTGAGGCTGAAGCGGCGCGGGCGCAGCGCGGCGGCGAAGCGTTCGGCGATCAGCGCGGCGGCGTGCCTGGAGCGGGCGCTGACGGGCAGCGGGCCGCGGTCGAGGTACGCCTCGGCCTTGGCGGCGACCCGGTTCCACGGTTCGACCAGGCGCTGTCCGCAGACCCGGTCCATGGCGGCGCGGGTGAAGTTGGTGCGCTGGAAGTCGGGTCCGGTGGCGGCCAGGTAGTAGCGGGCCAGGTCGCGCGGCACTTCGGCGGTCAGCTGCCGTCCGGTGACCACGTGGCCGCGGCTGGTGGAGAACTTGTCGCTGTCGAGTTCGTAGAACTCGTTGGTGACGAAGTGCGCGGGCAGGGCGAGTCCGCCGAGGGCCAGCAGCATGGCGGTGCCGGCCAGCGCGAACGCGAAGCTGGCGTCGGAGCCGAAGAAGTACACCACTTCGGGTCCGGCCTCGGCGGCCCAGTGCCGTTCCTCGTCGCCGGGGACTTCGCCGCGGGCCTCGGCGGCCAGCGCGATGGCGTGCAGGCTCCAGGCGACCGTCTCGGTGTCGGAGTACAGGACCTGGCCGGGGGTCTCCGGGAACGGGGCGGGGATGCCCCAGTCGATCGGCAGGGTGATCGGGTAGTCGGGCAGCCGGCGGGCCATCAACTCCTCGACGAGTTGGGCGAGTCGGGGCCGCATGGTGGGGGCGAGCCGGGCGAAGTAGGAGGCCAGGGCGGCCCGGTGCTCCTCCAGCGGCAGCACCAGGACGTCCTTCTCCCGTAGTTCGACCGGGAGTTCGGGGTGCCGGGTGGAGCGCGGGTCGAGCAGTTCGCCGGAGGCGATCCAGTGGCCGCAGTTCTCGCACAGCCCGGCGCAGCCCTCGGCCAGGCAGACCGGGCAGCCGCCGCGCACGTACGCGTCGGTGAGGTACTCGCCGGTCTCCGGCAGGTACGGGAACCTCACCTTGCGGAGCCTCAAGTGGCCTTCGCCGTGCAGCCGTTCGAAGAAGGTGCGGACGGTCTTCAGGTACCGCTCGTCGAACCGGACGAAGCCGTCGGGGACGATGCCGGCGGCGGCGAGGGTGGCCTCGACCTGCTCGGCGGCGCGCAGCCGCAGCTCCTCGGGCTGTTCGCCGAGCCGGCGGGCGGTGGTGACGATGTAGTTCTGGGTGAAGTGCACGCCGGTGCCGAACAGGGCGTCCCGGCCGGTGGCGCGGGCGTAGCGGGCGCACACGTCGGCGGAGAGGAACGGCCCGGCGAGGTGGCCCAGGTGCAGGTCCCCGTTGGCGGTGGGGCCGGGGGCGATCACCAGCAGCGCGGCCATCAGCGCGCCGCCGCGGCGGAGTCGAGGCCGTGGCGGGCCAGCAGGTCGCCGGTGATGTCACGGGCCCGGTGGGCGAGCACGCTGATCAGCGAGTCGGCGATGCCGTGGGTGGCCTCGTTGACGCCCTGGAGGTACAGCGCGGCCTCGGTGCCGGCGCCCAGGTCGACCCGGTAGTCGCGGCTGACGGACACCTCGGGCAGCCCGGCCTTCTCGGTCAACTCCCGCACCAGGGCGGGCATCCGGCCGTCGTAGCCGGTGCCGAGCAGCACCAGGTCGCAGCGGTGCTCGGCGACCTTCCCGGTGCGCCGGTCGCGCAGGTCGAGCACCACCTCGCCGTCCTCCTCGCGGGCGGCGACCACCTCGGTCATCGACCGGACCTCGGCGCGGCCGGTGCCGATCATCCTCTCCCGGTACAGCATCATGTACAGCTCGTCCAGGAACGGCGGGGCGAGGCCCGCATAGTTGGTCAGCCGCATCTCGTCGAGCACCTGGGCGCGCATCTCGGCCGGGGCGTCGTAGAACTCGTCCACGAAGGACGGGTAGAACAGCTCGTTGACGAACTTGCTGGTCTGGTAGTTCTGCAGGCCGATCGAGCGGACCAGCATGGTGACGGTGGAGTTCGGCAGGTTCTCGTACAGCGCCATGAACATCTCGGCGGCGGACTGCGCCCCGCCGATCACCACGGCGCGCAGCGGCGCGTCCTTGTCGACGGCGTTGATCCGGCTGCGGAACCGGGCGCTGTGGATGACCCGTTCGGCGGGCAGGTCGGCGAAGACCGGCGGGATGTGCATGTCTCGGCCGGCGCCGACCACCAGGTCGCGGCAGCGGATGGTGTCGCCGTCGGCGAGGGTGACCTGCCAGCCGATCAGCTTTCCGTCCGCGTCGTAGCGCGGCTCGGTGGCGGTGGCCCTGGCGTCGTAGCGGATCCGCACCTTCTCCAGCGAACGGGCCACCCACTGGAGGTAGTCGGAGAACTCCCAGCGGTGCGGGTGGAAGGTACCCAGGTTGATGAACTGGTCCAACCGGTCGTGCTGGTGCAGGAAGTTGAGGAACGAGAACCGGCTGCGCGGGTCGCGCAGCGTCACCAGGTCCTTGAGGAAGGAAACCTGGCTGCGGGCCCACGGCATCAGCAGGTCGCGCTGCCACTTGATGTCCGGGGCCTGCTCCAACAGCAGGGTGCCTTCGGCCAGTTCGGCCGAACCGCTCTCCTCGATCGCGGCCGCGAGGGCCAGATTCGCCGGGCCGGCGCCGATCGCCAGTACGCCCACTTCCAGGTCAGCCATGCTCTCCCCTACGTGAACTCGGTGCTCTCCAGGGCCGGTTGTCACGCCGAGAAACCTAGGGAGCCCGCATTCCCGCCAGGTAGGGCCGCGTTCCCGCCCGCAGGGGAATTTCCGGAACGGCCCCGCCGGCCCGGCACACGGAGGCCGGGCACCGCCGTCCACCGTTTTCCCGGCCCCACGCCGGGCATGGCAGAGGAGAACGGCAGCACTGTGGCGGTCGGGACGGAAGGGGACGGGTGTGGGGACGGACTGGGTGCGCGGTGCGGTGCTGTACCAGATCTATCCGCAGAGTTTCGCGGACGGGAACGGCGACGGGATCGGGGACTTCGCGGGGCTGACGGAGCGGCTGGAGTACCTGCAGTGGCTCGGCGTGGACACGGTGTGGCTGAACCCGTGCTTCGCCTCACCGTTCGGGGACGCCGGGTACGACGTCGCGGACTTCCTGACCACCGCGCCGCGGTACGGCGCGCCGGAGGATCTGGCGAAGTTCACGGACGCGGCCCGCCGAGCGGGGATCCGGGTGCTGCTGGACCTGGTGGCGGGCCACACCTCGGACCAGCACCCGTGGTTCGCGCGGTCGGCCGGCGACCCGGCCGACCACCGGTACATCTGGGCGGACCGTCCCGCGCCCGGGTTCGTGGCCTCGCCCGGGAGCCGGCCGGGCTGGTACAAGCCGAACTTCTTCGACTTCCAGCCCGCCCTCAACTTCGGCTACGCGCAACGGGATTCGACGGAGCCTTGGCGGCAGCCGGTGGACGCGGAGGGCCCGCGGGCGAACCGGGCGGCGCTGCGGGAGATCATGTCGCACTGGTTCGGCCTGGGCGTGTCGGGCTTCCGGGTGGACATGGCGTCCTCGCTGGTGAAGGACGACCCCGGGTTCGTCGAGACCGGCAGGCTGTGGCGGGAGACCCGGGCCTGGATGGACGCCCACCACCCCGACCAGGTGATCCTCGCCGAGTGGGGCGAACCGGCGCGTTCGGTGCCCATGGGCTTCCACGGCGACTTCTTCCTCCAGTTCGGCGGCCCGGACGACGGAGCCGCGCTGCGTTCGCTGTGGGACAACGGCGCGGGCACCGTGCACGAGCACTGGCCGCGGCAGGACTGCTACTTCGACGCCGAGGGCCAGGGCTCGATGCAGCCGTTCGTCGCCGAGTGGGAACGCACCGCGCAGGCCATGGACGGCCGGGGCTTCGCCTCGCTGCCGACCGCGAACCACGACTACTCGCGACTGGCCTGCGGCCCGCGCACCCGCGAGCAGTTGGCGGCGGCGTTCACCTTCCAGCTGACCTGGCCGACCGTCCCGGCGATCTACTACGGCGACGAGATCGGCATGCGCTTCGTGCCGGGCCTGCCGGACACCGAGGGCAGCGTGCTCGGCCCGCACTACAACCGGGCCGGCTGCCGCACCCCCATGCAGTGGGACGCGACGCCGGACGCCGGGTTCTCCACCGCGCCCGCCGAGCGCTTCTACCTGCCGCTGGACCCGGCGCCGGGCCGTCCGGACGTGGCGTCCCAGCGCGCCGACCAGGCCTCGCTGCTGCACCAGGTACGGCAGTTGATCGCGCTGCGCCGCGCGCACCCGGGCCTCGGGCCGGACGGGTCGGTCGAACTGCTGCACACCGGCTACCCGTTGGCGTACCTGCGCGACGGCCGCTACCTGGTGGTGGTCAATCCGCGCCGCACGCCCGCGCACCTGCCGGTGGAGCGGGAGCTGCCGGGGCGGTTGCTGTTCGGGCGGGGGGTGTCGCTGACGCACTCGGTGCTGCACGCGGACGGGTTCTCGTACGGCGTGTTCGGGCTCTGATCCAACTAGCGCTCGCCGCAGAGCAGTTCGGCCGCCGCCGTGCGCAGGTAGAGCACGGTGCGGCCGGTGCGGTGGCGGGCGGCGAGGCCGGCGTCGTGCAGGGCGTGCAGGTGAATTCCTGGAACCGCTCCGCTGCTGCGGACACGGAAGGTGTGTGGAGTCCTTCTTGCCCCCTCAGCAGAGCCCGGCCGGTGACCGGCGCGCCTTCGCCCTGCTCTTCGACGAGTACGCCAAGGCCGTATATCTGCATGCGATCAGAGCGACGGGGAACCGGGACCTGGCCGACGACGTGGTGTCCCTGACGTTCCTCGAGGCCTGGCGGCTGCGCGAGAAGCTGCGCGGTGAGGTGCTCAACCCGCGGGCATGGCTGCTGGGGATCGCGACCAACGTACTGCGCAACACCACGCGGGCGGCGCGTCGGCACCGAGCGGCCATGTCCCGGCTGCCTCCGCGCGAGCCGCTGCCGGACTTCGCCGACGAGGTTGTGGGCCGGATCGTCGACGCCGACCTGGCTGCGGCAGCGGTGAGGGCGCTCGGTCAGCTGCGTCGCGGCGAGCGCGAGGTGTTCATGCTCGTGGTGTGGTCAGGCCTCGGCTACGCGGAGGCAGCCCAGGCGCTTGGAGTCCCCGTCGGCACCGTGCGCTCCCGGCTCTCGCGCGCTCGGGACAGGCTCCACAAGATCGTCTCCGCGGAACAGTCATCGGTCCGCGGAAGGCCAGAACCCCAGTCCGCCCGCAAACACCACCTCCATGACAGCCATCTCTCGGTGGGGAGTCACCAAGGAAGGAAGCAGCCGTGATCACCGACTCCGGAGACCGCCACGCGCCGGACGAGCACAGCGAGCGCCGCGACCTCATGCGCCTGCTGCCGCCCCCGACCCACCTGGACATGGGACTCGACCGCCATCGCGCGAGCAAGGAGTTCCTGTTGAACGAGATCGATCGGCACCACCGTCCTTCCACCCCCGCCCCTGGGCGCCGGCGTCGACTCGCCCTGGTGACTGCGGCGGCCGCCGTCGCCGGCGTCGCCGTGGTGATCGCCACGCAGGGCGGCAACGCACCCGCAGAAAAGGCACCGCCGGCCACCGCGGCCTCCGTCCAGCTCCTGGACCAGGTGGCGCAGGTCGCCTTCAGCCGACCCCAGACGCAGGTCCGCGACGACCAGTACAGCTACGTCAAGACGGTCGGACACAGCGTCTCGCTGAGCGAGGGCAGCGGTGGGACGATGCAGCGCGACATCATCACCGAGAACATGGAGCAGTGGATCGCGGTGGACGGCCTGCGGCCCGGCCTCCAACGCGGGACCGGAGGCGACAAGCAGATCCCGGCCCCCCATGGCGGCGCGCTCAACTCCCCCACCTACAAGCTCCTGGCCGGCCTGCCGACCGCCCCCGAGGCACTGCTGAAGCAGATCTACGCCGATGCCGATCTGAACCACGGCTCCGGCAGCGCTTCCACGACCGGTCCCGACCAGGAGGCGTTCGTGACCATCGGCGACCTGCTGCGGTCCTCGGCTGCACCCCCGCAGGTCAGCGCGGCCCTGTACCGGGCCGCGGGACACATTCCGGGAGTGATGACCGTTGACGATGCGGTCGACGCGGCCGGGCGTCACGGCGTGGCCGTGGCCCGCGTGCACGGGGGTGAGCGCAACGAGTGGATCTTCGACAAGCAGAGCCTGCGCCTGCTCGGCGAGCGCACCATCCTGTTGAAGGACGGCCCCTGGGGCAAGGCGGGCGACGAGGTGACCTCGATCGCCATCGTCGCGCGCGGCGTCGCAGACGATCCCGGACAGACACCCACCACGGAATCAAACATCTGACAGAACCTTTGCCGATGACTCACCGACGGATGCAGGTCGGTGAACAGCCCGGCCGGTCCGCCGGCCGCCATCTGCCGAGCACGGCGCAGGATTTCGCCCTCGACGAGCCGGTCGATCCGGGCCTGGTGCGGCGCGATCGCGGCCTGCCAGTAGGCCCGCAGCTCGCTCACCAGCCGGGCCTTCCCGGCCTCCGGGTCCCGGGCCAACTCGGCTACCAGCGACGGCAGTTCGCCGTCCATCCGGGCGAGGTCGCGGCGGACGGCGGCGGGCTCCAGGGCGGCCAGGTCGGCCAGGCCGGGTACTGGACGGCCAGCACCGGGCTGGTGGTGCTGGCCTCGCCGCCCGCGGAACGGACCCGCTGGTTCGCGCTGGTGTCCACGCTGCGCAACACCGGCATGGGCGTGGGCGGTGCGCTGGGCGCGCTGCTGGTGGGCGACGGCGGGGCGGGCGGGCTGCGGCTGCTGGTGGTGCTGAACGCGGCCTCGTATCTGGCGGCGGGCGCGCTGCTGGTGGCGTGGCGGCCGGACGTCCCGGCGGTGCCCGGCGTCCAGCCGGTGCCCGACTCCCCGTCGCCGCCCGGCCCCCCGTCGTCGCCCGCCACGCCGGAACCGCCCGCCGCCCCGGAGCCGCCGTCCGCACAGGGGCGGTTACCGGGCCGTCCTGGCGGACCGGCGGTACCTGCTGATGGTGACGGCGAACCTGTCCTTCGTGCTGGCCTCGATGGCGCTCAGTGTGCTGATCGCCCTGCACGTCACGGAGGCGCTGCACCTGGGCGCCTCGGTGGCCGGTGCGCTGCTGGTGCTCAACGGCCTGCAGGTGGTGGCCACCCAGAGCCCGGTGTCGCGGCTGGTGGAGGGCGTCCGGCCGACCCGGGCGGTGGCCGCCGGCGCGGTGCTGAACGCGTTCGCCTTCGCCGTCTTCGCGCTGCTGCCCGGCGCGCCCGGGTGGGTGGTCGGCGCCGGGCTGATCGCCGCGATGCTGGTGTACAACCTGGCCGAGACGGTCGCCACGCCGGGCCGCGAGGAGTTGAGCGTGGCGCTCGCCCATCCGGCGCGCCGCGGCCGGTACCTGGCGGTCAACCAGCTCTCCTGGAGCATCGGCCAGGCGCTCGCTCCGGGCCTGCTGACCTTGCTGTTCGTCCACGGCCCGGCCTGGCCCTGGCTGTTCCTGCTGGCCGCCTCGCTGGCCGCCGTCCCCGCCCTGCTCCGGCTGGAACGCCCCACTACCACGGTTCCCGACATTCCGTCGGAAAACGGAACGCTCACCAGGGTCTAGCATGCCGTCAGGGTGACGGAGACTAGCGGGAGTTGACGATGGTCGAACTGGTGGTGGGGTCGCGGGCCAGCCAGCTGGCGCGGGCCCAGGTCCGGGAGTTCCTCGCGCCGGTCCGGGAGCGCTTCCCCGGGCTGGTGATCCGCCACCGGATCATCCTGGAGGACGGCGACCTGGACCGGAAGGCCGCGCTGCGGGAGGTGTCGGAGCGCGGCGGCGGCTCGGCGTTCTCCACCAACCAGGTCTCGGCGCTGGTGAACGGCGAGGTGGACGTGATCGTGCACTCACTCAAGGACCTGCCCACCGAGAACCCGGACGGCCTGATCCTGCTCCCGCCGCCGCCCCGCGCGGACGTCCGCGACGCACTGTGCGGATCCCGGCTGACCGCGCTGCCGCCGAGCGCCCGAGTGGGCACCTCCGCCGCCCGACGGATCGCCCAACTCCTGCACGTCCGACCGGACTTGCAGCCCGAGCGGATCCGCGGCAACGTGCCGACCAGGCTCGCCCGGCTGAAGACCCTGGACGCGGTGGTGCTGGCCGCCGCCGGCCTGCGCCGCCTCGGCCGGGCCGAGGAGATCGCCGAACTCCTCCCCGTCGAACTGTTCCCGCCCAGCCCCGGACAGGGTGCGCTCGGCATCCAGGTCCGCGCCGACAACGCCCTGGCCCGCGAACTCCTGGACGGCACCGGCGACTTGGACACCGACGCCGAGGTACGAGCGGAACGCGCGATGCTCGCCGAACTGCACGGCGGCTGCTCCGTCCCGGTCGGCGCGTTCGCCCGCACCGTGGACGGCATCCTCACCCTGCACGGCCAAGTCACCTCGGTGGACGGCACCCGGCAGGTGGAGGCCCGACTGTCCGGCACCCCGGCCGGGCCGGAGAAGCTCGGCATCGCGGTGGCCGGGCTGCTGCTCGACCAGGGCGCCGAAGCGATCCTGGCGGAGGCCCGGGCGTACGCCTGACGACCCGGGACGCGCAGTCCGAATGCCGCCAGCGACGGCCTCGCGCTCGGACAAGCATCGAGATCGCCGCCACCGTCGCCCACCTGGCGAGCCCCGACGCGCGCTACGTCACCGGCGCGGTGATCGCCGTGGACGGCGGGTTCTCCGCCTGACGTCGCTTCCCCGGCCGGCCGCGCAGCGCCTCGACGACCTGGTCGACTGCGCACTGTGCGGCGCGGCCACCTGAGGGTGCTTCTCCGGTCAGCCGCGCAGTGCCTCGGTGATCTGACGGGTGGTCTGGGCGGCGACGCGCGGGTTGGCGGCGGCGTAGTGGGTGTAGGCGTTCAGGCCGGTGGTCAGTGCCCAGCCGCGACCCCTGGTCCAGGTCGCGTCGTCCACGTGGAGTGCGTCGCGGAAGGCGGTCCGGCTCGCGGGCGACAGCAGGGTGAAGGCGATGGTCAGGTCGCAGGCCGGGTCACCGAGGCCGAGGCCGCCGAAGTCGATGACCGCGCTGAGCCGGCCGCCGCTGGTCAGCAAGTTGCCGGTGTGGAAGTCGCCGTGGAGCCAGACCGGCGGCCGCCCCCACGCCGACGCGGCCAGTGCCGCGTCCCACAGCGCCGTCATGGCGGCGCCGTCGAACGCGCCGTCGAGCGCGGCGATGGCGGCCCTGGTGTCCTCGTCCCGCTCGGCCAGCTCCTCACCGCCGCTCTCGGCTCCCCCGTGCGCGCACCCCTGAAGTGCCCTGAGAAACCCGGCCAGTTGGACGGCCGCCCCCGCCGACTCCCCCAGCGCCTCGACGGTGGCCACCTCCCCGTCCAGCCACCGGCTCACCCCCCACGCCCACGGATACCCGAACCCGGGCCGGCCGACGGCCACCGGCACGGGTACCGCCAACGGCAACCGTGGCGCGAGCCTCGGCAGCCACTCCAGTTCCTTCTGCGCCTGCCCCACAGCATCCGCGTGCCGGGGCAGGCGTACGGCCAACTCGCCGCCCAGCCTGAAGATCGCGTGATCCGATCCGGCGGCCTCCAGGGGCCTGAGCGGCAGCCCCGCCCACTGCGGGAACTGCACGTCAACCAGCCGCCTGGCCAGCGCGGCATCGATCAGCACCCGGGCCACCAACAGCAACCCCCAAGCCCGACCCGCTCCGTGCGGCGGGCAGTCGAAGCCATCACATCGCACCCCTGCCGCCCTGTCCATCGAGACCCCTCGAACCTCGCCGAGACCTCCACCACTTGACGATTCATCAGATTGTCGGATCGCGATTTGATGAATGCGCGGTCCGGTTGTGAAAGGTGTGGAAGGATCTCCGTCGGCACTGCGCCCACATCGCCGACGCCCTGGTGTCACCATCGGCGGCCGAGTGCGGCGAGCGCCCACCAACAACTGCCGTTCAGCGGGCGGCCGCGCCCCCGCTCGGCCCCGCCGGACCGGCATCGCCCGTCATGGCGCGGCCCGACCCCTCATGAAGGGTGTTCATGTCCCGTTCCATACTCGCCGCGACGCCCGCCCGGCGCACCGCGGCGCTGCTCGCCACGGCGACCACCACCTTCGGCCTGCTGACCCTGGCCGCACCCGCGCACGCCGACTCCGTCGTGCAGATCAACGGCCCGGCCGCGCCCGTGCCGACGAACACCCCCTACACCCTCACCATCAACCTCCCCAACACCGACCAGCGCACCGGCGCACCGATGGTCAACGTCAAGCTGACCGGTGCCGCCGCCAGCGTGACGAGCGCACTCACCTCGGTCTGGGACTGGTCGTGCAACGTCGAGTCGGGATCGTCCGTCTCGTGCTGGAACCTCGCCGGCATGGGCACCCCGGTGTCGATCACCCTCACCGTCAAGCCGACCGCGGGCGGAACCGTCACCACTACCGCCTCCGCCACCGACACCCGCAACGGTCCGATGGGAAGCGCCACCCTCGACACGCAGGTCGCGGCCCCGGCCCCCGTGGTGAACGGCCTCGAGCCCGGTCACGGCCCGCTGGCCGGCGGCACCACCGTCTCCATCACCGGCAGCCACTTCACCGGGGCGACCGGGGTCTCCTTCGGCTCCACCCCGGCCACCGACTTCACCGTCGACAGCGACAGCCGGATCACCGCCACCGTCCCCGCCGCCGAGCTCCCCGGACCCGTCGCCGTCGTGGTCACCACCCCCGCCGGCACCAGCACCGGCCAGTACACCTACGACCCGGCCCCGGTCGGGACGTACACCTTCACGGAGAACTCCGACCCGAAGTCCGGCTCGGTCGTGCACCCCGGCGACAAGGTGACCTACACCGTGAAGGTAGCCCAGCACGGCGACGGCGCGGTCAAGACCGCCCGGATCCTCGACGACCTGTCGCAGGTGCTGGACGACGCCGACTACAACGGCGACGTCACCGCCGACCTCGGCACCGCCGAGGTCAAGGACGGCAGGCTGCTCTGGACCGGCGACCTCCCGGTCGAAGGCAGCGCGACGATCACCTACTCCGTGACCGTCAACGGCAAGGGCGACCGCAAGCTGTCCACCTCCGCCTTCGCACCGGACGACCCGCGCGGCGACTGCGACAACGAGACGGCCTGCACCACCGACCTCACGGTCAAGGACGCCACCACCCCGTCGCCCACCCCGTCGCCGACACCGACACCCACCGGCGGCAGCGAGACCCCCGGCACCCCCGGCCCGTCGACCTCCTCCACCCCGCCGGCCTCGCCCGACACCCAGACCCCGTCGGCCACCACGTCGTCGCAGACCTCTGGCGTCCTCGCCAGTACCGGCACCACCGTCCTCAGCACCGCCGCGACCGGCGGCGCCCTGCTGCTGATCGGCGGTCTCACCGTCGCCCTCAGCCGCCGCAAGGGCCGCCACAACTGATCCTCCCGAAGCCGGGCCGCGGGGTGGTTGTGACGTCCGGTCACGACCATCCCGCGGCCCGGCGACGTTTGGGCGACGCCGACGTGGGCGCCGTCCACAGTGATACCCAGCACGAAATCCCCCGGCGGCTCTGCCGGTTGGATGAGGGCTCTCCGGTGGGGACCACGCGAAAGTCGAGCAGCCGCACGCCCGCACTCACCGGCAGGATCGAGAACGGCAGCGCCGGGATGCGCTGTCCGGCCTCGACAGCGCTCAGTGCGAACGGGTGGTTCACGCGACGCTTCCCGCTCTCACCCGCGTCTGCGCGCCCTTGACGATCCGTCAGCAACCGGGAACGGTACCGAGTGGGCACCGGGCCACGACATCGGCGTGCCGGACCACGAGGGCGTCGTAAGGATCCCGGTCCGGATGATCCCGTTCTTGAGGAAGGTGTGCGATGAAGCCGAGCGTGCCGGACTTTGGCACCCTGCTGAGGAGTGCTGAGCGCTCCGCGTGCCACCTGGAGATGCGGGACTCCTACATGGAGGACCCGGTGTTCGCCGACTGGCGTGCCGGTCTGCCGGTCGGGCAGCCCGAGGCGTACGACCTGCCCGACGAGTACATCGCCTGGGCCGCCCTGGTTCGGGAGACCGTGGGACGCGGGGTGGCGATGCGCCGGGCAAGGATCGTCTCGGAGCCGGCCAGTGCCTACATCCGCTGGGAGCACGCGATCACCGAGCGGCACAACATCGCGCTCGGCGAGCAGGTCCGCTGGCTGCCCCGGTCGAAGGCGTCCGACCTTGCGCTGCCGGGCAACGACCTGTGGCTGATCGACGACCGTCTGGTCCTGTTTCACTGGTTCACCGGCGCCGGCGAGTGGGCCGGCCACGAAGTGACCGAAGACCCGGCCCTCGTGAAGACGGTGACCACAGCCTTCGAAGCGGTGTGGGAACGGGCCGTCCCGCACTCGCAGTTCGCACTCTGACCCGGCGCTCCGACCACCCGCCAGGCGCCTGCACCATGTCGTCGTCACCGTCGTCCAGCGTCGTCGAGGCCCGCAAGGCGCTCGCCCGCCGCCTGGTCGGTCTGCGTAAGGACGCCGGCCTGACCGGCGACGAGTTGTCCGCACGCTGCGGGTGGCACCCGGCGAAGACCTCCCGGATCCAGAGCGGCAAGTCCGCCCCCTCCGAGGCCGACCTGCGCGCCTGGTGCACCGCCTGCGGCGCCGGTGACCAGGCCCCGGACCTCATCGCCGCCGCCCGTACCGTCGACTCGATGTACACCGAGTGGCGCCGACTGGAGCGCAGCGGGCTGCGCGCCGCCCAGGAGTCCGTCGCCGCGCTATACCGGCGCACCGGCCTGTTCCGTGTCTACGCCAGTCGTGTCATGCCAGGCATGGTGCAGACCCCCGAGTACACCACCGCCGTGCTGCGCTCGATCCAACGTGCCCGTGTCGAGGTCGACGACGTCGACGATGCCGTGAAGGCCCGCCTGGAGCGCCGGCGGATGCTGTTCTCCGGCCGGCACCGGTTCGGTCTGCTCATCGAGGAGTGGGTGCTGCGTGCCACGGTCTGCGATCCCGGGGCAATGGCGGCCCAGCTCCGCCACCTGCTCGCGGTTTCCTCCAGTCCGTTCGTCAGCGTCGGTGTCATCCCTACCGGGGCGGATCGGCCGCACCTGCCGGTCGAGGACTTCTACCTGTTCGACGAGGCCGAGGTGGCTGTCGAGCTGACGTCCGGCTACCTGCGGATCACCCAGTCGCGCGAGGTCGCCGACTACGTGCGTACCTTCGCCGATCTTGCGTCCATGGCCGTCCACGGAGCGGAAGCCCGTCAACTGATCACAGCTGCGATCGCCACGCTCGAGTGACGACGCGCAAGATTGCGCAACTTCGTTGAGGGCACCGCCTGCTGTTCCCTACCGTCGAACCACCGCGCCGGCAAACGACAGCGACGGCAAGGAGGCCGACATGCACATCAACGACACAGGCAGCGGTGGAGGCGACCGCCACCCCGGCACGCCGTGGACACCGCCACCCACCCCTCCGTCCCCCGACGGCGGACCGCCGCCCGGAAACGGGGGACGGCGCAAGTGACGCTCGTCCCCGAGCAGGAGGACCGCCCTTGTGCGGGGCGGTCCTTCCCCGTCTCCTCCGACTGGGCAGCGGCCTTCGACGCCGTCCCGCGCTCTCTGTTCCTGCCCGGCCTGGTCTGGGCCCACGACATGGCCACCGGCACCAACCGCGCCATCGACCGCACCGCCGACGAGGCCGGGTGGCTGGCCGCCGCGATCACCGACATCCCGATCGTCACGCAGTGGGACGACGGACAGCACCGGGGCACCGGGCCGGGTACGGTGCCCACCAGTTCGGCCTCGCAGCCGTCGTTGGTCGCCTCGATGCTCGACCATCTGCAAGTCAAGCCGGGGATGCGGGTGATCGAGCAGGGTACCGGCACCGGTTGGAACGCGGCCCTGCTCGCCCACCGTCTCGGCGACGCCAATGTCACCACGGTCGAGATCGACCCACAGGTCGCCGCCCACGCCCGCACCCGTCTGCACGCCGCCGGTTACCGGCTGCACGCCGTCTGCGGGGACGGCGTGCACGGGCACTCGGACGGCGCTCCGTACGACCGCACCATCGCCACCTACGGCCTGCGCGGCATCCCCCGCGTCTGGATCGAGCAGACCCGGCCCGGCGGGCTGGTCCTCGCACCGTTCGGCACCCACTACTCCAACGCCGACGCGCTGGTCCGCCTCACCGTGCACGCCGACGGCACCGCTTCCGGGCCGTTCCTCCAGCCCGTCGAGTTCATGAAGATGCGTTCCCAGCGCCTGAGTTGGCCCGCGCCCCCGCCGACCGGCGGCACCGTCGCCGAGAGCACCACCGCTCACGCCCTGCCTCCGCACGGCAAGTTCGACCCGTTCCCGTTCGTCGCCGGTCTTCGCCTGCGGGACGTGACCCACGCCGTCCAGACCCACGACGACGGCGCCCGCACCCTGTGGCTGTACTCCCTCACCGCCCCGGCGTGGGCGGCCGCGACCTTCCGCGAGGGCGAGGACGTCCACCACGTCCGCCAGTACGGCGACCGCCGCCTGTGGGACGACCTCGAACAGACCCTCGCCTGGTGGCAGCATGCGGGCGAGCCCGGCGTCGAACGGCTCGGGCTCACCGTCACTCCGACCGGCTGGCACGCCTGGCTCGACGACCCCGACCGCCCGGTCTGAGCCCCGCTGCGCTCCGCTAAAGGCCCTCGTTGAGCAGCAGGAGGGCCAACGCCACCGCCGTCGCCGCGATGACCGACAGGAACGGGAGGCGGCCGCGGGGGGCGAGCAGGGTGGCGAGGGCGGGTGGGGTGGTGATGGCGAGGACGGGCCAGCCGGGGGCGAGGAGGAGGGCGGCGGCGGTTGCGGCGAGGACGGCGGTGAGGGCCGAGGTGCGGGCGCCGGCGCGTTGGGGGAGGCCTCGGATGCCGGCGGCGCGGTCGGCGGCCAAGTCCGGTAGGACGTTGGTGAAGTGGGCGGCGATGCCGAGCAGTGCGCCCGCGCCGAGAACGGGTGCGGCGGGCCAGGGGCGGCCGGGGAGGGCGAGAGTGACGAAGGCGGGAAGGAGGGCGAACGCGACCGCGTACGGCAGCCAGGACCACCAGGTGGCCTTCAGCCGGAGGTTGTACGCCCAGCCGGCGGCCACCGCCAGCAGGTGCACCGTCGCCGCCGCGACCCCGCACGCCGCCGACAGCAGCACGCAGCAGGCGACGGCCCAGCCGGTGGCCGTCACGACCTGATGCACGGGCAGTTCAGAGGCGGCGAGCGGCTTGTCGGTGCGCCCGGCGGCCCCGTCCCGCTGCCGGTCGATCAGGTCGTTGCTCCAGCCGATCGACAGTTGCCCGGCGGCGACCGCGCCGCCGGTGAGCAGCGTCCCGACCAGCCCGCGTCCGGCACCGACGGCCATCGCCACGGCAAGTCCGGTCACGGCCGCGGCCGGTACCGGATGGCAGGCCCGTGCCAGTCCCCCGACCAGCCCCCTGGACACCACCGCTGCCGCGCCGCTCATGCCCGTCAAGCTAGCCGCCGACGGAGCAATGACGTGGGATCACCGCGCCGACCGCGCACCGGGACGAGATGAGGGGGAATGCCAAGAAGGCTGTGGAGTAAAGGAGTTGTTGCGCCGAACACGGCGCGACGCGCATATACTCCCGGTGCCCGTTCACCGGCCGACCAGGGGGAATCCGACGGTGCTGGAGACCGATCTCGCCGTTGACCTGCCAGTCGTGCTGCTGCTGGCACTGGTCACCCGCATGCTGTCCCTGCCGCTGTTGCGGCGCTCCCAGCGCACGCTCCGGGCGCGGGCCGTGGCCACCGTGGTCGGGGCGGCGCCGCCCGGTGTCGGGCCGGTGGTGGGCGAGTTGGTGGTGTGCGCCGTGGTCGCGGCCGCGCTCGAGGTCGGAATGTACCTCGTCCCGAACTCCGGCTTCCTGGTGTTGCGCAGCCCGGCGGCGTTCGCCGACGAGCACCCGCTCGCGATGGCACTCCGAGTGCACAACGGCAGCCCGCGGTTCTGGCTGTGGGGTGTCTCTGCGGTGCTGGTGGGCGCGTTGCTGCTGCTCACCCACCGGGTCGGGCGGGCGCTGCTGACGGTCGGCATGCCGCCCGAGGTGGCCGCGGACGGGCGGTTCCGCCGGCGGGAACGGGTCGTGCTCTGGGTGCTCGCGGTGCTGGCGGTGCTGGTGCTGCCGCTGGGTGTGGTGATCGGTGCGCTGGTGTTCCAGACGGTGGCGCTGATCACCGCCCGCCGTCGCCCGACACCGCCGCCCGCCGCGCCGATCGTCCAACCGTACGGACAGCCGTACGGACAGCCGTACGGACAACCCTTCGCCCAGCCGCCCGTCCCGCCTGCCATGGCGTTCACAGCCCCGGCGACAGCCATCGCCGCCCCGCCGCCCCCGACTCCCCCGGCGCAGGCCCCGGCGCCCGCCCAGGTGCCGCACCAGCCGTTGAGCGGCCACGAGCCGCGCAGCATCGGCGGGTACCAGTTGCTCGGCCGGATCGGGGCCGGCGGCATGGGGACGGTGTACCTGGCGCGGCGCGAGGGCGCGGCCACTCAGGTCGCGTTGAAGACGATCAACCTCGAACTGCTGGACGATCCGGACCTGTTGCGCCGGTTCCAGCGGGAGTCCGAGGTGCTGGCGATGGTGCCGGGGGCGTACACGGCGCGGGTGCTGGACACGGGGGTGGACGCGGGGCGTCCGTTCCTCGCGATGGAGTTGCTGGACGGGCGGCCGCTCGACGCCCACCTGCGGGAGAACGGTCCGGTGCGTTCGCCGGAGGCGCTGCGCGCGCTCGGCCTGGCGTTGGCGGTGGCGCTGTCGGGCGTTCACCGGCTCGGCCTGGTGCACCGCGACCTCAAGCCGGCGAACATCATGCTGACCTCGGCGGGGCCCCGGCTGCTCGACTTCGGTATCGCGGCACTGGTGGACGGCACCCGGCTGACCATGACGGGCGCGGGGCCGGGCACGCTGACGTACATGGCTCCGGAGCAGTTCGGCGACGAACGCGTGGGTACGGCCGCCGACATCTGGGCGTGGGCGTGCTGCGTGGTGTGCGCCGCCCACGGGGCCAGTCCATTCGCGGCGACCAGTACCGGCGGGGTGATCCGCCGCATCATCGACACCGGCCCGGACCAGGCCGCCCTCGCCGCCGTCCGCGCCCTGGACCCGGCGCTCGCCGCGGTGGTCGCGCGTGCTCTCACCCCCGACCCGGCCGCCCGCCCGGCCGACGGCACCGCGCTGCTCGCGCTGCTGGCGTCCCCGCAACCGGACGGCACCACGGACGTCCGCGACGAGATCACCCGCGGCTGGAGCACGCTCCGCCTCTGACAACCGAGGTCTCCGACCACCCGCAGGACGCGCCCGGCGTGCGGGATTTGCCCGGTTCGGGTGGGTTCGGTCCCTATCCTGGGTCGGTGACGCGGATCGCGGGAGTGAGCGGGGTCCTTCCGCCCCATCGGTACCGGCAGGGCGAGTTGGGCGCTGGGCTGGCGGCGCTTCGGGGTGGGACGGGGGACGAACTGGCGCTGGCGGAGCGGTTCTTCGCGGGGGCGGGGGTGGAGTTCCGGCACCTGATGTTCCCGTTGGAGCGGTACGGCGAGTTCGACGGGTTCGGGCAGGCCAATGATGCCTGGCTGGAGGCTGCATCCGAACTCGCCCACAGATCAGCCGAGTTGGCACTGAGATCGGCCGGGATGGACGCGGAGCAGGTCGACGTGGTGGTCTCCACCACCGTCACCGGAATCGCCGTTCCCTCGCTGGAGGCGCGGATCGCGTCCCGGCTCGGTCTGCGCCAGGACGTGCGGCGGGTACCGCTGTTCGGCCTGGGGTGCGCCGGCGGGGCGGGCGGGTTGGCCGTGGTGGACGAGGTGCTGGCGGGGCGGCCGGGCGGGGTGGCACTGTTGCTGGCCACCGAGTTGTGCTCGCTGACGCTGCAACGGACGGACGTCTCGCCGCCGAACCTGCTGGCCACCGCGCTGTTCGGGGACGGCGCGGGTGCGCTGCTCGCGGTCGGCGAGGAGCACCCGGCGGCAGGCGGTGGGCCGACGGTGGTGGCGACCCGGAGCCGGCTGTACCCGGGGACGGAGCGGCTGCTCGGCTGGCAGGTCGGCGCCTCCGGGTTCGGGATCCTGCTGGGGCCCGACCTGCCGGAGCTGGTGCGGCTGCACGTCGGCGAGGAGGTGGCGTCCTTCCTGGCCGCGCACGACTTGAAGCCGGGGGACGTGGGCAGTTGGGTGTGCCATCCGGGCGGGCCCCGGGTGCTGGACGTGCTGGGTGAGGAACTCTGCCTGCCGGATGCCGCGTTGGCGCCGAGCCGGGAGTCACTGGCGCGCTGCGGCAACCTGTCCTCGGCGTCGGTGCTGCACATTCTGCGCGACGTGATCGACCAAGGCCCGCCGCCACCGGGCTCGTTCGGGTTGATGCTGGCGCTCGGCCCTGGCTTCTCCTCCGAACTCGTCCTGCTGCGCTGGTAGTTGATGATGATCGCCTACACCGTGCTGGTCGCGCTGGTCGCCGTGGAGCGGCTGGCGGAGCTGCTGGTCGCCCGCCGGAACGCCGCCTGGAGCCTGGCCCGGGGCGGGGTGGAGTACGGGCGGCGGCACTATCCGTCGATGGTGGCCCTGCACACGGGGCTACTGGTGGGCTGTCTGCTGGAAGTCCGCTGGGTGGGACGGCCGTTCCTGCCGGTGCTGGGGTGGCCGATGCTGGCGCTGGCACTCGGCGCACAAGGGCTGCGCTGGTGGTGCATCGCGACGCTCGGGCCGCGCTGGAACACCCGGGTGATCGTGGTGCCGGGCCTGCAACTGGTCACCGGCGGGCCGTACCGGTGGCTGCGGCACCCCAACTACCTGGCGGTGGTGGTGGAAGGCTTCGCACTGCCGCTGGTGCACACGGCGTGGCTGACGGCGCTGACGTTCACCGTGCTCAACTCCCTCCTGCTGGCCACCCGTTTGCGCTGCGAGGACGCCGCGCTGACGCTCTGCCGGGCCGCCGCGTGATCGACCTGCTGGTGATCGGCGGCGGCCCGGCCGGGCTGGCCACCGCGATCCACGCCGCCCGCGCCGGGCTGTCCACCACTGTGCTGGAGCCGCGTCCGACGCCGGTCGACAAGGCCTGCGGCGAGGGCCTGATGCCGGGCGCCGTACGGGCGTTGGCTCGGCTCGGCGTCACCGTCGAGGGGCATCCGTTCCACGGCATCCGCTACCTGGAGGCCGACGGCCCGCACACCGCCGAGGCCCGCTTCCGCACCGGCCACGGCCTGGGCGTACGCCGCACCGTGCTGCACGCCGCCCTCGCGGACCGCGCGGACCGGCTGGGCGTCCGACGCGCCACCGGCCGCGCGGAGAATCTGCAAGTCACCGAACAGGCCGTGACGGTGGGCGACTTGACCGCCGGACACGTGGTCGCCGCCGACGGCCTGCACTCCCCCGTCCGCCGCGCGCTCGGCCTGCACCGGCCGGCCGATCCCCGCCGGCCGGCGCGGTACGGGCAGCGGCGCCACTTCGCGGTGCGGCCGTGGAGCGACCTGGTGGAGGTGTACTGGTCGCGGCACGCGGAGGCGTACGTCACTCCGGTGTCCGACCGGGCGGTCGGGGTGGCGATCCTGGGCTCGCAGCGCCTTCCGTTCGACCATCAACTCGCCGCTTTCCCCGCCCTGTTGAAGCGCCTGGCCGGAGCGGAGGCGGGCCCGGTCCGGGGCGCGGGGCCGCTGCGCCAGCACGCGGCGGCGCGGGTGCACGGGCGGGTGCTGCTGGTCGGGGACGCCGCCGGGTACCTGGACGCCCTCACCGGCGAGGGCATCGCGATCGCCCTGGCCTCCGCCGAGGCCGCCGTCCACTGCCTGACCACCGACCACCCGGCCGGGTACGAACGCGCCTGGCACCGCGCCACCCGACCCTACCGACTGCTCACCACCGCCCTGCTGGCCGCCCGGGACCACCCGCTGACCGGCCCCCGGATCGTCCAACTGTCCGCCGCGGCACCGCCGTTGTTCCGCGCCGCCGTCAACTCGCTGGCCCGCTGAGCCGCTCCGTCAGCCGCATCGGCTGCGGCCCGGGCGAGAGCACCAGCCGGGGCAGTGGCCGCACCGGTCCGGCGACGGCCGGGCGTAGTTGCCAGCGGCCGGCGATGGTGGCCAGCGCGAGGGTGGCTTCGACGGTGCCGAAGCGGTCGCCGGGGCAGCGGGCGGCCCCGAGGCCGAACGGCAGGTAGGCGTCCCGGTGGACGGCGCCGGGGGCGAACCGGTCGGGGTCGAAGCGGGTGGGGTCGGGGAACAGTTCGGGGCGGCGCTGGAGCAGGTAGAGGCAGCAGATCACCAGCGCACCGGCGGGCAGTCGGACGCCGCCGAGTTCGAGCGGGCGGGTGGTGGTGCGGCTGATCGCCCAGGCGGGCGGGTAGAGCCGCAGCGCCTCGCTCACCACCTGCGCGGTGTACGGGAGTTGGGCGAGGTGCTGCCAGCGGGCGGGGGCGCCGGCCGGTCCGGCGTCCAGCTCGGCGTGCAACTTCCGTTCCACCTCGGGGTGTTCGGCGATCAGGCGGAGCGACCAGGCCAGCGCGGAGGAGGTGGTCTCGGCCCCGGCCAGCACCAAGGTGGCGACCTGGTCGGCGAGTTCGCGTTCCCCCAGCGGCCGGCCGTTCTCGTCGCGGGCGGCCAGCAGCAGCGACAGCACGTCGCCGTGGTCGGTGCCGCGGGCCCGGTAGTCGGCGATGATGGCGGCCACTCCGGCGTGCCAGGTGCGCAGCGCCCGGCGGTACTCGCGGCGGGCGGGGGTGGGCAGCAGGTCGGCGGCGGGCAGTACGACGCGCAGGTAGAGGCCGCGCAGAAGTACGTCCAGGGCGTGGCGCAGCTGTTCGGCGGCATCAGTGGCCAGGCCGGCCGAGAACAGGGTGCGGACGGCGACGGCGGTGGTGAGGGTGAATGCCTCGCGGGTGACGTCGATGGTCCGCCCGGCCTGCCAACGGGCGGTGAGAGCAGCCACTTCGGCGGTCATCACCTCGGCGTAGCGCGGCAACAGGGCGCGCTGGAAGGCGGGTTGAACGATGCGGCGGAGCCGCTGGTGGTCGGAGTGCGGGCAGGAGGCGAGGCCGTTGCCGAGGAAGGTGCGGATCTTCGCGTAGAGCGGCCCGGTGCGGTCGAAGTCGGCCCGGTCGGTGAGCACTTGCCGGATCAACTCCGGTGCGCCGACCATGTGCAGCTCGCGCGGACCGACCCGGACGCGGACCACTTCGCCGTACCCGGGCAGGGTGTCGAGGAAGGCGAGCGGGCGGCTGATCATGGCCGGCAGATGGCCCAGCAGCGGGAGGCCGCCGGGGACGGTGGCGGGGTGCATGGGCCCTCGATTCGGTGACGGGACGCGGATGGCACACGCGAGCGCCACGATACGTCACCACGCGCGCACAATGTGCAACAATCGTGCCGCATCCGGGTGGTGATGATGCGTCAGGCGCGGCCGTCGCCTCCGGCCCGGCGGCCGGCCCGGCCCCGGTCCACCGACAGACGGGACGACCGTGCCCTCAAATCCCGCACCGACGGATGCCCGCACCGCCGAACTGCCCGTCCCGCAGCCGCCATTGCTGCGGCGCCTCGTCGCCACGGTGCACGTGGATCCGGCCGGGCGGGTGCTGCTGTACCGGCGCACGGCCGAGGCGCCGCACTACCCCGGGCACTACGACCTGCTGATGCAACGGAGGCCACCGGAAGGGCAGTTGCTGGCCGGCGGTGGCTTCCTGGTGGTGCGCCGGGTGCTGACCGACCGCCCGCCGATGCCGGGCCCGGACGACGCCGAGATCGACTGGTGCGGCTTCGTCCCGCCCGCCGAACTGCTGGCCGGCCACCGCCTGCCGCTGGTGCCGGACGGGGTGCCCGTCCTGCGCCGGCTGATCACGGTCTGAACCGCCGCCGCGGGCGCGCTCCGCGACCGTCCGCCCACGCTCCGCACAAGCCAGCTGACCTGCGCCGATGCCGGTCCGTCCAGGGCGCGCGACACTGGGGGTATGAGCCAGTCCGGAGACATATTCCACCCGCCGGTCGTGGTCCGCCCACCGACCCGCGGGGCGCGACCGTACCGGCGGGTGGAGATCTACGGGCGGACGGTGGGGCGGGCCACCTCGGCCGAGGACGTGGCGGAGTTCATCCGCCGCGCGGGCGTGGACGAACCCGACCTGGACGACCCCGAGCTGGTCGCCTGGCGCGGCGGCGACCACACCGTGTGGTCCCAACCCGAACAGCCCGCACAGCCCGAGCAGCCCTCACAGCCCTCACAGCCCGAGCGGCCCGAGCGGCCCGAGCGGCCCGAGCAGGCACAACAGGCGCAACAGCCCGAACCGCCCGAGCCTCCGCAGAAGCCCGAGCGGCCCGAGGACGCGCCGTCCTAGCCGGGTTCATACCGCCCTGCGGTAGAGCCAGACCCCGAGCGGCGCGAACGCCGCGACGATGCCGACGTCCCAGGCGAGCGCCTGCCAGACCTGCGAGCCGACCGGCGTGCCGAGCATCAGTGCGCGGACCGCATTGGCGGTGATGGTCACGGGCTGGTGGTTGGCGAACACCTGGAGCCACCCGGGCATGGTCACGGTCGGCACGAACGCGGAGGACGCGAACACCAGTGGTGCCAGCACCGGGAAGGCGGCAGCGGTCGCGGTCTCCGGGTCGCCGACGGCCAGGCCGACCACGGCGAACACCCAGGACATCGCGAAGCCGAACGCCACCACCAGCAGCGCCCCGGCCAGGAATCCCCAGGCGTTGCTGTGCACCCGGAAGCCGACCAGGAAGCCGACGCCGCTGATCAGCGCCACCACGAACACGTTCCGGACCAGGTCGGCGGCCGTCCGCCCGGAGAGCACCGCGGAGCGGGCCATCGGCAGCGACCTGAACCGCTCCATCAGGCCGGTCTGCAGGTCGGTGGCCAGGCCGATCGCGGTGTTGACCGCGCCGAAGACGACCACCTGCACGAACACGCCCGGCATCAGGTAGTCGACGTAGCTCACCCCGTGCAGGGCCGCGCCGACCACCCCGCCGAACACGTAGCGGAACATCAGCACGAACACGACCGGCTGCACGGTGGAGAAGATCAGCAGCCGGGGCACCCGTCTCAGCGCGATCAGGTTGCGTCCGCATACGGCCAGGCCGTCCCGGACGGGGGCCAGCAGGCGGTCGGACAGGCCGGGCGTGGGGGCGAGGTCGATGGCTGGGGCGGCAGCGGTCATGACGTGCCTCCGGAGGTGCGGTGGCCGGTGAGAGCGAGGTAGACGTCGTCGAGGCTGGATTCGCGGACGGCGATGGTGTGGGGGGTGAGCTGTTCGGCCTCCAGCGCGTGCAGGACGTCCGTCAGCAGCAGCGACCCGTCCGGGCTGGGCAGGCGCAGCAGGGCGCCCTCGCGCTCGGGGGCGCGTTCGAGGCGGTCGGCGAGCAGGGCGGCGGCGCGGACGGCGCGCGGGTCCTCGCCCATGCCGAGTTCGAGCACGGTGGTGCCGAGGCGGGTCTTGAGGGCGTGCGGGCTGTCGTCGGCGACCACCCGGCCCTCGGCGAGGACGGCGATGCGCTGGGCGAGCCGGTCGGCCTCCTCCAGGTACTGGGTGGTGAGCAGGACGGTGGTGCCTCCGGCGACGAGTTCCCGGATCAGCTCCCACAGGGCGGTGCGGCTCTGCGGGTCGAGTCCGGTGGTGGGTTCGTCGAGGAACAGCACGGGTGGTTCGGGGACCAGCGCGGCGGCCACGTCGAGCCGGCGGCGCATGCCGCCGGAGAAGGTGCGGACGGGCCGGTCGGCGGCCTGGGTGAGATCGAATTGGGCCAGCAGGTCGGCGGCGCGCGGGGACCTTCGGTGGCGCGGCAGCTGGGTGAGCCTGCCGATCAGGCGGAGGTTCTCACGGGCCGTCAGGTTGGGGTCGACGGCGGCGTACTGGCCGGCCAGGCCGATCAGTCGGCGCACGGCGCCCGGGTGGGCGACCACGTCGGTGCCGAGCACTTCGGCGCGGCCGCTGGTGGGTCGGATGATGGTGGTGAGGATCCGGATGGCGGTGGTCTTGCCCGCCCCGTTCGGCCCGAGCAGTCCGAACACGCTGCCGGGTGGCACCTCGAAGTCGACGTCGTCGAGTGCGACGAGGTCTCCGAAGCGCTTGCCGAGCCCTTGGACCCGGATCGCGGGTGTGGTGCTGTTTTGGGTGGTCATGGGCGCCCCCTCGGGCGAGGTCGTACCTCTCCAGTGTCCGCCCGTCCGGGTGGGGCGCGCAGGACGGCCGTTCGACGGTCGGGGCTGACGGGCCGCCAGCCGCGGCGGGTGGGCCGTCCAGGGCAATGGGGTACCTCCTGGTGCGGACCGGGCCCGCTCTGGAGTGGCCGGGTGGCCGGTGGCGGGGGTGGATGGTGACCAGCCCCCGCAGACCAGCCCCCGCTCCGTCGCCAGGAGTCGTGATGCCCCGTTCCCGTTGTCTCGCCGCCGCCGCGGTGCTGTCCATGTCCGTGCTCGCGGCCGCGGGCTGCGGGGCGGATCTCGCCCCGAGTGCCCCACCGGCCGGATCCGGGTCCCCGGTACCGGCGCCTGCCGCCGAGGAGAATCCGTCGGGGTCGGCGTTCGCGACCTCGGCGGGCACCCGGGTGGCGCTGGCGAGCGTGGGCAGCCTCGGCCCGATCCTGGTGGACGCGCAGGGCCGCACGCTGTACCTGTACGGCGCGGACACCTCGGTGCACGGCACCTGCGTGGCCGAGTGCGCGAAGTCCTGGCCGCCGGTGACCACGCCGGGCTTCCCGATGGCCGACCCGGGCGTGGACGACGGGCTGCTGGGCGCGGCGGCGCTCCCGGACGGGTCGGCGCAGGTGCTGTACAAGGGCCACCCGCTGTACCGGTACACGGGCGACCACGGGCCGGGCGAGGCCACCGGGCACACCGTGGCGGACCCGCGCGGCAAGTTCTACGCGGTGACCTCGCTGGGCGACCCGGTTGGCGTGGACGTCTCGACGCTGCACGGGGCCGGGACCGTGCCATCGGGGGCGGCGACGGCGAGCGCGGGCGCCACGGCGAGCGCGGGCGCCACGGCGAGCGCGGGCGCCACGGCGAGCGCGGGGGCCACGGCGAGCGCGGGGGCCACGGCGACTGCCGATCCCACCGCCGGGGCGACCGCGGGTGCGACCGCCGAACCCACCGCCGGGGCCACCGCCACGGTGGCGCCCGCCAACCCCGCGGACCCCTACGTGCCCGTCGAGCCGTCCGCGCCCGCCGCGGTGGAGCCGCCCGACACCTCCGGAGCCGGAACCGGCACGGGAAGCGGTGCAGGAACCGGAACGGACGACACGGGAACCGGCTCAGGAACCGACACCGGAACCGGCACGGGAAGCAGTTCAGGAAGCAGTTCAGGAAGCGGCGCGGGAAGCAGCTCGGGAAGCAGCTCGGAAAGCAGCGCGGGAAGCAGCTCAGAAAGCGGCGTGGGAAGCAGCGCGGGAAGCAGCTCGGAAAGCGGCGTGGGAAGCAGCTCAGAAAGCAGCTCAGGGAGCGGCGCGGGAAGCAGCTCGGAAAGCAGCTCAGAAAGCAGCTCAGAAAGCAGCTCAGGAACCGGCTCAGGACCCGGCGCGAACACCGACGGCGGCACCAGCAGCGGCACCGACAACAGCACCCAGGACAACTGAGGTGCCGCGCCCGACCATGTCCAGGCAGACCGCCCTGACCGCCCTGGCGGTGCTCGCGCCGCTCGTGGTCGTGGCGGGCCTGCTGTGGTTCGGGCGGGCGCACACGCCCGACCCGGGTCGCAGCCTGTTCGGGCAGTCCGGCGAGGACGCGCTGCGGCTGAAGTCGCGGCTCGGTACGGCGCTGCTCGGTGTGGCGCTGGTGCAGGTGCTGCTGGCGCTGTGGATGTACCGGGGCGGCGTCCGGGCGGACCGGGTGCGGCTCTGGCACCGGGTGGGCGGGGTGGTGGCGTTCGTGCTGTCGGTGCCGATCGCGCAGCACTGTCTGCTGGCGTACGGGGTGCGGTTCACGGACGCGCGGGTGGGGGTGCACTCGATGGCGGGGTGCTTCCTGTACGGGGCGTTCGCGGCGAAGGTGCTGCTGGTGCAGCACGGGAAGCTGCCGGGCTGGGCGCTGCCGGTGGCGGGTGGGGCGCTGTTCTGTGCGATCGGGCTGCTGTGGTGGACGGCGGCGCTGTGGTTCCTGAACGGATTTGCCACACCTGGTTTCTGACGCTGCGTCAGATGCTGGTCTGCGGTTGTGGGCGGCGGGGGCCGGTGTTCGAGTGGTAGGCAGTCGCGGTGGACGATCCTCGCCGCCGCGCGGCTACGGCGCCCGGCGGGGTGCCCGAGGAGGAGTTGCCCCGATGTCCCAGCACGTCCCGTTCACCACGAACAACGCGGGTGTCCCGGTCGAGAGCGACGAGCATTCGCTGACGGCGGGCCCGGTCGGCCCGATCCTGCTGCACGATCACTATCTGGTCGAGAAGATGGCCCAGTTCAACCGGGAGCGGGTGCCGGAGCGGGTGGTGCACGCGAAGGGCAGTGGCGCGTACGGCTTCTTTGAGGTGACGCAGGACGTCAGCCGGTTCACCAGGGCGGACCTGTTCCAGCCGGGCAAGCGCTGCGACATGCTGGCCCGGTTCTCCACGGTGGCGGGCGAGCTGGGTTCGCCGGACACCTGGCGCGACCCGCGCGGTTTCGCGTTGAAGTTCTACACCGAGCAGGGCAATTACGATCTGGTCGGCAACAACACGCCGGTGTTCTTCGTCCGCGACCCGATGAAGTTCCAGGACTTCATCCGCTCGCAGAAGCGCCGTCCCGACAATGGCCTGCGCGACCACGACATGCAGTGGGATTTCTGGACGCTGTCGCCGGAGTCGGCGCACCAGGTGACCTGGCTGATGGGCGACCGGGGCATCCCGAAGAACTGGCGGCACATGGACGGGTTCTCCTCGCACGCCTACAGCTGGGTGAACGAGGACGGCGAGCGGTTCTGGGTGAAGTACCACTTCAGGACCGATCAGGGCAACGATTTCCTGCCGCAGGCGGAGGCGGACCGGCTGGCGGGCGTGGACGGCGACTGCCACCGGCGCGACCTGTTCGAGGCTGTCGAGGGCGGCAACTTTCCGTCGTGGACGCTGCACGTCCAGGTGATGCCGTTCGACGAGGCGTGGAGCTACCGGTTCAACCCGTTCGACCTGACCAAGGTGTGGCCGCACGGCGACTATCCGCTGATCGAGGTCGGCCGGTTCACCCTGAACCGCAACCCGGAGGACCACTTCGTCCACATCGAGCAGGCCGCATTCGAGCCGTCCAACCTGGTCCCGGGCATCGGCGTCTCGCCGGACAAGATGCTGCTCGGCCGGATCTTCTCCTACCCGGACACCCACCGGCACCGGATCGGCACGAACTACGCGCAGCTGCCGCCGAACCGTTCGCACGTGCCGGTGCACTCGTACGCCAAGGACGGCGCGATGCGGTTCGACGCGGCCCGCACCGCCCGTCCGTACGCGCCGAACTCCTACGGCGGGCCGGCCGCCGACCCGGAGCTGTGGGGTGCGCCGCTGGGGTGGGACGTCGCCGGGCAGATGGTCCGCGAGGCGTATCCGATGCACCGGGACGACGACGACTGGGGGCAGGCAGGCACGCTGGTGCGCAAGGTGATGGACGACGCGGCCAGGGACCGGCTGGTCGCCAACATTGCCGGGCACCTTCAGGACGGCGTGTCCGCGCCGGTGCTGGAACGCGCTTTCCAGTACTGGCGCAATGTCGACCGCTCGCTCGGCGAACGGGTGGCCGCCGCCGTGGCCCGCTGAACCCCCGCCGCTCGCATCGCCCGTCCGGATTCCTTTGCCGGGCGGGCGGTGCTCGTTGACAACTCGGGCCCCCGGGGCAATCCTAAGCAAGCGCTTAGTCAGCCCACGTTTCTCTGCGAGGTGCCCCCGATGACCACCGCCGCTCCACCCGGACTCGACCTGGAGAGGCTGCGCGCCCACCTGGACGTCGCCCTGCCCGCCCCCACCGCCGGACCGCTGACGGCCCGCCGGTTCGAGGGCGGCCGGTCGAACCTGACCTACCTGGTCGAGGACGCCGTCTCCCGCTGGGTGCTGCGCCGGCCCCCGCTCGGACACGTGCTGGCCACCGCGCACGACATGACCCGCGAGTACCGCGTGCTGGGCGCGCTGGCGCCGACCGCCGTGCCGGTGCCGGACCCGGTGCTGCTGGTCGAGGACGACACGGTGATCGGTGCGCCGTTCTACCTGATGGAGTACGTCGAGGGCACCGCGCACCGGGACGCCAAGACGCTGGCCGCGCTCGGCGAGCAGCGGGTGCACGGCCTCGGCGAACAGCTGGTGGACACCCTGGTCGCCCTGCACGCACTCGACCCAGAGGCGATCGGCCTGGCCGGATTCGGCCGCCCCGAAGGTTTCCTGGAGCGCCAACTGCGCCGCTGGGGCAAGCAGTTGGACGCCTCGCGGAGCCGCGAGGTACCGGGGATCGACGAGCTGCACCAGCGCCTCGCCGACACCCTGCCCGACTCCCCCACCCCCGCGCTGGTGCACGGCGACTACCGCCTGGACAACGTGCTGGTCGGCCCGGACGACCGGATCACCGCGGTACTGGACTGGGAGATGTCCACCATCGGCGACCCGCTCACCGACCTGGGCCTCCTGGTGATGTACACCGAACTGGCCCGCCGCTTCGACGGCGTACTGCCCGGCGCGGCACTCGCCCCCGGCTTCCCCGGCACCGACGAACTGGTGCGCCGCTACGCCGAGTTGTCCGGCCGGGATGTCTCCGGGCTGGGCTGGTACGTGGGCTTCGCCTCGTTCAAGCTGGCGGTGGTCCTGGAGGGCATCCACTTCCGGTTCACCCAGGGCGGCACGGTCGGCGCCGGGTTCGACCGGGTCGGTGACATGGTGCCGCTGTTCGTGGAGTTCGGACGCACGTCGGTGGAGGGCTGAGGAAATGGATTTCGCGTACGACGCCAGGACGGTCCACCTGCTGGGTGAACTCGGCGCGTTCATGGACGAGTTCGTGTACCCGGCCGAGCCGGTACTGGCCGAGCAGCTGGAGGACCCGAAGCGCGAGCCGTGGACGATCCCGCCGGTGATCGGCGAGTTGCGGGCGACCGCGAAGGCCCGCGGCCTGTGGAACCTGTTCTTTGTGGACAAACACAGCTTGCCGGGCGAGCACGGCGCCGGCCTGACCAACCTCCAGTACGCGCCGCTCGCCGAACTCACCGGCCGCTCCGTCCTGTTGGCCCCGGCCGCGGTCAACTGCGCGGCCCCCGACACCGGCAACATGGAACTGCTCGCCCAGTTCGGCTCCGCCGAGCAGCGCGAACGCTGGCTTCGCCCGCTGCTGGACGGCGAGATCCGCTCGGCGTTCGCGATGACCGAGCCGGACGTCGCCTCCTCGGACGCCACCAACATCACCACCCGGATCGAGCGGGACGGCGACGAGTACGTCGTCAACGGCCGCAAGTGGTACATCACCGGGGCGATGAACCCGAACTGCCAACTCCTCATCGTGATGGGCAAGACCGACCCGGACGCCGAGGTGCACCGCCAGCAGTCGATGATCCTGGTGCCGCGCGACACCCCGGGAGTGCAAGTCCTGCGCGGCATGCGGGTGTTCGGCTACGAGGACGCCGACCACGGCGGGCACGCCGAGATCGTCTTCGACGACGTCCGGGTCCCGGCGGCCAACCTTCTCGGCGAGGAGGGCTCCGGCTTCGCGATCGCCCAGGCCCGGCTCGGGCCGGGCCGGATCCACCACTGCATGCGGGCCATCGGCATCGCCGAGAGGGCGCTGGAACTGACCTGTCGCCGGGTCAACTCCCGGGTGGCGTTCGGCCGTCCGCTGGCCGATCAGGGCGTGGTGCAGGACTGGATCGCCGAGGCCCGGGTGCGGATCGAGCAGGCCAGGCTGCTGGTGCTGAAGACCGCCTGGCTGATGGACACCGTCGGCAACCGGGGTGCCCACACCGAGATCCAGGCCATCAAGATCGCCGTCCCGTCCACCGTCGAGTGGATCCTCGACAAGGCCGTCCAGGCGCACGGCGCGGCCGGCGTCAGCCAGGACACCGTCCTGGCCCAACTCTGGTCCGGCAACCGCACCTTGCGCCTGGCCGACGGCCCGGACGAGGTCCACAAGCGCTCGCTGGCGCGGCGGGAACTGAAGAAGTACCGCTGAGCCCGGAGCAGGGGCGGCCCCAACGGGCCGCCCCTTCTTGGCAGTTACGGCAGGACGACGATCCGGCCGGTGCTGGCGCCGGTGGCGACCCGGTGGACGGCCTCGGCGGCGCCGGACAGCGGGACGCGGTCGGAGATCAGCGGGCGGACCACCCCGGTGTCGGCGAGCGCGGTCAGGGCGTCGTGGCAGTCCCGGACGGCCACCGGGTCCTTGGCCACGTACAGGCCCCAATGCAGGCCCAGCACCGAGTAGTTCTTCACCAGGGCGTGGCCGAGCGGCGGCGCCGGGATCTCGCCGGAGGCGAAGCCGACCACCACGATCCGGCCCTCGAAGGCGACGCACTTGGTGGAGCCCGTGTAGGCGCTGCCGCCGACCGGGTCGAAGACCACGTCGGCACCCCGGCCCGCGGTGGCGGTCCGGACGGCGGCGACGAAGTCCTCGGACTTCCGGTCGATCACCAGGTCGGCACCCAACTTCCTTGCCGCGTCAGCTTTTTCCGCTCCACCGACCACGGTGATGACGAACGCCCCGGCGGCCTTGCCGAGTTGCACGGCCGCGCTGCCGACGCCGCCGGCCGCCGCGTGCACCAGCAGCGTCTCGCCGGCAGCCAGGCGGGCCCGACGGTGCAGCGCGAACCGCGCCGTCTGGTAGGCGATCAGCAGGGCGGCCGCCTCGGCGTCGTCCAGGCTGTCGGGTGCGGGTAGCGCGGTGGCGGCGTTCATCAGCGCGTACTCGGCGAACGCCCCGGCGGGCAACTCGGCGGTGCCGATGAGGCGTTCACCCGCGCGCGGGCCCTCGGCCACCTCGCCGCAGAGCTCCACCCCGGGGGTGTAGGGCAGCGGCGGGCGCACCTGGTAGAGACCGGCCGCCATCAGCGCGTCCGGGAAGTTGACGGCGGCGGCCCGGACCCGGACCAGCAGCTGCCCCTCGCCCGGGACGGGGCGGTCCGCGTCCTCCGCGAGCTTCATCACATCCAGCGGGGCGCCGAGTTCGGCGATCTGCCAGGCTCTCATCGGGCCTCCTGTCGGTCCTCGATCTGCTGCTGGAGCCGGTTCATGCCGTGCAGCCAGCGGTCGGGGGTGGTGGCGCGGGCCGCGTAGTAGTCGGCGACCTCGGGGTGCGGCAGGATCAGGAACTCGCCCGCCGCCATGCCCCGCAGGGCGGCCTCGGCCACCTCGGCGGGCTCGATCGCGGTGGGCGCGAGCAGCGCCTGCCCGTACTCGCCGGTGCCGTCCAGCATCCTGGTCCGCACGCCCTGCGGGCACAGCGCGTGCACCTGGACGCCGCGGTGCCGGTACGTCGCGGACAGCCACTCGGCGAAGGCGAGCGCGCCGTGCTTGGTGACGGCGTACGGGGCGGAGCCGAGCATGGTGAGCAGCCCGGCGGCGGAGACGGTGGCCAGGAATCGGCCGCGGCCGCGCTCCAGCCAGTCGGGGAGCAGCAGTTGGCCGGCTCGGACGTGGCTGAGCACGTTGACCTGCCAGGCCTGTTCCCAGGCTTCGGGCGGGGCGTCGGGGCCGCCGGTGGTGGCGACGCCCGCGTTGGCGCAGTACAGGTCGATGGCGCCGAGGTGGGCGCGGGCGGCGTCGATCAGCGCGGCGACGCCCTCGGCGCTCGCGGCGTCGCCGGGGGCGGCGTGCGCGCCGAGTTCGTCGGCGACGGCGTGTGCGGCGTCCGGGTCGAGGTCGTTGACCACGACGCGGGCGCCGGCCTCGGTCAGCGCGCGGGCGAGGGCCGCGCCGATGCCGTGGCCGGCGCCGGTGACGACGGCGCCGATCCCGCCGGCGTCGAAGGGGGGTTGGCCGCCGGTCACAGCCCGCCGCCGAGGGTGACGCCGCCGTCCACCACCAGGGTCTGGCCGGTGATCCAGCCGGCGTCCTCGGAGAGCAGGAACGCGACGGCGCCGGACACGTCCTCGGGGAGGCCGAGGCGGCCGAGCGGGTAGGCGCGGGCGACCTTCTCCTCGCGGCCCTCGAACAGGGCTTCGGCGAAGCGGGTCTTGACCACGCCGGGGGCGACCGCGTTGACCCGGATGTCGGGGCCGAGTTCGGAGGCGAGTTCCATGGTGAGCCGCATCAGCGCGGCCTTGGAGACGCCGTACATGCCGATGCCGTTGGAGGCGCGGATGCCCGCGATGGAGGCGACGTTGACCACGGCGCCGCCGTTCTCGGCCATCCAGGCGGCGTGCGCGCGGCGGGTCCAGGCGAGCGGGGCGAGCACGTTGACGGCGAGGATCTTCGCGGCGGCGGCCGGGTCGGTGTCCAGGATCGGGCCGTAGATCGGGTTGATGCCGGTGTTGTTGACCAGCAGGTCGAGCCGGCCGAAGGTCTCCATCACCCGGGTGACGGTCTCCTCCTGGTGCGCGGCGTCGTCGGACTTGCCGGCCACCGCCAACGCGTGGTCGGGGCCGCCGAGTTCGCGCACCGCCTCGTCCAGGGTTTCCTGGGTGCGGGCGGTGATGCAGACCTTGGCGCCGCGCTGCACCAGTTCGCGCGCGATGCCGAGGCCGATGCCGCGGCTCGCTCCGGTGACCACCGCCACCTTGCCCTTGAACGACACTGTCATCGCCGTACCTCTCGGATCTGCTGCCAGGGATGGTTCCGCCGCCTCGCGCCGGCGCCACCCTCGCACCGACGACTTGACTAAGCGCTTGCTTAGCATCTTGGCGGCGGGCGACACTGTCAACAGCCCACCCGCCCGGACCGGCCCGAACCGTCTGCGAGGATTGCCCCATGAACGACCCAGCGACCGCCGCACTGTGGCCCGGGGAGCGCACCGAGGCAGCGCGGCGACTGCTGCTGGCCGCCGTGGACTCCTTCGCCCGCCGCGGCTACCACGCCACCACCACCCGGGACATCGCCACCGCCGCCGGCATGAGCCCCGCCGCGCTCTACATCCACTACCCCTCCAAGGCGGCCCTGCTCGCCGAGATCTCCCGCGCCGGACACCAGGCGACGCTGAACCTGGTCGAGGACGCCGAGGCCTCCGCCACCGACCCGGTCGCCCAGATGCGCACCCTCGCCGAGTCCTTCACCACCTGGCACGCCCGCGGCCACACGGTCGGGCGGATCGTCAACCACGAGCTGCACGCGCTGCCCGAGGAGGACTTCGCGGCCGTCGCCGAACTGCGCATCCGGATCGAGGAGACGGTGCTGCGGATCATCGCGCGCGGCGTGGCGGACGGCGCCTTCCAGGTGCCCGACCAGCGGACCGCGGCCCGCGCCGTCACCTCGCTGGGCATCGACGTCTCGCGCTGGTACAGCGAGCGCAGCAGCGAGTCGCCGGAGGAACTGGGCCGCCGCTACGGACAGTTGGTGCTGCGCATGCTGGGCGCACCGCCCTCCGCGATCGACGACTGAGTCACCACGGCTGGACGCCCAACCTCCCGTTGACTTAGGTTAGCCTCACCTAAGCAACTAGGAGGCTTCCCGTGCTGCCCCAGCCCGCCCGCCGCTCGCCTTCGGCCGCCGAACGCGCCCGCACCCTGCTGGAGTTCGCCTCCTCCGCCGTCCTGGACATCCGCGGCGCCGACCTCACCGCCCGCCCCGGCCTGCCCCCACAGGTCCGGTGCACCCTGCGGCCGGACGGCACGGTGGCCGTCCTGGTCGGCCGCGAGTCCGCCCTGCACCGGATCACCGCCCTCGCCCGCGGCCCCCTCACCGCCGAACTCGAGTGCGTGGACGTCGCCCCCGTCGCCCTGCCGCACCGCATCCGCGGCCGGCTGCACGCCCAGGGCCTGCTCACCCGCTCCCCCGGCGAGACGCCGTCCACCGGAGAAACGCCGCCCACCGGCGAGGGCGTCCTGCTGCGCCTGGACATCGACCACCTGGCGCTGGACGACCTGTGGGGCTCCGAGTGCTGCCTCGACCCCGCCGACCTGACCGCCGCCACCCCCGACCCGGTCGCCGCCGACGAGGCCCACCTGCTCCAGCACCTGGCCGCCGCCCACGCCGACCAGCTCCTCCTCCTCGGCGCCGGCGCCCTGACCCGCCCCGGCACCCCGCCGTTCCGGCCCGAGCACCTCCGCGAGGTCCGCCCCGTCGCCCTCGACCGCCACGGCCTCCGCGTCCGCCTGCTCGCCACCGACCCGGCCGCCCCGCTGGACGTCCGCTTCGACTTCCACCACCCCGTGGCGCACCCCGACGACCTGCCGGAAGCCATGCACCGCCTGTTCGCCCCCACCCACGACCGCAGCGCGACCTGACTAGCGGGGCCCGGCCTGGATCGAGAACCGGCCGCCCTCGGGGTCGGCGAGGCGGGCGACGCGCCCGTACGGGGAGTCGGCCGGGCCGTCGAGGACGCGGCCGCCGAGGGCGGTGGCGCGGTGGGCGGTGGCGTCGGTGTCGGCGACCGAGAAGAACACCTCCCAGTGCGGGGCGAGGTCGTGGGCGAGCCGGAGCGCGGCCACGCTGTGGCCCTCGGAGAGCAGCACCACGCGTTCGTCCTCGTAGCGGACCTCGAACTCGGCCGGGTCGCGGCCGTCCCAGCGGAACACCTCGCCGTAGAACAGCGCGGCGGCGAACGGGTCGACGGTGCGCAGTTCGATCCAGGCGGGCGCGCCGGGGGCGGTCAGCCAGATCTTGTCCTCACCGGGCTCGCCCTCCCAGATACCGAAGGGCGCGCCGAACGGGTCGGCGGCCAGCGCCACCCGGCCCGCGTCGAACGCCAGCGGGCCGACGGCCAGCGTGCCGCCACGCTCGCGGACGCCGTCGGCGGCGCGGTCGGCGCTCTCGATGCCGAAGTAGGTGGTCCAGGCGACCGGGCGCTCCCACGCGGCGTCCAACTGGCTGAGCCCGGCGACCTCGACGCCGTCGACGGCGGCGCGCACGTACGGGCCCCAGCGGTCCGGGCCGGGGACGAACTCCCAACCCAGCAAAGGCCCGTAGAACCGCTGCGCGGCACCCATGTCACGGACCGTCAGGCCCGCCCAGCACGGCACCGCGGGCACACAGCGCACCGTGGCCGTTCGCTCCGCCACCATCCCTCGGGCTCCCTTCGCCGCCGCCCCGGCCGCCCGGCCGGACCCGCGACCCAGCCTAGGCCGACCCCCCGGCCGGATCGCGCTCCGCCTCGCGGGCGGATCCCCGCACCGACCCCGCCCGGCGCGGGTCCCCCTGCCAAGGGAGTGGCGGTGCCATGGTCGGGGAAGCCGGATGGCGGGAAGGAGATTGGGCATGGACACCGGAATCGTGATCATCGGAGCGAGCCTGGCCGGGGCGAAGGCGGCCGAGGCACTGCGCGCGGAGGGCTACGGGGGGCCGATCACCCTGGTCGGCGACGAGAGCGAGCGGCCGTACGAACGGCCGCCGCTCTCCAAGGGGTACCTGCTCGGAAAGGAGGAGCGGGAGAAGATCTACGTCCACCCCGCCGACTGGTACCAGCAGCACGACGTCACCCTGCGGCTGGGCGTCGCGGCCACGGCGATCGACCCGGCCGCGCACACCGTCACCGTCGAGGGCGGCGACCGCCTGCCGTACTCGAAGCTGCTGCTGGCCACCGGCTCCTCGCCGCGCACGCTGCCCGTGCCGGGCGGCGACGGGGACTTCGTGCAGACCCTGCGGCGGGTCGGCGACAGCGAGCGGCTGAAAGCGGCGTTCAAGCCCGGCGCCCGGGTGGTGATCGTCGGCGCGGGCTGGATCGGCCTGGAGGCGGCGGCCGCAGCCCGCACCGCGGGGGCGGAGGTCACGGTGCTGGAGGCGGCCGAGCTGCCGCTGCTGCGCGTCCTCGGCCGGGAGGTCGCGCAGGTCTTCGCCGACCTGCACCGCGCGCACGGCGTGGACCTGCGGTTCGGCGTCAAGGTGGCGGAGCTACGGGCGGACGGCGTCCGGCTGGGCGACGGCAGCACGGTGCCCGCCGATGTGCTGCTGGTCGGCGTCGGCATCAGCCCGAACACGGCGCTCGCCGAGCACGCCGGGCTGACCGTCGACAACGGCGTCCGCACCGACCAGCACCTGGCGACCTCGCACCCCGACATCTACGCGGCGGGCGACGTGGCAAACGCTTTCCACCCGCTGTTCGGGAAGCCGATCCGGGTCGAGCACTGGGCGAACGCGCTGAACCAGCCGACCGTCGCCGCGGCCGCGATGCTCGGCAAGGACGCCGTGTACGACCGGGTGCCGTACTTCTTCACCGACCAGTACGACCTGGGCATGGAGTACACGGGGTACGCGGAGCCCGGCGGCTACGACCGGGTGGTGTTCCGCGGCGACGTCGCCGGGCGGGAGTTCATCGCGTTCTGGCTGTCCGGCGGCAGGGTGCTGGCCGGCATGAACGTCAACGTGTGGGACGTGACCGACCCGATCCGCGAACTGGTCCGCTCCGGGCGCGGTGTGGACCCGGAGCGGCTGGCGGACCCGGCCGTGCCACTGACCGGGATCTGACGGGGCCGGTCAGGTCAGTTGGGCTGTCTGACTTCCTCGTGGGCCTTGGTGAGCAGCTGCATGGCGAGGTCGTTCAGGGCGCGGGCCCCGGCGACCTCCTCACCGACCCGCAGCTGCGGGCGGTCGGCGTGGTGACGGGTGGAGTAGCCGTGTGCGCGGACCTCCGTTCCGTCGGCGAGGCGGACCATCGCGGCAGCCTTGGTGCGGTTGCCGTCCTCCTCGAACTCCATCTCGATGTGCCATCCGACCAGCGTCCTCATGGCCGCCACCTCCCGGGTGGGTACAGGGTGTTCAGCTTTCCGGCTGGTTCGCCGTGGTGGGCTCCTCGGAGGCCGGTTCGCAGTCCTCGCGGCCGGTCTCCGTGTGCACCACCCGGATCGGGTGGTGCGGGTCGTCGATGTGGATGACCTGCTGGGGCTGTCCGCAGCGCGGGCAGAGCAGGGGGATCGGGTGCATCTCGGCCGTCCACGCGCCCCGCGGCGGGCGGCTCCCGGGCCCGCGTGGCCTCCTCATCAACCAGTGTGCCGCGCCCGGGTGCTCACCGCTGGGCGGGCAGCGCGGGGTGCACGGGGACGGTGACCAGGACGGCCGTGCCGGAGTGCACCTCGAAGCGGGCGATCGCCGACGGGGCCAGCCCGGTGCCGCCGCCGGTGCGCAGTCGGGTGTGGCCGCCGTATTCGGTGGCGGGGACGGTCCAGCTGGTCACGGTCTGGTGGGATCCGTCCGTGCCGACGGCGATCAGGCTGCAACTCTGCGGGCCCGACAGGTGGCCGAGGTCGAGGGTGACCCGGCTGCCCCAGGCGGCCGGGTCGACGCCGACCGTGGCGGACACCCCGGAGTTCGCGTCGGTGGCGCTGAACTGCTGGGCCGCGACGGCGACTTGAGGCCCTTCGGTGAGCGCCCAGGTGACCGCGGGGCCGCCCAGCGCGAGGATCGCCGCCACCGCGGCCAGCACCAGCCGCCGCACCCGGGCGCGCCGCCGCTCGGCCACCACCTGCCCGGCCAGCCGGTTCAGCAGCTCGGGCGGCGGCTCGTCCGGCTCCGCGACCACGGCCACCGGCTCCGGGCTCGCGGCGGGCGCGAGTTCGGCCAGCAGCTCGGTGACGGGGCCGAGCCGGGCGGCCTCGGCGGTGCAGCGCGGGCAGTGCGCGAGGTGGGCGGCGAACCGGGCCTCCTGCTCGGGTTCGAGCACACCGAGCAGATGGGCGGCGAGGTCCTGGTGCGGATCGGGGTACTCATGGGCGCCGGGGGTGGTCATGGTGTCACTCCCCGTTCCTCCAGGGCGAGCCGGAGGGCTCGCAGAGCGTAGTAGAGCCGGGACCGGACGGTGCCGGGCGGGACGCCCAGGACGGCGGCGGCCTCGGTGGCGGTGCGTCCGCGCAGATACGTCTCGGTGATCGCGCCGCGGTGCGCCTCGGACAGCGAGTCGAGCGCGTCGGTGAGTGTCATCAGCCGCAGCACGCGGTCGAGTTCGTCCTCGGCGGGGATCCGTTCCAGCTCGCCGTCGGGGACTTCGCGGGGCCGGGCGCTCTGGCCGCGCCGGCCGTCGATGACGATCCGCCGGGCGACGGTGGCCAGCCAGGGCCGCAGGCTGCGGTGGTCGGTGTCGAGCCGGTCCAGGTGCCGCCAGGCGCGGACCAGGGTCTCCTGGACGACGTCCTCGGCGCGCTGGCGGTCGCCGCCGACCAGGTGCAGCACCATCCCGTACAGCGGGCGCGCGTGCTCGCGGTACAGGACACGCATCAGCCGGTCCTCGGCGGCGGGACCGGTGGGACGGGTCCGGCCGGTCGCGGCGCCGTCGTGACCGGTGGTGCGGGGGTGCTCGGCCACGGCGCCATCCTCGCGCGGGTGCGGCCGCGGGTCGATCCGGGACGGCGGGTGCGGGGCGCGCGGCTGCCGGTGCGGGGCGCGCGGCGGGCCGGGGTTCTCAAGTCCGGCCCGGCCGGTGTCGATAACCGTGCCAGGGGTGCGGCGCGGGCGCCCGCGCCGCACTCCCTCGGCTCCGGCCACCATTCCGGTGCCCGTTCAGTACCCGCCGCCGGACGGCATGCTCGGCCCCGAGCCGGCCATCGGCATCGCCTTGTCGCCGGTCGGGGTGGTCGCCCACCAGGTGCCGCCGACGCCCTGGCCGTTGGTCTGGCCTGGCTTGGTGTCGGGGGTGTAGCGGTACAACGGCCAGCCGTTCAGGGTGACTTGATGAGTGCCGTCGGGGCGGGTGACGGTGGAGACCAGCTTGGCGTCGATGCCCTTGAGGGCGGGCGCGCCGCTGCCGGTGGTGAGTTCGGGCGGCCAGAGGGTGGCGCAGTCGCCGGTGCAGTGCGTGGCCGACGGGTTGTTGGTGTCCTGGTCGAAGCGGTACAGGGTGAACCCCTGCCCGTCGGTGACCAGGGTGCCGAGGGTGCCGTTGTGCTCGGTCATCAGCGTCGTGGCCTGGGTCTGACTGCCGGAGCTCATGGTCGAGGAAGAGCTTCCGCCGCCGCTGCTGCCGCAGCCGGCGATCAGTGCGGCAGCGGCCAGGGCACCGGCGGCGAGCATGGTGACGCGGCGGCCGCTGGGGGCCGTTCGGCCGGTGGTGGTCATTGGCTTGCTCCCGTCCGGGAGGGGTGCGGTCGGCCGGGCCGCCGGATTGCCGGGCCCCGGGTTCGACCGGTTCGCCCGGGGGTACGTACGGCAGGTCCTGAACGTTCAGCGGGAGTCGGGTCGCCCGGAATAGTTCCGCAGGTGGCAGGGTTGAGGCGGTCGTGGGTCCGGGAGCGGGCCCGCTAGGGAAAGACCCGGCTGTGGAAGGCAGGTGGCGGCGATGAGCACGGTGGAACTGACCAAGGACAACTTCGACGAGGTGGTCCAGGGTGAGGACGGCAAGGGGTTCGTCCTGATCGACTTCTGGGCGGCCTGGTGCGGTCCCTGCCGCCAGTTCGCGCCGGTCTTCGAGCGGGCTGCCGAGAAGCACACGGACATCACTTTCGCGAAGGTCGACACCGAGGCGCAGCAGGAGCTCGCGGCGGCGTTCGAGATCCGGTCGATCCCGACGCTGGCGATCATCCGCGAGGGTGTCCTGGTCTTCGCCCAGCCGGGCGCGCTCCCGGAGGCGGCCCTGGAGGACCTGATCGGCCAGGCCCGCAAGCTCGACATGGCGGAGGTGCACGCCGGCGTGGCGGCGCAGAACGCCAAGCAGAACTGACGTACACCGCACGCCGGTTGACGGCATGACGCCACGAAAGGGGCGCCGGGAATCTCCCGGCGCCCCTTCGTCGTGCCCGCGTGAAGCCCAGCAGCCCGGGCAACGCGAGAACAACGCCGTCCGAACAACGCCGTCCGGGCAACGCGAAAGGCCCGCCGGGCGCTCGAAAGCGCTCGACGGGCCTTGCGGGTGGCCTCAGTTGAGAGTGGCGTTCATCTCCCACTGGAGCAGCTCGGCCCCGTCCGGACCGGCGGTGACCCGCTGGCCCTCGGCGCCGGTGATGCGCAGGGCGTCGCCCTCGTGCAGCAGTCCGGCGCCTTCGACGGCGGCCTCGCCGCGCGCCACGTAGAGGTGGACGAACGGGGCGGTGGCGAGTTCCAGCGTCTCGTTCGGGCGGATGCGTGCGACGTGCAGCGCGGCGTGCTTCTGGCGGATGCCGATCGCCCGCTGGTTGGAGTGCTTGCTCATGCCGGACGCGAGGGTGGTCCAACCGCCCTGGACGATTTGGTCGTTGATGTCGAGCTGCTCATAGCCGGGGTCGATGCCCGCGGCGTCCGGGATGGTCCACATCTGGATGAAGCGGACCGGGTCCTGGTGCTGCGGCTCGCCGGTGATGGTCCAGGAGTCGTTCTTCTCGCTGTGCAGGATGCCGGTGCCGGCGCTCATCCGCTGGGCGAGGCCAGGGTAGATGACGCCGTTGTGACCTTCGGAGTCCTGGTGGACCAGGCCGCCGTCGAGCACCCAGGTGATGATCTCCATGTCCCGGTGCGGGTGGGTCTCGAACCCGGTGCCGGGGGCGACGATGTCGTCGTTGGAGACCAGCAGCAGGCCGAAGTGGGTGTTGGCCGGGTCCCAGTGGCGCGAGAACGAGAAGGAGTGCTTGGAGTCCAGCCAGCCGGCGCGGGTGTGGAAGCGCTGGTCGGCGCGGCGCAGGTCGATCGTGGATGCCATCGGGTCCTCCTTCGTCGGGGTGTTGTTGAATCATAAACCATTCCGGCCGCCCGCGCATTCCGCCGCGCCCCGCCCGGCGGTCGCGGCGCGCTGCCGTGCGACTGTCGGACCCCCGGAGGAGACTGCTGCGGGACCGCGCACAACCGAGTTCCGGATGGTTCACGATGAGCGACGTACGGGAAGTCCTGCTGGCCGTCGGCACGCAGAAGGGCCTTTTCCTGGGCCGCAGTTCGGGCCGCGAGAAGTGGGAGTTCAGTGGCCCGCACTTCCAGATGAACGCGATCTACTCGGTGGGCATCGACCGCCGGGGCGGGCGCACCCGACTGCTGGTGGGAGCGGACAGCAGCCACTGGGGCCCGTCGGTCTGGTGGTCGGACGACCTCGGCGAGAGCTGGCAGGAGCCGTCGAAGCCGGCGGTGCGCTTCCCGGAACGGACGGGCGCCTCACTGGAGCGGGTCTGGCAGTTGCAGCCGGCCGGTGAGGAGGCGCCGGGCGTGGTGTACGCGGGCACCGAGCCGGCCGCGCTGTTCCGCTCCACCGACGGCGGCGAGTCGTTCTCCCTGGTGGACGCCCTGTGGGACCACCCGCAGCGCGAGCACTGGGGCGCCGGTTTCGGCGGCCAGGGCATGCACACCGTGGTCACCGACCCGCGCGACGCGGACGTCCTGACGGTGGCGGTCTCCTCCGGCGGCGTCTACCGCACCACCGACGGCGGGCGCAGCTGGGAGCCGTCCAACACCGGGATCCGGGCCGACTTCCTGCCGGACCGCTTCCCCGAGTACGGCCAGTGCGTCCACAAGGTGGCCCGGGACGCGACCGATCCCGACCGGCTGTACCTGCAGAACCACGGCGGGGTGTACCGCAGCGACGACACCGGCCGGACCTGGGAGTCGATCTCCGGAGACCTGCCCGCAGACTTCGGCTTCGGCGTCACCGCCCACCCGCACACCTCGGGCACCGCGTACCTGTTCCCGCTGGACGCCGACTACGCCCGCCTGCCGGTGGAACGCCGCTGCCGGGTCTTCCGCACCACCGACGCGGGCGAGACCTGGCAGCCGCTGGAGACCGGCCTGCCGCGCGAGAACCACTACGGCGTCGTCCTGCGCGACGCCCTGTGCACCGACGACGCCGACCCGGCGGGCGTCTACTTCGGCAACCGCAACGGCGAGGTGTACGGCTCCGCCGACGGCGGCGAGAGCTGGTCGCTGCTCACCTCGCACCTGCCGGACGTGCTCTGCGTGCGCGCCGCGACCATCTGACCGATCGATCAGGCGTCGGCGGCGCGCAGCCGGTCGGCGACGGTGCCGAGACTGTCGGCCAGCGCGGCCAGCTGCTCCGGGGTGAGCACGTCGATCAGCGTTTCGCGGACGGCGGCGAGATGCCCCGGGGCGGCGGCCCGCAGCGCCTGCCGGCCCTGCTCGGTGAGTTCGGCGAACACGCCGCGCACGTCGCTGGCGCAGGAGCGGCGGCCGACCAGTCCGGCCTTCTCCAGCTGGGTCACCTGGTAGGTCAGGCCGCTCTTGGAGGTGACCAGCCGGTCGGCCAGGTCGGTCATCCGCAGCGAGCCGCTGGGCACGGCGGACAGCTGCACCAGGATCTCGTACTGGGTGTGCGACAGCCCCGCGTCCTCCTTGAGCTGGCGCTCCAGTCGGCGGGCGACCAGGTTGGTGGCCTCGACGAATCCGCGCCAGGCGGCCATCTCGGTCTCGTCGAGCCAGCGGGGTTCGTCCATGTCCCGCATCCTACTCCGGTTGTTCAAATTTGAACTCAGGTGTACCGTCGAAAGCGTTCGGTTCAAATTTGAACCACACGAGGCGTCCAAGCCAGGAGGACGGACCCATGAGCACCGCCACCCCCGAGCGCATGCCCGCTCTCTACCTCTCGCACGGCGCGCCCCCGCTCGCCGACGACCCGATCTGGCCCGGCCAGCTCGCCGCCTGGTCCGCCGACCTGCCCCGCCCCAAGGCGATCCTGATGGTCTCCGCGCACTGGGAGGAGGCACCGCTGGCGATCGGCGCGGTGCGGACCATCCCCCTGGTGTACGACTTCTGGGGCTTCCCCGAGCACTACTACCAGGTGCGGTACGCCGCCCCCGGCGCACCCCAACTCGCCGACTCCGTCCGCAAGTTGCTGCGCGCCGCCGGCACCCCCGTGCAGGACGTGCCGGACCGCGGCCTCGACCACGGCGCGTACGTCCCGCTGGTCGAGATGTACCCCGGCGCCGACATCCCCGTCCTGCAGATCTCGCTGCCCACCCTCGACCCGCAGGAACTGCTGGCGATCGGCCGCAAGCTCGCCCCGCTGCGCGACGAGGGCGTCCTGATCGTCGGCTCCGGCTTCTTCACCCACAACCTGCGCGCCCTCTCCCCCGACGGCCGAATCAGCTCCGTGATGGCCGAGTTCGACGACTGGGGCCGCCGCGCCCTCGAGGCCCGCGACCTCGACGCCCTCCTCGACTTCGAACACAAGGCCCCCGCCGGACGCCTCGCCCACCCCCGCACCGAACACTTCGCCCCCCTATTCGTCACCCTCGGCGCAGGCGAGGCCGACCTCGGCGACCAGCGCAGCGTCATCGACGGCTTCTGGATGGGCCTCGCCAAGCGCTCGATCCAACTCGGCTGACCGCCCGCCGCCCCCTCCGGCCCTCTGGCAGGATGACCCGCCGGAGGGGGTTCACCGTGATCGATGACCGGGCGTGGTGGTTCCGGGCCCGTTACGTTCTGGTGGCCGTGGTCGTCGGTTGGGCGTGCACTGCGGTGGTGTTCCCTGCCGACGCCGAGGTGACGGACCTGGCCCGGCGTTGTCTGGACGGGCCGGGGGTGCCGCAGTACGTGATGGTGCTCGCCGTGGTGGGGCTGGTGCTGAGCGCGGTGGGGACCAGCTGGGGCTTGGTCCAGCTGGTCGTGGTCACGCGCCGACGGGGTCCGCGCCCGAGTCGCGGGCATCCGATGCTGTGGCTGGTGATGCCGCTGGCCGCGGTCGGACTGGTGGTCCAGGTGGCGGCGGAGCGGACGGCGGCGGACGAATTCGGGCCGCGGCCCAGCCCCTGTGTCGGCTCCGCCCCGCTGCTGCCCGGCCCTCAGTAGCCGCAGGTGAAGCGTTCGCCGTGGTGCCGGGGCGATTCCAGTTCGTCCACCAGGGCGGTCGCGAGGTCTGCGAGGGAGATGGTGGACAGGCCGTCCGGGGTGGCGACCAGGTCGTCGGTGGCGGTGCGGTAGACGCCGGTGCGCTCGCCCGGCAGCAGGCTCTGGGGCGGGCTGAGTACCGTCCAGTCCAGGTCGCTGACGGTGTGCAGGTACTCCAGGGCGCGGCCGTGTGCCCGCATCACCTCCAGCTGGCGCGGTGACACGGACGGGTCGTCCCACAGGCGGGTGCCGGACGGGGTGGTCAGGCTGCCGGCACTGCCGACCACCAGCAACCTCGGGGCCTGGTCGGCGAGTTGACGCAGACCGGCGACGAGCGCGTGCGCGGCCGGCTCGATCAGTCGGCCGCGGCCCGGGCCGTCCCCGCCGCCGACCGCGCTCACCAGTACGTCAGCTCCCGCCGCGACCCGCGCCACGTCCGCCGGGTCCAGCACGTCCCCGCGTTCCACGCTGATCGCCAGCCCCTGGTACTCCTCCGGCCGCCGCACCACCGCCGTCACCCGGTGCCCCCGCGCCAGCGCCTCGGTCACCACGCACCGACCGATCTCCCCATTGGCCCCGACCACCACCACCCGCATACCCGTCCAGCCTCCCGCTCCGCCAGCCCGACCCCCCATCAGACCACGGCGCCGGCCACCGGCCCGGCAACGAAACCCGCTGCGCAAACCGCTGCGCGGGGCCGGGAGCGGGAGTGCAAACCGCTGCGCGGGGGCGGGAGCAGGGACGCAAACCGCTGCGCGGGGCCGGAAACGGGGGTGCGGACCACTGCCCCGGGCCGGGAGCGGGAGTGCAAACCACTGCGCGGGGGCGGGAGCAGGGATGCAAACCGCTGCGCGGGGCCGGAAACGGGGGTGCGGGCCGCTGCGCGGGGCCGGGAGCGGGGGTGCGGACCACTGCCCCGGGCCGGGAGCGGGGACGCAAACCACTGCGCGGGGCCGGAAACGGGGGTGCGGGCCGCTGCGCGGGGCCGGGAGCGGGAGCCCGTCGCGCCCGCAGGGCCGCGGGCGACGCGTATGGGGGCCGGTGCTCCGAGTTGCACGCGGACCCCGCAACGAGGAGCCGCCGGCAGGCCCCGCCCGTGCCCGACTGCCGACGCCGAAGCCCACCCGCTGCGCGGGGCCGGTGCGGTGGGGGGGGTGGCGGGGTAGGAGTGTGGGCATCGGACGGCGAGAGGGGTGGCGGGTGGACGGGCTGGTGGCGGATCTGATGGCCGAGGGGGCGGAACTGGATTCCCTGGTTGCGGAGTTGAGCGCTGCCGGATGGGCAGTGGGGACGCCGGCGGCGGGGTGGACGGTGGCGCACCAGATCTCGCACCTGGCGTGGACGGACCGGTGGACGCTGCTCGCCGCACAGGACCCGGAGGGGTTCGCGGCAGCGCTGGGGCGGGAGTTCGCGGACGGGATGGCGGCGGTGGACCGGGGTGCGGCGGAGGGGGTCGGCGAGGAGCCGGACGCGTTGCTGACGCGCTGGCGGGCGGGCCGGGCCGAGGTGGCCTGGGTGCTCGCGGAGGTACCGGCGGACGTGCGGCTGCCGTGGTTCGGGCCGCCGATGAAGGCCCGGTCGATGCTGACGGCCCGGCTGATGGAGACCTGGGCGCACGGGCAGGACGTCGCGGACGCGCTCGGCGTGGACCGCACCCCGACCGACCGTCTGCGGCACATCGCGCATCTGGGCGTCCGCACCGTCGGCTTCGCGTTCGCCGCCCACGGCCTGCCCGCGCCGACCGCCCCGATCCGGTTCGAACTCCGCTCCCCCGGCGGCGAGTTGTGGGCCTGGGGCGAGGAGGACGCCACCGACCGGGTGTCCGGCCCGGCACTGGACTTCTGCCTGCTGGTCACCCAGCGCCGCCACCCCGACGACCTCGCCCTGACCGCCGAGGGCGACACCGCCCGCGCGTGGCTGCCCCGCGCGCAGGCGTTCGCGGGGCCGCCCGGCGAGGGGCGGAAGCCGCTGCGGTGAGGCCGGTCAGTTCCCTTCGAGGCAGGCGGGCCTGCCGGGCATCGAGGTGTAGCTGCCCGCCCCGCTGACCGCGAGCAGGGAGATGTCGTGCGAGCCGCCGGGGCCGTAACCGAGCTCGGTGATGCGCTGGCACACGGCCTTGGCCTGGTCCCGGGTGGTGTCGTCGGCGACGTGGATCGTCACGGCGTGCGAGGCCCGGCCGGTACTGGACACCTCGGCCGGTATCGAGGAGTAGGTCCCGTCGGCGACGTGCGGCAGGCAGCGGATCTCGTCCGGCAGCGGGCCCTCCCAGCCGCCCATCCAGCTCTCGGTGGGGCTGGGTGCGGCGCTGCAGGCGGGGCCGGGACCTTCGGAAGTGGATGCGGAGGCGGCGGCCGGCGTGGTGGCGCCGGCGGCGGGCGCGGAGGCCTGCTTCGAGTCGGTGCTGCAGCCGGTCGCGGCAAGGGTGGCTGCGGCGAGGACGAGAGCGGTGGCGAGGCGTCTGGACATGGGGTCCCCCTTCTTGATCGGAGACACCGTACCGGCCCTGGCAAGCGCTTTCCGTGGCCCGTCCGGCAACCGCCGCCGACTCGTCAAATACCGAGCCGCAGCGGCGAGATGCGGGTGGCGATCAGGTTGGTCGCGCCGTGGGTGCGTTCGATGGTGCCGTGGATGAGCAGGCCGGCGCGTTCCAGGACGGTGCGGCGGTGGGCCTCCCAGACGGGGCGGTTGCAGATGACGTTGATCAGGCCGGTCTCGTCCTCCAGGCTGAGGAAGAGGACGCCGCCGGCGGTGGGCGGGCGTTGGCGGTGGGTGACCAGGGCGCCGATGACGACGGGGGTGCCGGGTGGGACGTGCTGGAGCTGGGCGGCGGTGACGGCGCCGGAGCGGTGCAGGGCTTCGCGCAGGTGTTGGACGGGGTGGCTGGTGGCGGAGCTGCCGGTGGCCCAGAGGTCGGCGATGGTCTCCTCGACGGGGGTCATCGCGGGCAGCGGCGGGGCGTCGGCGCCGGGGAGGGTGCCGGGCAGTGAGTCGGGGTCGGTGGCGGCGTACAGGCCGGCCGACCAGAGGGCCTGGCGGCGGCCGAGGCCGAAGCAGGAGAACGCGCCGGCGGTGGCGAGGGCCTCCATGACGGTGCGGGGCAGGGCGGTGCGGCGGGCGAAGTCCTCCAGGTCGGTGTAGGGGCGCCCGGCGGCGATGGTCTCGGCCTGGGCCTGGCCGAGGCCGCGTACCGAGGTGAGGCCGAGCCGGATCGCGGCCTGCGGGGTCTCGGCGGTGAGGGGGTGCCGGTAGGAGGGGTGGAAGGGGGGTTCGAGGGTGGGGCCGGGGTCGCTGACCGCGACGTCCACGGCGCGCACCCGGACGCCGTGGCGGCGGACGTCGGTGATCAGGCTGAGCGGGGAGTAGAAGCCCATCGGCTGGTTGGCGAGCAGTGCGCAGGTGAACGCCGCCGGGTGGTGGTACTTGAGCCAGGCGCTGGCCCACACCAGGTAGGCGAAGCTGATCGCGTGCGACTCGGGGAAGCCGTAGCTGGAGAAGGCCTCGATCTTGGTGTAGACGTCCTCGGCGGTCTCGGCCGGGATCCCGCGTTCGGCCATGCCTTCCAGCAGGCGGGTGCGCAGCACGGCGACGCGTTCCAGGGAGCGTTTGGCGCCCATCGCCTGCCGGAGCCGGTCGGCCTCGTCGGGGGTGAATCCGGCGCAGTCGATGGCGAGTTGCATCATCTGTTCCTGGAACAGCGGGACGCCGAGGGTCTTGGCGAGGGCGCGTTCCATGCTGGGGTGCGGGATGTCGACGGGTTCGACGCCGTCGCGGCGGCGCAGGTACGGGTGGACGGAGCCGCCCTGGATCGGGCCGGGGCGGATGAGCGCGACCTCGACCACCAGGTCGTAGAAGTGCTTGGGCTTGAGCCGGGGCAGGGTGGCCATCTGGGCACGCGACTCGACCTGGAACACGCCGACGGTGTCGGCCCGGCAGAGCATCTCGTAGACCTTGGGGTCGTGTTGGGGGATGGTGGCGAGGTCGAGCCGTTCGCCGTAGTGCTGTTCGATCAGGTCGCAGGCGTCGTGCAGGGCGGCGAGCATGCCGAGGCCGAGCAGGTCGATCTTGACGAGTCCGGCGCCGGCGGTGGAGTCCTTGTCCCATTGCAGGACGGAGCGGCCGGGCATCCGGGCCCATTCGGTGGGGCAGATCTCGCCGACGGGTTCCCGGGTGAGCACCATTCCGCCGGAGTGGATGCCCAAGTGTCTTGGCAGGCCGTGGAGTTGACTGCCGAGGTCGAGGACGTCGGCGGGGATGACGGCGTCGTCCTGGACGGTGCCGTGGAACTCCACCTGCCGGGTGAAGGCGTCCACCTGCTCGGACGGGTAGCCGAGCGCCCGGGCGGCGTCGCGCAGCGCGAGCCGGGGCCGGTAGGTGATGACGTTGGCGACCTGGGCGGCGTGGGCGCGGCCGTAGCGCCCGTACACGTACTGGATGACTTCCTCGCGGCGGCGGTTCTCGATGTCGAGGTCGATGTCGGGCGGCCCGTCGCGGGCCACGCTGAGGAATCGTTCGAACAGCAGGCCGTAGGCGATGGGGTCGACGGCGGTGATGCCGAGGGCGTAGCAGACGGCGGAGTTGGCGGCGGAGCCGCGGCCCTGGCACCAGATGTTCTCGCGGCGGCAGAAGTCGACGATGTCATGGACGATCAGGAAGTACCCGGCGAGGTCGCGGGTCTCGATCACGTCGAGTTCGCGGGCGAGTTGGCGGCGGGCCGGGTCGTTGTCGGGTCCGAAGCGCCGCGGTCCGGCCTCGGCGACCAGGGCGCGCAGGTGGCTGCTCTCGGTGTGGCCGTCGGGGACGGGGTAGCCGGGCAGTTGCGGGTCGAGGGTGGAGAAGTCGAAGGCGCAGGCCCGGGCGAGGTCGACGGTGGCCTGCTGGACGCCGGGGAACCTCCGCAGCCGGTTCGCCATCTCGCGGCCGGAGCGCAGGTGTGCGGTGCCGGCGGCCATGGTGTACGGGGCGGCCTGTTCCAGGGTGCGGCGTTCGTGCAGGGCGGCCAGGGTCTGGGCGAGCCGTCCCTGGGCGGGTGCGGCGTGGTGGACGTTGTTGGTGGCGATCAGCGGCAGCGCGGTGCGGGCGGCGAGAGCGGCGAGGCGGTCGTTGCGCAGGTCGTCGCCGGGCATTCGGTGGTCGGTCAGTTCGACGTACACGTTGCCCGGCCCGAACACCTCTTCCAGGGAACGGAGTTGGCGTTCGGCTTCCTCTTCACCGGCGGTCTCCAGGGCGTGCCGGACCCGGCCGCGTCGGCAGCCGGAGAGCACCGCCCAGTGGCCGTGGTGGGCGTCGGCGAGTTCCTCGAACGCGTAGCGCGGGTTGTTCTTGGCGCCGCCGCGCAGCTGGGCGGCGCTGATCGCGGCGGACAGCCGCCGGTAGCCCTCCGGGTCGCGGGCCAGCACCAGCAGGTGGTCGTCCGGGCCGAGGGTGAGTTCGGCGCCGAACACGGTGCGGATGCCGGTGCCCTTGGCGGCCTCGGCCAGCCGGACCGCCCCGTAGAACCCGTCGTGGTCGGTGATCGCCACTGTCTCGATGCCCAACGCGACTGCCTCGTCGAGCAGTTGCTCTGGGTCGCTGGCGCCGTCGAGGAAGCTGAACGCCGAGTGGACGTGCAGTTCGGCCCACGGGACGGCGTCCTTCGGCGGCGCGGGCCGGGGGCGTTCGGGCTCCTCGCGGGTATGCGGGACAGCGGTGGCCGCGCCGGACATCCGGCGTTGCAGCTCCGTCCAGGGGAGCGAGGGGTGGCTGGTGAATCCCATCGCGGGTGGTGCTCCGGTCTCGGGGTGGTCGGTGCGGGCGCTCCCCCTTCGGCGCTCGATCTGATGGTCCGTCAACTTCGTTCAGTCGTATGCTCCCTCGACGTACCAGCGGCCGCCCTCCACGGTGAGCAGCAGGGCGCGGCCGCCCTCCACCGCGACCTGGAACCTGGCCCGGCGGCGGGCGGTGCGCGGGTCCCACCAGCGTTCGACGGCCGGCCACGGGCCGGTCCAGCCGAGCACTTCGAGGGTGCGGCCGTGCAGTTCGACCCGGTCCGGCGGGGCGGACACCTCCGCGCGGCCGTCCACCGCGACGGGCTGCCCGTCGCGGTCCAGCACCAGCACCGAAACCGGGTCGGGCGGCACCACGGACGGCGACGGGTCGGTGAGCCGGCCCGGCCAGGGGCCGTCCGCTCTGTCGTTCCGGCGGAGTTCGGCCTCGTCCCACGGCAGTCGCGCCTGCTGCTCGCCGGGGGCCCGGCCTCCCTCGGGGGCGCCGCGCCGTAGCCCCGCGTAGCCCAACAGCGACTGCACCCGGGCCACCGCCCGCTCCACCCGGTCCTCCGCGACCGCCTCGCCCCACAGCGCCAACTGCCGTCCCTGGTCCGGGAACAGGCCGTCCGGGACGAGGCGCAGCGCGGTGAACGCGCCGTCCGCATCGGTGAACGTGCCGGTGGACTGCCAGGCGTTCAACTGCCAGCGGATCCGCTCGGCGAGGGCCGCCGCCGTCAGCCGCCCTTCGTGCTGCCACAGCCGGGCGACGGTGCGGCCGCCCTCGCAGGACACCTCGACCGCCACCCGCTGGCAGGCCAGTCCGACCTCGGCCAGCCGGGCGTGCAGGCGCTCCGCGAGGGTGCGGCCGACGAACACCAGGGGCTCCGCCAACTCCTCCGGCGGATCGAAGAGTTGCTCGACCGCGAGGTCCAGGCCCTGGTCCTTGGGCGCCAGCGGGCGCGGGTCCAGCCCGCGGGCCTGCCGGTGCGCGGCGCTCCCGGTCGGGCCGAACCGGTTCGCCACCACGTCCGCCGCCAGCTCCCCGAACGCCCCCACCGTCTCCACGCCCAGCCGGTGCAGCAGTTCCGCCAGCTCCGGCTCGCCCAGCGTCGACACCGGGTACGGCGCGAGGAACTCCGGCGTCCGCCCCGCCGGCACCAGCAGCTCGGCGCGGGCCGCCAGCACGGCGGCGAACAGGCCGTCGGCGACACCGAGCAGCCCTCGCGGGGGTTCGGGCGACGGTTCCGGCTCGGGCTCGGGGGTCGGCGCGGGCTCCGGCTTCGGTTCCGGCTTCGGTTCCGGCTTCGGTTCCGGCTTCGGTTCCGGATGGGCGGGGGCCACCAGGGCGAGCGGGGTGGGGGCGTGCGGCGGGGCGGGCTCGGCGGAGCCGCCGTCGATCACGGTGAGCGGGGGTCGTCCGGCGGCCTCCTGCTCGGCGAACACCTCGTCCACCCACGCCGGTTCGGTCTCCTCGGTCAGCTCGTCGGTGGGCTCCTCCGGCGCGGCGACCGGCCAGGTCTCGGCCAGGACGGTGGCGACCGCGTCCCGGATCCCGGCCGTGAGCGCCTCCTCACCGCCGAAGTACCGGGCCGGGCCCTTCACCGGAATCGCGCACAGCCCCGGCCGGAGCACCTCCACCCGCGGCGTGAACGCCTCCACCGCCGCGACCACCGGCTCGAACCGGCGCGCCTCCGCCTCCTCGTCCCGCTCCCGCAGCCGCAACTCCGGGCAGAACCGCTGCGCCAACCGCAACGGCTGCCCACGACGGACCCCCGCCGCCCGGGCCGCGTCCGAGGACGCCAGCACCCGGCCGCCCTCCACCACCGCCACCGCCCCCGCATCCCCACCCACCGGCGCGGTCGCCACCAGCGGCCAGTCCGGACACCACACCACCAGCACCCGTTGCCCCGCCGGCCCCCACCCCGCGCCCCCGTCCCCCGCCCGGGCGGTACCCCACAACGGCCCGCCGCCACCACGGCTCACGGACGACGCCGGCTTACGAATCGGATTGGGGTGCTTCATGGTTGGTCACTCGGAGGGGTTCGGGGGGAGAAGGGGGGACGGGATCGGCAGACGCTCAGGGACACCTCCCGAGCCGAGAGGCCGCCGCGGTGGCGACGGCAGGCCGGAACGGCGAGAACGCCGTCGCCGACCCACTCGAACAACCGGGCAACTGGGCAACTGGGCAACTCGGCCGGGGCGGGAGGCCGCGACGGGAACCGCGGGCCGGGGCCGGAAGCGCGTGTGCGCAGCGGAGAGCCGGGGCGGCGGGGTGGTGTCGGTGACCTGCTCGGACAGCACTTCGACGTGACGACCGCCCCGACCGCCCCGACCGCCCACGGCGAATCCGTCCGCCCCCGGCATCCGACGAAAACGCCGGCGCCGCAGGCCGCCATCGCCGCAACCGAACGGCGACGGCGCAGGCGACGGGGACCCCACAGTTGCCGGGCGGGGCGAAGGCCGTTGGCGTGGAGCCGAAGGGACACACATCTCAGACCGCCTCCAGGGCGGGCCGGGTGAGGGCCGGTTCGGCGGGGGCGAAGGCGCGGGCGGCGCCCGTCGCGTCGGGGAGCCAGAGGTGGGCGGTGCGGGGGCGGGCGGCGGTGCCGCGGCCCTCGGCGACGGCTTCGACCTGGCGGCCGGTGAGTTGGCCGTGGCCGTCGCCGAGGCCGAACCAGCGGCCAGTGCGGATGCTGAGGCGCTGGGTGGCGCCGGGCCAGGGGCCGGCGACCAGCAGGGCGCAGCGGGTGCGGCGCAGGACGGCGGTGAGGCGGGCGGCGAGGGTGGGGGCGACCGGGCCGGTGGGGCGCAGCAGGATCAGGCCGACGGCGCCGGCGAGGGCGGCAACCACGTCGGGCCAGTGCGGGCCGGGGTGGTCGGCGAGCAGCAGGCGGCGCAGGTCGTAGCCGTAGCCGGCGGCGGCGGACAGGCCGAGTTCGGGGAGTCCGACGGCGGCGGCCCAGGCGGTGTCGCCGGTCTGTTCGGTGAAGGCGCCGGCGCCGAGGGCGAGCAGCAGTCCGGTGTCGCCGGTGACGGAGACGGCGGTGCCGGGGCGCAGTCCGCCGCCGGGAAGCAGCGGGGCGAGTGCGGGGAGGACGGGCAGCAGTTCGGGTTCGGCGACGGTCGGCAGTGGCGGGGCGGGGGCGATGCCGGGCCGCAGCGGGACGACGACCGTTCGATCGCGTTCGAGTGTCCGGGCAGGGTCGGCCGTCCCGGCGGGGGCAAAGTGGGCGAAAGCGCCCGTCCCGGACGGGTCGATCGATTCTGGTTCGAACATGTGCACGACTCCAGCATCGAACACTCGTTCGCAAATATTCAAGTCCGGGAATCTGACTGACCTGCAGAAACACCCGCGCGACGACCCTCGGTGACCGTTCGCGCCAGAGTTCGGCCGAGTCCCGCCGCGTTCGCGCCAGAGTTCGGCCGAGTCCCGCCGAGATTCAGCGGACGCCGCGCGGGCGGAACTGGATGCTGATCCGGGGGCCGACCGCGCCGGCGCTCTTCGGGATGGCGTGTTCCCAGGTGCGCTGACAGGAGCCGCCCATCACCAGCAGGTCGCCGTGGCCGAGCGAGCGGCGCACCGTCGGGCCGCCGCCGGCCAGCGGGCGCAGCAGCAGGGGGCGGGCCTGGCCGATCGAGAGGATGGCGACCATGGTGTCCTCGCGGTCGCCGCGGCCGATCCGGTCGCCGTGCCAGGCGACGCTGTCCCGGCCGTCGCGGTAGAGGCAGAGTCCGGCGGTGGCGAACGGTTCGCCGAGTTCCGCCCGGTAGTGGGCGCCGAGCGCGTCCCGGGCCTCGGTCAGGACGGGGTCGGGCAGCATGGCGCCCTCGGGGTAGAAGGCCAGCAGCCGGGGGACGTCCACCACTCGTTCGTACATTTCGCGCCGTTCCGCCCGCCAGGGCACCCCGTCCACCAGCCGTTCGAACAGCACGTCGGCGCCGTTCAGCCAGCCGGGCAGCACGTCGATCCACGCCCCGTGGCCCAGTACCGTCCGTTCGATTCCGGCGAGCGGGCCGAGCGCGGGTTCCGCCTCCGGGCCGCCGGTGTCGAACAGCGAACCCTGCAGCTGGTACGTCATGCTGCCAGCGTACGCCCCGTTCGAACATTCGTACGATATTCGGGAAAGTGGGACCTTTGACCGATCCGGTGCGCCGTCGGAGCGATTTTGACCGTTTGACCTAAATTGCCCGTTTATGGCAGAGAATCGCTGGATCAGCCGACGCCTGGTCCTCAAAGCCGTTGCCGGCCTCGCCGCGGCATCCAACGGGATCCTGACCGCACAGCGCGCGACGGCGGCGGCACCGGCGCGCTTCCCGCAGCCGGAAGCGACGGCCCCGGGGACCGGCTCGGCGCCGCGGCTCGTCCAACAGACCCTGGACGTCCGCTTCACGGACATCGAAGTGCCGGGCTACGGCCAGGTCACCACCCGCACCTACAACGGAACGATCCCCGGGCCGACCCTGCGCGTGCGCGGCGGCGACACCCTGCGGCTGACGCACATCAACGGCCTGCCGCCCAACCGGCCCTTCCACGGCGACCACAACACGCCGCACCGCACCAACAGCTTCAACCTGCACACCCACGGGATGCACGTCTCCCCGTCCGGGCACGCCGACAACATCCAGCGCGAGTTCGCGCCGCGCACCGCCACCGGAGTGGCCTACGGCCTTCCCGAGCCGCGGTACACAACCACCATCCACATCCCGGCCGACCACCCCGCCGGCACCTACTGGTACCACCCCCACCTGCACGGATCCACCGCCGAACAGATCGTCGGAGGAATGGCCGGGGTGATCATCGTCGAGGGCGACATCGACGAGGTGCCGGAGATCGAGGCGGCCGACGACATCGTCGTCTGCATCAACGAGCTCAAGTTCGAGGACGGCGAAGTCCCCGCCTTCACCTCGGGCGGCTGGGTGAACGACGTCCCGTCCACCTTCGCCGTCAACGGCACGGTCAACCCCACCCTCACCCTGCGCCCGGGCGAGGTCCAGCGCTGGCGGCTGGTCGCCGCGACCGCCTTCACCGCCCTGCGCCTGCGGATCGCCGGGGAGTGCGAGGACCTGACGATGCACCAGATCGCGCAGGACGGCATCAGCTTCGCCAGGCCCGTCGCCCTGCCGCAGGTGAACCTGGCGATGGGCAACCGCGCCGACGTCCTGGTCCGGGGCGGCCGGCCCGGCCGGTACGAGCTGCGGGCCGAAGGGGTGCCCGACCCGCTGATGACGATCGAGGTCGCGGACGAGCCCGTCGAACCGCCGATGGACCTGCCGGACTCACTGCCGCCCGGCCGGCCGTTCCTCGACGAGAGGGACATCGTCAACCCCGACGCCGACCGCGAAGTGGTCCTCCACGTCGACCCGCAGGTCTTCCCCGGCGCGTTCCCCAATGCCTACCGCATGCTCGGCAGCAACGCCACGCCCCCCGACGACCCCGACGGCGACCTCACCCGCGACCCCGCCTACGGCCGCTTCGACCCCGACTACGTCAACCACACCCTGCGCCTGGGCGACATCGAACGCTGGACCGTCCGCACCGACGAGACCCTGCCGTCCCACGGCCACCCCTTCCACCTGCACACCAACCAGTTCCTCGTCACCCACCGCAACGGCGAACGCCTCGACCCCCCGGTCTGGCACGACACCGTCGGCCTGGCCGGCGGCACCCCCGGAGCGTCCGTCACCTTCCTGGTCAGATACGCCGACTTCACCGGCCACGCCGTCGCCCACTGCCACCAGCTCCACCACGAGGACCTCGGCATGATGCAGACCGTCCACTACGTCGAGGAGTGAGCCCCTGGGCCAGTTGAGATTTGGCGCCCTGGGGGTGGGGTGCGGCATGGTGGGCCGATCGCGCGGACGGCGCGGTCGGCCCGACCGATGGAGGGGTGAACCGTGAAGAAGATCGCCGCCAAGCTGTGGCGGATCATCCGGGGCCCGATGCAGTGGCGCGTTCTGTGGCTATGGCACTCGAAGTTCATGGTCGGGGTCACCGGCATCGTCCGCGACGACGAAGGCCGAGTACTCCTGCTGAAGCACCGGATGTGGCCGGAGGGCCGGCAGTGGGGGCTGCCGAGCGGCTACGCGAACACGAACGAGAGCTTCGAGGACACCGTCGTACGCGAAGTCCGGGAGGAGACCGGACTGACCGTGAAGACCGGCGAACTGGCGTATCTGCGAAGCGGGTTCAAGCTGCGCATCGAAGTCGCCTACGAGGCCCGGTACGTCAGCGGCCGGATCGAGGTGGACCCGTTCGAGATCCTGGAGGCCCGGTGGTTCGCACCGGACGACCTCCCCGAAGGGACGCAGGACCTGCACCGGCAGCTGATCGGCCGTCGGTGACCCCCGGCGCTACAGCTGTTCGAACCGGAAGGTGCGGATGAAGCAGTCGCGGGGCTGGGAGATGGCGAACAGGACGCAGTCCGTGACGGACTGGGTGGTGAGGGGGTCGGTGGCGGTGCGGGGGGTGGTGTCCCAGGTGGGGGCGAGGGGGTCGGCGTCGTCGAAGTCCGGGGGGTAGAGCGCGATCACCCGGATGTTCTCGGGGCGCAGGCGGGCGGAGAGTACGTCGGAGAAGCCGGACTGGGCGGCCTTCGCCGCGTAGTAGGCCGGGTGGGAGTCGGAGCGGTGGTTGCGCAGTTCGCCGACCGAGGAGACCAGGTTCACCACGTCTGCGGCGGCCGAGGCGCGCAGCAGCGGCAGCAGGTGACGGGTGACCAGGACGGTGCCGGTGGCTCCGGAGGCGATGGTGTCGACGATCGCGTCGTCGTCGGCGCCCAGCAGGTCGGCGCCGTGCAGGTAGCGGGCCCCGTTGTTGACCAGTACGTCGACCCGGTCGGTACGGGACGCGACCTCGGCGGCGAAGGCCCGCACCGAGGCGGGGTCGGACAGGTTGCAGGCCAGGCCCTCCGCCTGCGCGCCGCTGTCGGCGGTGATCTCGTCGGCCGTCCGCCGGGCCGCGTCCAGCCCGCGTGCCGAGACCAGGACCCGCGCGCCCAGCCGCCCGGCCCGAATGGCGAGTGCCCGGCCGGTGCCGCGGCCCGCGCCGGTGATGACCATGGTGCGTCCGGTGAGATCCATGAACCGACCCTTCGTCTGCTTCCCAGTGCTGAGGGAAGAATAGGACTGTTGATCGAGGAGGACGAAGTGGCCGGGTGGGGTGTGACACTCGCGGTGGGGTGCGAGTGCGGGGCCGAGGCGCGGCAGGACGTCGGGCAGGCGCTGCGGGGCGGAGAACTGTGCTGGGACGCGGAGTTGTACTGCCGCGCCTGCGGGGCGGGGTCGTGCCTCGGGTTCGGCACCGGCGAGGCGCCGCCCTGGGTGCGCGACCCGCTGATCGCCCAACATGGCACGGTGCGGCTGCGGTTGACCGATCCGGCGACGGGGCGGGTCGCGGTGCTGCGGACGGTGCGCGAGGCGTGGGGGCTGGAGCTGCCTCAAGCCCGGGAGCTGGCAGAGCAGTTGGCGGGGGACGGGCTGGCCGGGACGCTCCCCGAGGCCGCCTGGCTGCGCGAGCGGCTGGCCGCGCGCGGGGTGCCGGCCGAGGTCGCGACCGGCACCGGGACGGCGCTCAGCCCTTGGGGCGGCCGGCGGTGACCCGGGCGGCGAGGGTGTCGTCGGGGCCCCCGTCCGCCCGATGGTCCGCATGCGCATGGCTGCCCCTCCCCCGTGGTTCGGCCAGCCGCTCTACCCACGCGCGCCGACAACGGTTCGGACACCTCCCCGCTCCCCGCCCGGCCGGGTGGTTGGATCGGGGCGGCGGTGTCGCCACGGGCGCCGCCGGACGGAGGGACGAGGACGATGAGCGGCACCGAGCGGGCGGACCATCAGCACCTGGCCGACAGCCACGATCTGATCCGGGTGCACGGGGCGCGGGTGAACAACCTGAAGGACGTCAGCGTCGAACTGCCCAAGCGCAGGCTGACGGTGTTCACCGGGGTGTCCGGTTCGGGCAAGAGTTCGCTGGTGTTCGGCACCGTCGCGGCGGAGTCGCAGCGGCTGATCAACGAGACGTACAGCGCGTTCGTGCAGGGGTTCATGCCGACGCTGTCCCGCCCCGAGGTGGATGTGCTGGACGGCCTGACCACCGCGATCATCGTGGACCAGCAGCGGATGGGCGCCGACCCCCGCTCGACCGTCGGCACCGCGACGGATGCCAACGCGATGCTGCGCATCCTGTTCAGCCGGCTCGGCGACCCGTTCATCGGCCCGCCGCCGGCGTTCTCCTTCAACGTGCCGACGGTGCACGGCTCCGGCGCGATCACGGTGGAGCGCGGCGAGGGCTCGAAGGCGGAGAAGCGGACGTACTCGCGGGCGGGCGGGATGTGCCCGCGCTGCGAGGGGCGGGGCAGCGTCTCGGACATCGACCTGGGGCAGCTGTACGACGAGGCGCTGTCGCTGAACGAGGGCGCGCTGACCATCCCCGGGTACAAGCCGGGCGGCTGGAACTACCGGCTGTACACCGAGTCCGGGCTGATCGACCCGGACAAGCCGATCCGCAGGTACACCGAGAAGGAGCTGCACGACTTCCTGTACCTGGAGCCGACCAGGATGAAGATCGCGGGCATCAACATGACCTACGAGGGTCTGGTGCTGCGGATCCAGAAGTCGATGCTCAGCAAGGACCGGGCCGCTCTCCAGCCGCACATCCGCAGCTTCGTGGACCGCGCCGTCGCCTTCACCCGCTGCCCCGACTGCGAGGGCACCCGGCTGAGCGCGGCCGCCCGGTCCTCGAAGATCGAGGGCCGCTCGATCGCCGACGCGTGCGCCATGCAGATCAGCGATCTCGCCGACTGGGTACGGGAGTTGGACGAGCCCTCGGTGGGCCCGCTGCTGGCCTCGCTGCGGCAGGTGCTGGACTCGTTCACCGAGATCGGCCTCGGCTACCTCTCGCTGGACCGCCCGGCCGGCACGCTCTCCGGCGGCGAGGCGCAGCGGGTGAAGATGATCCGGCACCTCGGGTCCTCGCTGACCGACGTCACGTACGTCTTCGACGAGCCGACCACCGGCCTGCACCCGCACGACATCCAGCGGATGAACGACCTGCTGCTGCGGCTGCGCGACAAGGGCAACACGGTGCTGGTGGTGGAGCACAAGCCGGAGACCATCGCGATCGCCGACCATGTGGTGGACCTCGGCCCGGGCGCGGGTTCGGCGGGCGGCACGGTCTGCTTCGAGGGCAGCGTGCACGGGCTGCGCACCAGCGACACCATCACCGGCCGGCACTTCGACGACCGGGCCGCCCTCAAGCCCGAAGTCCGCACCTCCACCGGCGTGTTGGAGATCCGCGGCGCGAGCGCGCACAACCTGCGCGAGGTGGACGTCGACGTGCCGCTGGGCGTGCTGACGGTGGTCACCGGCGTGGCGGGCTCCGGAAAGAGCTCGCTGGTGCACGGCTCGCTGGTCAGCGGCGCGGCGCTGAAGGGCGGCGCACCCGAGGGCGTGGTGGCGATCGACCAGAGCCCGATCCGCGGCTCGCGGCGCTCGAACCCCGCCACCTACTCCGGCCTGCTGGAGCCGATCCGCAAGGCCTTCGCCAAGGCGAACGGCGTGAAGCCGGCCCTGTTCAGCCCCAACTCCGAAGGCGCGTGCCCGACTTGCAACGGCGCCGGGGTGGTGTACACCGACCTGGCGATGATGGCCGGAGTGGCCACCGTCTGCGAAGAGTGCGAGGGCAAGCGCTTCCAGGCCGCGGTACTGGACTACCACCTCGGCGGCCGGAACATCGCCGAGGTCCTGGCCCTGTCGGTCGACGAAGCCGAATCCTTCTTCTCCACCGGCGAGGCCCGCACCCCCGCCGCGCACACCGTCCTGAAGCGCCTCTCCGACGTCGGCCTCGGCTACCTGACACTCGGCCAGCCGCTCACCACCCTCTCCGGCGGCGAACGCCAGCGCCTGAAGCTGGCCGCGCAGATGGCCGAGAAGGGCGGCATCTACGTCCTGGACGAGCCCACCGCCGGCCTGCACCTCGCCGACGTCGAACAACTCCTCGGCCTGCTCGACCGGTTGGTCGACTCCGGCAAGTCCGTCATCGTCGTCGAACACCACCAGGCCGTCATGGCCCACGCCGACTGGATCATCGACCTCGGCCCCGGCGCCGGCCACGACGGCGGCCGCATCGTCTTCCAGGGCACCCCCGCCGCCCTGATCGCCGACCGCACCACCCTCACCGGCCGCCACCTCGCGGAGTACGTGGGCGCCTGACGGCCGGGGACAGGTGGGCGCCTGACGGCCGGGAATTCGCGCGACACGGCGTCCGGCGGACCAGCAGAATGACGGCCGGGTTCGACGGAGAGGACGGGAATTGGGGCTGTCGCTGGACGCGCTGGACGCCGTGGAGTGGGCCGGGCTGGAGACCGCGAGCCGGTCCGATCCGGTGGAGACCGTGCCCCGGACGCTGCGCCGGCTGGCGCAGGCGGGTGCGGCGGCCACGGAGGAGGACTGCCGGCCGCTGTACTGCCTGCGCCCGCAGCCGCCGCGTCAACTCCCGTCCGCCGCACCGGTCGCCGCGCCGTTCCTGCTCGCGCTGGCGCTCGACCCGGATCTGGGCGCCCGGCCTGCCCTGGTCGAACTGCTGTGCCACATACTGGAGTTGCCAGGCCTGCTTGCGCAGCACCGCGCGTCCGCCCGGTCGCTGCTCGCCGACCCCGACCCGGTGGTCCGGCGGGTGGCGGCCCCGCTGGCGCCCGACTGCGGAGTGCTGCTGGAGCGCTGGCGGGCAGAACCGGAGCGCATGGTGCGGGTCGCCCTGCTGCGCGCCCTCGAAGAGCGCCCGGACGCCGAGGATGCGCCCGCCGTCCTGGCGGAGGCCCTGGCCGGCGAGGACCCGGCGCTGTACGTCGCCGCCGTGCTGGCCGGTGCCGTCGCCGACCCCGACCTGCCGGTCCGGCACTTCGAGCGCCTGATCGCCGTCCTGTCCGATCCGGCGCTGCGCCCGCGCTTCGCGGACCTCTGGTACCTCCCGGACGTCGAGGAGCCGTGCGAACGCGAACACCTGCTCTGGTGGGTGTTCCGGCTGTTCGCGCACCGCCCCGACCTGGAAAGCGCCTACCCGGTGCGCCTGTTGGCCGCCGCCGAGCAGAACGGCGACCTCGGCCTCTGCCAGGAGGCGTTGGACCTGGCCTGGTCACTGCTCACCCGGCGCCGCTGTACAGCTCCCGAACTGCCCACGGCCGTCGGCCCGTTGCTCGACCACCCCTCCCCCGCCGTCCGCCTGCGCGCCGCCAATCTGCTGGCCGGCCTCGGCCCCGCCGCCACCCCCTGGGCGGACCGGCTGACCGCGCTGCTGGACGACGACAACACCGACCCGCGCCTGGACGGGACGGTCGGTGAACTCGCGCGCTGGGCGCTGCTCCGCACCGGCGATCCGCGCGGACTGCCCGGCCTGGCCGCACAGTTGCTCGCGCAGGAAGAGGAGGGGGGTCGCTGCTACGTCACTGCCGCGCCGCACCGCCCCGACGTCGCCGACGTGCTGGCACCGCTGCGGGCCCACGCGGACACCCTGCTGCCCGAGGTGTGCGAGGTGCTGCGCCGGACGGCCGAGTCGGCCTTCGCCGCCCGAGGCTTCCTCACGGCCCTGACTGCCTGGGGCCCCGACGCCGCCCCCGTCCTGCCGGAGCTGCCACCGCTGCTCGACCACCCGTACACGGCGTACTGGGCGCAGTCCCTGCTCGCGGCGATCGGCCCGGCCGCCGCACCGCTCGCCCGCACCCGCGCCCTGACCGACCTCCAACTGCACTGGCACCCGGACCTGATCGCCGACGACCGACCGACCGCGCTACGCCTGATCGGCGAGGCCGTACTGAACGCCGTCCCCCCGCTGTACGGCCCGATCGACCGACTCGCCGAGTTCGGCCCCGCCGCCGCCGCGTACACCGACCACCTGCACCACCTCATGGCCACCGCCGAACCCCGGACCCGCGCCGCCGCCGCAGCCGCCCTCTGGTCGATCACCGCCCGACCCGAACCCTGCCTCGACCTGCTGGCCGGCCACATCCTCGCGACCGCCGACGGCGACGACCAGTACGGCCTGCTCGCCCAGGCCCTGCGCACCCTGATCCGGATGAACACGATCACCTCCGCCATCCGCACCGCCCTGCTGACCATCCACCGGACGGATCACCGTCTCTCCCACGAACAGGGCTGCACCGCCATCCTCCGGGACGAAGAGCTCCGCGCCTTGATCGACCGGGCCCTCGCCTGCCCCGACGCCACCTGACGAGGAGAACCGATGGACGTACGGATCCGCACCGGCCGGGGCGGCGACGCGGCGGGGCTGGTGCGGCTGGCCGGGCAGGTCGAGCACTGGTTCGGGGCGATGGTGGACGATCCGGGGTTCCACGAGGCGGTGGAGCGTCAACTCGACCGGGGGACGGCGCTGGTGGCGGCCGACGGGAACCGGGTGGTGGGTGGCCTGCTGGTCGGGTACGAGGCGTCGGTGTGCCACCTGCACTGGCTGGTGGTGGACGAGAGCGCCCGGGGTGGGGGTGTCGGCCGGGCGCTGGTGGCGGAGGCGCTGGCCCGCTGCCCGGACGGGGTGGCGAGCGTCGAGGTGGTGACCTTCGGCGCGGACCACCCAGGAGCGGTGGCCGGCGGCGCGCGGGTGTTCTACGAGCGGCTGGGGTTCTCCCCCGCCGAGGCCGCCGGGAACGGGCCGGAAGGCGGCTCGCGGCAGGTGTACCGGCGCGGGATCTGATCAGTCCTCTTGGTGCTCGCGGGCCCAGGTGCAGGCGGTGTCCAGCACGCCGATCAGCGAGCCGCCCACCTCGGTCAGCGCGTACTCGACGTGCGGCGGGTTGCCGCCGTGGTCTGTGCGGGTCAGCCAGTGGTCGCGTTCCATCGCGCGCAGCGTTTCGGTGAGCACCTTCGGGTTGACGCCGCGCAGCCGGGCCTTGAGTTCGGTGAAGCGGTGCGGCCCGTCCTGGAGGCAACGCAGCACCGCGCCGGACCACTTGTCGCCGACCTGGATCGGTGAGCGGTGCGCGCACTTCCGGGGGTCGAACACACCGGCTTCCTCGGAGATGGTCATGCCTCGACGATAGCCGCACCTCGGGGCCGGTTCCGTTGCAGTAACCGGGGGTGCCCGTCCTACCGTCGGCGACGACACGGAACGCGGCACGGCAACCAGGACAACGAGGAGCAGCCATGAGCAGGATCGTGATCTTCGGCGCGGGTGGGCGGGTCGGCCGGGCGGCGGTCGCGGAGGCCGTCCGACGCGGTCACAGCGTGACGGCGGTGGTCCGCGACCCGGCCAAGTACCCTGGGCTGGAGGGGAGTTCAGGTGTGACGCTGGTGCGCGGCGACGCGACGGACGCGGATGCGGTGGCCCGGGTGGCGGCCGGCCACGACGCGGCGATCAACGCCTCAGTGCGGCTGGACGTCCCGTCCGAGAGCTACTTCACCGCCGCCGCCCGCTCCCTGACGGCGGGTCTGAACCGTGCCGGGGTCGGCCGGCTGCTGGTGCTCGGCATCGCCACCACGCTGGAGACCTCGCCCGGGGTACGCATCATGGACGACCCCCAATTCCCCGAGCAGTACCGGACGTTCTCGCAGGGCCACGTCGCCGAATTCGACCTCCTCACCGCCGAGGCCGGCCCCCTCGACTGGCTGATGGTCGTCCCGCCCATGAACCTCGACGCCGACGCCCCCACCACCGGCCAGTACGTCACCGCCGTCAACACCGTCACCGGCACCGGCCGGATCTCCCACCCGGACCTGGCGGTGGCCCTGCTGGACGAGATCGACACCCCCGAGCACCACGCCACCCAACTCGCCGTCTCCCACTGACGCCGGTACCGCCGATCCGGCCGCTCCCACCCGGACGGGCCGCCGTTTCCCCGGCGTGCCAACGCCCTTCGGTCTGCGGGGCGGGCCTAGGGTGGGCCCGTCGTCGCAGGTCGCAGAGCCGAGGAGGCCGGAGATGCCCGAAGCCGCCGTTCCCCCGCCGCCGCAGGTGTGGCCGACGTTGCGGGCGCGTGATGCCCGGGGGCTGATCGCGTTCCTGGTGGAGGCGTTCGGTTTCCGGGCGACCACGGTGTACGCGGACGGCGACCGGGTGGAGCATGCGGAACTGGCATGGCCGCTCGGCGGCGGCATCATGCTGGGCTCGGCGAAGGAGCCCGCCGAGGGCGAGGACGATCCGTGGCCGTTGCGGCCCGGAACGTTCGGCGCGTACGTGGTCACCGACGATCCGGACGGCCTGTTCCGGCGGGCGGTCGGCGCGGGCGCCCGGGTGACCGCCGAACTGCACGACACCGACTACGGTTCACGGGATTTCACGGTGCTGGACCCGGAGGGAAACCGCTGGTCGTTCGGCACCTACCGGGGCGAAGCACCCCACCACTGACGGTACGTCACTGTCAGGCCCGGGTGGCACGCTGGCGGCCATGACGACCGCACCCACACCGCCACCGCAGCACCTCTCCCCCGTCTGGGCCGGCGCCGAGAGCCGGGCGACTCCGCCACTGGTCGGCGACGAGCGTGAACTCCTCACCGCGTTCCTGGACTTCCAGCGGGAAACCTTCGCCCTGAAGTGCGCGGACGTCCCGGCGGAGCGGCTGTCCGAGCTCGCGGTGCCGCCGTCGGGGCTGAGCCTGCACGGGCTGGTGCGGCACCTGACCGGGGTCGAGCAGTGGTGGCTGGAGATCCAGTTCGCCGGCGACGAGTCCAGGCCGATGTTCTACTACTCCGACGAGGACCCGGACCAGGACTTCGAGCACCTGGACGGCGACGTCGCCGAGGCGCTGGCGCTCTGGCGCGCCCAGGTCGAGATCTCCCGCCGGATCACCGCCGAGGCCCCGTCGCTGGACGCCACCGGCACCCAGAAGACCACCGGGCAGCCGGTCTCGCTGCGCCGCATCCTGCTGCAGATGCTCGCCGAGTACGCCCGCCACAACGGGCACGCCGACCTGCTGCGCGAGCGCATCGACGGCTCGACCGGCTACTGATCGGGGACTCACTACCGAACGATCGGTTGACCGAACTCCGCCGTTTCCCGGAATCCGTCCGGACGGGGGTTGTAGCCTGAAGGGGTGCTTCTTCTCGTCAGCCGTCGCCACGTGGACCTGCTCCGCGTCACGAGCATGTCCTGTCGACGCTCCGGCTGATCTGCCCCATCCACATCCCCTGCCCGTAGCGGTCCACCGGCCGCGCCGGGCGCCGCCACCCCGGCATGCCCCGGCGCGACCCGCCGCCGCGGCCGGGCCTTTCACCGTGGACGCGCACCCATGACGCTGCAGCACCCCATCGCCCTCCCCGTCATCGACCTCTCGCTCGCCGACGGCGACGCCACCGACCGGGCCCGGCTCCGCCGGGAGTTGCGGGAGGCCGCCACCGGAGTCGGTTTCTTCCAGCTCGTCGGCCACGGCGTGACCGCCGCCGAGACCGCCGACCTCACCTCCGCGATGCGCGCCTTCTTCGCCCTCCCCGAGGCCGACCGGCTCTCGGTCAGCAACCTCAACTCCCCGCATTTCCGCGGCTACACGCGCACCGGGGACGAGCGCACCGGCGGCAGCCGCGACTGGCGCGACCAGCTCGACATCGGCCCCGAACTGCCGGCGCACGTGCCCGCGCCCGGCGAGCCCGCCTACTGGTGGCTGGAGGGGCCGAACCAGTGGCCCGCCGCGCTCCCGGAGCTGCGCACCGCGGCCCTGCACTGGATCGACCGGCTCGACGGTGTCGCCCGCCGGCTGCTGCACGAACTGCTCGCCTCGATCGGCGCCCGCCCGGACTTCTACGACGACGCCTTCGCCCCGCACCCCCACCTGCACCTGAAGCTGGTCCGCTACCCGGGCACCGCGCCCGACGGCGCCGCGCAGGGCGTCGGCACGCACAAGGACTACGGCTTCATCACCCTCCTCCTGCAGGACACCGTCGGCGGCCTCCAGGTCGAACGCCCGGACGGCACCTTCCTGGACGTGCCCCCGCTGGACGGCGCTTTCGTCGTCAACCTCGGCGAGCTCCTCGAGGTCGCCACCGACGGCTACCTGAAGGCCACCAGCCACCGCGTGGTCTCCCCGGCGGGCGCCCGCGAGCGCTTCTCCGTCCCGTTCTTCTACAACCCCCGGCTCGACGCCCACATCGCCCCGCTCGACTTCCCGCATTCCCACCACGCGCCGGGCATCACCCAGGACCCGTCGAATCCTCTGCACGCGGACTTCGGTGTGAACGAATTGAAGGGATTCAGCCGCGCCCACCCGGAGGTCACCCGCCGCCACCACGCCGCCCTGGCCAGCGCGCGATAGCCGGTCTTCCGGGTGCGCCGAGGGGCTCCGCTTCCCCGTGGGAAGTGGAGCCCCTCCGTGTCGCCCGATCCCTGGTGGCGCCGGCCGGTCGTTCACCAGGCCTTCGCGTGCCGCCTCCGGGGGAGACGGGAACGAACCGCCTCGGCCCAGCGGCCCAGGGTCCGCCAGGAGGCGATCAGTTCGAGGACCACTCCGGCGACGATCGCCGCAGACTCCACCAGGTAGAGCGGGAACCGGGTCATCCCGGCCGGACCGGACAACAGGCTCCAGTCCTGGAGCGGCCACCCCACGGCAACCACCTGCCCCTGAATGCTCCCCAGCGGGAGGGTCCCCCGGTCGGCCTCGTTGAGGTGCGACCGCGAATCGACCGAGATGCTGCGGGCGTCCCCCAGCACGAAGACCCGGCCGTCCGGAACCTTCACCGTGAAACGGCCGAAGGCGGCATTGTCGCCGTGCGCGTACGGCTCCTCGACAACTCGGTCGTTCACAGTGATCCGCCCCTGCTCGTCGACGCCCACGGTGTCGCCACCCGTCGCCGCGATCCGAACCGTGTAGGACAGACCCGCAAGATCTCCGGCCCAGTCCCCGCTGCGAACCAGCACCATGTCACCGCGCCGGATGCCCTTTCCGCCGGCGGCGTCCAAGTCGATGACGGTGTCGTCCCATGCCTTGGCGGTGGGCGTCATCGCCACGGTGCCCACGGTGTGCAACTCGTAGCGGGAGAGCAGCGAAAGTGCCCCGGCCAGAATCAGAACCGTTCCCACGACGGCAAATACGATCCGTCGCCGTCGCTCTCCGGGCCGCACCGTCGGCCTGTTCGGCCCGGCCGGCGCGGCACCGGTGTCCTGCGGTGCGGCCTCGGTGCCCGACACCGGCGGGCTGCTCTCGGCGATGCTGTCCATGCGTGTCCTCACGTTCTGCTGCTACTCGCGGCGAAGGTCTTCCGGACGGGGATTCAGCCCCGAGACGTACGTGCTGACTACGGCCGCCAGGGCCAGGGCGGCAGCCACCAGCGGGAGTGCGAAGCCGGCGGCGCCCCAGTACCAGCCGATCTGTTGGCCCGACAGCAGGAGTACCGCGTTGGCCGCGAGATGTCCCGTGCCGAGCGCCAGTACCAGTGCGAGGCAGAGCGGTGCCAGGAGTTGACACACCTGCACGACTCGGAGCATCCGCTTCGGCACTCCCACCACCACCAGGGAGGCGACCTGCCGACGACGGTCGATGGCCCGTCCGACGGCACTGATGAGGAAGGCCACCACACCGAGCAGGAACCCGACCCAGATTCCGGAGTACACCACTCCCTGGTTGACGTGGAAGGCTTCGAGCCCGTCGAGGTCGAGGTCCACGACACTCATGGTCGCCGCGGGAGCCACCCGGACCAGGTCCGTGGCGAACCGGTCGAGGCCCTTGACGCTGGCCGGCAGCCGGTAGAAGTAGATGGTGTTCGACGTCAGCGAGTCGGCCGTGACGGGCCGGGTGTCGAGCAGTGTCATCCCCAGCGGGAGCAGGCCCGGGTTGGGCACGTCCAGGGTGCGTTCCGGTGCCTCCAACGTCACGGCGCCCTCGCGGGACACCTGGAACGGCAGCGGAGTTCCGGCGGGCACCAGCGGCGACACCTGCCCGCCCAAGGTGGTCCGGAGCCGATACAGCGAGCCGTCCTGGCAGTCCGGAAGCGGGGCGGCGACCATGCTGCTGAGCGTCCGGCAGTCCGTCTGGATCCGCTGAACTCCCATCAGCCGCACGCGGTCCGCGTCCGACGGCGGACCTCCGCCGCCAGTGGGGGGCGCGGTGACGCTCTTCTGCTGCAGCCAGTGGAACGCCGCCGGCAGCGAGAGCGCCCGCTCACGGGCGTCCGCCGGAATATCGTTCCCGGAGAGGTGCACGATCAGCTGGTTGGGCGCCGGCATCGCGGCCAGTTCCGACTGCCTCAGCACGCCCGCGCCGATGGTCGCGGTGAGCACCAGGACCGACAGGCCGGCCAGGTGCCAGGACACACCGGCCGACTCGTACCGGACCCGGCGGGCCGCCAGGCGCACCGGCAGCGGCAGGGACATCTCGGCGATCCGGTCGGCGGCGGTACTCAGGACCGGCCGCAGCAGCAGGAGCATCCCCACGGCGGCGAGCAGCACGCCGGCGATCAGCAGCGCACCCGATCCGCCGCTCATCACGGTCCGGTGGCCGGCGCTGTTCTGCGAGGTGAGAAGCGGAAAGCCGATCAGCCCCAGCCCGAGGAGGAACGGCACGCCGTACCACCACTTGGGGTCCTTCTCTGCCGGATCGAACCGCGCCTCCAGCGGTTTCGACAGCGCCCGTCCGGTGCCGCGTGCCCCGATCAGGCCCGCGCCGAGCCCGCTCACCAGGACCGCGCCCACGGCACCGGCCACCGTCAGTTGCGAGGTCGATGGGTACCAGGTGAAGCCCAGCAGATCGGACGGCCCGAGGAAGCGGTTGGCCACGACGTAGCCCACGACGCCGAGCAGACCGCCGAGGGCGCCCGCGGCGGCCGACTCCAGCGCGGCCAGCCGCAGCACCCGCCGGCGGGTGAAGCCGAGCAGGCGGAACGCGGCGTACCTGCGGATACGGCTGGCGGCCGAGAGCCGGGAGCAGACCACCAGATAGATCGCCATGGGCGCCGCGACGATCAGGGCCAGTTCGAGCGGAACTCCGTCGAACCGGGCCTGCACGTCGGCATCCGCACCCGCACCGCCCCAGCCGCGCCCCTCGACCGGACGGCCGATGCGGTCCTTCGGAACACCGACGTAGGCATACAGCTCGGACGGCCCCATAAGACCGGACGGCCCGATCGTCCCGATCGGCGCGCCCGCCAGGAGGCTCTTGAAGTCGGCGTCCCGCTCGGCGAGTCGGGCCGCCGCAGGGAGAGCACGACCTCTCCCGGGCCGGGAAGGCGGGACACTCCGGGCGGCAGGGACGGCGAGGCGGAGTCGGCGGCCACCAGGATGCGAGTCAGCCGGGCCCCGTGCCAGCTTCCGGAGGCGACCTGGAACTCGAAGGTTCCCCGCTGGTTGTCGAGTGCGCTGAGCGGCTGCCGGTTCGACGTGACCGCCCCGCGCTCCGTGAGCACGGCCGGCACCGTGGCGATCAGCAGGACCACCACCGCGCCGAGGGCAAGTCCGAGCACCATCAGCGCCATTCGGGCCGCGCCGGCCGGCCCGCCGCCCCTGATGATGCGCAGCGCCAGTCGAAGATCGGTCACTTCTCGACGCTCCCGGACTCGACCGTCCCCGAACTCCGTACCGCCCCGTCGAGGAGGGTGATCGTCCGGTCCGCCTTCCGGGCCACCGCAGGATCGTGCGTGACCAAGACGACCGCGCTCCCCTGTTCCCTGGCCAGCTCCCACAGCAGGTCGATCACCACCGCGCCGTTGGCACTGTCGAGCGCCCCGGTCGGCTCGTCGGCGAACACCACCGCGGGACGATGGACCACCGCCCGGGCCACCGCCGCGCGCTGCGCCTGCCCGCCGGAGACCTTGGCCGGCCGCCGGTCGGCATGCTCGGTCAGGCCGAGGCGGTCCAGCAGCGCGGCCACCCGCTCCCGGCGTTCCGGCTTCGGCACTCCCAGCAGTTCCAGCGGCAGCGCGACGTTCTCGGCAATCGTCAACTCGGCGACCAGGTCGGACGATTGGAAGATGAACCCGAAGTCCGTCCGCCGCAGCTCCGACCGCTCGTCATCCGTCAGACCACTCAGCGGCCGCCCCCGGAAGGTGATCTCGCCGCGGTCCGGCCGGATCAACCCGGCAAGGCAGTACAGCAGCGTGGTCTTACCCGAGCCACTCGGCCCGACCAGGGCGACTGCCTCACCGGCGTCGACCGAGAGGGTCACACCGTCGAGCACCCGCGCGGTCTGGAACGAGTGGCCTACGTCTTTGCCGACGAGCATGTGGTTCCGATCAGGTTGAGCGGTAGGGTGGCATGGCGCCTGCCCGGGCTTCTGTTCCAAGCCCGGGCAGGCGCGTTCTACTGACCACCGGCGGCTGCCGGTGAGGGCCGGTGATTACCGGGACATGTACTCAAAGGTGCAGTTGTCGGTGCCCCAGCCGTTGAAGCGGCAGGTCTGCACGTAGCCGTAGGTGACGTAGGTCGCCTGCGGGTCGTAGACCACCCGGTCCACCCAGACGGAGGTGCCGCTGCCGCCGGAGTTGGTACCGATCTGCGTGTAGCCGTAGCCGGAGACCTTCGCCTCCGCCTTCACGCTGTTGTCGTCGGCCGAGGTGTCGTTCAGGTTGCCCGAGACCTCCATGCCGCCGTGGTTGCTGCCCGACGCCCACCAGTAGACGTTGCCGTCCAGGTTCTGGGTGCTCATGCCCACCCAGATGGAGCCGTTGCCGCTCCGGGCCATGGCGGAAGTCGCCGCACCCCCGACCACAGCGGCGGTGAGTCCCAGAACCGCTATTCCCTTACGCACGGAAGAACGCATGTCCCCTCCAGGGATAAAGAAATGACAGGAAAGTTGATCACAGAGTGAAGAGGTCACTCCCCTCCGTGATCAACCGTCAGGACCGTAACCAGTGCGTCACCGGACTAATCACATCTCGCGCATACATGTGAGGCAGGTCACGCCAGATGTCGGGCGATAGCCCCGCATACCGCGCTCCGGAATCTCAAGTTCCGGCAAAAGCGCGGCAATCGACAATCCGCTCACATCGCATCGTGAGGGATCACACAACGATCAACTGCCTCAACTCGTATGCGAAGCAGCGCAATTGACACGAACCAGGCGAAGGCATGGCCCGGCGGGGCCATGGACCGCCGGGCGAGACCGGTGTCACACTGCTGGTGTCACAGTGGTACTGGTGCGAGGGCTGGGGTGCGATGGGTGGCGGGGAGCCGCGGTTCACGGTGGACGAGCTGGCCGCCCGGGCGGGGGTGACGGTCCGGACGCTGCGGTTCTACGGCGCGAAGGGGCTGCTGCCGCCGCCGGAGCTGGGGCCGCGGCGGGTGGGGCTGTACGGGGCCGAGCACCTGGGGCGGCTTGAGTTGATCGAGGAGTTGCAGCGGCAGGGACTGACGCTGGCCGCGATCGACCGGTATCTCGCGCAACTGCCGTCGGACATCGGCGAGTTGGACCTGGCGATCCACCGGGCGCTGGTGGCGTCCTGGACGCCGGAGTCCTTGGAGGAGGCCGGCCGGGCGCAGTTGGAGCGGCGGACGGGGCGGGCGCTGTCGGACGCGGATCTCGACAGTCTCGCCGCGATGGGCGCGCTGCACCGCACCGAGGACCCGGACGTGTTCAAGGTGGAGCCGGGGCTGCTGCCGCTGGGCGTGCGGGTGCTGGACGTGCCGATCCCGCTGGAGACGCTGGTGGCGGCCCGGGCGGTGGTGCGGCTGCACAGCCAGGCGACGGCGCACGATCTGCACCGGCTGTTCCGGGACACCGTGTGGCGGCCGTACCGGGAGAGCGACCCGGAGCCCGAAGAGCTGGAGCGGATGCGGGAGTTGGCCGACCGGATCCAGCCGATGGTGGTGCAGGCGCTGGTGACGGCGTTCCAGCGTTCGCTGGCGGAGGAGCTGGCCCGCCCGGCCGAGACCGAGCGGGCGGGCCAGCAAGAGGACAGCGATCAGTCGCGGTAGCGGCCGCCGCTCTCGGCGAGGGCGACCAGCGAGGCCGGCGGGGTGAAGCGCTCGCCGTACGCGGCGGCGAGTTCGCGGGCGCGGGCGGTGAAGCCCGCGGGGCCGCCCGGGTAGCCGTTGATGTACTGCAGGACGCCGCCGGTCCAGGCGGGGAAGCCGATGCCGAGGATGGAGCCGATGTTGGCGTCGGCGACCGAGGTCAGCACGTTCTCGTCCAGGCAGCGGACCGAGTCGAGGGCCTCGGAGAAGAGCATCCGCTCCTTCATGTCCTCGAACGGGATCTCCGCGCCGGGCCGCGAGAAGTGCTCACGCAGGCCGGGCCACAGCCGGGTGCGGCGGCCGTCGGCGTACTCGTAGAAGCCGGCTCCGCCGCTGCGGCCGGGGCGGTCGAACTCGTCGATCATCCGGTCCATGACGATCTCGCCGGGGTGCTCGGTCCAGGTGCCGCCGGCCTCCTCGACGGCACGGCGGGACTCGTTGCGGATCTTGCGCGGCAGGGTGAGGGTGAGCTCGTCCAGCAGCGACAGCACCTTCGCGGGGTACCCGGCCTGGGCGGCGGCCTGCTCGACGGAGGACGGGTCGAGGCCCTCGCCGATCATCGCGACGCCCTCGTTGATGAACTGGCCGATCACCCGGGAGGTGAAGAAGCCGCGGGAGTCGTTGACCACGATCGGGGTCTTGCGGATCTGCCGGACCAGGTCGAAGGCGCGGCCGAGCGCCTCGTCGCCGGTCTCCGGGCCGCGGATGATCTCCACCAGCGGCATCTTGTCGACCGGCGAGAAGAAGTGCAGGCCGATGAAGTCGGCGGTGCGCTCGACGCCCTCGGCGAGCAGGCCGATCGGGAGGGTGGACGTGTTGGAGCAGAGCAGCGCGTCGGGGGCGACCACGTGCTGGATCTCCTGGAACACCTTGTGCTTGAGCTCGGGGTTCTCGAAGACCGCCTCGATGACGGTGTCGCAGCCGGCCAGGTCGGCCGGGTCCGCGGTGGGGGTGATCCGGGAGAGGAACTCGTCGCGCTCCTCGGCGGACAGCCGGCCCCGCTGCACCTGCTTGTCCAGCAGGCCGGCGGAGTAGGCCTTTCCGCGTTCGGCGGCCTCCAGGGTGACGTCCTTGAGCAGCACCGTCAGCCCCGCCTGCGCGCACGAGTACGCGATGCCCGCGCCCATCATGCCGGCGCCCAGCACCGCGACCTTCGAGGCCTTCCAGGCGGGTACCGAACTCGGGCGGGAGGCGCCGGAGTTGACGGCCTGCATGTCGAAGAAGAAGGCCTGGATCATGTTCTTGGAGGTGGCCCCGCAGGCCAGCTCGGCGAAGTACCGGGCCTCGATGACGAACGCGGTGTCCACGTCCACCTGCGAGCTCTCCACCGCGGCCGCCATGATGTTGCGCGGCGCCGGGTAGGGCGCGCCGTTCAGCTGCTTGCGCAGGTTGGCGGGGAAGGCGGGCAGGTTGGCGGCCAGCGCGGGGGTGCTGGGGGTGCCGCCGGGGATCTTGTAGCCCTTGGCGTCCCAGGGCTGCGCGCTCACCGGGTTGGCGGCGATGAAGGCGCGCGCCGAGGCGATCATCTCCTCGGTGGTGGCAGCGAGTTCGTGCACCAGGCCGTGCTGGACGGCCTGTGCGGGACGGTACTGCCGGCCCTGCAGCAGGACGTTCAGCAGGGCGTCGGTGATGCCGAGCATCCGCACGGTGCGGACCACACCGCCGCCGCCGGGCAGCAGGCCGAGGGTGACCTCGGGCAGGCCGATCTTGCTGCCGGGCGCGTCCAGGGCGATCCGGTGGTGGCAGGCCAGGGCGATCTCCAGGCCGCCGCCGAGCGCGGCGCCGTTGATCGCGGCGACCACCGGCTTGCCGAGGGTCTCCAGCTTGCGCAGCGCGCGCTTGATCCGCATCGAGTTGGCGAACACCTGCTCGGCGTCGTCCGGCCCGACAGCGGAGAGGAGCTTGAGGTCGCCGCCGGCGAAGAAGGTCTTCTTCGCGGAGGTGACGATGACGCCGGTCAACTCCTCGGTGCCGGCCAGCCGTTCGACGGTGGCTTCGAGCGCGTCGGTGAAGGCGGCGTTCATGGTGTTGGCGGACTGGGCGGGGTCGTCGAGGACGAGGGTGACCACGCCGTCCTGGTCCTGCTCCCAGCGGATGGGGCTGCTCACGTCGGTCATTTCGTTGAAGTCCTTGGGTGAGTACGTGAGTTGACGGATGGTCAGATGCGCTCGATGACGGTGGCGATGCCCATGCCGCCACCCACGCACAGGGTGGCCAGGCCGTAGCGCAGGTCGCGGCGCTCCAGTTCGTCGATCAGGGTGCCGATCAGCATCGCGCCGGTGGCGCCGAGCGGGTGGCCGAGCGCGATCGCGCCGCCGTTGACGTTCACCTGGTCGTGGCGGAAGCCGAGCTCGCGCATGAAGCGGAGGGCGACGGCGGCGAACGCCTCGTTGATCTCCACCAGGTCGATGTCGGCGGCGGTCAGCCCGGCCTTGGCGAGGGCCTTGCGGGTGGCGGGGGCGGGGCCGGTGAGCATGATGGTGGGCTCGGAGCCGGAGACCGCGGCGGAGACGATCCGGGCCCGCGGGGTCAGGCCGTACCGCTCGCCGATCTCCTTCGAGCCGATCGCGACCAGCGCCGCGCCGTCCACGATGCCGGAGGAGTTGCCCGCGTGGTGCACGTGGTCGATGGACTCCACCCAGTGGTACTTCTGCAGCGCGACCGCGTCGAACCCGCCGAGGTCACCGATGTCGGCGAAGGACGGCTTGAGGCCGGCCAGCGTCTCCACGGTGGTCCCGGGGCGGATGAACTCGTCGCGGCCGAGCACCACCAGGCCGTTGCGGTCCCGCACCGGGACGACCGAGCGGTCGAACAGGCCGTCCGCCTGCGCCTTGGCGGCGCGGGCCTGCGACTCGGCGGCGAACGCGTCCACATCGGTGCGGGACAGGCCCTCGATGGTGGCGATCAGGTCGGCGCCGATGCCCTGCGGGACGAAACCGGTCTCGTACGCCGTCATCGGGTCGGCGAACCAGGCGCCGCCGTCGGAGCCCATCTTCACCCGGGACATCGACTCCACGCCGCCGGCCAGGATCAGGTCCTCCCACCCCGAACGGACCTTCGCCGCAGCCAGGTTGACGGCCTCCAGGCCGGACGCGCAGAAGCGGTTCTCCTGCACGCCGGCGACGGTGTCGGGCAGGCCGGCGGCGATCGCCGCGACCCGGGCGATGTCCGAGCCCTGGTCGCCGATCGGGCTGACCACGCCGAGCACGATGTCGTCGATCGCGGCCGGGTCCAGCGTCGGGAAACGACGGCGGAGTTCGTGGATCAGGCCGACCACCAGGTCGATCGGCTTGGTGCCGTGCAGGGAGCCGGTCTGCTTGCCGCGCCCGCGCGGCGTGCGGATCGCGTCGTAGACGTACGCTTCGGTGGTCACGGTGTCGGTTGCCTTTCAGACGGGTGGGTCGGCCGGGGTCAGCCGAGCGGGGTTCAGCCGAGCAGGGAGCGGCCGACGATCTCTTTCATGATCTCGGTGGTGCCGCCGTAGATGGTCTGGACGCGCCCGTCGGTGAACGCCCGGGCGACCGCGCTGTCGCTCATGTAGCCGGAGCCGCCGTGCAGTTGCAGGCAGCGGTCGGCGACGCGCTTCTGCAGTTCGGTGGACCACCACTTGGCCATCGAAGCGTCCGCCGGCGTCAGGTTGTACTTGTTGTGCTCCAGCACGCAGCGGTCCACGAAGGTCCGGGTGACGGCGCACTCGGTGGCCATCTCGGCGATCTCGAAACGCACGTGCTGGAGCTTGGCCAGCGGACGGCCGAACGCGGTGCGCTGCTTCACGTACGCCATCGTCTCGTCCAGCACGAACTCCGCGCCGGCGATCGCCGCGACCGCGATCGCCAGCCGCTCCTGCGCGAGGTTGCGCATCAGGTACAGGAAGCCCTGGTTCTCCTCGCCCAGCAGGTTCGCCTTCGGCACCCGCACGTCCTGGAAGAACAACTCGGCGGTGTCCTGCGCCTTCTGGCCGATCTTGTCGAGGTTGCGGCCGCGCTCGAAGCCCGGCATGCCGCGCTCCACCACCAGCAGGCTCAGCCCGTGCGCGCCGCCCTCGGCGGTGGTCTTCGCCACCACCACGACCAGGTCCGCCAGGATCCCGCTGGAGATGAACGTCTTCGCGCCGTTCAGCACGTAGTGGTCGCCCGCGTCCACGGCCGTGGTGCGGATCGCCTGCAGGTCGGAGCCGGTGTCCGGCTCGGTCATCGCGATCGCGCTGATCAGCTCGCCCGAACAGAACCCGGGCAGCCAGCGCTGCTTCTGCTCCTCGTTCGCCAGACCCGTCAGATACGGCCCGATGATGTCGTTGTGCAGGCCGATCGCCAGGCCACTGGCGCCGACCCGGGTGAACTCCTCGGCCAGCACCGCCGCGAACCGGAAGTCCTGGCTGCCACCGCCGCCGAACTGCTCGTCCACCGCGAGACCCAGCAGCCCCGCCTTACCTGCGGCCAGCCAGGCGTCACGGTCGACGATGCCCTGCCGCTCCCAGCGGGCGTGGTGCGGGATGACCTCCTTGGCGAGGAAGGCCCGGACGCTCTCGCGGAAGTCCTCGTGTTCCTCGGTGTAGAGCTCGCGCTGCAACGGGTGTCTCCTTCAGGAGGCTTGCGGGTCGAGTGTTGGAACAGCCCAGTCGCGGGCCACCTCGGCGGTGTGCTCGCCCGGACGCGCGGGCGGGGTGCGCAGCGCGGCCGGGGTCGCGGAGAAGCGCGGGGCGACGCCGGGCTGTACGGTGCCGTGCTGCTCGGTGTAGCTGCCGCGGGCGGCCAGGTGCGGGTGCTCCTTGGCCTGACTGAGCGTCAGTACCGGTGCCACGCAGGCGTCGTGGCCCTCGAAGAGCTCCGTCCACTCGGCCTGGGTGCGGGTGGCGAAACGCCGGGCGATCCGTTCGCGCAGTTCGGGCCAGCGGGGCAGGTCGTACTGCGCCGGGGCGTCCTCTTTCAGGTCGAGGAGGCGGGTGAACTCGGCGTAGAACTGCGGCTCCAGCGGGCCGACGGCCATCCACTGCCCGTCGGAGGTGGCGAAGGTGCCGTACCAAGGGGCGCCGCCGTCCAGCAGGTTGACGCCCCGCCGATCCTGCCACAGGCCGGCGCCGAGCAGGCCCCACAGCATGGTGGACAGGTGCGCGGCGCCATCGACGATCGCGGCGTCCACGACCTGGCCGGTACCGGTGGCCCGGGCGTGGTGCAGAGCGGCCAGCAGGCCGACCACCAGGTACAGCGAACCGCCCGCGTAGTCGCCCAGCAGGTTGGCCGGGATCGCCGGGGGGCTGTCCGCCTCACCGATCAGGCCGAGGACGCCGGAGGTGGCGAGATACGTGATGTCGTGCCCCGCGCGGTCGGCGAGCGGGCCGTCCTGGCCCCAGCCGGTCATCCGGCCGTACACCAGCGCCGGGTTGCGGGCCAGACACTGCTCCGGGCCCACGCCGAGGCGTTCGGCGACGCCCGGGCGGTAGCCCTCGATCAGCAGATCGGCGCGGGCGGCGAGGTCGAGCACGATGCTGCGGCCGTCCTCCGCCTTCAGGTCCACCACGACGGAGCGCTTGTTGCGGTTGGTCAGGTCCTGCTCCGGGGCCGGCCCGAGAACCTGCCCGCCCGGGCGGTCCACCCGCACCACGTCCGCCCCCAGGTCGGCGAGCAGCATCGCGGCGAACGGGCCGGGCCCGATGCCCGCCAGCTCAAGGACCCGGACGCCCGCGAGCGGCCCGGCGGCCTTGGCGGGGGGTGTTGCGGGGGTCATCGGCGACCGCCTCCCAGGTTTGACAGTAAAGCTGTCACAGTGGCGATGATAGGGATGCGACTCGCCAGTAACAAGAGTCAACCGCACGGTCTGCGGCACGGGCGCCGCGATGATGGAAATCGCATCCGACCCACCGGAGGGAACCCGCCATGCCCGACCGCGACACCACCGTCCTCGACGACCCCGTCGCCGCCTCACTCACCGGCCGACACGCCCACCTCGCCCGCCACCACGGCCGGGCCTCCAGCTTCCTCCCCGAGGTCGCGAGCTTCTCCGCCATCACGGCCGAACCCGACGCATGGGACGACCTGACCGAACTCCTCGGCACCGACGCCTTCGCCCTCCTCGTCAACTGCCCCGTCCTGCCGCCCGACCACCTGGTACCCGAATTCACCTTCGAGGGCTACCAGATGACCCACCCCGGCCACGCCCCGCTCCCCCGCACCACCGCCCACATCGTCGAACTCGGCCCCGCAGACGTCCCCGAGATGCTCGCCCTCGCCGAACGCACCCGCCCCGGCCCCTTCCACCCCCGCACTCACGAACTCGGCACCTACCTCGGCATCCGCGAGAACGGCGCCCTCGTCGCCATGGCCGGAGAAAGGCTCAAGCCGCCCGGCTGGACCGAGATCAGCGCTGTCTGCACCGCCCCCGAAGCCCGCGGCCGCGGCCACGCCACCACCCTCATCACCACCCTCATCCACCAGATCACCACCCGCGGCGACCGCCCCTTCCTCCACTCCGCCGCCGACACCCCGGCCTTCGCCCTCTACGAACACCTGGGTTTCACCATCCGCACCAAGATCACCATCCGCGGCTACCGCACGCCCTGAGACGCCTGCCCGGAGGCACGACGGGACGCGACGGGACGGGCGTGCGACCGGCAGACAGGAAGAAGACAACGGCGAAGCCGGACAACGGCGAAGCCGGACAACGGCGAAGCCGGACAACGGCGAAGCCGGACAACGGCGAAGCCGGACAACGGCGAAGCCGGT
>NZ_JBIALQ010000008.1:163893-420386 GCF_042873545.1 Kitasatospora sp. NPDC004615
GACAACGGCGAAGCCGGACAACGGCGAAGCCGGACAACGGCGAAGCCGGACAACGGCGAAGCCGGACAACGGCGAAGCCGGACAACGGCGAAGCCCGGAGGGAAATCAGGTGATCTCGGTGCGACGCCTGAATAGGGTTGCGCCATGCCTGAGTTGCATCAGTTGGACGCCGACCATGCCCCGGCGGTGCTGGCCTTCGAACTCGCGAACCGTGCGTACTTCGCGGCGTCGATTCCCGACCGGGGCGACGAGTACTTTGAGCGTTTCGCCGACCGGCACCGCGCCCTGCTCGCCGAGCAGGAGGCCGGCGTCTGCACGTTCTACGTGCTGCTCGCCGGGGACGGCTCGGTGCTGGGCCGGTTCAACCTGTACGACTTCGCGGACGGCAGTGCCGATCTCGGCTACCGGGTCGCGCAGCACGTCGCGGGGCGCGGCGTCGCGACGGCGGCCGTCCGGGAGTTGTGCGGGCTGGCGGTGACGCGGCACGGGTTGCGGACGCTGCGGGCGGCCGCCGCCCAAGCCAATCCGGCGTCGCAGAAGGTACTGCTCAAGGCCGGGTTCGTCCCGGACGGCCCGGCCGAGCTCGACGGCAAGCCGGGCACCTGGTTCCGGTGCGACCTGACCCTCCGGTCTCAGGGCCCTGCTTCGGAAGTGGATCAAGGCCGGGAGTGATCAACCGCCTCAAGCGCCACCGTGCTGATCGCGGCCATCAACGAGTGGCTGTGAGCGACGCGGCCAGCGCCGGAATGTCGATCGGCCCGGTGGTGTCCAAGCGATGGACGATCCCCAGCCCGAGTGGTTCAGCACCCCGGGACCACATCTCCCAGTCTCCGCCGAAGCCACCAGGACGCTCAGGATGCACGGGGTGTCGTTCGACCATCCGCTCGGCGAACCGGCTGCGGGCGACGTCCAGCGGCACCTCGCACCAGACCTCCCGTACTTCGGCCACACCCGCGCGTTGAAGTCCGGCCTTCACGATCGGCCGCGTATGGGCCAACCACGGGCTCTCCAGAATGGCCGCGCCCCGCGCGTCACCGAGCAGCGTCCAAAGGGTCTCACCGGCGGCGATCCCCAGAACCCGGCTCCACTCATGGTCGGGACATTCCGGCGGACGAAGGTCGGCCAGAGTGTCCGCGAGCGTCTCCTTGATCGCGTCCTTACTGAACAGCGGAAGGCTCATCTCGGCCGCCAAGGCCCGCGCGAGCGTTGTCTTTCCCGCTCCGGGAAGCCCGTTGACCAGCACCGTGACCATCCGATCACTCTAACGGCAGACGCTCATCTCCTGGCGAACAGCCGGACAGAAGGAGCCACTTCTGAAGCAGGCCCTGGACCACGACCTGCCGGTGACCGGCTCTCGGGCGGCCGTCAGGCGGGTGTCTGGCCGCGCCAGTGGCGGATTTCCAGGGCGGCGGCCACTTCGAGGGGGTGGTCGGCGAGGGGGCGTTGGAGGAGGGTGTCGGCGCGGGCGAGGCGGCGGAGGAGGGTGTTGCGGTGGGTGAAGAGGCGGGCGGCGGCGCGGGTGGCGTTGCACTGTTCGGCAAGGTAGGCGCGGACGGCTTCGGCCGGGGGGCCGTCGAGTGCGCCGAGGACGTGGCGGACGAAGCGATCGGCGCCTTCGAGGTCCTGGGTGAGGAGGGCGACGAGTTCGATCTCGTCGTGGGAGGCGAGGCGTTGGACGGAGGCGAGGCGGGCGAGCATGCGCTGGGTGGTGAGGGCGTCGAGGTGGCTGCGGCGGAAGCCGTTGACGCCGGTGGCGGCGGGGCCGAGGGCGATGCGGACGGCGGGGAGCCGGTCCAGGCCGGCGCGTAGCCGGGAGAGGTCGGGGCTTGCGGCGGTCCAGACCCAGCGGGTGGCGGCGCTCGCGGTGACGTCGAGGACCGGGGGGCGGCCTGCGGAGGACGCCAACAGGTCGGCGGCGCGGTCGAGTTGGGCGAAGTCCTGGTCGAGGTCGTCGACCCACAGGACGGCGGCGGTGTGGGTGCCGGCGAGGGGGTACCCGAGCCGGGCTTCGGCGCGGGCGCGGGCGATGGGCGCGCCGTCGAGGAGGAGGGCGACGGCGTGCAGCCGTTCGGCGTGGTTGGAGCCGGTGAGTGCGGCGCGTTCGGCGCGCAGCAGGGTGGTCATCTCGCCGACGCAGGCGTCCACGAACGCGGAGATGGAGCGGAGCGAGACGTCGAGGAGGTCGCGCAGGTCGTCGGGGTCGGTGGTGAGGGTGCAGGCGATCCGGGTCCACAGGCGGAGGGCGACGCTCTCGCCGGCCCGGTAGGAGTCGAGGGCGGGTTCGTCGAGGCCGCGGCGGACGATGTCGCGGGCGATCAGTCGCTGTTCCTCGCCTTCGGGGGCGGGGACGGGCGCGCCGGGGGCGGTGACGTTGGCGGCGGCCCAGCGCAGCAGGTTGGCGCGGTTGACGCGGCGCAGGCCGGCGGAGAGGACGGGGTCGTCGGCGATGGGTCGCCGGGTCTCGCCGGCGAGGGTGGCGGCGTCGAGTTCGGCGAGCCAGTCGGGCTGCGGGTTGAGGGCGAGTTCGGCGCCCTGGCGGATCAATTTGAGGATCCGGGGCGGGGGCAGCGGCATGCCCGTCACCGTACTGGTGCAGAGTGCACCGGGAAAGGGGCAGTCCGGTGCAGGTTGAACCTGGGCAACTGCCGCAGGATTTGTGGACGATGACGTGGTCTCGTCCGCCACCGCCACAGGAGTCGCCCGTGTCCACCGATACCGCCACTGCGCCCGACGACCGGATGGCCGCGCCCGTCGAGCACCTGGACGTGCTGATCGTCGGCGCCGGGATCTCGGGTATCGGCGCGGGCCGTTACCTGACCGCCGAACTGCCCGGCAAGGAGTTCGCGATCCTGGAGGCCCGGGCCGATCTCGGCGGCACCTGGGACCTGTTTCGCTACCCGGGCATCCGGTCCGACTCGGACCTGCACACCTTCGGCTACGCGTTCAAGCCGTGGCGGGAGAAGGAGTCGATAGCGGACGCCCCGCAGATCCTGTCCTACCTGCGCGAAACCGTCCGGGAGAACGGTTTGCGGGACCGGATCCGCTACCACCACCGGGTGCTGGACGTGTCCTGGTCGACGGCGGACGCCCGCTGGAGCGTCCGGGTGGAACGCGCCGACACCGGCGAGCAGTTCACCCTGACCTGCGACTGGCTGTTCTGCGCGATGGGCTACTACCGCTACGACCAGGGCTTCACGCCCGAGTTCGAGGGGCTGGAACGTTTCACCGGCACCGTCGTCCACCCGCAGCACTGGCCCGAGGACCTCGACCACACCGGCAAGCGCGTGCTGGTGATCGGCAGCGGCGCGACCGCCGTCACCCTGGTGCCCGCGATGGCGAAGCGGGCCCGGCAGGTGACGATGCTCCAGCGCACGCCGACGTACATCATGCCGGTGCCGCGCCGCGACCACATCGCCAACCTGCTGCGGCGGCTGCTCGGCGACGAGCGCGGCTACGCGCTGGCCCGGCGCAAGAACATCGCCCAGCAGTACGCGATCTGGTCGTTCTGCCAGCGGCACCCGAAGGCGGCCCGGCGGATCATCCGCTGGGTGAACGCCCGCCAGCTGCCGAAGGGTTACCCGGTGGACGAGCACTTCAGCCCGCCCTACGACCCGTGGGACCAGCGACTGTGCGCCGTCCCCAACGGCGACCTGTTCAAGGCGATCCGCGGCGGCCGGGCGGCCGTGGTGACCGACCGGATCCGCACGTTCACCGAGCGCGGAGTGCTGCTGGAGTCCGGCCGGGAACTGGAGGCGGACATCGTGGTCACCGCGACCGGGCTGAACGTGCAGGCGTTCGGCGGGATCCCGATGAGCGTGGACGGCGAGCCCGTGCGGCTCGCCGAGACCGTCGCGTACAAGGGCATGATGCTCTCCGGCGTCCCCAACTTCGCCTACGCGATCGGCTACACCAACTCCTCCTGGACGCTGAAGATCGGCCTGCTGTGCGAGCACTTCTGCCGCCTGCTGGCCCACATGGAGCGGCGCGGGCACCGGATCTGCCGCCCCGAGGTCGCCGACCCCGCGATGCCCACCCGGCCCTTCCTGGACTTCACGGCCGGGTACATCCTGCGCGCCGTCGACGGGCTTCCCCGGCAGGGCGACCGGGCGCCGTGGCAGACCTCCACCAGCTACCGCGACGACAGCCGGATGCTCGGCACCGGGCAGGTCACCGACCGCGAGCTGCACTTCTCCTGAACCTTCTCCGACCGCTGGACCTTCTCCGACCGCTGAACCTTCTCCGACCGCTGAACCTTCTCCGACCGCTGAACCTTCTCCGACCGCACCCCGGCCGCCGCCTCTTGCCGCTTGCCGGGGGCGGGCGGACGCTGGGAGGAAGGCGCACCGGCCGCCCGTCGCCGGTGCGCACGGGAAGGTGACACGTCATGCAGAACCACTGGATCGTCGACCTGACCTTCGAAGAGGACGAGTCCCGCACCACCTGCACAGCATCGCTCAGCGGCTTCAGCGCGCCCGGCGCTCAGGGCAAGGGCATGGCTCGACGCAATCCCACCGACGACCCCGACACCGTCATCGGCGAGGAGCTGGCCGCCGCCCGCGCTTTCCACGACCTGGCCCACCAACTGGCCGGCCAGGCGGAGACCGGAATCGAGAGCCACACCCACAGCCCGGCGCACCTCCCGCTCTGACCGCCTCGCGCAGCTGAGCGTCTGAGCGTTTGAGCGTCCGAGCGTCTGAGCGGCGCCGAACTCCCTTACGGGGCGGGCCCGTCCACCGGCCGGTGATCTTTTCGGACCATCGAACCGGCAGGTAGAGTGCGGCGATCAGTCGTGCCCACGGGGGGCACCAGCGAGACGAATCACCGGTGACCGCATGACCGTCTGGACCCGCCCCGCCCTGTGGTGGCGCTGCGCCATCGCCCTGTCCGCGTTCCTGGGGATCTACCTCAGCAACAGCTCACTGGTGTACTTCACGCTCCAGAGCAACGTGCTGGTGCTGGGCTACTTCCTCGGCGCGGCCTACTGGATGGTCAAGCGGGGGACGGTCGACGCCCCCGCGCCGCGGCTGCGCGGCGCCGCCGTCCTGTACATCACCATCACCGGCATCGTCGCGCACGTGCTGCTCAACCACGGCGAGAACCCGCTGCCCGGCCTGGTCTCCGGCCCCGACCGCCTCCAGCACTGGTCCAGCTTCTTCCTGCACTACACCACCCCGCTGATGGTGCTCGCCGACTGGCTGCTGCTCTCCCCCCGCAACGCGTCCCGCTGGCGCGACCTGCCGCTCTGGCTCTCCTACCCCCTCGGCTACGCCTTCCTCACCGAGGCCCGCGCCATCGCCTTCCCGAACTTCCCCCTCCGCTACCCCTACTTCTTCCTCGACCCCACCGAGAAGGGCTACGGCTGGGTCGGCCTCCAAATGGTCCAGCTCGTCCTGGAGTTCATCGTCCTCGCCGCCCTGGTCGTCGCCCTCGACCGCCTCGGCACCAAGCTCCGCCGCCAGCCTGCGGCGCCGGCGGAGGCCTGACGGCCGGTCGCCCCGGGGCCGATTCCCACTCCTTTGATAATCTGGCCTCATGACCGAGCGCACCTACAGCATCGGCGACGGACCGGCGACCAGGGTCAGCCTGTCCCTCCCCGAGGGCACCGCGGCCGCGATCCGGGAGCGGGTCGGCAAGCGCGAGTTCTCCGCGTTCATCACCACAGCCGTCGAACGCGAGCTCCGTGGCCGGATACTGGACGAATATCTGGCCGACTACGAGCGCCGCAACGGGCCGATCCCCGCCGCTGAACAGGACCGTGCCCGCCAGGTGTTCGACGAAGTGTTCGCCGGAGAGGGCGAATGGCCCGCCGCAAGCTGAACCACGAAGGAACGCTGGTCCTCGACTCCGAGGGGCTCTCCAAGCTGCTCTCGGACCACGCACCGGTGGTCGCCCTGGTCGCGGAAGCGCGTGCCCGCGGCATGGAAGTGGTGATCAGCGCCCTGACGATCATCGAAGCGGTGCACGACCGGACCGATCGGGTCCGACTGAGCTGGCTGCTGTCCGGCATGCGCATCGCCCCAGTCGGCGACGAGGAGGCCAAGGCGGCGTCAGCCCTCCTGCTCGCGGCCGGCCTGCATGGCCACAAGTACGCAATCGACGCTGTCGTGGCCGAACTCGCCCTGCGCCAGCAGCGGCCCGTGGTGGTGCTGACCTCTGACGTCGACGATCTCACCAAGCTCTGCGGCGGCCAGGTCCGGCTGGTCGCCGTATAGCCGTCAGCGGGTGGAGCCCATCGTCCGCGACACCCTTGCGGCCGTCGCGGCGACGACCGGGCCGAGGTCGCGGGCTCGGGCGGCGGTGATGCGGGAGGTGAGGGCGGAGGTGGAGATGGCGCCGATGACGGTGTTGTTGTGGTCGAAGACGGGGGCGGCGATGCAGCGGACCTCGGGTTCGTTCTCGCGGTCGTCGACGGCGTAGCCGCGGCTGCGGATGCGGATGAGTTCGGTGCGCAGGGCGGCGGCCGAGGTCAGGGTGCGGGGGGTGATCGCGGGGAGGCCGTGGGTGACCACGGTGGTGAAGGCGTCCTCGGACATCCAGGCGAGCATGGCCTTGCCGACGGCGGTGCAGTACATGGGGGCCCGGCTGCCGATCCGGGAGGCCATCCGGACGGCGGTCTCGTTCTCGACCTTGTCGACGTAGACCACGTACGGCGCGTCGGGGACGCACAGGTGGACGGTGCCGCCGACCTCGCGCATCAGCTGGTGGGCCTCTTCGGAGGCGGCGGTGCGCAGGTCGAGGGTCGCGAGGTAGGCCTGGCCGAGCTGGAGGGCGCCGGGGCCGAGCCGGAAGTGGCCGGTGTCGCGATCGCGGGCGAGCAGCTGGGCGTCGACCAGGGGTGCGGCGAGCCGCAGCACGGTGGATTTCGACATGCCGAGGCCCTCGGCGAGCGCGGTCAGGCTGAGGTCGGGTCCGGTCGCGGCGTGGTCGCGGACGTGTTCGAGCACGGCCAGGGCGCGGCGCAGCGACGCGGACTGGTTGCGTTCCGGCCGGTCGGCGGGCCGGCTTTCGGCGGCGGTGCTGGTCATGGGGTGTGACGCTACGACGCGGTGGGCCGCAGTTCCAGTTCCGCAGCACATCGTTTTGCAGTGCACAACTTTCGCGCTCTGCTCTTGTCGGCGTGCCCGGCGGCTTTCTAATGTCCCGCTCACACCGATCCCCCACTGCATGTCCTGGTTTCCTCCGGATCTTGCAGGTGCGTCCCGCTTTTCGGCGAGGAGATGACGTTGAGCATGAAGAAGCTGGCCCGTGGTGCCGCCCTTGCCGTGCTGGCGGGCACCGTGGCGACGGCCTGCGCGCCGGGTACCGCCAAGACCGCTTCGTCCGCGGACAAGCAGACCGGCACCGTGAAGGTGTGGTTGTACGACGAGGCGAACCGGGCGCCGAAGGAGCAGGTGGTGGCGCAGGCCGTCGCCGACTTCAAGGCCAAGCACGCGGGCGTCGACGTGCAGGTGTCGTACATTCCGACGGACGCCGGGCCGCGCGCGGAGAAGATGAAGGGCGCGTTCAACGACCCGTCCTCCGCGCCGGACGTGGTGGAGTTCGGCAACACCGACCTGTTCGGCTACACCGCCTCGGGCGGCCTGGCCGACATCACCTCCGACCTGGCGAGCTGGGAGGAGGGCAAGGACCTGCCGCAGGACCTGAAGGACACCGCGGTGGTGGACGGCAAGACGTACGGCCTGCCGTGGTGGCTGGGTGTCCGCGCGCTGTACTACCGCACCGACGTGTTCACCGAGCTGGGCCTGGCCGCGCCGACCACGTACGCGGAGTTGAAGTCGGCGGCGGAGAAGGTCCGTTCGGCGCACGGCGACATGCTGGGCATCGCGGTCGGCGGCAAGTACACCTTCGGCGCGCTGCCGTTCGTCTGGGCGAACGGCGGCGACCTGGCGGCGCAGAGCGGTTCGGCGTACGCCTCGGCGATCGACTCGGAGAAGTCGCAGGCGGGTGTGAAGGCGTACACCGACCTGTTCACCGACGCCATCTGTCCGGCGCAGCAGTGCGCCGACCTGACCGGCGGCAAGACGGTGGAGTCATTCGCGGCCGGCAAGGCCGGCATGGCGATCCTGCCGAACTCCTCGCGCAGCGCGGTGGAGGCGGGCGCGGCGAAGGGCAAGTACGCGATCGTCCCGCTGCCGGGCGCGGCGGCCGGCCAGATCGCGCCGGCGTTCTCCGGCGGCAACGACCTGGGTGTCATGAAGTCCACCCAGCACCGCAGCCTGGCCGCCGACTTCATCAAGGAACTGGCCTCCAAGAAGAACCAGTTGGCGCTGTTCGACGCGATGGGCAACCTGCCGACGCTGTCCTCGGCGCGCGCCGAGGTGGTGCAGAAGCAGCCGTGGCTGAAGCCGTTCACGGACACCATCGAGGCGGGCACCAAGTTCGTCCCGAAGGACGCCGCCTGGGCGAAGATCGACGCCCAGGCCGTGGTGCCGACGATGCTGCAGAAGGTCATCACTGGCAAGTCCGACGTGGCTGCCGCGACCAAGGAGGCGGCGGCCGCGATGAACACCTCGTTCAGCGGCAAGTAGCCGTCGGAGCCTTCAACCTGTAGACGAGAAGCGGAAGTTGTCGATGCCTGCCACGACCGTCACCGCCCGGGCGGACCACGGGGACTCCCCGGTCCGCCCGGCGGGCGGCGCCCCCGCGAAGGGCCGCCGCCGATCCGGGCCGCTCGCCCGGATCCCCGTCCCGCTGTGGCTGCTGCTGCCGGCCGCGCTGGTGCTGATCCCGCTGTTCGGCTATCCGCTGTACCAGCTGGGCCTGCTGTCGGTGCTCAAGTTCGGCCAGCCACAGGCCTCCGGCGGGGTGCCGACCGAGTTCGTCGGACTGTCCAACTACACCGGCATCCTCGGCGATTCGCAGTTCTGGGAGGTGCTCGGCCAGACCCTGGCGTTCGCCGCGTTCTGCGTCGTCGCCACCCTGGTGGCCGGCGCGGTCTGCGCGGTGCTGCTGACCCGGGTCGGCAAGTGGCCGCGGCTGCTGCTGATGTTCGGCGCGCTCGGCGCCTGGGCCGCGCCCGCGATGACCGGCTCCACGGTGTGGATGTTCCTGCTGGACACCAACTCCGGCCTGGTCAACGAGATCCTCGGCACCCAGGGCCACAACTGGATGTACGACAAGTGGTCGGCGTTCGCGATGGTCGCCGTGGTCGTGGTCTGGCACAGCTTCCCGTTCGTGATGATCACCCTGTACGCGGGCATCCAGGCCATCCCCGACTCCGTCCTGGAGGCCGCCCGCCTCGACGGCGCCGGAACCGCCACCATCTTCCGCCGGATCATGCTGCCGATGCTGCGGCCGCTGCTGGTGATCGTGGTCATCCAGTCGATCATCTGGGACTTCAAGGTCTTCACCCAGATCTACGTGATGACCGGTGGCGGCGGCATCGCCGGCCAGAACCTCGTCCTCAACGTGTACGCCTACCAGAAGGCCTTCGTCGCGGAGAACTACAGCCTCGGCGCGGCCATCGGCGTCCTGATGACGCTGATCCTGCTGGCCGTCACCGCCGTGTACATCCGCAGCCTGCGCCGCTCCGGGGAGGAACTTTGAAGCGCGACAATCGCGTCCTGAGGCAGGGCGCGAACGTGGTGGCGATCGTGCTCGCCCTGCTGACCGTCTTCCCGCTGTACTGGATGGTGCTGTCGGCGCTCAAGCCGAAGGGCGAGATCACCGGCGCGCACCCGCGGCCGTGGACCTTCGCGCCCACTTTGGACAACTTCCGCAACGCGCTGGGGGTTTCGGGCTTCGGGCGGTACTTCCTGAACAGCCTGGCCGTCGCCGTGGTCGTGGTGGTCGTCTCCGCCGCGATCGCCTTCCTGGCGGCCGTCGCACTGTCCCGGTTCAAGTTCCGGTTCCGGACCACCATTCTGATCATGTTCCTGGTCGCCCAGATGGTGCCCGTCGAGGCGCTCACCATCCCGCTGTTCTTCCTGGTCCGCGACATCGGCACGGTCGCCCCCGGCTTCGGCCTCTCCTCGCTCGGCGCGCTGATGCTGGTCAACCTGGCGTTCTCGCTGCCGTTCGCGGTCTGGATGCTGCGCGGCTTCGTCGCCGCCGTCCCCGAATCGCTCGAGGAGGCCGCCCGGATCGACGGTGCCAGCCGCTTCACCATCCTGTGGCGGATTCTGTTCCCGCTGGTCGCGCCCGGGCTGGCAGCGACCAGCGTGTTCTCCTTCATCACCGCCTGGAACGACTTCGTGTTCGCCAAGACGCTGATCCTGGACACCGACCACCAGACGCTGCCGGCAGCCCTGATGGTGTTCTTCAAGCCGGACGAGAACGACTGGGGCGGCATCATGGCCGCCTCCACCCTGATGACCGTCCCGGTGCTGATCTTCTTCGTCCTGGTCCAGCGGCACATGGTGTCCGGACTCGGCGGCGCCGTGAAGGACTGAACTCCCTTATCGGGCCCAGCCCTTGAACGCCTCGTGGAAGCCCGGGAAGGTCTTGCGCACGCACCCCGGATCGTCGAACGTGATGCCCGGGGTGCGCAGCCCCGTGACGGCGAACGACATCACGATCCGGTGGTCGCCGTGGCTGGCGATCTCCGCCGCCCGCGGCGCACCGGGCCGGATCTCGATCCAGTCCCGCCCCGTCCGCACGTCGATGCCCAGCCGCCGCAGGTTCTCCGCGCACGCGTCCAGCCGGTCGCACTCCTTGACCCGGGTGTTGTACACGTCCTCGATCCGCACCGGCCCCGACGCGAACGGCGCGATCGCGGCGAGCGTCGGCATGGTGTCGGAGATGTCGCGCATGTTGACCGTCCCGCCGGTCAGCGCGCAGCCCTTGACGGTGGTGGCGTCCGCTCCCACCTCCACCTCGGCGCCCAGCTGCTCCAGCACCTCGACGAACCTCAAATCGCCCTGCAACGCGTTCCGCCCCAGCCCCGGGACCGTCACCTCGCGTCCCGTCACCGCTGCCGCCGCGAAGAAGTACGACGCCGTGGACGCATCCGGCTCGATCGCGTACCTGGTCGCCGTGTAGCCGCCGGGCGGCACGCTGAAGATCTCGCCCTCCCGCTCGACCTCGACGCCGAAACTGCGCATCATCGCGAGGGTGATCTCCACGTACGGCGCGGACACCAGATCCGTGACCCGGATCCGCAGCCCGTCCTCGGTGAGCGGGCCGAGCAGCAGCAGAGCGGTCAGGTACTGCGAGGACAGCCCCGCGTCCAGCGTCACCTCGCCGCCCCGCACCCCGTCCGTCCGCACACTCAACGGATGGTGGCCGTCCTCCCCGTGGCACTCCACCTCAACGCCCAACTCCCGCAACGCAGTTGTCAAGGGCCCGAGCGGCCGCCGCCGCATCTGCGCCGACGCGTCGAAGTGGAACGTCCCCCGCCCCGCCGCCACCAACGCCGGCAGAAACCGCGCCGTCGTCGCCCCGTCCCGACAGAACACCCGCGCCCCCTCCACCCCGGGCCCGCCCGGCCGCCCCCCGATCCGCCACTCGTCTTCTCCGCGCCCCACCGCATACCCCAGCGCGAGCAGCCCCTCCGCGAACCCCTCCGTGTCGTCCGACACCAACGGCCGCACCAACGTGGTAGTCCCCTCCGCAGCCGCCGCCAGGAACAGCGCACGCGCGGTGACCGACTTCGAACCGGGAATCTCGACGACAGCCACAGGAACTCCAACCGAACCGACAACAGGGCAGTCCCCGATCCTGCCCTGCCACGCCGCGGGCGAGACGGATCGTCTTACGCCTCGGACAGCAACGGCACCAGCCCTGCTCGGACGGCCCCGGCAGTGGCGCTGGTGTCCGCCATGGCGAGGAACCTCACCAGCGCCGAACGCACGCCGTCCAGCGTGCCCGGCAGATTCTCCGCCGTCAGCCTCTCCGGCGGGATCCCGGCCCGGAACTCCTCGCTGTGCAGCGCGGTGCGCACCAGCGCTTCCGCCAGGTCGAGCGGCATCCGCTCCCGCAGAGCGAACGTGAGGTGGAACGACGGGTCCGGATCGCCCGACAGACAGTGCGGGCTGTGCACCCACCCCCGTGGCAGGACCAGCGTGTCGCCGGGCGCCAGCACGTACTCCGCGTACGGCTCGGTGCTGTCCCAGCGCTCCTGCATCTCTACCGTCCACATGCCCGGCGAGTCCAGGTAGTCGTCCACCGGGGACACCACCTCGGGCCGCCAAATCGGCCACCGCTTCCGGCCGTTGACCTGCGTGACCGCGGCCTGGAACTGGTCCCAGTGGTGGGTCAGCCCCTGCTGCCCCGGTGGAGTGACGATTCCCGAGACGAACAGGGTGTACCCGGTCTCGGCATGGATCGCGCGGCACAGCTCGGCCAGGTACGGCACGCGCTCCTGCAGGTGCCGCAGGTTGACAGTGTGCCCGCTCTCGAACAGTGTCCTCAGCCGACCGGAACGCATCCTGCCGCCCCGCGAGAATCGCCCCGGGTGAACGGCCCTGCCGTCCTTCACCGCCGCGGTGAACGCCGGGTCCGTCAACCCGTGGTCGATGTATGCCTCGATCAGCGACAGCGGGATCCGTTCGTCCAACTCGGAGCCCTCACGGCGGTATACCGCGGGTTCGGTCGGGCATGCCCGAAGGAGGGCGGCGGCGGCCTCTTGGCCGACCAGTGTTGCGAGTGCCATTCAGTCGCCTCCGATCACAAGAGGGGGTGCGGGCAGGGAACGCCCGGGTGGAACCGGTTGGGGCAGGCGACCACCGCCATGCAGAGCATGCGTTCGCCGGGCAGGTAGTGGACCCACACGACGTCAACACCGCTGCCCAAAGACATCGTTGCGTGCGCCACCTTTGCGCCGAGCCCGCAGTCCACCGCACCGCCGTCCGGGCGGAGGGCCGGCGGGTGCAGCTCGTAGATGTTCGCCAGCCACTCGGCGGCCTCCTTGGGCTCCGGCCAGGTCTGCTTCCCCAAATAGGACGGACGGCGCAGCAGGTAGTGCCCCGTCTGCATGGGCGGAATCGTCCGCTGCTCGAAGGGCAGATGGGCCTCCTGGTCGGGGCCCTTCATGCCGGCAACCATCGCGTGCCAGGCCGAGTCGAACGGCGAGGGCCGCCGCAGGTACTCGCCGAAGTACTGCTCCGGCCTGCCGATCCAGGGGCCGTAGCCGTGCCAGTGCCGGGAATTCGTCACAGGTATCCTCCATGGAGCGAGGGCCGCCCGGCCTGACTGCGACTCAGACCGGACGTCCCCCGCGTGAATTCAGCTCGGTACGTCAGCCCAAGGACGTCAGACCGCCAGGGCCCGGCCCTCCACCCACTTAACGGCGAAGGCGTCCAACTCGTGGCGGGTGAACCGCAGTTCCCGGCCCGCGCCTTCTGCCTTGGTGTCGCGCAGGACGAAGCCGTCTGCGAGGCCCGGGATGGCCGCGAGACCCACGCAGCTCTCGTCCTCGCTGGTCAGGTTGCCGCCGCACTGGCGCACGAAGGTCGCGCCCTCGATCGGCAGCACGTACAGGTTGATCTCCGACATGCCCTCCTTGGGGAATGGTGTTCACCAGCCGATCGAACGACCGGCCGGATGGTGTGCCCGCCCTGCACACGGGAGTCACGTTCAGGGCGGGAGTCTCAACTGGCCGCCGCTGCCCGGTCATCCAGCCCACCTCCGGTTGCTGCGGGCCGTCTGCCTGGCCGCCTCCGCGCGGGCCACATCGTTCCGGGTCGCCGCGTGGACGTCGCCGGGATCCGCAGTCCACAGGTCACCACCGGCGGGCGGGGCGAGCACGAAGCGGCCCGACTCGTCCGTCGCGCGGTACTCACCGACCCGATCGGCCCGCGTATCCACCACCAGAGCGCCGACGTCGGGTGTGCGCAGCACCTGCACCACGCTGCCAGCTCCGCGGCCGGCCCGGATGACCGAGAACCCCACGTCGAGTGCGAACGCAATCCCGCTGACAACCGTCGGCGACGCTCCTCCGAGCTGGACCAGGGTCTCGCCCGTAAAGACCGACGAATCCTCAACTCCGAGTGACGGCAGGACGATGCCTTCGACCGCGAGCACCGCCCGCAGTTCCTCGCACGCGTCGCGCGCTTCGTCGCGTTGGGCCCGGTGAACGCGGGCCGGCAGGGAATCAGTCACGGTGTTGCCGCCCGTTCGATCTCGCCGAGGTGGTGACTTTCTGTGCTTCAATCGTCGCTGCTCGGCGCCGACCGCGGTAAGCGGCGACACCACAACAACCGAACTGCTCAGAGGTGGCCGATGGTCAGCCCAAAGAAACTTGATCCCGCCAGCTCACCCGCAGCGTTCTACGGGAGCGAGCTGCGCCGCTTGAGAGAGAACGCCGCCCTCTCCCAACAGGCCCTCGGGGAGCGCGTGTTCGTCTCCGGCGCCTACATCGGCCAGCTGGAGAACGCGACGCGACGGCCACAGTTGGACCTGTCACGCCTGATCGACAAGGAGCTCGCCACGGGTGGGCACCTTGAGCGCCTTCATCCGCTGCTCCGGCCCGCGCGAGTGGCCGAGTACTTCGTGGAGGCAGCGGAGCACGAGGCCCGGGCGCGATCCATCTCGGAGTACGCGGCACTGGTGATTCCTGGGCTGATCCAGACCCGGGAGTACGCGGAAGCGATCTTCCTCGGCGCTCAACCCCTACTGAAGGACCACGGGTTGGCGGATCGTGTGGCCGCCCGGCTGGAGCGTCAGAAGATCGTCGGTAACCCAACAGGCCCCGTGTTGTGGATGATCCTCGATGAGGCCGTACTTCACAGGGTGGTCGGTAGCAGAAACATCATGGCAGAGCAACTCCGCCACATCATTCGGCTGATCATCGAGCGCCATATCATCGTCCAGGTAGTGGAGTTCGGGGCGGGCGCCCACGCCCTGCTCGAAGGGTTGATCAGCCTGATGACCTTCGATGATGCACCGCCCTTGGTGTACGTGGAAGGTCCACACGTCGGCCACCTGATCGACGAAACCGCCTTGGTCGCGAAATGCCGCCAGTCCTACGATTTGGTACGGGCCGCCGCATTGTCACCAGAGGCGTCCCTGGCTCGGATCAAGTCGGCTGTGGAGGAACACGAACATGCGAGCGACCCCCAATGAGTCCGTCTCGGCACGACGCTGGCGGAAGAGCAGCTACTCCGGCGGCAACGGCGGCACGTGCGTCGAGGTCGACGACGCCAACTTCGGCCACGTCCGGGACTCCAAGGACCCGAACGGAGCCGTCCTGAAGTTCACTCCCGAAGCCTGGGCGACCTTCGTGTCGGCCGTCGCCAACGGACGGCTCGGCGCCGCCTGAACCGCGCGAAGCAGCAGAGAAGGCCCCGCCGTCCCTCTTCCCGGGACGGCGGGGCCTCACTCATCCAGCAACTGCTCCAGCCGCGCTATGCCGTGCGGGCGATCTCCTCGCGGGTGACCGGGTGGGCGAACTGAACTGCCCATCGCCGCTATGCCATTCAAGGGCCGGGTCGCGCTGGTCACCGGCGGAGCCACCGGGATCGGCGCCGCGATCGGCCGCGCCCTGGCCGCCGCCGGAGCTGCCGTCGCCGTCAACCACCTCGCGCAGATCCGCCAGGCCCGCGCCGTGCTCACCGACGTACGGCGCGAGGGCCGCAGCGGTATCGAGGTCAGCGCCGACCTCACCGACCCGAACGCCGTGGCCGCGCTGGTCAGTCAGGTCGAGTCCGAACTCGGGCCGGTCGATGTCCTCGTCAACAACGCGGGCGCCTACCCGCGTATCCCGCGGGACGAGCTCGGCGAGGACGAGTGGGCGCGCACCATCGAGTCCAACCTGACCATCCACTACCGCACTTGCGGGGCCGTCAGCCCCGGCATGGCGGAGCGCCGGTGGGGCCGGATCGTCAACATCGACAGCGTCAACGCCCGCGCCGGCCGTCCCGGACTCACCGCCTACAGCGCCGCCGAAGCCGGACTGCTGAGCCTCACCAGGTCGCTGGCCAGGGAACTTGGACCAGCAGGGATCTGCGTGAACACTGTCCTACCCGGGGCCATCCAGGTGGAGGCGGAGAACGGCCTGCCCTCCCGCCACCGAGCCCGACCCGAGGACCAAACCACCGGAGAAGGAAGAGATCACCATGCAGCACCGCGTCCGCGCCGTCCTCCTCACCCCGAACGACACCATGCTGCTGATCAAGCGCATCCGCCCCGGCATCGACCCGTACTGGGTGATCGTCGGCGGCAAGATCGAGCCGACCGATGCCAGCCCCGAGGAGGCCCTGCTGCGCGAGGTCCGCGAGGAGATCGCGGGCGAGGCTGAGATCGTCAGCCTCCTCCACACCATCGAGACCGACGACGAGCGCCAGGACTTCTACCTCGCCACCATCGAGAAGTGGAGCTTCGCGGACCGCACCGGCCCCGAGTTCAGCCAGGAAGGCCGGGGCGAGTACCTCCTCGAAGAGATCCCCCTGACCACCAACGCCCTCGACGCGGTCAATCTCCTGCCCCGGGACTTCGCGGCCGTCCTGCGCGGGGCCGTCGAGCGCGGGGAGATTCTCGCCGCCCGTTGACCGTCAAGGTGGCAAGGAGAACCGGCAGCTGTCCGACCGGCGGCCGGCCGCCCTTGGGGGTGTCCGGCGCCAGGTGCCGCCGGACTGACGACGGACGCGATCGCTGCCGGTACCGCTCGGACGACGCTCAGCGCGCCGGCCCGATCCCCTCCGGCAGGGCGGCCACCATGAAGGCGACGGCCTCCTCCGGCGTCTCGAAGCGTGCGAGCACTTCGTGCCCGTCGCGTACCGCGTAGGACCTCTCGTAGTGCGGCCAGATCATGGGACCGACCCCTGTCGTACGCCGATTCGCCGTGGTGCTGGTGGAGAACCAGAGGTTGAAGTGGGAGGTCACCGGCATCAGTTGGCGGAGCACCGGCTCGGCGTACGCCGCCGCCAACAGCGCGTGCACGCGCGGGAAACGGTTCATCGGCGGCATGTGGATGCCGTCGAGCCTGCGGCACCACTCCAGTTCGACGGCACCGAGCGGCTCCCGCTCGTGCGCGAGAGCCCAGGGGCGGAACTCGATGCACGGGGCCTGCTCCTTGGTTTCCTCGAGCCCCGCTCCGCCGGTCCAGGCCACCACCGCCCTGACCACCTCGGCCGGATCGGCGGTCGACCCGCCGGCCAGGCGGCGGCCATTGTGCTGGAGGTACACCCAGAAAGTCCGACGCTGCTCGTCGGCCGGATGCACCGTCACCCGCCGGTCGAGCCCCGCGTCGGCGTACGCGGCTGTGCCGCTCCACTGCCCGTCCGGCTGGGGCAGGACAACTCCGAGGCCGTCCGCCGCACGCAGCAACCTCTCCCCGAGTGTCACCCCGCCCCGGTCGTTCTCGCCGGACCCCGCCCCGAAGCTCATCCCGCCAGTATGCCGCCGAGCGCGTCGACTAGTGCTGGAAGAGTACTTCCGGATTGTCCGGCGAGGGGCCGTCCAGCAGCGGACTGTGGGTCCCCTTCAGCGTCTGGTCGAAGAACGCCGTCACGTACTCGCGGGTGATCGCTATCCCGCGGTCCGGGGAGAGGGGCGGCGTCGGGAACCCGGCCTGCCCCTGGAGCAGCTCCAGGTCGGAGAAGCTGAAGTGGTCGGCGCCGGTGACCGTCAGCCACTTCTTGTAGCCGCCGAGGGCGGCCCAGGGGTGCTCCCAATCGGTGTTGGCGGTCTTACCCAGCATGAGGAACGGCCGTGTGATCTGGCCGGGCATCGGGTCCGGGTGGAAGGTGCCGTCCATGTTCACTCCGGCCCGTACTCGCGGGTCGGCGATCATCGTGGCGGCGGCGGCCGCTCCGCCGATGGAGTGTCCGGCCATGCCGATCTCGTGCTTGTCGATGAGGTGTGCCAGGCGCCACGCGGTGTTGCCGTGCGTCAACTGGTCGATCACGAAGGACGCGTCCAGCGCACGGCCGGAGGCGACGGAGTCGAAGTCGAGCCACGCCGGGTAGTCGCAGATCGCGCACGGCGATGTCTGGCCGTTCGCCAGCGTCTCGCCGCTGTCCTCGTAGGTGTGGCCGACGAGCGCGACGACGTAGCCGTGACTGGCCAGGTCGGTCGCGAGCGAGGTGAGCGTCATGCGCGGGTTCTCGAACGCGGGTGAGAGGACCACCAGCGGATACTTGCCCATCTGCGGCCGCGCGCCGTCGAAGGCGTGGGTGGTGACGCTGGAGAGGCTCTCCGGGGTGACGCCGGAGCTCGCCGGCAGCTTCCGGCGCTGGACGATTCCGGCTGCCTCGCCGAGGGTCATGTAAGGGGCGGGAGTCCCGGTCCCGGGGACGGCCGGGTAGACCATCGTGACGGTCAGTTGGCGGGGGCCGGATGACGGCACCCACGGGTCGGGACGGCTCGCGTCGGTGAGGTGGATGACGTCCTCGCCGGCGGCGTAGGGGCCGGTCGGCGCGGGGAGCACGCCTTGGAAGGACCGCGTGGGCGCGGCGGCAGCCGTGGCGGTGGTCGCGTGCACGGTGGACGGCGGGGTCGTGGCGGCGAGTCCGGTGCCGGTCGCGGCCACTGATGCGGCGAGACCCAGGATTGCGACAGCGCTGATACGGCGCTTGCGGTTCGAAGTGGTGTTCACGGGCACGATCCTGCCCGGCCCCGCCCTGACGCTCGATCATGCAGGTATCCGTCTTGAGGGTGGTGCTGGCTACACCCTGAGATCCCCAGCGGCGCGGGGCTCCCGAAAGCGGAGGCGCCCGTCGACGGGACCGTGGCACCTGCCGATGACTGGCACAGGTTCGCGATCCGGCCGACGGGCGCCTCCGGGCGCTCCCGACGTGCTACGCGGTGCGGCCGATCTCCTCGCGCGTCACCGGGTGGGCGAACGGCAACCCGTCGACGTAGCGGGCGAGTTCGTCGGCTGCGGCGGCGGCCATGCGGTGGAGTTCGCCGCCGAGGGAGCCGGCGATGTGGGGGGTGAGGAGGACGTTGGGCAGGTCGTAGAGGGGGGAGTCGGCGGGGAGGGTCTCGGGGACGGTGACGTCGAGGATGGCGTCGATGCGGCCGGTGATGAGCTCGGCGGTGAGGGCGTCCTGGTCGATCAGGGAGCCGCGGGAGGTGTTGATCAGGGTGGCGCCGTCGGGCATCAGGGCGAGGCGGCGGGCGTCCAGCAGGTGCCTGGTCTCGGGGAGTTCGGGGGCGTGCACGCTCAACACGTCGGAGCGGATGCACAGTTCGTCCATGGAGACCAGCTCGGCGCCGAGGGCGGCGGCCTGGTCGGAGGTCACGTACGGGTCGTGCAGAAGCAGCTCGAACTCGTAGGGGGCGAGGAGTTCCAGCACTCGCCGCCCGATCCGGGAGGCACCGACGACGCCGACGGTGCGCCGGTAGTTGCCGACGCCGGCGTATGCGGCCTGCCAGTCGTGGGGGGCCCGCCGGGAGCGGTAGTCGGCGGCGAGGCGGAGCACCGGCTTGTTGCTGAACAGGACGGCGGCGACGGTGAATTCGGCGACCGGGAGGGCGTTGGCCCAGGCGGCGGAGGTGATGCCGAGGCCGCGGTCCCAGCAGGCGTCGGTGATGTGGTGCTTGACCGAGCCGGCCGCGTGCAGGACGGCGCGGAGCTTGGGGGCGGCGGCCAGGACGGAGTCCGTGAGCGGCGGGCAGCCCCAGCTGCTGATGATGACTTCGGCGGAGGCGAGGGCGGCCGCGCCCTCGGGGGAGGAGAAGTCGTCGATGACCAACTCCGGGTCGAGGTCGGCGAGTTCGACCATCCGGGCCATGGTGTCGGGGGCGATCAGCCGGGCGGCGAGGTCGCCGTGCATGGCGAGCAGGGCGCGCGGGCGGGTCCGGACGGTGGCGGCGGAGTTCGGTGCCTCGGCGGGCGCGGAGTTGGGCATGGCGGGGCTCCCCAGAAGGCGCAGTGGAAAAGGAGGTGGTTACTTGACGCTGCCGGCGGTCATTCCGGCCTTCCAGTGGCGCTGGAGCGCCACGAAGGCGATGACCAGCGGCAGGACGGCGAGCAGCGAGCCGGTGACCACCAGCGGGTAGTACTCGGGGAAGGCGTGGGTCTGGGCGTTCCAGGTGTACAGGCCGAGGCTGACCGGGAAGAGCCGGTTGTCGGAGAGCATGACCAGCGGCAGGAAGAAGTTGTTCCAGATGGCGGTGAACTGGAACAGGAAGATGGTGACGAAGCCGGGCATGACCATCTTCAGGCCGATCGACCAGAAGATCCGCAGTTCGCTCGCGCCGTCCATCCGGGCGGCCTCCAGGGTCTCGCCGGGCAGGTAGCCGGCGCAGAACACCCGGGCCAGGTACACCCCGAACGGGTTGACCAGGGAGGGCAGCAGCACCGCCCAGTAGGTGTTGACGATGTGCAGCTGGGAGGCCAGCAGGTACATCGGCAGGGCGAGCGCGGTGGTGGGCACCAGCACGCCGAGCAGCACCACGCCGAACAGCTTCTCCTTGCCGCGGAAGCTGTAGACGTGGAACGCGTAGCCGGCGCCGACGCAGATCAGCGCGCACAGCAGGGCCCCGATCCCGGCGTACAGCAGGGAGTTGAGGTACCAGCGGAAGTAGATGCCGTCGCCCTGGGTGGCCAGGTCCTGCAGGTTCTGGCCGAGGTGGAAGTTGCCCGCGCCGAGCGAGCGGCCGCCGATCAGGTCGGCGGTGTTCTTCGCGGAGGCGGTGAGCAGCCAGCCGAGCGGCAGCAGGGTGTACAGGGTGGCGAGGACCAGCGCCCCGTTGACGGCGGTCTTCGACATCGTCCAGGGGCGGCGCGGCTTCCCGGCGGCGGAACCGGTGTCGGCGGCGGGGCGGACGGGGGTGAGGGTGCTGCTCATCGGGCGGTCTCCGTCCGCTTCGAGGTCGCCTGCGACGTCCGCTTCTCGTCGCGGCCGCGGGTGAAGCGGGTGACCACGAAGGACAGTGCGGCGGCGACCAGGGCGAGGATCACCGAGGACGCGGCGGCCAGGCCGTAGTCGTTGCGTTCGAACGCGGCGGAGTAGGCGTACATGTTGGGGGTCCAGGTGGAGACCACGCCGGGGGCGACGTCGTGCAGGATCACCGGTTCGGTGAACAACTGGAGCGAGCCGATCACGGTGAACAGTCCGACCATCACCACGGACGCGCGGATCAGCGGGATCTTCACGCTGAACGCGGTGCGCAGCGGCCCGGCGCCGTCGACCACGGCGGCCTCCAGCACCTCGCGCGGGATGGCCTGCAGCGCGGCGTAGAAGATCACCATGTTGTAGCCGGTCCACTCCCAGATCGCGATGTTGACGATCGCGGGCAGCGGGTGGCCGAACACGTCGACCTGGGTGCCGGCCGAGCTGAGCGCGTCGATCACCGGGCTGATGCCGGGGGTGTACAGGTACGTCCACACCAGGGCGGCGATGATGCCGGGGACGGCGTGCGGCATGAACAGCGCGAGCTGGAAGAACCGCTTGGCGCGGGCCAGCGTGGAGTCCAGCAGGAGCGCGACGGCCAGCGACAGGCCGAGCATCAGCGGGATGTACAGCAGGCAGTACTGGGCGGTGTTCCAGAAGCCGTCGCGGAACGCGGCGTCGCCGAGCGCCCGGGTGTAGTTGCCGAGGCCGGTGAACACCTGCTTGGTGGTGCCGCCGAAGCCGAGGCCGGAGCGGCGCTCGCTGAACAGGCTGAGGTAGACCGCGTAGCCGATCGGGATCAGCGTGCACGCGGTGAACAGCACCATGAACGGGGCGAGCAGCACGGCCGGGGCGGCGAGCGGCGCCCGGCGCTTCCGGGGGCCTCGCGATCCGGCGGAACCGCCCCGGACGGACGTGCCCGGGGCGACCGCGGCACCGCCCCGGGCGGCGGCGGAGGTGCCGCCGCCCGGGACGGGAGTGCTGCCGGACATCAGCCGGCCACCTTCAGACCGCGGTTCTTCAGCTCGGCGAGGGTGGCCTGCTGGGCGGCGTCGACGGCGGACGGCACGGTGGTGCCCTGGCCGAGCTTGCCGAAGGCGTCCTTCATCGAGCTGTTGGTGGCGCCCATGGACGGGCCCCAGGCCCAGTTCGGCTTGATGGACTTCGCGGCGTCCTGGTAGATCGCGTAGATGTCCTGGCCACCGTAGAACTCGGTCTTGAACGCGGCCTTGGCGACCGGGATCAGCGCCGGGTCGGCCGGGTAGGCGGAGGAGCTGCCGGAGGCGATGCGGGCCTGGATGCCCTCGGGGGTGGTGGTCGCCCAGGTGGCGAACTCGACCGCGGCCTTGGCCTTCTTGCTGTCCTTGGAGACCGCGAAGGTGGTGCCGCCGAGCATGCCGGAGGCGGGCTGGCCGTCCCAGCTCGGCATCGGGGCGACGGCCCACTTGCCGTTGGCGGCCGGGTCGGTGCCGAGGGTGGACTTCAGCACGCCGCCGCCCCACGCGGCGCCGAGGTACGCGGCGGTCTCGCCCTTCTGCAGCGAAGCCGTCCACTGCTGGCTGAACGAGGGCTGGACGCGGATCAGGTCATCGGTGATCATGCCCTGCCAGTAGTCGGCGACCTTCTTGGTGTCGGCGCCGGCCATGTCGACCTTCCAGCTGTCGCCGCTGGTGCCGAACCACTTGGCGCCGGCCTGCCAGACCATCGCCTCGAAGGTGCTCGGGTCGTCCGGGAAGAAGGTGGCGATGCGGGTGTTGGCGTCGGCGGCCTTCAGCTTCGCCGCGGCGTCCTTGAACTCGTCCCAGGTCTTCGGGACGGCGACCCCGGCCTTCTCGAAGAGGTCCTTGCGGTAGTACAGCGCCTGCGGGGAGGCGTCCAGCGGCAGCGCCCAGGTGGAGCCGCCCAGCGTGGTCAGCTCCATCGACTGCGGCAGGTACTTGCCCTTCAGGTCGGCGGAGACCAGCTTGCTGATGTCCTGCACCGCGCCCTGGCTGACGAAGTCCGGCAGCTGCGGGTACTCGACGTTGAACACGTCGGGGGCGTTGCCGGCCTTCACCGCGTTGGAGATCTTGGCGTAGCCGCCGGCGTTGCCGGACGGGATCTCCTCGAAGGTGACCTGGATGTTCGGGTGGGAGGCGTTGAAGGCCTGCACCACGTCCTTGGTGCCCTTGGCCCAGCCCCAGAAGGTGATCGAGACCGGCTTGCCGTCGCTGCCCGCGTCGGAGGCCGACGCCGACTTGTCGCCGTCGCTGCCGCACGCGGCGAGCAGGGTCACGCCCAGGACGGTGGCGGTGGCGGCGGCGGCGAGACGGAGAGCTCTGCGGCGGTGGAGAGCGGGAGAGGACATGGCACGGCTCCTGTGGGGGTCCTTGAAACGCCGGGTAGGTACCCGATCACCCGATTTGAGCAGGTCGGGCCGGGTTGATCGCTATCTTGGGACGGCCTCCGATCAGACGTCAAGAGAGTGGGATCAAATGATCGGGCTTGATCAATCACTCTTAGCCCTTCAGGCGCCGTTCACCTTGAGTTTTCGGCGTTTTCTCGGAGGTCACAATCGGATCAAGGGGATCATTCGATCACCGATTCTTGACGGGGTGATCGCCTCTTCCTAGGGTCGGCCGGTAGCCCCAGTGCCCAGCCGTGCCCACACAGGAACCGAGGCCGCCATGCCGCACCCGCTCCCCCTCCCGCCGGAAGACCGCGCGCTCAGCCCGCACACCGGCTGGACCAGGGCCCACTGGGAAGGCGCCGCCGACCACCTGCTGGCCGCCGTCCGCCCCTACGCCGGGCCGGCCAACGCCCTGATCAACCTCCCCGGCACCCGCCCCAGCTGGTCCGGCCCCCGCTCGGACGGCCTGGAAGGCTACGCCCGCACCTTCCTGCTCGCCGCGATCCGAGTCGCCGGCGCCGGCGGCGCCGACCCCACCAACCTGCTGGAGCGCTACGCCGAAGGCCTCGCCGCCGGCACCCGCACCCCCACCACCGAACGAAACCTCAGCGACGGCGACCTCACCTCCTGGGGCGCCATCACCGACCGCGGCCAGCCCATGGTGGAAGCCGCCTCCGTCGCCATCGGCCTGCGCCTCACCCGCCGCTGGCTCTGGGACCGCCTCGACCCCGCCGTCCAGGAACGCGCCGGCGCCTGGCTCGCCCAGGCCCTGCACCACCAGCCCGTCGACAACAACTGGTGGCTGTTCCCGTTCACCGTCGGCGGCTTCCTCGCCGAAACCGGCATCGACACCGACGCCGCCAACGCCGCCATCGACCGCGGCCTCGAACGCATCGACCGCTGGTACCTCGGCGACGGCTGGTACACCGACGGCCGCCCCCGCGCCATCGACCACTACAACGGCTGGGCCCTGCACCTCTACCCCGCCCTGCACGCCCACCTCGCCGCCGACCCCGCACTCACCGCCCGCTACGGGAGCCGCCTGCACGCCTACCTCGCCGACTACTCCCGGCTGTTCGACCGCAACGGCGCACCCATCCACCAGGGACGCTCACTCAGCTACCGGTTCGCCGCCGCCGCCCCGCTCTGGGCCGGCGCCCTGCTCGGCACCACCCCCCTCGACCCCGGCACCACCCGCCGGCTCGCCTCCGGCGCCCTCCGCTACTTCCTCGACCGCGACGCCCTCGACGACCACGGCCTGCTCACCCTCGGCTGGCACGGCCCCTACCCGCCGATCGTCCAGCCCTACTCCGGCCCCGCCTCCCCCTACTGGGCCTCCGGCGGCTTCCTCGGCCTGCTGCTCCCGCCCGACCACCCCGTCTGGACCGCCCCCGAAACCCCCTCCCCCGCCGAAACCGCCGACGCCGTCACCCCCCTGCCCGCCCCCGGCTGGCTGATCCAGTCCACCGCCGCCGACGGCCTCGTCCGCCTGCACAACCACGGCAGCGACGACCAGCCCGCGGACGAGCCCGTCGCCGACAACCCCCTCTACTCCCGCCTCGCCCACTCCACCCGCACCGGACCGGGCACCGCCGGCGACAACCACTTCGCGCTGCTGCTCGACGGCGAGCCGAGCGAACGCGGCCCCATCACCCCCCTCGGCGCGGGCCGCCTGGGCGCCTGCGGTTGGGCCGCGTCCTCGCACCGGCCCCGGCACCGCAGCGCTGAACTGCCCGGCATCACCGTCACCTCACTCACCCTCGCCCACGGCGCCGACGAAGTCCGGGTGCACGTCGTACGCGGCGCGACGGCCGGCACGGCCGTCCGCGAGGGCGGCTGGGCGGTCACCGGCGCCCGTTCCCGCGTTACCGGGCGCCACGCGCAGATCACCGCCGACGACCACCTCCACACCGAACTCCTCGCCCTCCACGGCTGGACCACCGCCACCACCACCCCCACCCCCGACGGCACCGCCTTCGGCCCCACCGCCACCACCCCCCACCTGCACGGCACCATCACCACCGGCCTCTTCGCCACCGCTGCCCGCCTCACGGCCGCCGCCGGCTCCCTGCCCGCGCTCACGGCCCTCGCCTTCGCCCTCGCCGATGACGTCATCACCATCACCTGGCCGGACGGGACGACCACCAACTGCCCGCTCCCGCCTGCCTCCTGACGCTTCTCCGCGCCACCCCTCCCCCGCCCGAAAACAGCGACCACCCACCCCGAGGAACCCATGCCCCTCGCCTTTTCCACTCTCGGCCTCCCCGCCCACCCCCTCCCCGCCGTCCTCGCTCTCGCCGCCGACCACGGCTACGACGGCCTCGAACTCCGCGCCGCCCCGGGCGAACCCGTCCACACCGGCCTGAACTCCGCCGAACGTCGCGCCGCCGCCCGCCAGTTCACCGCTGCAGCCGTCACCCCACTCACCGTCGCCTCGTACGTCGGCATCGCCGAGCCCGGCCCGGACGCCCCCGTCCTCGCCGACCTGCTCGCCCACCTGCACCTCGCGGCCGACCTGGGCGCCCCGTACGTCCGCGTCTTCCCACGCGGCGGCGCCGACGCCACCGAAGGCACCCGCACCGCCGCCCACCGACTGCTCGAACTCGCCGACACCGCAGTCGACTTGGGCGTCACCATCCTGGTCGAGACGCACGACTCCCACCGCTCCGGCGCCGCCCTCGCCGCCCTTCTCGCCGCCACCCCGCACCCCGCCGTCGGCGCCCTCTGGGACGTCATGCACACCTGGCTCTCCGGCGAGACCCCCACCGACTCCTACCGCCTGCTCGCCCCCCGTCTCGGCTACGTCCAGGTCAAGGACGTCGCCTCCGCCGAAGATCTCACCCCTCTCCCCCTCGGCACGGGTGTCCTCCCCCTCCCCGCCTGCCTGGCCCAACTCCCCGCCGACACCTGGATCTCCTGGGAGTACGAAGCCCCCTGGCACCCCACCGCCGCCTCCTTTGCCCCCCAACTCGCCGACGGCCAGGCCTACTTGACGTCCCACCTCACGGCCTGACGCCGAGCTCGCGCGTGGCGACGTACGCCGCTGGCCCGAACTACCCGCACCGATAGGCTGATTGACGCCGACCGTGGTCCGCGGCCGATCATTTTTTGTGCCAGTCCGGCTGGGAGGAAGGATGCGTATGTGGGGCAAGTGGATCGGTTGCACGGTGCCGGCTGCTGCGCGCGAGCAGTTCTTCACCGCGCAGGCCGCCTGGTCGACGATCAGCGACCAGCCGGGCCTGGTCGGCCAGCTGGGCGGCTGGGACCCGGCCACGGGCCGAGCCCACCTACTGGGGCTGTGGACAGACGCCGAGGCCTACCGATCGTTCATGCACGAGCGACACGACGCCGTCGTCGCCGGCAACCAGCAGAACACCACCTACACCGAGATCGACGTCGCCACCGGCGAGACCGTCCTCGAAATGGCAGGAGACGCCGCCGACCTCCCGCACGCCCTCGAACGCGCCACTCTCCTACGGGTCGCCGACTGCCGGCTGCTGCCCGGCCGCGAGGAGCACTTCCTCGAAGTCCAACGCACCGTGTGGGCCCCGGGCATGGCCGCAGCCGGGGGCATGCTGGCCGGAACCGTCACCCGACTCGATGCGCACCGCCACCTGGTCACAACCCTCTGGTCCAACTCCGCCGCCCACCAGCACTACAGCACCCACCACCTCCCGACCCTGCGCTCCCGCGCCACCCTCGAGCACGACATCCGATCGATGACCGGCCATGTGCTGCCGCTGGAAGCGGCCTGGCGCGTCCTGCCGCAATCCCGCGCACACGACAGGTGATCTACTGGCGGACGCACACGGTGATCACTGGAGAGTCATGGGAATCGAGCTCGAACTGCACTCGGAGAGACCGCGCAAGGGTCCGTCCCGGGCTACGTTGCTCCGCGGGTCCTACGAACACGGCGACGCGCTCGCGGATGCGCTGAGTGCGCTCGTCCGCCACGGGTCCGGCAAGTTGGGCCGGGTCGACCCGTACGGGGACACCCTGTTCAACGAGCAGGAGGCCGAAGTCGCTCGCCAGGAGGTCACCGTCCTGCTCCGCGGCTGCGCCGACGAGCGGCAGCGGGCCGCCCTCCTCGACCTTGACGGGCTGCTGGAAGCGTGCGCGGCAACGCCGGGCAGCTACCTGTGCTTCGTGGGTGACTGAGTCGCACACCGGCTCCCCTGGACAGCCCGGCCCGACGGTCCCCCGCTCAGTCCCTGGACCGGCGCGGACCAGGCGTCGGTCCCGCTCGCGCAAGCGTGGGGCGGCGGTCTGGTCGCCTCGGTGGACGGGAGCCAACCTGCAGGAAGGCCGCCACGCGCTCGCCCGCAAGATCTTCCGTTCATCGGGGTGAGCGCCCGACGGCGAGCCGACCCGGTGCGTGGGCGCGGGGCCGGCTCCTGGTGTCAGTTCGGCGTGACCTTGCCTGCCGGCTGATCACTTCGCCTGGGAGAGCGAGACCGCGTCGGGGCCGGCGGGGAATCGCAGCTGGCCGGTCGTGTCGTGCACGGCTCGCCACACTGTCTCGGCGACGTCGCTCTCCTTGGTGAACAGGTCCTGGCCCGTGAAGTCGCCCATGGCCTTCTTCGCCCATGGTGCGTAGGGCGCCGGGACCAGCTCGTCCAGCGAGGCGCCCTTCGTCGCGTTGGCCGCGAAGTTCGTCGTCAGGCAGGCGCCCGGCTCGACCGTCTTGGCCTGCACACCGAAGGGCGCGAGCTCGAGCGCGAGGGATGCGGTGAACCCCTCGATGGCCATCTTGCTTGCCTTGTAGACGGCCGAGAGCGGCATGTGGCCCAGCACCACGCTGGAGGTCACGTTGACCACCACGCCGGAGCCGCGCTCGCGGAACTGGGGCAGCACCGCCTGCGTCGTCGCCATCACGCCGAACGTGTTGGTTTCGAAGACTTCCCGCACTCGGGCCATGGGGGTGCCCTCGAACACGCTGATCGACGGGACGCCCGCGTTGTTGACCAGGACGTCGACGGGCCCGGCCGCCTCGAACGCGGCCGTGATGCTCTGGGGCTTGGTCACGTCGAGCTCGACGACGCGGAGCCGGTCCGACTCGGGCAGGACGCCCGCACGCGGCGCCCGCATCGTGGCGATGACGTTCCACCCCTGCGAGTGGAAGTACAGGGCGGTCTCCCGTCCGTATCCGGATGAGGCACCAGTGATCAGAACTGTCTTCATGCGGTGATCCTTGCGATGTAGTGGGATCCGCGAATGGACAGGCATTTTCCTGCCCCGCGGAAGAACCGGTGATCCCATTGAATCGCTCTGACCTGCTGGAATAGTAGAATTATTGTCGCTTCGTCTTGCACGATCCTCCCTCATGGTCCGGCCGCTCAAGGAAGGACGCCTGCAGTGCTTCGCAGGCGGGCCGCGTCCCGGCTCGGGGGTGCGCCGAACTGGCGGCGGTACTCACGGCTGAACTGCGACGGGTTGTCGTAGCCGACGCGGTGGCCGACTCCGGTGACGTCGCCCGGGTGGGTGGCGAGCAGCAGCCGGGCCTCCTGGAGCCGGATCTGTTTCTGGAACTGGATGGGGCTCATCGCGGTCACCGCCTGGAAGTTGCGGTAGAACGCGGAGACGCTCATCCCGGACAGCCGTGCCACGTCCGCGACCCGGAAGGGCTCGGCGTAGTGCTCGCGGATCCAGCGCACCGCCCGGGCGACATGGCTGAGGCCGCTGTCGGCGAGGCCGAGCTGGCGCACCGTCGCGCCCTGCTCGCCGGTGATCAGGCGCCACAGGATCTCGCGTTTGACCAGCGGGGCCAGTACGGCGCGGTCGCTGGGCTCGTCGAGCAGGCGCAGTAGCCGGACCACCGCGTCGAGCAACGCGGGCGGGGCGTCGCTGACGACGATCCCCGACGGAGTGCCTGCGGCGGGGCGGGGGATGTCGCCGGGACCGGCTTGCAGTAGCAGTTCGGCGACGGCGGACGGTTCCAGCGTGAGGCCGAAGCCGAGGGCCGGCTGCGCGGGGGCGGCCTGGGTGAACTGTCCGGTGACGGGCAGGTCGACGGATGCGACCAGGTACTGCCCGGCGCCGTACGCGTAGACCCGGTCGCCTAGCGCGAGGCGTTTGGCGCCCTGGGCGATGACTGCGAGCACCGTGCCGGACATCGAGGGCGCCGGCGGATCCGGCCGGTCGACCTTGGAGATGAGGACGCCGTCGATGGCGGTGGTCCAGTCGGGCCGGGCATGCCGGGCCAGCAGGGTGCGGAGCTCTTCGAGGTGCATGCGTCCATTGCAGCACTGTTCTGTGCTGAAATTCCCGTACTCGCGAGGATCGTGCAAGTGCCAGCGAGCATCGTTCTAACGTTTACGCAGGTCACGGCGATTGAATGGAATCACCGCACTCCATCAACGCAGAAAAAGGCCTCCATGATTGCCACGTACGGTTTCAACGCCACGCTGACCGCCAGGCCCGGAATGGGCGACCGGCTCGTCGACCTGCTGCTGACCGGCCTGCACGAGGGCAGCCCCGGCGCGAGCGAGTACTGCGTGGTCTACCTCGTCTCCCGGTCCGCGTCCGCCCCCGACGTCGTCCACGTCACCGAGGGCTGGACCAGCGAGGAGGACCACCAGCGGATCTTCGCCGGCGAGGCCGCCCAGGCCATCGTGGCGCAGATCGGCGGACTGCTGGCCAAGGAGTCCGAGTACACCGACTACGTGCCGGTCCGCGGCAAGGCCGCCTTCTGACCCGCCGAACACCCCGCACCCCAGCCTCTGCCGCCTCGGTCCCGCCGAGGCGACCTCCGTCCTCGCCCGACCGTCCGCCACCATCCATGAAAGGCAACGACCATGACCACGGCACGCCCCTCCCTCGACCCCGAACTGCATGAACTCCTGGCCGACATGCCGCTGATGTCCCAGCTCAGCCCGGAAGTGCTGGCGCAGGTACGCCCCTTCTCCTCGATGCCCGTCGAACCCCTCATGGAAGGTCGCGCGATCGACCGGCGCGAGGTCACCGCTGCGAGTCCGGACGGCACCCCGATCCCCCTGTCCGTCTTCAGCCCCGCGACCACCGATCGCGCCACAGCCGCACCCTGCGTCTACTGGATGCACGGCGGCGGGATGGTCATGGGCGACCGCTTCTCACAGATCGACATCCCGCTGGAGTGGCTCGACGAGTTCGGCGCCGTCGTGGTCTCCGTCGACTACCGGCTCGCGCCCGAGTCCACCGGTACCATCCCGGTCGACGACTGCTACCAGGGACTGCTCTGGATCGCCGAACACTCCGAAGAACTGGGCATCGACCCCGCCCGGATCATCGTCGCAGGCGCCAGCGCGGGCGGCGGCCTCGCCGCCGGCGTCACCCTGCTGGCCCGCGACCTCGGCACCCCGGCGATCGCCGCCCAAGTCCTGATCGGCCCCATGCTCGACCACCGCAACACCACCGCCTCCAGCCTCCAGTACTCGAACGGGCCCGGCGTCTGGACCCGCGAGATGAACGGATTCGGGTGGCGCTGCCTCCTCGGCGACCTCACCGACGACGAGGTACCCGCATACGTCTCGCCCGCCCTGGCCGACGACCTCGCGGGCCTGCCGACCACCTACATCGACACCGGCTCCGCCGAAGTCTTCCGCGACGAGGACACCGACTACGCCACCCGCATCTGGGCGGCCGGCGGCCAGGCCGAACTCCACGTCTGGGCAGGCGGCTTCCACGGATTCGACGCCCTGTACCCGCAGGCACACATCTCGGCCACAGCCCGCCGAACCCGCACTGACTGGCTCGCCCGACTCCTGCCCACGAACCCCGCCGCATAGGGGAAGTCGACGAGTTTCGGTCAACGTCACCCGGGCCGCCCGCGTTGCCACGTCTACCGCTACGGGGCGCCGAGCAGCTGGGTGCGAAGTGCGGCGGCGCCGGTCTCGGTGAGCCAGTCCGTGAACGTGCGCAGTCCGGGGTGGATGACCCGCAGGGCCTCGATGTCGGCGCGCCAGCGGTGTCCGGCGTCCCACTGCCGGCGGACCTGGGCAAAGCCGGGGTTCAGTGCGGTCGCTTCGTCGTGGGTGAGTTGCTGGTAACGCACGGCGATTCCGGTCGCGGCGGTGATCGCGGCGGCGGCTTCGACCGGTGTCGGGGCGTCCCCGGCGAGTTCCAGGGTGCGTCCGGCGAAACGGTCCGGCTGGTCGAAGGCCAGGGCCGCGAATTCGGCGATGTCTTCCAGGGCGATGATTTGGAGGGGCTGGTTCGGCGTGAAGAGGTGCCGGTGGACGCCGTTGACGATGCCGTCGAGGGCGAGGCCGTTCATGCCGAGGTAGTTGGTCATGAAACGGACCGGCCGCAGGACGGTCACCAGCGGGATCCGCTCGTGCAGGTACTCCTCGATGCGCCGCTTCCCGGGTGCGGCGAACGCCGCGCCGGAGGTCGAGGCGACGCCGGTGAACACCGCTTGGCGGATGCCGGTGGCGGCTGCCGCGTCGGCGAGGACCCGGCCGCGGGTGAACTCCAGTTCGTCGTCGCTGCCTGACGGTCCGTAGGCGACCGGCGGCACGGCGAACAGTGCGGTGGCGCCGGCCAGCGCCGGTTCGAGGCCGGCCGGATCGTCGAAGTCCGCGACGGCCAGTTCGGCCCCGGCGTCCGCGAGCGCGACGGCGGCGGGTGCGGTGCGGTCCCGTACCAGCGCGCGCACCGGCCGGCCGGCGGCCAGCAGGCGGCGGGCGGTCGCGCCGCCCTGCTTCCCGGTGGCGCCGGTCACGGCAACGACGCCCCGAACGGTTTCGGTGGTCATGCGGTCCTCCCTCTCGCCCGGGCCCGGTTGCGGATGGGTGTGCTCGGCCCGAGCTATCTGAGACACTCCAACCCGGTTGACTCCGAGGGCACAAGGGGTTTCGTGACATGACCGCAGTGATCGACGGCGGCGACCGGGCCGACGCCCGCCGCAATCGGGCGAAGGTGCTGTCCGCCGCCGGGGAGGCGTTCGCCGAACACGGGCTCGACGTCCCGCTCGGCGACATCGCCCGCCTGGCCGGTGTCGGCGCGGGCACCATATACCGGCATTTCCCGAGCAAGCAGGCCCTCCTGGAGGCGGTGCACGCCCAGCACCTGAGCGACCTGATCGCCTCCGGGGAGCGGCGGCTGGCCCAACTCCCGCCCACCGAGGCGTTCTTCGGGTTCCTGCTGGAGGTCGTCGAGACGTCCCAGCGGCGCGGACCGGTCTGCGACCTGGTGACCGCCGACCCGAGCTGGCCGCGCCCGGTGCTCACGGCGGCCGTGCAGCGGTTCCGCCAGGTGCTGACCGCCCTGCTCCACGCCGCCCAGCGGGCGGGCGGCGCCCGTCCCGACCTCGACCCCGAAGGCGTCGCCTCGTTCGCCGTCGGGTGCACCGCGATGCTCACCGCGCGCCGCGACCGCCAGGCCGGCCTCGCTCTCGTCCGGCTCGCCCTGGACGGCCTGCGGCCGTCCACGCCCGTCACGGAACATCCGCCCTTTCGTGACGCGCTGAACGCCCGCTGCGAGGAGTGCGGCACCGCACTCACGCCCCGCCCCACCGGCCGCCCGCCGCGCTACTGCGGACCCACCTGCCGCCAACGGGCCCACCGCCGCCGCCCGGCCGGCTGACCGAGTGCCACGATCGCGCACTCACCCACGCCGCGTCCCCGCTACCCGGGCCCGGTCGAGTACGCCGCGCCGGGTGCCGCCTTCACGATCGGTCAGCGCTGAGCGTAGGCGCCCCCACCGCCGGTTCGAGCAGCGACAGCGTCCGCCGCTCCGCGTCGAGGCCGGCGCGAATGCCCACCGGCATCGGCAGGTTCGGACCGGCGTGGCCGAAGTCGACGTTGCCCAGGACCGGGATGTCACGGTCGCCGAGGACGTCGAGGACGATCTCACGCAGGGTCGGGGACGCGCCGGGCTCGAGTCCGCCGATCTCGCGCGGGACGCCCACGACCATGCCGGAGATCCGGTCGAGGATGCCGCTGTACCGCATCACCTGCAGGTAGCTCCACACGTACGAGGCCGGGCCGCCGAACTCCTCCCAGAACAGCACCGCCCCGTCGTACTGTTCGAGCGGCAGCGCGAACGGCGTTGCCTGCGCCAGCACGATGCGGTTGATCACCCCGCCGATCAGTCGGCCTTCGGCACGACCCGGCCGCCAGCACTCCCAGGACGGGCTGGCGGGCAGCACGCCGATCGCCCCGGTCCCGGTCAGTAGGTCGAAGTAGAGCTTCTCGAGTTCCGCCTGGCGCGCCACGGACGCGGACGGCCAGCAGCCACCGAAGCCGGGGACGGCCATGTCGGCGTGGAACCCGACCAGACCGGTGCGCGCGTGGAGCACCAGGTGCAGGAGTGAGATGTCGCTGTAGCCGAGGATCGGCTTCGGGTCGGCCCGGATCGCCTCGACGTCGATCAGGTCGAGGTAGCCGAGCGCCGTCTGACCGCCGTCGCTCGCGACGATCGCGCGCACCTCGGGATCGCGCAGCAGACCGTTGAGCTCCCCGGCGATCTCCGCCGGCGTGGCCGCGCTCCACCAGCGACGGCGGCCCACTTCGAGCAGCGGAGCCCGGCGCACGCGGAATCCCATCCGCTCGAACACCGCCACCGTCCGCTCGACGTTGGGTTCGTGGGCGGCGGGCAGCGGACCGGACAGCGCGGCGATGACGACGAGATCTCCGGGCCTCAGCGCACGCGGCCGGAGCAGGTGAGGCAGTGCGGAAACAGTCACGGCGTCAGTGTCACTGTTGCCATGGGGCAGGGTCACCCGAATTTAGCCCTCGAGCCGGGCCTAAAATCCCGCCGTGACAAAGGACTTGAAGTGCACCCACTGCGGGAATCCCGGACTCGACCAGGGCTTCATCGAGGACACCGGCGAGCACAGCCGCGGCGACGCCCGCTGGATCGCGGGCCCACTGGAACGCGGCCTGTTCGGCGGAGCCAAGCGAATGGGCCGCACCCGCTTCCAGATCGACGCCTACCGCTGCCCGCAGTGCGGCCACCTGGAGCTGTTCGCCAGCCAGCAGCTCAACTAGTCCGGCACTAGAACTCGTCCGGCTCGGGCACCGCCCGCCGCCGCTCGCCCTCCGGCGTGAAGGTGAACGACTCCAGGAACGGCCCCTCGCCGAAGCGCACCGCCAGCAGCAGCGGCTGTTCGTACGGCGGGGGCCACTGCCCTGCCTCGCCGTTGCCCAGGTGGAAGGACACCATCGGCAGCCGGGGGTCCGCGCCGAGGTAGCCGAGCGTCTTGCCGTACAGCGGGTTGGTCCCGCCGAACTGCACCGACGGCGGCCCGAACTCCGCCGTCACCTCCGGCCAGGTCCGGTCCTCCCGCGCCCATGCGCGGGCCCGGCCCGCCAGCGTCGCGTACTCGTCCTCCGTGAGCACCCGGTCCGGCTCCAACCAGCCGCAGCGGTGCGCGAATTCGGCGTACACCGAGGAGGCCGCATATTGCTCCTCCTGCCCGGGGAGCACCTCCCGGAACGCGCCGACAACGCCTCGGCACGTCCAGACGCCCCGGGTCTCCCATTCCCGCTGCTGCCGGGTGAGTTCCTCGGGCCTGCGCTCGACGAACAGCAGGTGGTCGATCATCATCCGAAGGACGCTCTCGCCCCCGTAGATCACGATCCGGCGCAGCGCAAGGTTGGTCCGCTCCACCAGGTGGGCGTGGATCTCTTCGACGGTGGCGCGCGGGCCGGGAGCTGGCATCCCCGCAGTCTTCCCTACCGCGGCGGCTGCGACGAGCCCCCGGCACCGATCTCGGCCAGGTCGTCCGCCAGGTCCGCCAGGGCCAGTTCGGGGTTGAGGGCGGCCACCAGGTCGTCCGTCAGCGGCTCGCCGGCGAAGACGGCGCGGACGGCCGCCAGGTCGATCTCCTCCTCCAGGTAGTCCTCGGCGTGCGCGTGGTACGCCTCGGGCCGGCGGTCCGTCAGCAGTGCGAACAGGCCGTCCGCGCCGTCGGGATCGGGCCCGGCCGGGAAGTCGATCGTGCCGTGCTTCCACGCCCCGTCGGCGGTCTCGCGCCACAGGCAGGCAGTCACTGCGGGGGTGCCGTTCTCGTCGCTGAACGCCGGTTCGGCGACCTGCGCGGCGAACGCGGCGGGTACCTCGTCCAGCACGCCGGGCCACACCTCGTGGTCCTCGTCGCGGTACGGGCTCATCTCCGTCTCGTGCGCGAACCCGCGCACGTACGCGCCAGCGGGGCCGAACACGATCGAGTACTCGTCGCCGCTGCCGTCCCGCATCGAGGCCATCTCCTCACCGGCCGCCGCGCCCCACCGCGCGTCGTAGCTGAAGTACCGGTCGTGCCAGACGGGCAGCAGGATCGCGTCCAGCACCGCCAAGGTCCGGCAGTGGTCCTGGAGTTCGGCGATCCCGGGCAGCGACGCAGCGACGCGTTCAACAGTCATACCGTCATCCAAGCAGGTCACACCCACACCCCCGGGCCCGAAAACCACATGCCCAGGGCCGCCGGCGCACAGCACAATGCCGCATGCTGATCGATCACTGGCCCGTACTGGGCCTGCGTCTGAGGACGCCCCGGCTGGAACTCCGGCTGCCCGGGGACGCGGAGTTGGCCGCACTGGCGGCACTCGCGGCGGACGGCATCCACGAACCCGACCGCATGCCCTTCACGGTCCCGTGGACGGACCTGCCGCCCACCGAGCGCGCCCGCTCGGTGGTGCAGCACCACTGGCGGCGGCTCGGCTCGTGGGCGCCGGACGACTGGGCGCTCAACCTCACCGTGCTCGCGGACGGGCAGGTGGTGGGCCTGCAGACCGTCGCCGCACGGAACTTCGGCGTGCTGCGGCAGGTGAGCACCGGATCGTGGCTGGGCGCGCGGCACCAGGGGCAGGGCATCGGCACCGAGATGCGCGCGGCCGTCCTGCACGTGGCCTTCGCGGGCCTGGGCGCCGACGAGGCGGTCTCGGCCGCGTTCGCGGACAACCCCGCCTCGTCCGCCGTCTCCCGCAAGCACGGCTACCGGCCTGACGGCGTCGAGCACGTCGTGGTGCGCGGCCGCCGGGTGACGTCCCACCGGTACCGGCTGACCCGCGCCGACTGGGAGGCCGGCCGCACCACACCCGTCACGATCGACGGCCTCACGCCCTGCCTCCCCCTCTTCGGCCTGCCCGCCGCAGCGCGTTAGGCCCCGCCCTCGCCCCCGCAGGAGGTGCGGACCTTCAGGGTGGGGAGCAGTTCGACGTGGTACGCGGGCAGGCCGGCTCCGCCGTCGAGGCGGCGGAGCAGGATTTCGAGGGCGGTGGCGCCGACGGACTTCTTGGGCGGGGCGACGGCGGTGAGCGGGGGTGCGGCGAGGGCGGCGAAGACGTCGTCGTAGGAGATCAGCGCGACGTCCTCGGGGACGCGCAGGCCGCGGATCCGCAGCAGGGGCGGGAGTTGGATGGCGTCCTGGTCGTTGTGGACGAGGACGGCGCGGACGCCGTCGGCGACGGCTTCGGCGATCTGCTGGGCGACCCATTCGGGGTCGGGGACGCCGGCGGGGGTGCCGGGGCGGTGCATGTCGATGACGGGGCGGGTGCGCAGGCCGAGCAGCGGGCCGGCTTCGGCGTAGCCGGTGCGGACCTGGTGGGCCGTCCAGGTGTCGGCGCGGGCGGCGAGCAGCACGGTGTCGTGGCCGAGGGTGGCGAGGTGGCGCAGGGCGAGCAGGACGCCGTGGCGGTGGTCGGAGCCGACCGCGTCGAGTTCGGCGGCGGCGCTGCCGGGGTCGGCCTTGCGTTCCACCAGGACGGCGGGGACGGGGAGTTCGGCGAGCCAGTGGTGGTCGCCGGGGTGGTGCAGCGGGTCTCCGGGCTGCCAGTTGGGGGTGAGCAGCAGGCCGTCGACGCCGGATTCGAGCAGGCGCTCGACCTGGGCGCGATCGTCGCGGGCCTCGTAGGCGGCGATGCCGAGGACGAGTCGGGCGCCGGCGGTGGCGGCGGCGGCGCGGGCGCCGGCGATCACTTCGTCGAAGTAGGAGCCGACGGTGGGGACGAGCATGCCGATGACCCGGTCGTGGTGGCCGGGGCGGGCGTTCGGGCCGCTGTCGGGGAGGGCGACGGAGCCGTGCGAGCGGGCGAGTTCGCCCGCGTCGGCGAGGGCGGCGACGTCCCGGCGGACGGTGACCGCGGGGATGCCGAGGCGGGCGGCCAGGTCGACCACCCGGACGGTGCCGAGGTCGCGCACGACCTGCAGGATCCGCGTCCGGCGTTCGTCTGCCGTGACGGTCATGGCGTCCCCTCCTGGTTCGGGCCGCGGCCCGGGCGGGCCGCGATGGCAGTTGCCGCGACCGGTGCGACGACAACTACCCGATCAATTTTTATCATTCGATCGCCATTCGATCGAAAGGTCTGAATGTATTGACTCGATCACATGGTCAACCTACGGTGCCGGAACGGGCGCCCCATCCCACCCTCCATTCTCGGGAGTCCCAACGATGCTCCTGCACCGTTCCCTCCGGCGTGCCCTGCCGCTGGCACTGGCCGCCGCCGCCCTCCTGACCCCGCGCTGCCGGCAGCCACCGCGGACGCCGCCACCGGCACCGCGTGGTACGTGGACTGTTCGGCCGCCAACGACGGCTCGGGCAGCCAGGCCGCCCCGTGGAACAGCCTCGCCTCCGCCAATGCGCACCTCTTCCAGCCCGGTGACCAGTTGCTGCTCAAGCGCGGCGCGACCTGCACCGGCACCCTTCAGCCGCAGGGCTCCGGAACGGCCGGCGCGCCGATCATCCTGGCGGGCTACGGTACCGGCACCGCCCGCCCGGTGGTGGCCGGCGACCCGGCGAGCAGCCAGAGCGCGGCCGTCCACCTCTCACCAGCTACCGGCTGACCGGTTGGGGCCGGGTGTCGGCGGCCGGCACCGAACTGTCGCTGGGCGCCAAGGAGTACGACACCGCCGGCTCCAGCAACCGGGCGGCGTTCACCGCGACGGGCTGGAGCCAGGGCTCGGCCGTCTTCACCACCGGCCCGACCGCCACCACCGCGCGCATCTACTGCTACGCGCGCACCGGCAGCGGCTACGGCTGGTGCGACGACGTGACCGTCACCAAGGCCTGACGCCGCAGGAAGCGGCTCAGCGCGGATCCACCGCGTGGAGCTCACCCCCGTCCCACTCCAGCCAGCGGGTGATGCCGATCTCCCGCAGGAACGGATAGTCGTGGCTGGCGACGACCAGCGCGCCCCGGTAGCCCGCGAGGGCCTGGGTGAGCTGGCGGACGCTGGCCAGATCCAGGTTGTTGGTCGGCTCGTCGAGCAGCAGCAGCTGCGGCGGCGGGTCGGCCAGCAGCAGCGCCGCCAGCGTCGCCCGGAAGCGCTCTCCGCCGGAGAGCGTGCCGGCCGGCTGATCGGCCCGGGCGCCGCGGAACAGGAACCGGGCGAGCCTGGCCCGGATGTCGTTGTCGGTGGCGGCCGGGGCGTGCGCCTTCACGTTCCGGAAGACGGTGGCTTCGTCGTCCAGCACGTCGAGGCGCTGCGGCAGGTACCGCATCGGCACCGGCGTGGTGATCATGCCCTCGGTGGGAGCGAGTTCGCCCGCGACGGTGCGCAGCAGCGTGGTCTTGCCGGAGCCGTTGCGGCCGATCAGGGCGACCCGCTCGGGGCCGCGCAGCTCCAGGTCGACCGCGCCACCGTAGGCCAGCCGCACCCGTTCGAGCAGCAGCACGCTGCGCCCGGCGGGGACGGCGGTGCGGGGCAGGTCGATGCGGATCTCCGCGTCGTCCCGGACCGCCTCCTCCGCGGTGGCGAGCCGCTCCTTGGCCTCGTTGAGGCGTTCGGTGTGCATGCCGCGCAGCCGGCCGGCGGTCTCCTCCCCCTTGCCCTGGAGCTTGTCGGCCAGGGCCTTGGGGTCGTTGCGCCGCACCGAGCGGGCCTTGCCGTAGGCCGCGGACTTGGCGAGCCGCTGACTGGCCTCGACCAGATCCCGCTTCTGCCGCTTCACATCGGCCTCGGCGTTGCGGACCAGGCGCTCGGCGGTCTCCTGCTCGGCCGCCAGGGTCTCCTGGTAGGCGCTGAAGTTGCCGCCGTACCAGGTGACTTCGCCGTCCCGCAGGTCGGCGATCTGGTCGACCCGCTCCAGCAGCTCCCGGTCGTGGCTGACCAGCAGCAGCACGCCCGGGAACGCCGACACCGCGTCGTACAGCCGGGCCCGGGCCTGGGCGTCCAGGTTGTTGGTGGGCTCGTCGAGCAGCAGCACGTCGGGGCGGCGCAGCAGCAGGGCCGCCAGGTGCAGCAGAACGGCCTGGCCACCGGAGAGTTCGCCGGTGGTGCGGTCGAGATGCAGCCCCGTCAGGCCGAGCCGGTCGAGGGTGGCGCGGGCGCGCTCCTCGACGTCCCAGTCGTCGCCGACGGCGGTGAAGTGCCGCTCGTCGACGTCTCCCGACTCGATGGCGTGCAGGGCCTCGCGCTTGGCCCGGATGCCGAGCGTCTCGTCCACCCGCTGGTCGGACGCGACCGTCAGGTCCTGTGGCAGGTAGGCGAGTTCACCGGCGATCCGGACGGTGCCGGAGGCCGGGGTGAGCTCGCCCGCGATCAGCCGCAGCAGGGTGGACTTGCCGGCGCCGTTCAGGCCGACCAGCCCGGTGCGGCCGGGGCCGACCGCGAGATGGAAACCGCTCAGCACAGGGCGGCCGTCGGGCCATTCGAAGCCGAGGTCGGTGCAGAGGATCGAGGTGGTGGGTTGCGCCATGGAGGGCCTCCGTCAGTTGCCGTGGAAAAGGGGACAACACGGGGAGACACCGAGGACGCGGCTGCGAGAAGGGCCGTCACGGGAAAGCAAGAACCCGCACGGGAGCCATGGATCGCTGCCCAGCCGAGGTCGCACTCGCGTCCGCACACCAAGAAACCCGGAAACAACACGGGTGTGGCGTGGCGCGGTGTCTCATGACCTCAGACAAGCAACGGCCTTCTCCAGACATGCGGGAATGTGACGCCTCCGAGCGTACGGAACCCCCGCCGCCGGATGCAACGGAATTAACTCCCGGTGTCGTACGCCCCACATCCGGCCCGGCCGGGAGCGCTTCGCTCTCCGTCTAAAATCGATTCATCATGACTGCCACTCTCGTCGTCAAGGACCTCGCCGCCGGCCACGGTGAGCGCACGCTGTTTGCCGGGCTGGACCTGGTCGTCGCCCCCGGGGACGTGATCGGGCTGGTCGGGGTGAACGGCGCGGGCAAGTCCACGCTGTTGCGGCTGCTGGCCGGGCTGGACGCGCCGGAGGGCGGCAGCCTGAAGCTGAGCCCGCCGACGGCGAATGTCGGGCACCTGCCACAGGAGCCGGAGCGGCGGGAGGGCGAGTCGGTGCGCGACTTCCTGGCCCGCCGGACGGGCGTCGCGGCGGCGCAGGCCGCGCTGGACGAGGCGACCGAGGGTCTGGTGGAGGGCCGTCCGGGCGCGGACGACGCGTACGCGGTGAGCCTGGACCGCTGGCTCGACCTGGGCGGCGCGGACCTGGACGAACGCGCCGAGGAGGTCGCCGACCAGCTGGGTCTGAAGGTTTCGCTGGACCTGCCGATGACGGCGCTGTCCGGCGGCCAGGCGGCCCGCGCGGGCCTGGCCTCGTTGCTGCTGTCCCGCTACGACGTGTTCCTGCTGGACGAGCCGACCAACGACCTGGACCTGGACGGCCTGGAGCGCCTGGAGTCGTTCGTCAAGGGCCTGCGCGCGGGCACCGTACTGATCAGCCACGACCGCGAGTTCCTGGCCCGCACCGTGACCCGGGTGCTCGAGCTGGATCTGCACCAGCACCAGGTGAACCTGTACGGCGGCGGCTACGAGTCCTACCTGGAGGAGCGGGCGATCTCCCGCTGGCACGCCCGCGAGCAGTACGAGGAGTACGCGGACACCAAGGCCGGTCTGGAGGCGCGCGCGCAGATGCAGCGCAACTGGATGGACAACGGCGTCCGCAACGCCCGGCGCAAGGGCGGCGACAACGACAAGAAGGCCCGTGCGCAGCGCGCCGAGTCCAGCGAGAAGCAGGCCGCGAAGGCCCGCCAGACCCAGCGGATGATCGAGCGGCTGGACGTGGTGGAGGAGCCCCGCAAGGAGTGGGAGCTGCGGATGGAGATCGCCGCCGCGCCGCGTTCCGGTTCGGTGGTGGCGACGCTCCGGCAGGCGTCGGTCAAGCGCGGCGATTTCGTGTTCGGCCCGGTGGATCTGCAGATCGACTGGGCGGACCGGGTGGCGATCACCGGCGCGAACGGCGCGGGCAAGTCGACGCTGCTGGCGGCGCTGCTGGGCCGGCTGGAGCTGGACTCGGGCAGTGCGGCGCTCGGTTCGGGCGTGCAGATCGGCGAGGTCGAGCAGGCCCGCGGCCACCTGTTCGGCGGCGACGCCGGGCGTCCGCTGCTGGAGGCGTTCTCCGCCGCCGTGCCGGACCTGAACCCGGAGGACGTCCGCACCCTGCTGGCCAAGTTCGGCCTGAAGGCGGTGCACGTGATGCGCCCGGCCGCGACGCTGTCGCCGGGCGAGCGAACCAGGGCGGCGCTGGCGCTGTTGCAGGCCCGCGGGGTGAACCTGCTGGTGCTGGACGAGCCGACGAACCACCTGGACCTGCCCGCCATCGAGCAGTTGGAGTCGGCGCTGGCCTCCTACACCGGCACGCTGCTGCTGGTCACCCACGACCGCCGGATGCTGGACACGGTGAAGGTGAACCGGCGGCTGGTGGTCGCGGACGGCCGGGTCACCGAGGCCTGACCGACAGGTCGTGGCAGCCCTGGCACAGCCCGGCACGACCTGACCGGCAGGTCTGGCACGGCCTGGCCGGCAGGTCTGGCACGGCCTGGCAAGTAATGGCAAGGTCGAGCCTTCCGCTGGGTACCTGTCATGTGCTGTGCTGTCGCCCATGGTTGACAGTGCATCCACCACCGAAGCGCCGTCCTTCCCGACGGTGCCCCTGCGTCCGATGAGTGTGCCTGCCGAGCAGGCGGCGGACCGCTGCCGGGACTTCCACGAGGTGATGGCGCAGCGCCGCACCGTCCGCGACTATTCGACCCGCCCGCTGCCCGAGGGCGTGCTGGAGTGGGCGATCCGCACGGCGGCGACGGCGCCCAGCGGCGCGCACGTGCAGCCGTGGCGGTTCGTGGTGGTGACCGATCCGGAGCGCAAGCAGCGGCTGCGGGAGGCTGCCGAGGCGGAGGAGCGGGAGTTCTACGCGCACCGGGCGTCCGAGGAGTGGCTGACGGCGCTGGCCCCGATCGGCACCGACTGGCGCAAGCCGTTCCTGGAGGACGCGCCCGCGGTGATCGTGGTGTTCGAGGTGCACAAGGGCCCCAACTCGCCGCGCCCGTACTACACGAAGGAGAGCGTGGGCATCGCCGTCGGCCTGCTGCTGGCCTCGCTGCACCAGGCGGGCCTGGCGACGCTGACGCACACGCCGAGCCCGATGCGCTTCCTGAACGAGATCTGCGACCGTCCGCAGGAGGAGCGCGCCGCGTACGTGATCCCGGTCGGCTACCCGGCGGACGACGCCCGGGTGCCGGACCTGGAGCGCAAGCCGCTGGACGAGGTGCTGGTCCGGCTCTGACGGCGGGCAGCGTGCGGGCGGGGTCGGCGCTCCGGGCGTGCGCGACCCCGCCCCGGCCCGGGCCGTGAACAAGCCGTGTTGGTACGGAATATCGCTGGTCGGAGCGGTTGCGGATGACCCATACTCGCGATCATGAGTCATTCCACCGACGCTCCTGACACCGGTGCCTCCGAGCACACCGCACACCCGCTGACCGCGGGCCGCCCGCCCGAGCTGCTGCCGATCGGCGGCGGCGCCCACCTGCGCCGCCGCCGGCTGGCCGACGCCGCCGCGCTGAACGCCGCAGTGCTCGCCAACCTCGACCACCTGCGCCCCTACATGCCGTGGGCCGCCAACGCGCCGACGCTGCCCGAGAGCGAGCAGCTCTCGGTGCGCGGCGAGCAGGTCTGGGACGAGGGCACCGACTTCATGTACCTGCTCGGCCTGGACGCCGAACCGGCCCTCGTGATCGGCGGCTTCGGCCTGCACGGCCGGCTCGGCCCGGGCGCGCTGGAGATCGGCTACTGGGTGCACCGCGAGCACACCGGCCGCGGCCTGGCCACCGCCGCCGCCCGCGCGCTCACCGGAGCCGCGCTCGCCCTGCCGGGCATCACCCGGGCGGAGATCCACTGCGACGAGTCGAACACCGCGAGCGCCGCCGTGCCGCGCAAGCTCGGCTACACGCTGGACCGGATCGACTCGGCGGCGCCGACCGCCCCGGCGGAGACCGGCCGCAAGATGATCTGGGTGACGGGCTCCTGACGCTCGCTCGGCAGTACTGACGGGGACGGACGGCGGCCGTCCCCGTTCGCGTTTCCGACGCGCTTCCAACGCGCCCTCCGACCGCCGACCGCCGACCGCCGACCGCCGAAGAAACGTTTCCCGGCGACCGTGACGTCTCAGCGCCGGGCGAGCCGTTCGATCAACGCCTGCCAGCCGTCGGCGAGCAGCGTGGGGAGGTCGCCCTGGCAGCTCTCGGCGCGCTGCTCGGCATCGGCCGGGTCCATCGCCAGGAACAGCAGCGGTGGGCCTTCGAGGGCGCTGGTGAGCTGGAAGGCGAGGGTGTCCAGGTCGGACAGGCCGAGCCCCGCCTGCCCGATCAGCATCCGGATGTGCGGCTGGGTGAACACCGGCCCGCCGGCCGGGACGGCGCCCTTGCGTTCGATCGCGGCGCGCGCGATGTCGTGCCGCGCCAGCAGGAACACCGTCCGCTCGCGGCCGTAGGCGATCAGCCGGTCGATCGGGTCGGCGCCGGGGCCGAGCGGCGGCGCGCCGGTCAGCACCTCGTTCTGGAAGCACCGTTCCTCGGCGTCCAGCAGGGCGCGGAAGATGCCGGCCCGGGTGCCGAAGCGGCGGAACACGGTGCCCTTGCCCAGGCAGGCCCGTTCGGCGAGCCCGTCCATGGTGACCTTCTCGGTGCCGAGCTCGGCGATCATCTCGCGGGCCGTGCACAGCAGCGCCTCGCGGTTGCGGGCCGCGTCCGCGCGCTCGACGGGGGGTTTGCCGAAGGGGACGTCCATGGCTGCCAATTTACCTTCCGAGCGAAACGGGGTAAAGTCCGGTTCATCGAAGCGGGGTAAAGTCCGCTTCGACGGAAGCGCCACCCCAGGGCGCCGCCCCCTGCCCTGCCTGCCCACGGCCGCCTCCCCGGCGGGCCGGAATCCGAGGAGAACTGTCATGCACCTGTTCCGCCTGGACGCCAGCATCATGCCCGCCGCCTCGAGCAGCTCCGAACTGGCCGACACCGCCCACGCCGAGTGGACCGCCGCCCACCCGGAGAGCACCGTCACCCGCCGCCACCTGGGCACCGACCCGCTGCCCGCCGACGCCTGGACCCACGCCGCCATCGCCGCCTTCACCCCCGCCGAACAGCACACCGACGAGCAGCGCGCCGCCGCCGAGCTCGGCAACCAGCTCGCCGACGAACTGCGCGCCGCGGACGCCGCGATCATCGCCGTCCCGCTGTACAACTGGGGCGTCTCGCAGCACTTCAAGACCTGGCTCGACGTGGTGATCGCCGGCGCCGGCCCGACCGCCCAGCTGCTCAAGGACAAGCCCGTCCTGCTCGTCACCTCCGCCGGCGGCGGCTTCGCCCCCGGCACCCCCCGCGAGGGCTGGGACCACTCCACCCCCTACCTGGAGCGCATCCTGCGCGACGTCTGGGGCGCCGACCTCACCGTGGTCCGCCGCGAACTCACCATGGCCGCCGTCAACCCCGCCATGGAAAGCCTCCGCGGCCTGGCCGCCGAGTACCACACCCAGGCCCTGGACGCCGCCCGCGACGCCGGCAAGCAGCTGGTCACCGCCCAGAACGCCGAAAACCACCTGGTCACCGCCGCCTGACCCACCACCACCGCCCGGGCGCCGGAAGGGACTTCTCCCTCCCGGCGCCGGCCGCGTTTCGCCGCGGCGCCCCGCAGCCCGACCCACCGCCCTCGCTGTCGGAGCAGGATCGAGCCCAACCCCCGCACCGGGCACAGCAGTCGGCCCGGCCACCAGGTCCGGGGAGAACGATCTGCACCCCTCCGCTCGACGCCACACCGCGCGGAACGCGCCGCCCGCCGACGCCGACAAGCCCCTGGTCGCCGCCCGGCGCATCACCAACGCTTGCGTACCGGACGAGACTCCCCTCCCCCGTCCAAGTCCCGTCCCCGGAAAAGCAGTCGGCCCGGCCGCCGGATCCGGCGACAATGATCCGCATGCCTTCGCTCGATGCCGCGCCGCTGCTGGCCGCCATGGATCCGCTGCCCCACCCGGAGCGCACCGCGCTGTTCGTCCGCACGGTGCGCGCCGCGCCGTCCGCCGATGTCGACCGGCTGATCGCCGAACTCGCTGCCGGTGACTGGCACTTGCGACGGCTGGCCGCTTTCGCCGCCGTGCTGGCGGGGCGGGTCGATCTGCTCGGCGGTTGGCTCACCGACCCGGATGCGGAGGTTCGCGGTCGGGCGATCGGCGCGCTGCGCACCCTGCCGGTGTCGGAGGAGGCGGTGCTGGCCGCGTACACCGACGGCTCGTCGGTGGTCCGGCACGCCTTGCGCCGGCAGCTCACCCGCGGCCGCCACGAGGCTCTCGTCGCCCGACTGCTGCCGCTGGCGCGGGAGCGGTGGGGCGCGGAGGAGGCCGCGGCGCTGCTGCCGCTCTGCCCGCCGGAGGTGGTGGCCGCCGAACTGCCGGGCCTGGCAACGGCGGTGGGCTCCTGGTCGAGGCTGGCGGCCCGGCACCCGGACCTGGTGCTGGACCATCTGGAGCGGGAGTTCACCGCCCGGGGCACCGCCGGCTGGCCGGAGCTCACCCGTCCGCTGCTGGACGTGCTGCCGCTGCGCCCCGCGCGTGTGCTCGACCTGCTGGAGCGCCACCGTCCGCCCCGGCTCGATCCGGGGCTGGTGGCCTCGTTCGGCCCGCTGGTGCGGGTGGACGCCGAACGGGCCACCGCCGTGCTGGCCGACCCCGACCGTGCACCGAACGTCTGGGAGCCGCTGCCGAGCCGCACCACGCTGGCCCGGATCGCCCGCGCCGACCCGCCGTCGCTGCCCGCGCTGGGCCGCCGCCAACTGGCCCAGCCCGACCGGTTCGTCACCCTGATGCGTGCTCTGCCGCCCTCCCGCCGCGCCGCCTTCCTGGACGCCGTATCCGGTGAACTCCCGTCTGCCGCCGACCAGTTGGCGCCATCGGCGCTACGGCTGCTGCCCCGCGAACGCCGGTACGCGGAGGCCCGCCGACTGCACGCCGCCGCACTCGCCCGCGGCCGGACGGAACGCCAACTCCAGTATCTGAAGCCCTTGTTGCCGCCCGACGAGGCGTGGGACGCCCTGCTGCCCGCCACCCGGCGGCCCGACCCGGGCGGGCGCATCGAGGCCTGGCAGCGCCTGATCGCCGTCGCCACCGACGACCCCCGCCCGACCGCGCCCGACCGGCTGCTGGCCGAACTGTTGCGCCGGCTCCGCAACGAGCAGGACCTGGTCCGGCAGCGCGCCCTGTTCGCACTCGCCGCCTTCCCCGCCCGCCGCTTCACGGACGCCCACGCCGACGCCCTCACCGAGCTCGCCGACACGACGCTCGCCGCCCGCGACTGCTCGCCGAACACCCGGCAGGCGCTGTCCCGCGTGGCGCTCGGCGTGCTCGCCGCCCACTCCACCGGCGAGCACCCCGAGCTGCTCGCCCGGGCCCTCACCACCGTCGAGCAACTCACCGCCCGCACCGGCACGTTGACCCTCCCCCCGCTGGCCGGCCGACTGCGCCGCGGCCAGGAGAAGCAGGTGCTCGACGCGCTGCGCCCCGCGCTGGACGGCAAGGACCGGCCCGGCCTGCTGCTCGCCCTGATCCAGGCGCTCGGCCCGCGCGCCGAACTGCTCCCGGAGCTCGACGAACGGCTGCGCCACGCCCTGACGGACGAACACACCCGGGCGTTCCCCGAGTTGCTGCGGGCGTGGCTCGCCCCGCGCCGGGGCCGCACCGCCAAGGTGCTGGCGGCGCTCGAACTCGACCCGTCGGCGGCGTTCTTCGAGCCCGTCGGCCGCCACCTGGCCACCGTCCGCACCGACCTGCTCGACACCACCCTGCTCGCCGAACGGCCGCCCACCGGCCGGTTCCTGCGCGCCGGCCAGCAGCGGCCGCTGCCACCGACCCGGTACGCGGGCCGCTGGCTGCCCCGGCAGGTGGCGCGGGCCGCCGGACTGCTCGCGGCGGCCGCCGCCGATCCCGACCGCCCGCGCGACGACCGGGCCCGGGCGATCCGCCGGGCCGCCGACCTGCCGGTGCACGGCGCCCTGCTGATCCACCACCACCTCGCCGGCCCGGACGCGCTGCTCGCCGAGGCGGCGCTCGCCGCGCTGCCCTGGACGGACGACCCGGCGGCCGCCCTCCCCCTGCTGCTGGAGCACGTCGGCGACGACCGGGCCCGGGTCGCGCTGTACGCCGCCGGGCGGGCCGCCCAACACACCGGCCCGGCCCGGCTGTTGGAGCTGCTGACCGGGCTCGCCACCCGCACCACCGGCACCAAGGTCACGGCGCGCAAGGAGGTGGTCCGGCTCGCCGCCCGCTTCCTGCCGACCGCGCAGGCCGCCGAGCTGGTCGCCGCGGCCTTCCACGCCCCCGGCCAGCACCCGGACGTCCGCGCCGCCGCCGCGAGTTGGAGCACCCGACTGCTGGACGCCGACCCTGCCTGGACGCTGCTCGCCGAGGCCGCCGCCGACCCGCAGCCGCAGGTCCGCGAGGCCGTGCTGGCCGCCGCCCCACACCTGCTGGCTGACCGTCACCGCCCGCGCTACGCGCGGCTGGTGGCGGCGGTGGCCGCCCGCACCGACTCGACCGACGGCCTGACGGCGGCCCGGACCGCGATCTCCGCACTGCCGCAGTGGGCCCGCTACGCGCCGGGCATCGCCGACGTGCTGCCCGGACTGGTCACCGACCTCGAGGACCGCCAGCTCTGGCGCCCGGCCGCGCTGGCGCTGCGCGCTCTGGCCGTCTCCACCATCGCCCACCCGACCGGCGGCACCGCCGAGGGCGGCCTCGTCCACCGGGCGCTGGCCGGGCTGCTGGCCGCCGAGAACGTGCGGCTGCCGGGCCGCGACCTGCCCGCCCGGCAGCGGATCGCCGTCCTCACCGACCAGCCCCGGGAGCCGCACCGGCGACCGGCGCTGCTCGCCCATGCCGAGCAACTGCGCGGCCACGAGAGCCTGTTGGCGATCCGGGCGACGCTGCTGTCGCGGCTCGCCGTCCCCGGCCGACCGGAGTTCGGCACGGACCTCGCCCGCCTGGCAGACGCCCTCGCCGACCGCCCCGTACTGGCCGCCCGCCTCGCCGAGAGCCTGGCCGAGACCGTCGCCGGCGGCCCCCCGCCGATGCCGGACGCGCTGGCCGCGGCCGCCGCCGACATCCACGCCCTCGCCACCACCGGCGAGAGCGTCCCCGGCCTGCTGGCCGCCGCACTGACCGACCGGCTCGGGGCCCGCAGCGGCTGGTCCGACCCCTGGCCCGCCACCCTGGCCGCGCTGCGGGCCCACCCCGATCCCGAAGTCCGCGCGGCAGCCCTCGAGTTGACCACCGCATCGGAGTGAGGGAGTGCCGTGCCGATCAAGCTGTCGAACTGCACCTTCGGTTATCGCCGCGGCCTGCCGGTCATCGAGCGGTTGAGCATCTCCTTCGAACCCGGGGCGACGGTGCTGCTCGGGCCCAACGGCGCCGGGAAGTCGACGCTGCTGGGAATCGCCGCCACGGCGCTGAAACCGAAGTCCGGTGAAGTCCGGCTCGGTGACAGCACCACCTCCGTCCGGGCGTACCGGCGCAAGGTCGGCTGGCTCCCGCAGCAGGTCCGCCCGGTGGCCGGGCTCAAGGTCCGCGAGCAGGTCGCGTACGGCGGCTGGCTCAAGGGCATGAGCCGCGCCGCCGCCTGGGACGCCTCGGACGCCGCCCTCGCCAAGGTCCGGCTGACCCAGCTCGCCGACCGCCGCAGCACCGAACTCTCCGGCGGCCAGCTCCGCCGCCTCGGCATCGCCCAGGCGCTGGTGCACGACGCGGAGGTGGTGCTGCTCGACGAGCCCACCGCCGGTCTCGACCCGGCGCAGCGCGCGGCCTTCCGCAGACTGCTCGCCGAACTCCAGGACACCGTCAGCTTCATCGTGTCGACCCACCAGACCGAGGACCTGGCCGCGAGTTACCGCAGCGTGGTCGTCCTCGACCAGGGGCAGGTCCGGTACCAGGGCTCCATCGGCGGGTTCCTCGACCGGGCGCCGGCCGCGGTGTCCGAGGAGCGCCGGGCCGAGGCCGCGTACGCCCGGCTCGTCGTCGAGGAGGCCTGATGCGCTGGTCCACTCTCCTGCGTACCTCGATCGCGCTCCGGGTCGCGCCGGCGCTGCTGATCTGGGTGGTGGCGTACGTCGGCAACCTCAACGCCTGGGTTGTGCAGGGCTATTGGGAGTCGGTCACGGCCCAGAGCTCGTTCCTGCTGGGCTTCACCGCCCCGGCCTGCGCCGCGTGCGCCGCCTGGGAGGGCGCCCGGGTGAAGGCCTCCCGGGTGCTGGGCGGAGCGCCTGTCAGGTCGGCGGCGGCGATCGCCGGCTGGCGGATGCTGCCGGTCCTCGCGATGGGCCTGATCGCCGTGCTGCTGCCGCTCGCGCTGCTGGCACCGGAGGCCGCCGGGTCGCCGGGCGGTCCGACGCTGTCGGTCCTGGGCACCGAACTGCTCGTCGTGGCGGCCCACACCGCCTTCGGGTACGCCGCCGGCCACGCACTGCCGACGCTGCTCGCGGTGCCGCTGGTCACCGTGACGAGCTTCGTGTGGATGGCCTACCCGGCCTCGCTGAACACGCTCTGGGTACGGCAGTTGAACGGTCACAACCTCGCCGAGTGCTGCGCGCTCGACCAGCAGGTGTCGTACCGGTCGCTCGCCGCGACCTGCCTGGTCGCCGTCGGCCTGATCGCCGGTGCCCTGCTCTGGCTCGCCGGTGCGGCCCGGCCGCTGCGGGCGGTCTCGGCCCTCGCGGTCGCGGCCGCGCTGACCGCCGGGTCGCTGGTCGCGATGCCGCTCGGGACCCGGGCGTCGGTGGCCCGGGACGAGAGCCTGCTGCGCTGCGACTCCGGACGTCCGCAACTCTGCCTGTGGCCGGAGCAACGCAAGTCCGAGGCCGACATCCGGGCCTGGGCGGACCAGGCGCACGCGCACCTCGCCGCTGCGGGCGTGCAGGACTCCGGCCGGCTGACCCTGCTCTCCGCGACCCCCTCGCGGGACGAGGTGATCAACGCGGTCGCCCACTCCGCCGTCACCCACACCGTGCCGGACTGCACCGGCAGTTGGCCGGGTTCCCGAGCCGTCGGACCGGTCGACGCCTGGCTGACGGCCAGCGCGGGCGGCAGGCTCCGCCAGGACGAGGCCCCACTGGTCCGCCAACTCCTCGCGTCCCCGGCCGACGCCCAACTCGCCTGGTTCCAACAGAATGCGGAGACCCTGACGTCCTGCGACCGGACGCCGGACCTGGACCCGGCCCACTACCTCGCCGACCCACCGGGACGGGGTTAGCCGTGCTCTGGTGGCTGCGCGTCCGCGCCCTCCCGGCGGTACTGGCCGGCACCGCGCTGACGGTACTGCTCGGCTCGCAGGCCCGGTCGCTCGTGGTGCCCGTCCCGATCGTGGTGGGCGGGATCTCCTTCCCACTGCCGATGGCCTTCCTGTTCCCGCTGGCCCCGGTCTGCCTCTTCCTGTACGGCCACGGCCGGTCCGACGCGGCCGCCGAACGGACGGCGGTGCGCCGCATCCCGCGGCTGGACGTGGCCGCGGCGCTCACGGCGACGGCGGTGGCCGGCGCCGCCGGGTTCCACTCCGCGACGGGGGTGATGGTGGCCCGGGACTTCGCCGGCTACCTGGGCCTGGCGCTGATCGTCCGCTGGTGCGCGGGGGTGCTCACGGCGGGCCTGGTGGTGTCCGTGTTCCCGTTCGTCTGCGCCTCGTTGGGGATCCGGGCCGGCGTCCCACGAGTCTGGGCCTGGCCGTTCCTGCCCGCCGGCTCGGTGCCTGCCGCCCTCGAAGTGCTGATCCTGCTCTCTTCCGGCCTGCTGCTGCTGTGGCACGGCCCGCTGGAGTGGTCGCGGCGAGCGGATCTTGCCGCGAACTGACCCGCCGGAACGACCGGGAGGCCACCGTCGGGTGACGCCCCGGTGCGGTGAATTGACGTAAGGACACTGGAGGGTGACGTTCCGTCCGATTTGTTGACCACCCGGGTCCGGTTCCGCCCACTCAGGACTACGATCGATCGATGACGGACACAACGCCCAGAACAGACGACAGAGCCGCCGTCGCGGCCAGGTTCCCGGCCCTCCACGCGCCGCAGCGCTGGGAGTGGGGCGGCATGGACGTGCAGTTCACGACGGAACTGCCCCCGGACGAACTGGTCACCAACATCCACCTGGTGGGTTTCACCGAGGGCCGCGTGGTCCTCTGCCGCGACGTCCGCGGCCACTGGTTCCTCCCCGGCGGCACCCGCGAGGCCGCCGAGAGCATCGAGTCCTGCCTGGCCCGCGAACTCCGCGAAGAGGCCGGCGCCCGCCTCACCGGCCCCCCGACCTGGATCGGCCACCACCTCGCCGTCTCCGAGGGCCCCACCCCCTACCGCCCCTGGCAACCCCACCCCGTCAAGGCCTGGCTCTGGGGCTGGGCCGAAGTCCTCGTCGACTCCGCCCCCACCAACCCCGCCGACGGCGAACAGGTCCTCGAAGTCCGCCTCACCACCCCCGAAGAGGCCCAACACCTCCTCGCCCACCACCGCGAGCCCTGGTGGCCCGAACTCGTGGCCCTGGCAACGGAATCCCGCACCGGCGGGTGAGTCAGAACGGACTTCCGTCCTGGAAGTCCGTGTGCCACCACTGAACGGCGGTGAGCACCACATGGCGATGGGGGCCGGTGACGATCTCGTACTCGACGAGGGCGGCGTGACCGTCGAGCGGAATGTCACGAGTGCAGGGATCGTCGCCGATCGGCGCACTGGCCCCGTCCCACGGATCTCGCATGAGACGCAACTGCACGGCCAGCAGGGCGTGTCCGCCCCTACCCCTCCCGGTTCGCCCTCCGGCTCTGGAGCGAATCCCAGGAGCCCAGCGGGAATGTACCCGCGCGGGCGGCGGCGGTTCGGGCCTCACGCCCACCACGCCGGTCCAGGGTGGCTCGACACCACCAGACCTCCAGCAGACGTTCGAACGCCTCACCAGTAGCGGTCCGGCCGAGCTCGACGCGGAACTGCATGCGTCTGCTCGGCGAGAGCGCGGCCGCGATGCCGTCCGGCGTGCGGGGGATCCCGGGGCTCGCACCGGTGTAGTCGTGCGGTTGAGCGCTCACCGTTGCCTCCTCAGCCAGACCACGCGTCCAACTCACACACCCACTTGTACGGGGAATCTTGCGCTGCGGGCAGCACAGGACGGCCGGACCCCTGCCATGGGACCGGCCGTCGTGCGGAGGCCTGCTACTTGCCCAGGCCCGCGCGGCGGAGGGCGTCGGCCATGGCGGAGTTGGCGGGTGGCGGCGGGGTGCGGTCGTTCTGGCGGCGGTCCTGGCGCGGGGGGCGGGAGTCGCGGCGGGGTGCGCTCTCGCGGGGGGCGGCGGCAGGACGGGTCTCGTCGTCGAGGCGCAGGGTGAGGCCGATGCGCTTGCGCTGGACGTCGACGGCGGTGACCTTGGCGCGGACGATGTCGCCGGGCTTGACGACCTCGCGCGGGTCCTTGACGAAGTTCTTGGAGAGCGCGGAGACGTGCACCAGGCCGTCCTGGTGGACGCCGATGTCGACGAAGGCGCCGAACGCGGCGACGTTGGTGACGACGCCCTCCAGGATCATGCCGATCTCCAGGTCGGAGATCTTCTCGACGCCGTCCTTGAAGCTGGCGGTCTGGAACGCGGGCCGCGGGTCGCGCCCGGGCTTGTCGAGTTCGCCGAGGATGTCGGTGACGGTCGGCACGCCGAACTTGTCGTCGGCGAAGTCGCCGGGCCGCAGCGAACGCAGCACGGCGCCGTTGCCGATCAGGGCGCCCAGTTCGCCGCCGGTCGCGGCGAGGATCCGTCGCACCACGGGGTAGGCCTCGGGGTGCACCGCGGACGCGTCGAGCGGGTCGTCGCCGTCGGGGATGCGCAGGAAGCCCGCGCACTGTTCGAACGCCTTCGGGCCGAGCCGTGCGACGTCCTTGAGCGCGCGCCGGGTCCGGAACGGCCCGTTCGCGTCGCGGTGGGCGACGATGTTGTCGGCCAGGGTGCCGGTGATGCCGGAGACCCGGGTCAGCAGCGGCGCGGAGGCGGTGTTGACGTCGACGCCGACGGCGTTGACGCAGTCCTCGACGACGGCGTCCAGCGAGCGGGAGAGCTTGAGTTCGCTCAGGTCGTGCTGGTACTGGCCGACGCCGATCGACTTGGGGTCGATCTTGACGAGTTCGGCCAGCGGGTCCTGCAGGCGGCGGGCGATGGAGACGGCGCCGCGGATGGAGACGTCCAGCTCGGGCAGTTCCTGGGCGGCGAACGCGGAGGCGGAGTACACGGACGCGCCGGCCTCGCTGACCATCACCTTGGTGAGCCCGAGCTCGGGGTGGCGCTTGATCAGGTCGGCGGCGAGCCGGTCGGTCTCCCGGGAGGCGGTGCCGTTGCCGATCGCCACCAGGTCGACGTTGTGTTCCGCGGCGAGCCGGGCGAGCACGCCCAGCGCCGCGTCCCACTTGTTGGCGGGCTGGTGCGGGTAGATCGTCTCGTACGCGACGACCTTGCCGGTGGCGTCGACCACGGCGACCTTGACGCCGGTGCGGAAGCCGGGGTCGAGGCCCATGGTGGCGCGGGTGCCGGCGGGGGCGGCGAGCAGCAGGTCGCGCAGGTTGGCGGCGAAGACGCGCACCGCCTCGTCCTCGGCCTCGGCGCGCAGCCGGGTGCGCTGGTCGATGCCGAGGCGGACCAGGATGCGGGTGCGCCAGGCCCAGCGGACGGTGTCGGTGAGCCACTTGTCGGCGGGCCGGCCGCGGTCGGCGATGCCGAACCGGGCGGAGATCCGCTGTTCGTAGTCGCTCGCGCCGGGGAGGTCGGCCTCTTCGGCGCCGTCGTACGGGGAGAGGTCGAGGTCGAGGACCTCTTCCTTCTCGCCGCGCAGCATGGCGAGGATCCGGTGCGAGGGCAGCTTGGTGTACGGCTCGGCGAAGTCGAAGTAGTCGGCGAACTTGGCGCCGTCCTGCTCCTTGCCGTCGCGGACCTTGGCGACCAGCCGGCCGCGGGTCCACATCCGGGTGCGCAGCGAGCCGACCAGGTCGGCGTCCTCGCCGAAGCGTTCGACGAGGATCGCGCGGGCGCCGTCCAGCGCGGCGGCGGCGTCGGCGACCTGCTCGCCCAGGAACGTGGCGGCGAGCGCGGCCGGGTCCTGGGTCGGGTCGGCGAGCAGCGTGTCGGCGAGCGGTTCGAGGCCGGCCTCGCGGGCGATCTGCGCCTTGGTGCGCCGCTTGGGCTTGTACGGGAGGTAGATGTCCTCGAGGCGGGCCTTGGAGTCGGCGGCGAGGATCTGGGCGCGCAGCTTGTCGTCGAGCTTGCCCTGGGAGTCGATGGACTCCAGGACGGCGGTCCGGCGCTCCTCCAGTTCGCGCAGGTAGCGCAGCCGCTCCTCGAGGGTGCGCAGCTGGGTGTCGTCGAGGGCGCCGGTGGCTTCCTTGCGGTAGCGCGCGATGAAGGGGACGGTCGCTCCGCCGTCGAGCAGGCCGACGGCGGCCTGCACCTGGTTCTCGCGGACGCCCAGTTCCTCGGCGATCTTGCGTTCGACGGGCATGGTCACGATGCCGGTCACCCTTTCTGGTGGTTTCGCTTTCTCGCCCGTGCATTCTGGCAGGTCCGGCCGACGGATATCCGTCGGCCGGGTGGCGGCAGGGGGCGTGGCGCGTTCCGGGGACGTCGGCGGACACGCACCGGCGCCCATCAAGGCGTGCCCGATTTGTCTGATATGAGAAAGTTCGCACGAAGGCTCGCCCCTGTAGTACGACCGCAGTACGACCGCACTGGAGGACACGGTGGCGCAGGTCCCCGCCCGGCCGATCCGCTGGACCCGCCCCGCGACCTGGCCGCGCGAGGTCGTCGCGCTGGCCGTGTACTGGATCGCCAGCCGGATGCTGATGATCGGCGTGATCCGCTCGGGCCGGCCCGAGAACGCCGTCGAGGTGGAGTGGCTGTACCAGGGCTGGTCCCAGGTGCTGCGCACCGGCACCTTCCCGGTGAACGACGTCACCTGGCAGTACCCGCCGGGCGCGGCGCTGTCGATGCTCGCGCCCGACCTGCTGCCGTTCCTGACGTACCTTCAGGCGTTCTGGCTGCTGATGCTGATCGCCGATGCACTGACCCTGTGGGCGCTGCTGCGGGTCTCGCTGGGGCGGCCCGGCCGTTCGACGTCGGGCGCGTGGATGTGGACGCTGACGCTGCCGCTGCTGCTCGGCCTGCCGTACGGCCGCTACGACCTGGCGGTGACGGCGCTGGCGGTGCTCGCGCTGCTGCTGCTTCCGGCCCGGCCGCGGCTGGGCGGGGCGCTGGCCGGGATCGGCGCGATGGTCAAGGTGTGGCCGGCGCTGACGGTGCTCGGCACCCCGCGCGGCCGCACCACCCGGCAGGCGTGGACGTCGATGGTGGTCGCCGCGCTCGCCCTGCTGCTGGTGCTGGCCGCGCTGTTCGACCACGCCTTCGACTTCCTGCACGCGCAGCGCGCCCGCGGCGTGGAGATCGAGTCGCTGGGCGGCACGGCCTTCCAGGTGGCCCGGCTGTTCGGCTGGCCCGGCCGGGTCGAGCACCACTACGGCTCGATGGAGTTCCTCGGCCCGTACGTGCACCGGGCGTCCCAGCTGTCCCTGCTGCTGACCGCCGCCGCGTTCGGCTGGCTGCTGCTGTGGCGGCTGCGCGCCCGCCGCTGGACGGCCGCCACCCCGTACGACGCGGCGCTCAGCGCGGTGCTGCTGTTCACCCTGACCAGCCGGGTGATCTCCCCGCAGTACCTGATCTGGCTGGTCGGGCTGGCCGCGGTCTGCCTGTCCGTGCGGGGCACCTGCCAGCGGCCGGTGGCGCTGCTGCTGATCCCGGTGGTGGGTCTGACCACCGTCGACTACCCGCTGTTCTTCGAGGCGGCGATGGCCGGCGGCTGGCGGCCCACCGTGGTGATCGTGGCCCGCAACGGGCTGCTGCTGGCGGCGGGCCTGTGGTCGGCCGGCCGGCTGTGGCGGGCCACCGTCCCGTCCCGTGCCCGCCGCGCCGCGGACGCGCCCGCCGGGCCCCGGCCGGACGCCGATCCGGTCCGCACCTCCTGACCGCACCGGCCTCCGGCCGTACACTCGCGGCCATGGCCGACACCGAATTGGACCGGCTCGCCGCCGGGAAGTACCTGCTGGTCACCAGTTACCGCAAGGATGCTGCGCCGCGGCAGGACCGGCACCGTCGGGCTCACGATCCGGCTCTCCTGACGCCTTACGCCTGGTAGGGCAGCAGCTCGGGCCGCTTGGCGGGCCGCCCGTCGCCGGAGGAGCGGCCGCGCAGCCGCCGGCCGATCCACGGGCCGACGTGGGTGCGCAGCCAGCGGGCGTCCTCGCGGACCTTCTGGCCCCGGGTGCGGGTGTCGGGCTCGGCGAGCGGCGCCCGCCAGTCCTCCTCGGACGGGCGGCCGAGCGCCTCCAGCACCGCCAGCGCGACCCGGCGGTGGCCCTCCGGCGACAGGTGCAGCCGGTCCTCCGCCCACAGCCGGCGGTCGTCGAACGCGGGCGCCGAGAACAGGTCGACCAGCACCGCCCGGCCCGGGTACTCCCGGACCGTCCGTTCGACGAACGCCTTCATCCGCAGGATCGCCGGCAGCAGTCGCGCGCTGCCGGCCATCCGCCGGGTCGGGTCGGTCGAGGTGAACAGCACCACGGTGCGGCCCTCGGCGACCAGTTCGGCCGTGCACTCGCCGAGCCGCCGTTCCACCTCGGCGACGTCGCACCCGGGCCGCAGTACGTCGTTCAGCCCGCCCGCCAGCGTCACCAGGTCGGCGTCGGTCGCGGCCGCCAGGCCCACCTGCTCGTCCCGGATCTGGCCGATCAGCTTGCCCCGCACGGCGAGGTTCGCGTACCGGAAGCCGTCCTGCTCGGCCGCCAGCACGCCCGCGACCCGGTCCGCCCAGCCCAGGAACTCCCCGTCCGGCAGGACGTCGTCGCACATCCCCTCGGTGAACGAGTCCCCGACCGCCACCATCGCCCGGTACTGCCGCACACCGCCTCCTGGATTTTCGCTCCTGCCCCGCCCCACCCTACCCAGGCGTAACCGGGGCGCTGCGGGGCCGGGGCACCACCTCCACGGCCTCCGGGCCGTTGACGACCAGCGACGGGAGACGGGCGGGCCGCTGCCCGGGTTCGGCCAGGGCCAGCTCGGGCAGTCGCTCGAACAGGGTGCTCAGTGCCACCTCCGCCTCCAGCCGGGCCAGCGGCGCGCCGACGCAGAAGTGCGGGCCGTGGCCGAACGCCAGGTGGCTCTTGTCCGCGCGGGTGGGGTCGAACTCGTCGGGGCGGTCCGGGTGTTCCTGCGGGTCGCGGCCCGCGGCGGCGAAGCCGACCATGATCGGGTCGCCCTTGGCGATCAGCACGCCCTCGCCGAGGTCGATGTCCTCCAGCGCGTACCGCAGCGGGACGTACATGACGGGGCCTTCCACCCGCAGCGTCTCCTCGATCACGTCCGTCCAGTCGATCGTGCCCGCCCGCAGCCTGGCCAGTTGCTCGGGGTGGGTGAGCAGTTCCAGCGCGGCGCTGGAGATCAGGTTGACGGCCGTCTCGAAGCCGGCGGCGATCATCGTGAACAGCGTGCCGACCAACTCGTGTTCTGCCAGCGGCTGTTCGCCCGGCCGGTCGGAGAGCAGCAGGTCGCTGGTCAGGTCCGCGCCCGGGTTGGCCCGCTTGTGGGCGGCCAACTCGCCGAGGCGCTCGTAGAGTTCGTTCTGCACGGCGAGCGCGGCGTCCTCGGCCATGGAGGAGTCCAGCGCGCGGTCGATCAGCGCGCCCAGCCTCTCGCGCCGCTCCTCGGGCACGCCGAACAGGTCGCAGATCACCGTCATGGTCAGCGGCCTCGCCAGCGCGGACCGCAGGTCGGCGCACTCACCCGGCGCGAGCGCGCCGAGTGCCGCCACCAGCTGGTCGGCCATCGCCTGCACCTGGGGGCGCATCAGTTTGACCCGGCGCGGCATGAAGGTCGGGGCGATCCGGCCCCGGGCCCGGCGGTGCTCCTCGCCGTACCGGTTGACCAGGCTGTCCTGGAACGCCACCGACCCCAGCACCCAGCCGTCCGGTACGTCCGCCACCCCCGGCCAGTGGCGGCGGAAGTCCCGCGACACCCGCGGGTCGGTGGTCAGTGCCTGGATCACGCTGTGCCTGGTCACCGACCAGGCGCGGACCCGGCCCGGCAGCTCGACCAGCACCGCCGGGCCCTGCACCCGAAGTTCGGCGGCCTCCGCGTGCGGCGAGGCCGCGGTGGGGTCGAGAAACGGACACTTGGGAACGGAAGGATCGGACACGGCGTGCTCCCCTCATCACCGAACGCCCTTGCGATGCCTCACATCGTGGCGCCCCCGCCCGGCACCCGGAAGCCTCCCTTCACCATTGGCCTGATTCCGCCCCTCCCAACGCCAACTCCCGCTCCACTAAAGCCAATTGATCAGTCGGAGGTGAGGGACACCGAGGCCTCGGGGGTGTGCAGTTGGAAGGTGAGCGACTCCTGCAGGTAGAGGTGGACGGTGCTGTCGTCGTGCGAGAGGTAGCCGATCGACAGGTCCTCGCCGAGGTGGAGCTCGAAGTCGCCGCCGCGGGCGGAGAGCAGGATGGCGCCCTCGACGGCGGGGGCCCAGATGATGTCGCCGTCGAGCAGCCGGGCGAGGTGGTTGTGGACGGGGTAGCCGTGGTCGGAGGTCTCGTTGACGGCGGTGAAGATGTCGGCGCCGAGCAGCAGCGAGTAGGGGCCGCCGACGCCGGCCAGGCGCAGCGCGGTGAGGCCGCGGCTGACGGCGTTGGGGTACTCGCGGACGTCGGCGGGCAGGGCGACGGGGTGGTTGCTGGAGCCGTCCCGGATGCCGGTGATGCCGGCGGCGGACCAGCCGTCGAAGACGGCGCGGTCCTCGGCGAGGGCGATGGTGCGGGCGGCGTCCTTGACCGGGTCCCAGTCGGAGTCCTTGGAGCCGCGTTCGACGTCGTCCACGGCGGCCCGGGTGACGGTGAACGGGACGCGCAGTTCGACCAGTGCCCGGCATTCCCGGGCCCGGGCCTGGACGTTGTAGGACGGGGCGGCGATGTCGGCGAGGTGGCCGGTGCCGATCGCGGCGAGTTCCGGCCCGTCGGGGCCGAGCAGGTCGATCACCCGGCGACCGGCCAGGTGCAGGGTGAAGGTGCGCCGGGCCTCCTCCTCGATTTCGGCCCAGGCGGCGGCGGAGACGGGCGCCAGCTCGCGGTGCAGGTTGTTCACGGGGAGAGACTCCTCTTCAGGCTGCCGATGTGGAGACTGCCGTCCCGGGCCGCCGAAGGTGCGGACGGTTCCGGTGGCTGCGGTGCGGACGGTGCGTCGGTGCGTGCCCGGGCCGCGTCGGGGGTGCCGGGCGCGGGCGGCGGGTCGCTCAGGAAGCCCTTGCTCGGGACGTGAAAGAGCGTCCCGGTGACGGGAGTCGAGAAGTCCAGCAGCCGGTCGTGGGTGGCGGGCCCGCGGCCGAGGAACATGTTGCGGAGCATCTCCTCGGTCACCCACGGGTCGCGGGCGTAGCCGATGAAGTAGGTGCCGCACTCGCCGCCCTCGGTGAACGAGCCGAACGGCATGTTCAGCCGCCAGATGTCGAGCCCCTCGCCGTCCGGCCCGGTGACGGTGTTCAGCGCGACGTGCGAGTCCGCGGGCTTGGCCGCATCGTCCAGTTCGACGTTGTCGAGCTTGGTGCGCCCGATGATCAGCTCCTGCCGTTCGGTGCTGAGCGCGTTCCAACCGGCCATGTCGTGCAGGTACTTCTGCACGATGACGTAGGAGCCGCCGGCGAACGCCGGGTCCTCCTCGCCGATCAGCACGGCGTCGGTGGCGTCCTGGCCGACCGGGTTCTCCGTGCCGTCGACGAAGCCGATCAGGTCGCGGCAGTCGAAGTACCGGAAGCCGTGCGTCTCGTCGAGGACGCTCACCGCGGCGCCGAGCCGGCCGGTGATCCTGGTGGCGAGTTCGAAGCACAGGTCCATGCGTTCGGCGCGGACGTGCAGCAGCAGGTCGCCGGGGGTGGCGGGGGCGAGGTGCCGGGAGCCGGCCAACTCCTCGAAGGGGTGCAGCCCGGCGGGGCGAGCGCCGGCGAACAGCCGGTCCCAGGCGTCCGATCCGATGCCGACGACCAGGGCCAGCCCGTCGTGCGGGGCGCGGCTGCCGACCGAGCGGGTCAGCCCGCCGAGGTCGGGCAGCAGGTCGCGGACGGTCTGCTCGCCACCGTCCTCGATGCCGAGCACCAGGAACACGGCGGCCCCGGTCAGATTGGCGAGGACCGGTTGGGGCTGCGGCATGGCGGATGCTCCCAGGGGGGACGATCGGACGCCCGCCGACCATACCGGGCAAAAGGCCCAAGACTTCGCGATAGCGCCCTAATCGGGCGTGTCCCCCGGCCGCGGAACCGGTGTCAGCCGGACGCCCAGATCGCGGCCACGGTCAGCATCAGCAGCGCGAACAGGCCGCCGTACACAGCGAGATGGAAGCGGCCCCCGCGGCCGGTGAAGCGCAGCCAGTGGCGGCCCGGCTCGTCGACGGACTCGCCGCACAGTGCGCCGAAGACCGTGCCGAACAGCAACACCCCCGGGACGTAGCCGAACAGCAGTTGAGCGAGGCGCGACTGCTCGTCCGAATCCTCGGCATAGAGGTCACCGAGGGCGGTCACGAACATGACGACCAGCAGGAGCAGGAGCAGCGCGACCAGCACGGCGGGCCGCCGGTTCACGGGCCGGCGGTCCCACAGCGAGCGCATGGGGCCGCCCGCCGGAATGAGCGCCGCACCCAGCAGGCCGGACGGGAACTCGCTGTCGCCGAGCAGCGCCATGACGCCCCAGGCCAGCAGGATCAGGGCCACCCCCAGGACCGCCCCGAGCGCCCCCGCCACCAGCCCGCCCAGCGCGCGCGAACGGTCGGTCTCCGGCATGTCCCCTCCTCCTACTGGGCGTTGAGCACCGCGATCCCCGAATCCCCGGCCTCGAACCCGGCGAGCAGTTCGTCCAGGGTATGCACCGGCCCGAGGTGGTCGATCAGCAGGACGGCCTGCTTCTCGCCGTCCTGCTCGGCCGGCTCAAAGTCGGTAACGAGTTCGCGGCGCAGCAGCGTCACCCAGCCGCCCTCGTCCAACTGTCGCTCTGGTGCGGCGAGTTCCTCGTCGAGCACGGCCCGCTGGGCGACCAGCGTGACGGCCAGCCGGTCGCCGGTGCGGGTGTAGCGGGCGGAGAGGTCGAAGGGCAGCAGGTAGAAGACGCCCTCCTCGCCCTCGTGGCCGCGGTCCAGCAGGCGGAAGGCGGCCTGTTCACCGGGGTCGGCGGACTCGCCGTCCAGCGAGAGCAGCACCCCGATCTCGTCCGGCCCGAACGGGGGTACGGCGGTGATCCACATGCGCGAGGAGTCGTCCATGGCCGCCAGCCAAGCACAACTCGCCGACAGCACCGGGCTATTGGGCCGGTCCGCCGCCGGTCCAGGTGTGGTTGGCGGAGCGGTGGTGCCGGGCTGCCGCGGCGTCCCGGCCGACGGCGGCGCGGTGGGCCTCGGTGTGGTCGTACGCCGGGCGCCGGCGCCCGAACCGGCGGCGTGACCAGCGGTAGACATCGACAAGCATCGCGATTGGACGCAGCACAGCGGAACCCCCCGTTCGCCGCCGGGCGACCGGTCGTGCCCGGACGACGTGATTTTACCCAACTGTGGTACGGCTCAACTCATTTGGCGGCGTACCAGTGTCCGCGGAAGGCGTCGGTCGGGCGCGGCTCGCCAAGTTCGGGGGTGCCCCAGTGGGCGAGCGCCTCGATGACGGGGCGCAGTTCGGTGCCGCGGTCGGTGAGTTCGTAGACGGTGGCGTTGGCGGGGCGCTCCAGGCGGCGGCGCTCGACCAGTCCTTCGGCCTCCAGCTGCTTGAGGCGGGTCGCCAGGATGTCGGTGGAGACGCCCGGCAGGTCGGCGTGCAGGTCGGTGTAGCGGCGCGGTCCGCCGAGGAGTTCACGGACGATCAGGAGGCTCCAGCGCTCCCCGACCGCGTCCAGGGCGCGGGCGACGGCGCAGTACTGGTCGTAGCTTCGGCGTGGCATGTCGTCAGCATAGCCAAGAAGTTGGACTTTCCAAGTGCTCACTTGGTAGAACGAAGCAAGCCGGCCGCAGGGGCTCGGTGACGGGTCGGGAGGCCGCTGATGGAGTTTCGCCAGTCCAGCAAGCTGAAAGACGTGTGCTACGAGATCCGCGGCCCGGTCGTCGACACCGCCAACGCCCTGGAGGAGGCCGGCCACAGCGTCCTGCGCCTGAACACCGGCAACCCGGCGCCGTTCGGCTTCGAGGCGCCCGAGGAGATCGTCCAGGACATCGTCCGCAACCTCACCAACGCACACGGCTACAGCGACTCCCGCGGCATCCTGCCGGCCCGCCGCGCCGTCGTGCAGTACTACCAGCAGCGCGGCGTCCCGAACGTCGGCGTGGACGACGTGTACCTCGGCAACGGCGTCTCCGAGCTGATCCAGATGAGCGTGCAGGCCCTGGTGGACACCGGCGACGAGGTGCTCGTCCCGATGCCGGACTACCCGCTCTGGACGGCCGTGGTGACCTTCGCCGGCGGCAAGGCGGTGCACTACCTGTGCGACGAGGAGTCCGACTGGTACCCGGACCTGGACGACATCGCCTCGAAGATCACCGACCGCACCAAGGCCATCGTGGTGATCAACCCGAACAACCCGACCGGCGCGGTCTACCCGAAGGAACTCCTCCAAGGCCTGCTCGACCTGGCACGCCGTCACAACCTGATGGTCTTCGCCGACGAGATCTACGACAAGATCCTCTACGACGGCGTCGAGCACCACTGCCTGGCCGCCCTCGCCGACGACGTCCTCACCCTCACCTTCAACGGCCTCTCCAAGTCCTACCGAGTGGCCGGCTTCCGCAGCGGCTGGCTGGTCGTCTCCGGCCCCAAGCAGCGAGCCAAGGACTACCTCGAAGGCCTCACCATGCTGGCCGGCATGCGCCTGTGCCCCAACGTGCCCGCCCAGTACGCCGTCCAGGCCGCGCTCGGCGGCCGGCAGTCCATCAACGACCTGGTCCTGCCGAACGGCCGCCTCACCGAACAGCGCGACGTCACCTGGCGGGCGCTGAACGAGATCCCCGGCGTCTCCTGCGTCAAGCCGCGCGGCGCGCTCTACGCCTTCGCCAAGCTCGACCCCGCCGTCCACAAGATCGTCGACGACGAGCGCTTCGTCCTCGACCTGCTGCTCCGCGAGAAGATCCACATCGTCCAGGGCACCGGCTTCAACTGGCCCCGCCCCGACCACTTCCGCTTCGTCACCCTCCCCCGCGCCGACGACCTGGAGACGGCCATCAACCGGATCGGGCGCTTCCTGGCCACCTACCGCCAGTAGCGGCGCGTCAGCCGACGGCCGGGGCCGCTCGCCGCTCCGGCCGGGCCCCAGCCGTCCAGGGTGGGCAGATCTTCTCGGCGAGGCGGAGCAGCATCTCGCGGTTCACCGGGCCACCGTCGTCGCGCCACACGGCCAACTCGACGCAGCCGCCGGAGCCGTCCGCGTTCCGGGCCGCCAGGAGGGTCTCGGTCCTGCCGCCGGGGCCGCCACCGGACTTGGCCTTGCCCGCGGAGTCGAAGCTGATCCAGGACGTGGGCTCCGAGCGGCCCATGGCCGGGGTGGGCGGCCTGCAGGCAGCCGGCTCGGCACCCCCCGGCCCGACCGCCGACGGCATCAACCCGGAGCCCCAGGCCACCGTGCCCAGCAGGACCAGCGCCCCCACCGCCGACATCCCCCACACCCACTGGCTCGTGATCCGCTGCACCGGCTGCTCCGCCATGCCCCACCCTCGTGATCATCCGCTGTCGAAACCAGGCGAACCTAGCACAGTAGTTCGAACCCGCACCGGCAGCTCCCAGCAGGGAGGCTGGCGGCGCGGGCACCCGGTCGCCCACAATGCGCGGCATGCGAACCTCGGCCGTCCGGGCCTTCACCCACCGTCAACTCCGCGGCCGCACCGTCATGTTCGACGGCACCCCGACCCTGGCACTGGACGGCATCGAACAGCTCGCCACCGCCGTCGCCGCCCGCACCGCCGACCCGATCACCGTCGCCGCCGTCTACGTGCACGGCCTGGCGGAACACGGCGGGTGGCGGCGCCCGCAGCTGGTCGAGGCCGGGATCGACACCCGGCTGATCGACGCCGCCGAGGGCGTCCGGGCCGAGGCGACCGCGCGCCTCCGCCTCTCCGCCAAGTCCCTTGCGCGGGGCGCCCTGATCCGCGACTGCCGGCGCACCGTACCGGGGCCGAGAGCCGCGATGGCCGAATACTGGGCCTGGCAGCGGGCCGAAGCCGACCTGGTCCGGCACGGCGCCCCCGATGCCGCCGGCATCCGGCAGCTGATCGCCGACCTGGAATCCGCCGACCCCGAGACCGCCCATTACGCCAGGGTGATGTGCGATCGGATCCGTCCCGCGGAAGCGGTCGAACCGCTGCTCGCCGCCGCCGACCGGCTGGACCCGGCCCAGGCACACAACGGACGGCTCACGCTGATCCAAGTCGCCGCCAGCTGCATGACCACCGCCCAACTGCCGCTCGCCCTGCGCCTGGTCACCCACCCCGACGAGCTGCTGCGCGACAGCGCGGCCCGGGTCCTGCGCCGCCTCGACGACCCCGCCGCCCGCGCAGCCGTCACCGAGTACGACCTACAGCGGCTGCGCCCGGTCCTGGGGCTCGCCGAGGACGAACCGACGCCCCGCCGGCCGCAGGAGATCAACCGCCGGCTGATCGTCCTCGTCACCGCCGACCCGTCACACCTCGGCGCCGTCCGCGCCCTGGGCCGCCACGGCGACGCGTCCGCCCTACCCGTGCTGACGGCCGCCCTCGGCCACCGGAGCAGTGCGCTGCAGCGCGCCGCCGACGAGGCGATCGAGGCGATCGGCGGCACCGAGGCCCGCCGTCGCGCCGCCCTCGCCGTGCTGCGCGACCCGACCGCCGCACCCGACCGGGCCGCGCATGTCGCCCACCGGCTCGAACTCACAGAGGCCGTCCCCGAGTTGATCGCCGCCATCGGCCGCACCAACGGGGTCGTCCACGACGTCGTGGTGGCCCTCACCCGACTCGGCGCGACCGAGGCGGTGCCCGCCCTCGTCGACGCCTTCCGCCGCGCGAAGTGGGCACAGCCGATGCTGATCACGGCCCTGACACAGCTCGGCCCCGACCCGGCCGTGGACCTGCTCCTCGCCGAGGCCCGCAACCCGCTCCACGGCAACCGCACGCTGGTCATGAACGCCCTGGCCCGCTGCACCGACCGACGCGCCACCGACCTGGTCGTCACCCTCCTGCTGAACGGCGTGGTCCGAACCGAGCTGGTCCGCCCGCTGGCCGAGCGCGGCGACCCCGAACTGTTCGACGTGCTGGCCGAGTTGGTCAACACCACGACCAACCGGAAGATCCGGCGACTCGCCACCCACGGCATCCGGCGGATCGCCGAGACTGACCCCGCCCTGGTCGAGCGTCGGATCCCCTGGATCCGCGAACCGATCTCCCGAACCTGGCTCGAACCCCGGCTCCCGGACGGACCGGAGCGGCTGAAGCGCCTCGAAGCCGCCACCCGGGACGGCGACCAGCGGGTACGCGCCCAGGCCGTCAAGTCACTTGCGCTGATCGGCACTTCGGAGGCCTTCGCGGTGATCCGGCAGCTACGCGAGGACCCGAGCCGGCACGTCCGGGCCTGCGTCGAAGGTACGTTGCTGCACCGCGCTCCGGTTGCCGATCGATAACGAACCCATCACTCGAACTACACGGCTCGCACACACTCGGAAGGATGGCGTCCCGTCCTGAGCCGCCCTTCCGAGATGAGCCGTCTTGTCCTTCTCCCTCCGCCTGCGCCGGGCCTCCGCGGCCGGTGCGCTGCTGGCCGCCGCACTGTTCGCCACCGCCTGCGAGCCCGCCGACACGGCGCCCGCCGCGCCGTCCACACCCGCCGCCGTCAGCAGCAGCGCGCCATCGCCCAGCGCGTCCGAGACGCCGTCGCCCACGCCGACACCGAGCCCGACGCCGAGCGCCACGCCGAGCCCGAGCGCCGAGACGCCGACCCCGCCGGCCACCCAGCCGCCGCAGCCCGCGCCGAAGACCACCACCGCCAAGCCGCCGGCGGAGCCGACGCACACGCAGGAGGCGGCGGGGTGCCACCCGTTGTCGAACGCGGGGAACTGTTACAAGGCGGGCCAGTACTGCCGGGCTTCGGACCACGGGGTGTCGGGTACGGACGCCTCGGGGCGCACCATCCGGTGCGAGGACAAGAACGGCTGGCGGTGGGTCGCGGCCTGAGGCCCGCTCAGCGCCGCGGTCCGTACATGATCACGCCGACGCCGGCCAGGCAGATCAGCGCGCCGAACACGTCCCAGCGGGTGGGGCGGAAGCCGTCCACGACGACGCCCCACAGCAGGGAGCCCGCCACGAAGACCCCACCGTACGCGGCCAGCACCCGGCCGAAGTTGGCGTCGGGCTGGAGGGCGGCGGTGAAGCCGTACAGGCCGAGCGCGAGGACGCCGAGGCCGGCCAGCCACCACGGGCGGGACTCGCGGACGGACTGCCAGACCAGCCAGCAGCCGCCGATCTCCAGCAGCGCGGCCACGGCGAACAACATGATCGAACGGGCGGTACTCACCGAACAACCCTAGACGGCGGCGCCCCCGGACCCGACAGCACCGGGGCCGGGGGCGCCGCACGTGGGCGTCAGTGACCGTGCTCGCCGCGGCCCGCGCGGCGGGTGATCGAGTAGTGGTCGATCTGGGTGCCGTTCTCGGCGAGCGCGGTGACCTTCATGGTGCTGGTCGCACCGCGGTGCGCCGGGGTGACGTCCACCTTGATGAACGAGTAGCCGGTGTAGCGGACCCGCGACCACTGCACGGTCTCCGCGACCTTCACGCTGCCCTTGTCGAAGTGGTAGGTGACCACCTCGTCCTGGTGGTTCTCGTGGCCCTCGTAAGTGTCGGGGGCGTCGAACGAGTACAGGCTGCGGCCGGCCGCACCGGCGGTCACGTACACCACGCCGTCCTTGGCCGGGTCGATGCCGGCGCCGCTCGGCACCGCCTTGTTGACCTTGTTGCCGAGGATCGCGTCGGTGCGCTCGTACACGTGGTTGTGGCCGTTGATGACCAGGTCCACGCGGTACTTCTCGAACAGCGGCACCCAGGCGTCCCGGACGCCGCCGTCGGAGGCGTGCTGGTGGGTGGTGGAGAAGGCGCAGTGGTGGAAGAAGACCACCACGAAGTCGATCGCCTCGTCCGCCCGCAGCTCGCGCAGCTTGCGCTCCAGCCACTCGGTCTGGCGGCCCGCGGTGACGCCCAGGTTGGCCGGGATCTCGTAGGAGACGTCGTTGGCGTCCAGCGAGATGACGCCCACGTTGCCGTAGTTGAACGCGTAGACGCCGGGCGCCTTGCGCGGGTCCGGGCCGTTGGTCGGCAGGGTGAAGCGGGCGTCGTCACCGCCGTACCCGTTGTGCGAGTACCAGGCCTCCATGTCGTGGTTGCCGTAGGCGACCATCCACGGGATCCTCGCCGCCACCGTCTCGGTCTGCGCGAGGAACGCGTCCCAGGTCAGCGCGTTGAACGCGACGCGGTCGCTGTCCTTGCCCTGGCCCATCGGGTCGGCGTAGCAGATGTCGCCGGCGTGCAGGTGGAACACCGGCTTCTGGGCCAGGATCACGTGGTCGTTGCCGGCCGCGTGCGAGGAGACGCCCTGGTCACCGAAGGCGGTGAAGGTGAACGGCTCGAACGGGCGGCCCCGCCGGCCGTTGCGGGACGGCGCGGTGGTGAAGGTCTGGAGCGTCGAGATCGCCTGCTGCGACGCCGGGTCGAAGCCCTCGTGGCCGACGCCGTAGTAGTAGGTGGTGCCGGGCTGCAGGTGGTTCAGCTCCACGTGCAGGTAGTACTGGTCGACCGGGGTGGCACCGTCGACCAGCGCGGGGGTGTGCAGCGCCCGGACCTCGGCCTCGATCTTGTGGCTGAGCTCCCACGGGTGCCGGCCGAAGCGCAGGAACGGCTTCTTCACCGGCGCCGGCACCTGCCAGGACACCCGCATCTGGGTGTCGGCCTCGGCACCGAACTGCAGGTGACGACCGACCGGGGCGACCAGCGCACCGGACACCGCGTCCGTCGCGTTGCCCTGCTTCGCGGCCTGGTCGGCGAACGCCGTGCCGGAGCCCAGCGCCCCGCCGACGGCCAGCACGCCGACCGTCACCGCGCTGGAGCGCAGCAGGGTGCGGCGGGAGAGCTTGCTGCGCAGGTACTCGTGCTGCTCGGCCATGTTCATGCGAGCGGCCAGCTGGGCGGGCACGCCCATGTTGGGGATATCCATGCGCGGGAGACTGTCAGTGGCCGGTGGCCGCCACCCGGATGCTCGGTGAACGAGCGTCATCGTGTCGGTCTGGCCGCGCACATGATCAGACCATGTGTTGGCAAAGCCACCTCCGCCGCGAGGTGCCCGGCCCGATCATGACGCGTCGTCACAGCTCACAGCGGGTCACCCGGCACCTCCAGGTACGCCGCCCGCAACCGCGCCAGGCCCGCCGCCTCGACATCGAACTCCCGGCCGTCCACCGCCGCCACCGCCCGCACGCCGGTGGTCGCATTGGTCGCGAACACCGCGTCCACGCCCGCCAGTTCCTTCCCCACCCTGGCGAACTCCCCACCGCACGCCTCGCGCAGCAGCGCCATCGCCGTACCCGCCAGGTACTCCCCCTGCGGCCACACCACCTCACCGCCCCGCAGGAACCCGACGTTCCACGTCGCGCCCTCCGTCAGCCCGCCCGCCTCGTCCACGAACAGCGCGTCGTCGAACCCCGCCTGCTGCGCGAGCCGCCGCTGCCGCAACGCCCCGAACAGCGCCACGCTCTTCACCTCCGGCAGATCCCGCCGGTACCGCACCGTCCGCACCCTCGTCGCCCCCGGCACCCCACTCCCCGCCGAACGGGCCGTCACCAACACCCGGGGATGCGCCGGCCCCCCGACACTCCCCAGGTCGATCGCCGGATCGAACAACGTCACCCGCACCACCACCGCCCCCCGCGCCGGAGCCTGCCGCCGCGCCAACTCCCGCACCCACTCCCGATCCGGCCGCACCCCGAACACCGCCGCACAGTCCCGCTCCAGCCGCGCCAGATGCAACCCCAGCCCCCGCACCCGGCCGTCCTCCACCAACATCGTGGTGAAGTGCCCGTAGTTCGTCAGCGCCAGCACCTGCAACTCCCCGACCGTCACCGGCCGCCCATCCAACTCCGCTCTGTTCACGCTCCCCATTCTCCGCACCCGCCCACTCAGTACCGGCACACCAGCTCCCCGCCGAGGCACCCGATCCGGAATGCCCCCTCGGACTCGATCACGTCCGCCACGATCTCGGCCGCCCGCGCCACCGTCTCCCGGAACGGCACCCCGCACTGCCCCGCCCATGCCTCGTACGACGCCAGATGCGCCACCACCGGTGCCGGATCGGTCAGTTCGATCAACCCGGGCAACCGTCGTACTCGCACCTCCCCGAACACCTCGCGGAGAATCCCGGGTGCCCGCTCCAACGAGAACCGCGCACTCAACGACACCCGCCCCGGGCCCTCCGCCACCCCGAGCACATCCCCGGCCGCCCGCGCCCACAGCCGGTCCAGCTCCGCCTTGTCGCTCTCACTGTTGGTCGACGCGATCAGCACCCCACCCGGCCGCAGCACCCGCGCCAACTCGCCGACCGCGCCCGGGATGTCGCCCACGTGGTACAGCATGTGCAGGGCCAGCACGGCGTCGACGCTGTTGTCGGCGAAGGGCAGGGCCTGGGCATCGGCCACCAGGACCGGCTTCGGGACATCGGCGAGGATGCCCCATGAGATGTCCATCCCGACGACCTGGAGATCCGGGCGGTCCGTGTGCAGACGGCTGACGAACTTGCCGTTGCCGCAGCCGACATCGAGGACCGTGCCGCTGGTGTCGGCCAGCTCTTCGACGACGATCCCGGGTAGGTCGTACTGCGGCTGCTGCCACCGGTAGATGGACTGACGGGCGGCCAGGTGGCGTCCGTCAGCGTATGCGCTGTTCGCGAGGATGGACTTGTCGGCGACTGCGGCGTCCTGCTGTGCGGTGTTGCTCGTCACTGTGGCAGCTCCGGAGGGTTCGTGAGTGCGGGTCGAGAGCAGGCTTCTCCGACACTCTCATGGAGCCTCAGGGAGCCCGCGTACTTCTCCTCCACGCCGGCTCCCTGCACCCGGTAGCCTCACCCGACGGATTCGCTGCGACAGGTGGGGGTGCCCGATGGCCGGACGGGTCGTGTTCAGGGACGCGGAGGGGCGGGAGCTCACGGAGGAGGACCTGGCCGGGGTGACCGGGCAGGTGGGGTGGGAGCTCGTCGGGGGTGAGGAAGTACCGGCGCAGGCGCGGCTGTTGCACCGGCGGGGGCGGGAGGCCGGGGAGCGCGGCGAGTACGAGGAGGCGCTCGGGCTGTTGGGGCAGGCTCAGGCGCTGGCTCCGGGGTGGCCGCATCCGTCGTACGACGCGGCGTTCACGGTGTTGTTGCAGGGTGACGCGGTGGGGGCGGAGAAGCTGTACGCGGAGGTGGACCGGATCGCGCCGCGTGGGTTCTTCACCTGCAAGACCACGCTGGACACGCTGCGCCGGGAGCTTCGCGGCGAGCTGTTCGACGGTTTCAGTCAGGCGTTCCTGCAGCTGGAGTGGCTGGAGGATCCGGCGCAGAAGCGTGAGCTGCTCCAGGGCATCGTGCGGCGCTTCCCGGATTTCCCGCCGGCCTGGAAGGAGCTGGCCGCACTGCTGACCGACCCGGACGAGCAACTGACCGCCCTGGAACGCGGGCTGGCCGGGGAGCCGGACGGGGAGACCCGGGGGATGCTGCTGGTCAACAAGGCGCTGCTGCTGCAGCACACCGACCCGGCGGCGGCGGTCGCCGTTCTCGGTTCGCTGGCTCTCGATCCGGAGTCCACGCTCGGCGCCGAGACCATGGCCAAGATCGTCCTGGCCCAGCTGACCGGCCAGGGCTGACCGGCCCGGAAATCTCGGTGCGACCCACGCGGCGGCCGGATAGGTTCGAAGGATGACTGCGACCGAGACCCAGCGCCGCCCCGTTCCGTTCAACGACAGCGGCGAACTCGACACCGCGCTGGCCTTTCTGAGGTTTGCCCGGGAGTCCGTCGTCAAGAAGACCGAGGGGCTGACGGAGGAGGAGCTGCGCCGCGTCCTGGTCGGGACGGGGACGAACCTGCTGGGCCTGGTGCAGCACCTGACGGCGGCCGAGCGGTACTGGTTCGGGCACCATGTGGCGGGCCAAATGGCTTACGAGAACGCGGACTTCGACATGGCAGTCCCGGCGAACACCAGCGCCGAGCAGGTGCTGGCCGCATACGCGGAGGCGATCGAGGCCAGTGACGAGGTGATCGGCGCGTCCGCCGACCTGTCGCGTCCGGTGGCGGTGCCGGTCCGTGAGGAGTTGCTGTCGGTGCGTTGGGTGGTCGCCCACATGACGAGTGAGACGGCCCGGCACGCCGGTCACGCCGACATCCTGCGGGAGCAGATCGACGGCGCGACCGGCCGGTAGTACGCGGATCAGGCGGTGGCAGCTGCGGCCGCCCGGCCGGCGGTGCGGCCGGTGAAGAGGCAGCCGCCGAGGAAGGTGCCTTCGAGGGAGCGGTAGCCGTGGATGCCGCCGCCGCCGAAGCCGGCTGCCTCGCCTGCCGCGTAGAGGCCGTCCAGCACCGAGCCGTCGGAGCGCAGGACGCGGGAGTCGAGGTCGGTGTGCAGGCCGCCGAGGGACTTGCGGGTGAGTATGTGGAGCCGGACGGCTATCAGCGGTCCGGCGGCGGGGTCGAGCAGGCGGTGCGGGGTGGCGGTGCGGATCAGCTTGTCGCCGAGGTAGCGGCGGGCGCCGTGGATCGCGGTGACCTGGAGGTCCTTGCCGAAGGGGTTGGCGATCTCGCGGTCGCGGGCCTCGATCTCGCGGCGCAGCGCGTCGGCGTCGATCGCAGGGGCGCCGTCCTGGCGCTCGTTCATGCCGCGCACCAGCTCCTCCACCGTGGAGGCCACCACGAAGTCCGCGCCCCGCTGCTTGAACGCTTCGACCGGCCCGGGTGCGCCGGGCAGCGCCCGGCCGAGGACGCGCCGGAGTGAACGCCCCGTCAGGTCGGGGTTCTGTTCGGAGCCGGAGAGCGCGAACTCCTTCTCGATGATCTTCTGGGTGAGCACGAACCAGGTGTGCTGGTGGCCGGTGCGCATGATGTGGTCGAGGGTGCCGAGGGTGTCGAAGCCGGGGAACAGCGGGACGGGGAGGCGGGCGCCGGTGGCGTCGAGCCAGAGCGAGGACGGGCCGGGCAGGATGCGGATGCCGTGCCGGGCCCAGATCGGGTTCCAGTTCTCGATGCCCTCGGTGTAGTGCCACATCCGGTCGCCGTTGACGAGTCCGGCGCCGGCTTCGGCGGCGACGTCGAGCATCAGGCCGTCGACGTGCGCGGGGACGCCGGAGAGCATCCGGGCGGGCGGGGTGCCGAGTCGTTCGGGCCAGGCGGCGCGGACCTTGTCGTGGTTGCCGCCGATGCCGCCGGAGGCGACGATCACGGCCTGGGCGCGCAGTTCGAAGTGTCCGACCACCAACCGGGAACTGGCCTCGCCGCGCGGTACGGCGGACGGCGCGAGGATCTCGCCGGTGACGGTGTCGAGTGAACCGCCGCTCGAGGCAAGGCCGGTGACGCGGTGCCGGAAGCGCAGCGTGACCCGTCCGGCCCGGACGGCGTCGCGGACCCGGCGGGCGAACGGTTCGACCAGGCCGGGCCCGGTGCCCCAGGTGATGTGGAAGCGCGGGACGGAGTTGCCCGGTCCGGTGGCCAGCAGCCCGCCGCGTTCGGCCCAGCCGACCACCGGGAACAGCCGGACGCCCATCGCGTGCAGCCAGGCCCGCTTCTCGCCGGCCGCGAAGTCGACGTACGCCTCGGCCCAGCGGCGCGCCCAGGCGTCCTCGGGGCGGTCGAAGCCGGCGGTGCCGAGCCAGTCCTGCCAGGCGAGTTCGCGGGAGTCCTTGATCCGCATCCGGCGCTGTTCGGGCGAGTCGACGAGGAAGAGTCCGCCGAAGGACCAGTGCGCCTGCCCGCCGAGCGACCCCGCGGGTTCCTGGTCGAGCAGGATGACGCGCCGTCCGGCGTCGGCGAGTTCGGCGGTGGCGGCCAGGCCTGCCAGGCCGGCTCCGATCACGATGACGTCGGCGTCGAGGGCCATCCGAGGTCCTTCCCAGAGACAGTGAGCCCCGATCCTGCGGCCACCGGGCCGCGAGGTCAACCCACCGGTAACAACGCGGGAGCCCCCGCCCCACCGATTCAGGCAGAACGAGGGCTCCCGAAGGGCCGTCACGGCTTGACGCGGACCACCTGCGGGTCGTGGTCGGAGGCCTGCGTGGCGAACTCGCTGTTGATGTGCACCACGTCGTAGCGGACGTGCTGCTGCTTGAACGCGGGGCTGACCAGGATGTGGTCGAGCACCTGCGAGTTGCCCTGGTAGACGTACGAGTAGCGCTCGCTCGCGGGCAGGTCGTTCACCAGGTCGCGGAGCACGCCGTCCTTGGTGAGGGTCTGCATCGCGGGCGAGAACTGGTAGTCGTTGAAGTCGCCGAGCGAGACGATCCGGGCGTTCGGGTCGGCGGCCTCCAGCTTGGCGATGAAGGCGTGCTCGATCTCGGCCTGCTTCTGGCGCTGCACCTCGGAGCTGCGGGTGGGGGCCTGGAAGCGGCTGTCGATGCCCTGGTCGCCGCCCTTGCTGTTGAAGTGGTTGGCGATCACGAAGACCGGCTTGTTGTGGAAGCTGAACTGGCCGACCAGCGGCTTGCGGCTGCTGTTCCAGGCCTCGTTGTTCGGGTCGATGCGGCCGGGCGAGGCGGTCAGCGAGGTGCGCTTGCCGGTGCCGGTGACGTCGACGGCGGTGGTGGAGTCGCCGCCGGCGATGTCGGTGAAGGAGACCCGGTCGGGGTTGAACAGGAAGACCTGGCGGATGTTGCCGCCCGGCTGGCCGCCGTCCTTGTCGTTCACCGGGTCGATGGAGCGCCAGTCGTAGGCGGGGCCACCGGCGGCCTTGACCGCGTCGATGAACTTCTGCACGGTGGCCGAGGCGTCCACGGTGCCGTCGTCGGCGGCGCCGCTGTTGTCCTGGATCTCCTCCAGGGCGACGATGTCGGGCGAGCGCAGGTTGGTGACGACGGCCTGGGCGAGCTCGCTGTACTTGGCGTCGGGGTCGCCGGGGGCGAGGTTCTCCACGTTGTAGGTGGCGATGGCGAGTTCGCTGGGCAGTGCCCGGTCGGCGACCTCGCGCTGCAGGCCGTTGTCCTGGACGGTGCCGACGGTGTTCGCGGCGATGGTGTAGCCGCCGAACTGGTTGTAGTCGAGCGGGCCGGCGGTGGAACCGGTCAGCTTGTCACCGACGTTGGCGACCGGGAAGGGCTGCTCGGTCAGCGGCGGCAGCGACTGGATCATGATCCGGCCGTTGTTCGGCTTGTCGTAGCCGAGGTAGACCACGCCGCCGCGGTTGGTGCGCGGGTCGGCCGACGAAGCGTCCACCCAGAGCTCGTGGTACTTGTCCGTGGCCTGCACCACCGGCACGTCGCGGACCTCGACGTTCATGCCCTCCAGCGACTCGTACAGGTCGAGGGCGTACTTCGACGGGTCCAGCGGCAGGTTGTCGATCGAGCCGCCGGCGGCGTCCGGGGCGTACCCGGCCGGGATCTTGGCGGCGTCCAGCACCACGGGGGCGGGCACGGCGTTGCCGGAGGACAGCACGGCGACCTTCGGGCCGGTCAGCTCGGTGACGGACTGCGAGCCGCCCGCGCTGTTCGGGTAGTACTCGCTCACCTTGGCGGTGACCAGCACCGAGTCGCCGACCTTGACGGTCGGGGCGGCGGAGCCGGTGAAGACGAAGACGGCCTCGCTGGTGGCGGCGTTGTTGTCCGGGTTGGGGTCCTGGATCCAGAAGCCCTTGGTGCCGTAGCCGCGCACGCCGGTGACGATGCCGGGGACGTTGGTGACGGTCTTGGTGTTCAGCGGCGATATCCGGGTGGTGCCCTGGATGTCGTGGATCCGCACGTCGCCGGGGACGGGCGTGCCACCGCCGCCGGGGGTGGTGCCGCCGCCGGTGGTCTGGCCCTTGGAGTTGACCGGGGTCGGGTCGCCGGCGGTGAGGTCCTTGGCGTTGTCGTCGGTGTCGGCGAGCGACGAACCGCGGGCCACCGAGGCGCTGTTGGACGCGCCCGCGGCCGGGCCGCCGCCCTCGCGGACCACGGCGGAGCCGAAGCCGACCAGGTCGACGATCCGGGTGTCGGCGGCGCAGTCGGCGGCGGTCTTGCAGCTCAGCGGCGCGGTGCCGTTGACCAGCGCGACGGTGCCGGAGGTGGCGGACATGTTCAGGCTGCCGCCGGCGTCGGCGGCCGGGAGGTCGGCGGTGCCGCCGGCGCCGGGCGCCTCGGAGATCAGGTAGCGGCCGCCGGCCGGGATCGAGCCGTTCAGCGGGGTGACGCCCCACTGGGTGGTGGCGCCGGGGCTGCCGGGCAGGTACTGCACGCTGTAGCCGGACAGGCCGAAGGCGGCGCCGGTCGGGTTGCCGAGCTCGATGAAGTCGTTCTTCAGCGTCGCACCGGAGTTGCCGCCGCCGCCGTACACCTCGGCGATCACCGCACCGGTGGACGGCGCGGCGAACGCGCCCGGCAGCGGGACGAGGACCAGGGACGCGGCGACCGCGGCCGGCGCGGTGACGCGCAGCAGCGTGCGGCGGGAGCGGCGGGCGGGGGTGGGGCTGGGCACCTTGGCGGGGCTCCTTCGTGGCAGGACCATGGCCCGGTCGCCGTCACTCGGGCGCCGGGTGGCATTGAGGGTTCGTCAGGAGGCTGACTGTCGGGGCCTCTCCGGCCCTGCCGGGCGGGCCCCGAACGGCAACTCGCGTAGATCCAGCCAGAAAGATACGCGCGTAGAAGTTGACCCGACAAGGGCCTTGACGTGAACTTCTCGCCGCCGAGCGGGTACACCCCGGCCCCCGCACATGCGAAAGGGGCACCCGCCGGGTGCCCCTTGTTCGCTGACGACGCGTCGGTCAGGACTGCTCGCGCAGCCCCGCCGACCACTTCTGCTCGACCTTGCCGAACTTCCAGAACGCCATCGCGGCGCCCCAGGTGAGCACGAACAGGCCGACGATCACGTAGCCGACCAGGTTGAGGTCGAGCGAGCCGATCCAGCCGATCGGGCCGCTGGTGATGTCCAGCTTCTCGGCCAGCAGGCCGACCAGCTCGACCACGCCGATCACCAGCGCCACCAGCACCGACAGGCCGGTGACGGTGAGGTTGTAGTAGATCTTGCGGACCGGCTTGGAGAACGCCCACTCGTAGGCGAAGTTCATGAACGAGCCGTCGATGGTGTCCAGCAGGCTCATGCCCGCCGCGAACAGGATCGGCAGCACCAGCAGCGCGTACCAGGGCAGCGAGAACGCGGCCGCGCCGCCGGCCAGCACCAGCAGCGACACCTCGGTGGCGGTGTCGAAGCCGAGGCCGAACAGCAGGCCCACCGGGTACATGTGCCAGGGCTTGGTGACCGCCCGGGTGACCTTGCCGAGGATCCGGTTCAGGAAACCGCGCTTGTCGAGCTGGCGCTCCAGCTCGGCCTCGTCGAAGTCGCCCTGCCGCATCCGCCGGAACACCTTCAGGATGCCGTTGAAGGCGCCCAGGTTGATCAGGCCGATCAGCACCAGGAACGTGCCGGAGACGGTGACGCCGATCAGGCCGGTCGCCTTGTGCAGCGCCGACTCGTCGGACTCGACCTGCCCGGCCAGCGAGCGGATGCCGAACGCCAGCAGGGCGCACAGGCCGAACACGATCGAGGAGTGCCCGAGCGAGAACCAGAAGCCCACCGAGAGCGGGCGCTTGCCCTGGCCCATCAGCTTGCGGGTGGTGTTGTCGATGGCGGCGATGTGGTCGGCGTCGAAGGCGTGCCGCATGCCCAGGGTGTACGCCGTCAGGCCCATGCCGGCGCCGAACACCTGGCCGCCGACGTCGTAGTGCTTGGGCGCGATGACCGCCAGCAGGGTGAACCAGCCGACCACGTGCAGGGCGAGGACGAACGCGGCCATTCCGGCCAGCCGGATCCACTCCTCGCGGGTGAGCCGGTCGCGCAGGCGCGTGGGCGCGGGCATTGGGGAGGTCCTTCCGGGAGGGTGGCGAGCCGCATCATCCTTCCTTTGATCAGCTCGTAATTGCAAGTCATATGCAACTGAAAGCCAAAGGCGCACAACGGCGCGATCCCCGGTCCCGCCCGGCCCTCCCCAACCGAACCGATCGGAAAGCTTCCTGACGGTTCGTGAGCCGAAATCCTTGACCCGGGCGATTGGTCCAGTCCAATCTAGGTGACGCGCTCACCCCAAAGCGCACAGGCTCCCACCTGGGCCCGTCGGGCCACCGCACCTACCGGACAAACCCCACTGACTCCGGAGGTTCCTCCATGCTTGAACGGGCCACGCCCGCACCCGGGTCGACGCGCCGGGCCCCCTCCCGTCGCCGCGCCGGCGCCCTCGTGGTGGCCGCCGCCATGACGGTCGGCTCCACCGCGCTCGCGCTCTCCATGGGCAGCGCCTCGGCCGCCGCCGTCAACCTGCTCGCCAACGGCGACTTCGAGACCGGCAGCCCGAGCGGCTGGACCTGTACCAGCGCCTCGGTGGTCAACACCGGCGCACACGGCGGGACCTACGCGCTGAACGCCAACGCCACCGCCGGCGACACCGGCCAGTGCCAGCAGACCGTCACCGTCCAGCCGAACACCAAGTACACCCTGGCGGGCTGGCTCAAGGGCAACTACGTGTACCTGGGCGCCACCGGCACCGGCGTCAACGCCTCCATCTGGACTCCGGCCGCGGCCAACTGGACCCAGCTGAGCACCACCTTCACCACCGGCGCGACCACCACCTCGGTGACGGTGTTCACCCACGGCTGGTACGGCGCCGGCGCCTACCAGGCCGACGACCTCAGCCTGACCGGCCCCGACGGCGGCGGTTCCCCGAGCCCGTCGACCTCCGCGAGCGCCAGCGCCTCGGCCTCGGCCAGCCCCTCGCAGAGCGCCTCCCCCAGCCCGTCCACCTCCACCTCGCCCTCGCCGTCCGCGAGTTCCAGCTCCGACACCGGCAACGGCCCCGCCGGCGACGGCAAGATCACCGTCCCGGGCGGAGTGACGGTCGGCAGCACCACCGCCAACGCCGTGGTGCTGAAGTGGAACGCCTCGACCGACTCCACCGGCAACTACGTCGGCTACAAGGTCTGGTCGAAGGGCCAGCTGGTCGGCACCTCGATGGGCACCTCCATCGCGATCTCCTCGCTGCTGCCGAACACCTCGTACACCTTCACCGTCCAGGCGTACGACAAGGCCGGCCACGCCTCCCAGCAGTCCGCCGCGGTGACCACCTCCACCGCCGCCGCGCCCGCCACCGCCAAGCCGGTCAAGTCCGCCTACTTCGACCAGTGGTCGGTGTACGACGCCGCCTACTACCCGAAGAACGTCGACACCTCCGGCGCGGCCGGCAAGCTGGACGTCATCTCCTACGCGTTCGAGAACATCCACCCGACCAACCTCGACTGCTTCGAGGCGGTCAAGGCCTCCGACGCCAGCCACGAGGACAACCCGAACGCGGGCGACGGCGCGGCCGACGCGTACGCCGACTACCAGATGGACTACAGCGGTGCCATCTCCGTCGACGGCTCCGGCGACGACTGGCAGCAGCCGCTGAAGGGCAACTTCAACCAGCTGCGCCAGCTCAAGGCGAAGAACCCGAACCTGCGGGTCACCCTGTCGCTCGGCGGCTGGACCTACTCCAAGTACTTCTCCGACGCGGCGGCCACCGACGCCTCGCGCAAGAAGCTGGTCTCGTCCTGCATCGACATGTTCCTCAAGGGCAACCTGCCGACCGGCGTGGCCGGTGACGCCTCCGGCGGCGCCGCCAGCGCCGCGGGCATCTTCGACGGCATCGACATCGACTGGGAGTACCCCGGCTCGGCCGGCGGCCACACCGGCAACCACTACTCCGCCGCCGACAAGCAGAACTTCACCGCGCTGCTCGCCGAGTTCCGCAGCCAGCTGGACACCTACGGCGCCGGCCTCGGCAAGAAGTTCCTGCTCACCGCGGCCCTGCCGTCCGGACAGGACAAGATCTCGTCCATCGAGACCGACAAGATCGGCGCGTACCTCGACTACGCCGACATCATGACCTACGACATGCACGGCTCCTGGGACGCCACCGGCCCCACCAACCTCCAGGACCCGCTGCACGACAGCCCCGCCGACCCGACCCTGCCGATCGCCCCCGGCACCGCCAAGTACAACGTGGACACCGCGCTGGCCGCCTACACCACCGGCCTCCCCGAGTACGGCATCACCGGCGGCTTCCCCGCCAACAAGATCGTCCTCGGCGTCCCGTTCTACTTCCGCGGCTGGACCGGCGTCCAGGCCGGCAACAACTACGGCCTCTACCAGAAGGCCACCGGCGCCACCCCCGCCAAGCCCGGCAGCCAGGAAGCCGGCCTCGCCAGCTGGCGCGAGCTCACCCTGACCGCCCAGAACACCCACTGGGACCCGATCACCGAGTCCACCTGGGTCTACGACGGCACCAACTTTTGGACCGGTGACGACCCGAAGGCCATCCAGGCCCGCGCGGCCTACGCCAAGTCCAAGGGCCTGGCCGGCATGTTCGCCTTCGCCCTGGAGAACGACGACAACTCCGGCACCCTGCTGAACTCCATCTTCACCAGCCTGGGCTGACACCTCGTCGCACAATGAACGGACGGCCCGCCGCATCTTCCCCATGGGTGCGGCGGGCCGTCGCCGTTTCACGGCCGGTGGGCGAGCAGCAGCCGGGCCTCCGCGCGGAGTTGGTCCTCCTCGCGCATGCTCCACCAACAGTCCCTCTCGACCGGTACGCGCCGGTCCGTGGCCAACCACCCTTCGACCAGGGCCCGGTGCTCGGGCGGCAGCGGCCGGCCGATCCGGCGCAGCACGGTGAGGGCGTGGACGGCCGGCGCGCGGCGGGACAGTGCGGCAAGCAGGACGGGGAGGGTCCGGTCGGGGTCGCCGGTGATCCGCCAGTGTGCTTCGGCGGCTTCCACTTGCTGCCGCGGGTGGCCCTCCGTCAGGCAGCGTTCCACCAGTGGCAGCAGCGGTGCGCCGAGCGGGCCGAGCAGGGCGATGTCGGCCAGGCAGTCGGTGCGTTCGGCGAGCAGGTGCAGCGCGGGTTCGGGGTCGGCGCCGAGCCGGGCGGCGGCGACGGCGGCCGCGGGGGCCAGGTTCCGGTCGCCCCTGGTCACCAACTCGCCCAGCAGGTTGAGGAGTTCGGGGTCGGTGAGGCCGGTGCCGCCGAGGAAGCGGACGATTTTCACGGTCGGGCGGGCGCCCAGCAGTGCGGTCAGTTCGGGCAGCAGTGGGGCGGCGCTGTCGTGGGTGAGGGTGTCGAGGAGTTCGTCGGCGCTGCCGTGCATGCTGCCGCACCCGCCGCAGGGCTTCGGGGCGAGGGCCCGGCGGCGCAGGTCGAGGTCGTCGGTGCGGGCGGCGAGCGCGTCGAGTGCGGCCGCTTCGGGCTGGGGGACGGTGGTGAGCAGGCGAGTGTCGCCGGCCCGGCCGAGGGCGAGTTGGGCGGGCCGGTGGATCCGCCAGTCGGGGTCGGTGGTGTGCGGCAGTACCGCTTCGGCGATCGGGCCGGGGTCGGCGCAGCGGGCGACGAGATCGGCCAGGCCGCCCAGGACTTTCATCCGCCAGTACCACTCGTGCTGGTGGGGCAGCGCGGCGGCCAGCAGCGCGGCGGCCTCCTCCTCGTATCCGCGCCAGCGTTCGGCCAGTCGCAGCGCGCGGCGGGCCCCGCGTCCGTCGTGGTCGCCGGCGGCGATCCAGGCGGCGGCGACGGCCCGGGTCGCCTCCGCGTCCTCGTCGAGCAGGTACCGCAGCCGGTCGTCGGTGTTGCCGACGCCGGGGAACCACTCGCCCGAGACCACCCGGAACGCCGGGTCGCCGCCGTCCGCGACCAGGACGTCCAACAGCTCGGCCGGGTACGGAAGTTCGGCCGCCTCCAGCAGCCCGAGCGCGGCGGTGGCCCGGACGGCCGGCTCGGGGTCGGCCAGCGCCGCCCGCAGCCGCCCGGCCGGGTCGGCGTCGAGGAAGCGCAGCACCGTCAGCGCCTCGGCCCGCACGGCGGGCGCCGGGTCCTCGCGCTGAAACGCGGTCAGCGCGGCCACCCCGAGCGGCAGACACTCCCCCGCCGCCGCCCAGCGCGCCACCCGGACGAGCTGGCGGCGTACCTCGGGGTCGGGGTCGTCACGCAACAGGCCCAGCAGGCCCGGGAGTTCCTCGGCCGCCAGGGTCCGCCCCGTCACCTTGTCCTCGAACCCGAACTCGTCCGCCTCGCCCTCGTACTCCTCTTCGGCCCCGCCGGTGGTCGCGATGAACGCCAGCATGTCGCCCCGCCGGTGGACGGCGTGCACGGCGGCGTGCGCCAGGTACGGGACGGCGGCGGCCCCCGCCGAGGAAACCGTCCCCTGATGCAGGGCCCGCCCGAACAGCTCGCCGAGCACCCGATCGACCACCGCCCGGTCCTCGTCGTACAGCCCGCGAATCCAGTCGGGGACGTCGGTGCCGCTCCCGTACGAGTGCTCCAGCGATGCCCAGTCGGTCAGGTGCAGTTCCTCAGGTGATCTCACGAACGCCGGACCTTAGCCGAACGCCCTGACAAGGCCCTACGGCTGTTGGTCGAGCAGCAGCCGGGCCTCCTCGCGCAGCCGGTCGTCCTGGTGCTCCCACGAATCGAACGGCCCCAGCACGCGGCGGTCGGCGCGCGCCCATTCCTCGACCGTCGCCCGCTGCTCGTCGCTGAGCGCCGCACCCATCCGCCGCAGCGCCGCCACCGCGAACGCCCCCACCGGGAGCGGCTGGAGCAGCTCGGTCAGCACCGGAACTGCCCGGGCCGCGTCGCCGGTGATCGACCACAGCGCCTCGGCCGCACGGGCCCGGGACCACTCGTGCTGGTACGTCAGGTAGGGCTCGACCAGTGGCAGCAGCGGGCTCGCGAGCGGTCCGAGCAGGGCGATCTCCGACATGGCGTGGCCGTGGCGGCCGAGGTCCTCGGCGAGCAGACGCAGCGCGGGTGCCGGGTCCGCGCCGAGCCGGACGGCCGCGACCGCGGCGTGCAGCACCGGGTCCTGGCTCGCGGTGGCGGCCAACTCCTCCAGCAGGCCGATCAATTCGGGGTCCGCCAGGCCCGTCCCGCCAAGCACCCGCACCAGTTGCCCGCTCGGGCAGTCACGCAGCAGCCGGGTCAGCTCGGGCAGCAGCGGGCCGGCGTCCGCGGGGGTGAGCGCCGCCAGGAGTTCACGGGCCCCGCTGTGCGGCCGGTCGCAGCCTCCGCACAGATAGGGCGTGAGCACCCTGCGCCGGAGCTGGAGGTCGTCGGTGCGGGCGGCCAGCGCGGCCAGCGCGTCCCGGTCGGGCTCGGGGACGGCGGTGAGCAGCCGGGTGTCGCCGGCCCGGCCCAGCACGAGTTGCGCGGCCGTGGCGATCCGCCAGTCCGGATGGGTGACGTACGGCAGCGCGGCCTCGGCGGCCGGGCCCGGGTCGGGGCAGCGGTCGACCCACCGGGCGAGGTCCCGCAGGGCCTGCATGTGCGGGTGCCACTCGCGCTGGTGCGGCAGGGCGCGGGCGAGCAGCGCGACGGTGTCCGCCTCCCGGTCCCGCCAGGTGTCGGAGAGCCGCACGGCCAGGCGGCTGCCGCGCCCATCGTGGTCGCCGGCGGCGATCCAGGCGGCGGCGACGGTACGGCAGGCCTCGGCGTCCGAATCCAGCACCGCGGCCGCCCGATCGTCGGTGCTGCCGACGCCGTGGAAGAACTCCGCCCACGGCACGGCCAACACGGGACTCCCGCCGTCCGCGGCGAGCACATCCACCAGCTCGGCCGGGTACGGCACCTCGCCGCTCTCCAGCAGGCCGAGCGCGGCCATCGCCCGGACGGCGGGCTCGGAATCGGTGAGCGCGGCGCGCAGCCGCCCGGCCGGATCCGGGTCCAGCCGGCCGAGGACGGCCAGCGCCTCGGCCCGCACCCGGGCGGACGGGTCGTCGCGGTGGCAGGCCGTCAACGCGTCCAGGGCGAGCGGCAGTTCGTCCCCCGCCGCCCAGCGCGCCACCCGGACGAGCCGGCGGCGCACCTCGGGGTCCTCGTCCCGCAACAGGTGCAGCAGGCCGGGGAGTTCGCCGGAGACCGTGATGCCGTCCAGCGTCCCGTCGTCGAACCACCGATCCGCGTCGGCCCTCCCGGCGTTGGCCAGGAACGCCAGCATGCTGTCGCGCCGGTGGACGGCGTGCACGGCGGCGTGCGCCAGGTACGGCACCGCCGCCACGCTCGCCGGATACACCGTGCCCTGGTGCAGCGCCCGTCCGAACAGCTCGTCCAGCGCCTCGTCGACCACCACCCCGTCCTCGTCGTACAGCGCCCGAATCCAGCCGGGGACGTCGGTGCCCTCCCCGAACGCGTGGTGCAGCGACGGCCAGTCGACCAGGTGCAGTTCCTCAGGAGTTCTCACAGGCACCGGAGGCTAACCGGGAGATCCGACAGGCCGAGGAATTGGCTTGCCCTTGGGGACGGCTTGGCAAACCCGGGAAGGTGCTGGGAGGCGGCTGTGAGCCAGATGAAGCCGTACCTTACGATCATCGGGTGCCGAGCCTGACCGGAGTCCCGATCCAGATCATCGCCAGCCTGCTGGCGATCGCCGCCTTCGCCGCCACCATGTGGCTCTGGCCCCGGCTGGGCGGCCGGAGCTGGCGGGCGTGGCTCGGGCGGCTGGGGGCGTTCTTCGGGACGCAGATCGTGGTGCTGGCCGCGATGGGGCTGGTCGCCAACTCGTACTTCGGCTTCTACTCGACCTGGAGCGACCTGCTCGGTCTGGACGGCAGCCCGGGCACGGTGGTGAACCACGAGCCGGGCGGCAAGGCCGTCTCGGTGACCGGCGAGCAGAAGATGTACTCCTCGCAGGGCTCCGCGCAGGACCGCTCCGGCGTGATCCAGAAGGTCGAGATCCGCGGCGAGCACTCCGGGCTGACCGGCACCCCGGCGTACGTGTACCTGCCGCCGCAGTACTTCCAGCCGGCCTACGCGGGGACGAAGTTCCCGATGCTGCTCGCGCTGTCCGGCTACCCGGGCACGGCGGAGAAGCTGATCTCGCTGCTCCAGTACCCGGCGTCCACGCTGAAGGCGATCGAGGCCAAGGAGATGCCGCCGACGGTGCTGGTGATGATGCGGCCCACCCTGGTCGCCAACCGCGACACCGAGTGCATGGACGTGCCGAACGGCCCGCAGGCGGAGACCTTCTTCACCGAGGACCTGCCGAAGGCGATGTCCGCCGCCTACCGGATCGACGACCGGCCCGAGGCTCGCGCGGTGATCGGTGACTCCACCGGCGGCTACTGCGCCGTCAAGTTCGCGATGCGCAAGCCGGATTCGTACCGGGCGGCGATCGCACTGTCCGGCTACTACGAGGTCCACAACGACCCGACCACCGGCGACCTGTTCGGCGGCAGCGCCGAGGTCAAGCAGGACAACGACCTGCTGTGGCGGCTCCAGAACAAGCCCGCACCGGCGGTCTCGCTGCTGCTCGCCACCAGCCGCAACGAGGAGAACTACCCGGCGACGCAGCAGATGATCGGCGCGTTCAAGGCCCCGACCCAGCTGTCCACCATCACCCTGGACACCGGCGGCCACAACTTCCACACCTGGACCCGGGAGATCCCCCCGGCCCTCACCTGGCTCGGCAGCCGGCTCCCGCAGCCGACTGCCGCCGCGAGCTGACGAACCGTGGGCTGCGCGGAGATTGCAGCCCGCTCGTAGTCGGGCCTCATCGGGTTCTCAGGCACGCCACCCAACGTGTCTCCCATGACCACGTCCAGTTCCGTTCCTCCGACCAGCGAGCCGTGGCCCGACGCCGCGCCCCCCCGGGGGGGGACGCGAACGGCCTCGGGTCATTCCACGCCGGTCAACAACTGCCGCGTCAGCCGCCGCACAACGACAGCATGGTCTTCTTGTCGGCGGGCGTCACCGGCAGCTGGTACTTCAGCGAGACCTGCGCCCAGCGGATCGCGTACGAGCAGTGCACCTCGGTGTTGGCGGGCAGCCAAGTGGCCGGGCCGGAGTCGCCCTTGGAGGCGTTCTGCGAGCCGTCCGCCGGGATCAGGTTCAGCGGGTCGTTGGCGATCTGCACCCGCTTGGGCTTCTCCCACTGCGAGGCGCCCTGCTGCCAGTCGTAGGACAGCGGCATCACGTGGTCTATCTGTATCTTCGACGCCTGCTGCTTGTTCCAGTCCACCGTCTTGCCGGTGTACGGGTCCCAGATCGTCATTCCGGTGACGACGCACTCGGAGCCGTCCTTGTGCTCCACCTTCTGCCCGTCCCGGGCCAGCATGTCGTCGCGGGTGGCGCAGCCGTTGTGGCCCATCGGGACGCCGTCCACGTTGTCCGTCCACGGCGGGCCGAACTGGTCGCGGTCGTAGCCGGTCTTCGGACCCGCGTCGGCGGTCTTGACCTTTCCGATCAGATCCCGCCCCGCCTTGCGGTCCTCGTCGCTGGTGACGGGCGCCAGGCCGGGCTTGGTGCCGTCCGGGTTCTGCAGCGGGTTGGTGCCCTTGGAGGCGGACTGGGCCGACTGGGGCTTCGAACTGCCGGTTGTCGATGCCTTGTTGGCACTGGTGCACGCGCCGAGGGCGAGCGATCCGAGCAACAGGGCGGCGGCTATGACGGGGCGGCGGGATCGCACGGTATTCCTCTGCGGGTGGGCGAGTCTGACGGCCCACCAGAAGACCAGCCGGTCAAGCACGGGTCAAGGCGACCACGCCGCAGCATGACACACCTCACAATCCGGGCAAAACCTGTCCGCACGAAGGATTCGCCGAGGCCCGGGGGCGGGGGCGCAGACTGGCGGTATGACGGAATTGCGGGTGCCGGCCCTGGTGCTGGCGGCGGGCGGCGGGTCCCGGCTGGGCGGGCGGCCCAAGGCGCTGCTGCGCTACCGGGGGCGCACGCTGCTGGAGCACGCGCTGCTGGCGGCGCGGGACGGCGGGTGCGACGAAACCGTGGCGGTGCTGGGCGCGTCGGCGGCGGAGGTCCGGTCGCGGGTCGACACTGGCGACTGCGTGCTGGTCGACAATCCCGCCTGGCCCACCGGGCTTTCCTCTTCTCTGCGCGCGGGCCTGGCCGCGCTGCCGGCCGGGGCGAGTGCGGTGCTGGTGCTGCTGGTGGACACCCCGGGCGTCACGGCGGAGGCGGTGCGCAGGCTGCTGGCGTCGCACGCCCGGCGCACGGATCTGGCGGCGTGCGCCTACCACGGGCGCCGGGCGCACCCGGTCCTGATCGGCGCGGCGCACTTTCCCGAGCTGCTGGCCACTTCGACCGGCGATGCGGGCGCCCGCGCCCTGCTGTCCTCCCATCCGGTCGCCCTGGTGGACTGCACCGGCGTGGCCGCCCCCGACGACCTGGACACCCCGGCGGATCTGGCCCGATGGCACATCAGTTGACGGTTCGTCAGCGCGTCCGCACCTTTCCCCCGCCTCAACTGCGGTGCAGGATTACCTCATTCCGCACCGGGCCGGAGCCCGATCGGCGAGGATGGATGGCATCCCTGCCAGCTCGACCCAGACGGACGGTGCCCACCATGCCGCTGCCCGAGGACGCCGCAGATCCGGCCCGGTTCTCCCCCGGTTCGCCGTCGGGGGCCAGCCAACTGCGCTGCCCGGCCTGCCGTCGCGAGCACCGCTACGAGCCGCCGAGCCTGCCCTGCCCGTGCGGCGCACAGCTGCGGGTGCCGCTGCTGCGCGGCGGGGTGCCGGTGCAGGTGCGGTTCCGCTCCTGGGAGGACTCCTGGGTGAGCATGCGCTGCCCGCACTGCGGGCGCAACGACCAGTGGCCGCAGCCGGAGTTCACCTGCGACTGCGGGGCGACGGTGCGGATGCCGGTGGACCGGGCGCCGAAGCTGCAGAGCGCGGGCCCGCGGGCGACCCGTCCGGTCGAGGCGGCCCGCCCGTACACCACGGCGGTGCCGCCGCTCTCCCCGCCGAACCCGCTCGCGGCCGGTTCGGGCCCGGCCCGGACGCTGCGCCCGCCGTTCCGCCCGCAGCCGGTGCGCACCCCGCAGGACGCGGTGCTGACGGCGGCCCGCTACTTGCAGTGGCTGGGCTTCGACGACCTGGAGCTGACCACCAGCCAGGAGCGCGACTCGACCAGTCTGCTGGGCGGCCGGATGGTGGCCCGGGTGGACACCTGGACGGAGCCGGCCGACGTCAAGGCGGTGGAGTGCCTGTGGCTGGAGACCCTGCACAGTGAGCAGGTCGCGGCGGCGATGTTCACCGTCTCCGGCTACTCCCGGCAGGCCATGGTGCGCGGCGAACAGCTGCTGGTGGCCCTCTTCACGCTGGACGCGGCGGGCATCCCGCAGCCTTCGAACGGCGCGGCCGAGGCGCTGATGGAGACCGGCTGGACGTCCTGACACGCCGTCACGCCACCGTTACCCGGAAGCACGCCTTCCGGATTTCCTCACGCTCGTGATCTGGTGCACAAGCTCCTACGCGTGTTGAATTGCCGCCACGACGCGGGCCCTTGGGGATTGGGGAGGGCCGGCTGGTCGCTGCATGGCGCGCACAAGGAGGTGGCGTTGTCGGTGCACGGGACTGCCCCGGGGGGCATGGCGGACGTCGTCTGGCGGCTACGGTCGCGGGGCTGCTGGCAGGAGGCGGCGGACCTGCTCCGCCCGCAGGCCGGCCGGGATCCGACGGCGGCGCTCCAGCGGGCCGAACTGCTGATCGAGCAGTGCCTGTTCACCGCGGACCACTGGGAGCGCGCGGAGGACGCCCTGCGCCAGGCGGAAGCCTCGGTCGCCGGCAGCGAGCACCGCGCGGCGGCCTCCTGCGCACGCGGCTACCTGGCGTACGTGGCCAGCGTGTTGAGCCGCCGGGACCGGCTGGACGAGGCACAGGCCGCGCTGGGCCGCACCTCGGCGCTGCTGCCGCCGAAGGCACCGGGCCGGCCACTGCTGGACTTCCGGCGCGGGCTGGTCGCGGAGAACCTGCTGCACGATCCGGCGGCGGCGCACAGTGCGTACACCCGGGCGCACGATGGGGCCAGGGAGCGCGGCGACGACCTGCTGCGCTCCTCGACCTGGTGCCACCTGGCGGGGCTGGCAGCGGCAGCGGGCGATCCGGAGCGGGCCCGGGAGGGTTTCGGGGCGGCACTGAAGCTGCGTGAACAACTCGGGTTCACGGTGGGGGTGGCGCCGGCCCTGGCCTCGCTGGCGGAGGTGTCGGAACCGGCCGAGGCGGAGCGGCTGCGCGCCGAGGCGTCCCGGCTGGTCCAGGCGCTCGGCGGGGTGCCGGTGTGGCTGGCGCGGCGGCTGGGCCGGGCCCCGGCGAGGGCGGCGGAACCGGAAGACGGCACTGTGCACGACCCGCGGCACGGCATCAGCTAAGGTGAGCCTTACCTGTCCGGGGCGAGCAGTGGCCCGGACAGGTCCACCGCGCCGTGCCCGGGCCCCGCTCCCGGGGTACCACCCAGGGAGCCCGCGTGACCGCGCACCAGGTCGAGCAGTTCCCCGCACCGACCGCCGCCGACTCCCAGGTATTACACGGGAGTTGGCGGCGCCTCACCGAGGTCTTCCCGGGCCTGCGGATCCACCCGGCCGCCCCGCGCACCGGCGCCGGCTGGACCACCGCCGCCGCCCTCGCCACCGACCCGGCCGCCCTCGACGCGACGATCGCCTTCGACGAACGCCTCGGCCTCGAGCTGTACGGCGCCCCCACCCGCCCGGACGTCACCGCCGGCTTCAGCCTGCACCGCTACGCCTGGCCGGCCGCCCTCGCCTTCACCCTGCCGTGGTTCCTGGAGCGCCGCGTCCCGGTGCTCCCGGTCGAACGCGTCTCGATCAACCGCGCCACCGGCGAACTCACCGCCCGCCCGACCGCCTTCCACTGCCTGCCGGACGACCCGGCGGCCGACCGCCCGAACGCCCTGGTCGTCCCGGACCGCCCGGCCCTCGACGCCGCACTGCGCACCGCGCTCGCCGACCATCTCGCGCCGGTGCTCCACGCTTTCCGCCCCCGCGTGCGACGCGGCCCGCGCACCCTCTGGGCGCTCGCCACCGACGACGTGGTGGACGGCCTCTGGTACCTCGCCACCCTGCTCGGCGAGGAGCCCCGGGCCGTGGCCGAACTGACCGCCCTGCTGACCGCCGACGCCTCCTCGGCCCCGTTCGTCGGCCCGCCCGGCTTCCGCGAGGAGGGCGGACACCGCACCAGGACCAGGGTCGGCTGCTGCCTGTTCTACACGGTCCGGCCGGCCGAACCCTGTTTCAGTTGCCCCCGCAGCAAATAGCTCCGACAATATTTTGATCTGATTCCGAAATTCCCCCCAATTGGTGTTTTGCTCGCGATCCGGTCATGATTCCCCGCATATCTCCGCCATGATGGTTCCCCTCAATCACGACGCGGAAAGCGAGGCTTGATCAGCTCATGAGACTGTCGGACATACCGCTGGGCTGGGTCGTCGCCGGCGCAGCCGCCCTCGTGGGCGCCGTCGCCCTGCTGGCCTTCGCCCGCAGCCGCTCGGCCGCAGCCACCAACACCGGCAATTCGGACTCCTGGGAACGCGCCGAGGAACGCCGCCGCCGCACCGAATCCCTCTACGGGGGCGCCTCCTACTTACTGCTTTTCTGCTGCGCCGCGGTCGCCGCCGCGCTCTCCTTTCACGGACTGGTCGGCTTCGGCGTCCAGAACCTCGGCCTCTCCGGCGGCTGGGAGTACCTGGTCCCGTTCGGCCTCGACGGGGCCGCCATGTTCTGCTCCGTCCTCGCCGTCCGGGAGGCCAGCCACGGCGATGCGGCACTCGGCTCCCGCCTCCTGGTGTGGCTGTTCGCCGCGGCCTCCGCCTGGTTCAACTGGGTGCACGCCCCCCGCGGCTTCGGCCACGACGGCGCACCCCAGTTCTTCGCCGGCATGTCGCTGTCGGCCGCCGTCCTGTTCGACCGCGCCCTCAAGCAGACCCGGGTCGCCGCCCTGCGCGAGCAGGGGCTGGTCCCGCGACCGCTCCCGCAGATCCGCGTGGTCCGCTGGCTGCGCGCCCCGCGCGAAACCTACGCCGCGTGGTCGCTGATGCTCCTCGAAGGCGTCCGCACCCTGGACGAGGCCGTCGAGGAGGTCCGCGACGACAAGCGCACCTCGGCGGAGAACCGGGAACGCCGCAGGATGGCCTCCCGCCGGGAACGCGCCGAGATCCGCGCCATCGGCCGCCAGCCCGGCACCAGTTGGCGCACCCGCCACACCCGCCAACTCGAACCCGCCCCCACCACCCCCACCCCGACGGAGCCCGCCATAGCCCCCGCCGGCCTCCCCGCCACCCCCGCCCACCGCAGCATCGACCTCACCCCGGATGAGGACACCACGAGACTCGCTTCGCTCGAACAGAAGCTCAAGGACCTGGAGCAGCAGTTCGGCTGAGGAGAACGAAGGGAGCCCCGACAGGGGCCCGGGGAACGGCGGGGCCGAGTCTGCTGGCGATCAACAGGGCGCTGAAAGGTTCCGCCGTTTCTGGTCCCCGCTCTAACCCGAAGCAGTCCCGACCACTCGCTGCCCCCGACCACCCGCAGCTCGGCCTCGCCGTTCCCCGAGCCCCTGGATTCGCACCCCGATCCTCTAACTGCTCACCTCGAACCACATCCGCTTGCCCGAGCCGCGAGGCTCAACCCCCCACGCATCGGCCAAGCCCTCGACCAGCATCAACCCACGCCCGGACGACGCCTGTTCGCCGGGCGTGCGGCGTGTCGGCCAGAGATCGCTCTCGTCCTCGACCTCGACCCGCAGCCGCGCCCGCCCGTCCTCCTGGTAGAGCCGCGCGGTGAACATCGCGTCCCGGTCCGTGTGCCTAATCGCGTTCGTCACGAGCTCGGACGACAACAGCTCGGCGGTGTCGATGAGTTCGGGCACCCGCCAGCGCCGCAACGCGTCCCGCAGCTCCGCCCGGAGTTCGGAGATCCGCGCCAGGTCCGCCTGCCCGATCCTGCGCCGCAACTGCTGCGCGGCGCGGCCGCCCGCGGGCCCGTCCCAGCGCAGTAGCAACAGCGCGATGTCGTCCTCGCGTTCGCTGGTGTCGGCGGCCTGCGAGGCGATCCGGTCGGCGAGTTCCTCCAGTGGTTCGCGTGGGGATTCGTCGATCGGGGCGAGGTGTTCGGAGACGGTGTCGCAGAGGCGGGCGAACCCGGTGTCGAGGTCCATGTCGCGGGCTTCGACCAGGCCGTCGGTGAACAGCAGCACGGTCTCCCCGGGGTCGAGGCTGAACCGGGTCACCCGGTACTCCTCGTCGGGCGCGACGCCGAGCGGCAGCCCGCCCGCCACCGGAACGGGGTGGGTGCTGCCGTCGGCGCGGCGCACCACGGGGTCGAGGTGGCCGGCCCGGACGGCGTAGACCACGCCGTAGTCGACGTTGACCTCGGCGTAGGTGCAGGTCGCGAAGTGATCGGTGTCGAGGTCCGCCAGGAAGCGCGACGCCCGGGCCATCACGGCGGCCGGCGGGTGCCCTTCGGCCGCGTAGGCGCGCAGCGCGATGCGGAGTTGGCCCATGATGCCGGCGGCGTGCACGTCGTGGCCCTGGACGTCGCCGATGACCAGGCCGACGTGGCCTCCGGGCAGCGGGACGACGTCGTACCAGTCGCCGCCGATCTGGAGGCCGGAGCCGGCCGCGAGGTAGCGGACGGCGGTGGTGACGCCGGGGACGGCGGGGACGGTGCGGGGCAGCATGACGCGCTGGAGGCCGGCGGCGAGTTCGTGTTCGGCGTCGTGCAGGCGGGCCCGGGCGAGGGACTGGGCGACCAGTCCGCCGAGGGTGGAGAGCAGGGTGCGTTCGTCGGGGTCGAGTTCGCGGTCGTCGTCGAAGGAGACCACGCAGACGCCGGTGGGGCGGCCGCTGGCGACCAGCGGGAGGAACGCCCAGGAGGAGCGTCCGCTGCTCTCGGCCCAGTCCCAGGCCTCGGGGTAGCGCTCGCGGTACTCCTCGCGGCTGGAGACGAAGATCGGGGCGCGCTGCCGGACCGCCTCGGCGGCGGGGTGGGTGGGCGCGAGCGGGATGCGGTCGAACCGGTCGTCGAGGGTGCTGCGGTAGCCGCTGGAGCCGAGCACGGCGATCCGGCCGCCTTCGAGCGAGGCGAGGGCGAGTCCGTCGGGGCCGAGGCCTGGCAGCGGAAGTTCGGTGAAGACCCGGGTGACGTCGCGGACGGTGACGGCTTCGGAGAGGGCGCGGGCGGCTTCCTTGATGAACCGGGAGCGTTCCTCGCGCAGCACGGCGAGTTCGTCGGCGCGTTCGCGTTTGTGGAGTTCGACGGTGGCGTCCCAGACGAAGCCGACCATCCGGGAGGGGCGGCCGAAGGCGTCGGCGAGGACCCGGCCGCGGAAGCGCACGGCGTGCAGTTCGCCGTCGGGGAAGACGGTGCGGTAGTAGGCGCCGCACTGGCCGAGTTCGGCGACGGCCCGTTCGACCCGGCGGCGCACCACGGGGGCGTCCTCGGGGTGCAGCAGGGCGAGGAAGGCGCCGGAGCTGCGGTCGAACTGCTGGCCGGCCAGGCCCAGGATGGTGCAGGCGCGCCGGTCGCCGACCAGGGTGTCGCGCCGGATGTCCCAGTCGAAGGAGCCGATGCCGTTGGCGGCCATCGCCGGTTCGAGCCACTCGGGGGTGGAGTCCCCGGTGCGGGTGGGCAGGCCCCGGGCGGTGGACGGCACGGCGCGGCCGGCGGCGGTGCGCAGCGGGTTCGCGGGAGTGCTGTTCCGGGTGGCCTGGGCGGGCGGGGTGCGGCGGGCGGGCCCAGGCGCCTCGGGCTCGGTGGCCATGCTTCTCCTGCCGGTGCCTTGCCTGGCGGCCGCTGGTTTCCGTGTCCCCTGCTGGGCCGGCCGGACCGCGATGGTTGCGTGTGCCTACTGGCACACATTCTCACTACCCTCTCGTATGTTCGGCAAGGCGGCAATGCCGGTGACCTGCGCGGTACTGATCGCACACGATCCCGCCGGAGAATCCTCACCCGAACGGCTCACCCGGGTGGCCGGTCCGGAATTCCCCCCACCGGTTCGGGGCGGGCCCGCTCAGAGCACGGACAGCTCGAACCAGGTGACTTTTCCGTCCCCGCGCAACTGCACTCCCCAGTCGTCGGCGAGCGCCTCCACCAGCAGCAGACCGCGCCCGGAGGTGGCGTCCTCGTTCGGGTGGCGGCGGCCGGGGAGGTGACTGGTGCGGTCGTGCACCTCGACCCGCAGGCGCTGTTCGGCGGTGAACTGGGCGTCGAACTCGGCGCCCTTGCCGGTGTGCACCAGCGCGTTGGTGACCAGTTCGGAGGTCAGCAGCTCGGCGGTGTCGGCAAGTTCCGGCACACCCCAGTGGTCGAGCGCGGCCCGCAGCCGGCGCCGGACGGTACTGACGGCGGGCAGGTCCGCCGCTTCCAGGGAGGCGTGCAGCCGGCGGTGCAGGGCGCACTCGGGCTGGTGCACCGGGGCCGGACCCTGCGACTGCGGCTTCGCCGCCGGCTGTGACTGAATCTGTGCGGGCCCCTGCCGGTCCGTCTGCTCCCGGCGCGAGGCCGAGCGCTGCCGCGGGAACCTTGCCTGACCGTCCATCAACTTCTTCAGCCCCCGCCCTCGTTCCGGACGGCCGCTCCGGTCCCCCACCGGCCCGGCGGCCACTTCTGGTCATCCTCATGCCCACTCGGCGGCGTTTGCAACAGTGATCCGCCCCTACGCCCGTGGTGAACGGTGCGCAAGGGCGTGCGCGGGCACGCGGGTGAGCCGGGGGCGCTCGCCCGGGCCGGGGCCCCGGTTCACCCGCGTGCCCGTTCGACGCCAGGAGATCCGCCGGCCCTGGTTGGCGCCGTTGGTGCAGCCCCACAGCCGGGTGGGCGCGGCGTTGTCGGTGCGCCGGTCGGCGATCTCCGGGCTGGTGCGTCAGCTCGTCCCCGGCGCGATCCTCGCCCGCCCCGATCATCGATTCCGATCCTTGCCGACCACTTCCGCACAGCTCCTCCCCACTTCTCCCACACCCCTCCCGTGCGCCTGCGGGGCGTCCCGGGCCCGCGGCCGGACGCTGGACATGGCGGGCAGCCGCGGGTTCAATAGGGCCCGACGCGTTTGAACGTCGTTCTAAACTCTTCACCGACCACCCTCCGTCCACCCTCGACGAGCGAGGCACCGTGCGACTGACTCCCACCGAACGGGACCGGCTGCTGATCTTCACCGCGGCCGAGTTGGCCCGCGCCCGACGGGCGCGCGGCGTGCGATTGAACGTGCCGGAGGCGACGGCGCTGATCGCCGACACCGTCTGCGAGGCGGCCCGGGACGGCCGCCGCCTGGCCGAGGCGATCGAGGCCGGCCGCACCGTGCTGAGCGCCGCCGACGTGCTGCCGGGCGTGCCGGACGTGGTGACGGTCGTCCAGGTGGAGGCGGTGTTCGAGGACGGGACGCGCCTGGCCGTGGTCAACGACCCGTTCCGCGGCGCGGGTTCGCTGGGCGACGGGGCGCCGGGCGCGGCGCTGCCGGGCGCCGGCGCGGGCTACGACCCGGTGGAGGAGGCGCTGCTGCTGCCGGTGCACAACACCGCCTCGGTGCCGATCTCGGTGACCTCGCACTTCCACTTCTTCGAGTCCAACCCGCGCCTGGCCTTCGACCGCGCCGCCGCGTACGGGATGCACCTGGCGGTGCCGGCCGGTTCCTCGGTGCGCTTCGACCCGGGCAGCACCGTCGAGGTCGGCCTGGTGCCGATCGGCGGCGAGCGGGTCGCGATCGGATTCGCCGGGCTGGTGGACGGGACGCTGGACGCGCCGGGCGCGAAGGACGCGGCGCTGGCCAAGGCCCGGGCGACCGGCTACCTGACCGAGTTCGACGACACGGAGCCCGCTCAGTGACCGCCAACGCCCGCCGCACCAGGAAGGATCACCACGCATGAGTGCTATCACCCCGCACGACTACATCTCGGTGCACGGCCCGCGGGCCGGCGACCGGGTTCGGCTCGGCGACTCGGGGCTGATCGTCCGGGTCGAGTCGGACTCGCAGGCCCCGGGCGACGAGTTCCTCGCCGGGTTCGGCAAGACCGCCCGCGACGGGCTGCACCTGAAGCCGGCCGCGGTCCGCGAGACCTGCGACGTGGTGATCTCCAACGTGCTGGTGATCGACGCGGTGCAGGGCATCCGGAAGACCTCGATCGGCATCCGGGGCGGCCGGATCTCGGCGATCGGCCGGGCCGGCAACCCCGACACCCTGGACGGCGTGGAGGTGGTGGTCGGCACCGGCACCACGATCGTCTCCGGCGAGGGCCTGATCGCCACCGCGGGCGCCATCGACACCCACGTCCACCTGCTGTCGCCGCGGATCATGGAGGCCTCGCTGGCCTCCGGCGTGACCACCATCATCGGCCAGGAGTTCGGCCCGGTCTGGGGCGTCGGCGTCAACTCGCCGTGGGCGCTGCGGCACGCGTTCAACTCCTTCGACGCCTGGCCGGTCAACATCGGCTTCCTGGGCCGCGGTTCGTCCTCCGACCCGGCTCCGCTGGTGGAGGCGCTCGCCGAGGGCGGCGCGTCCGGCTTCAAGGTGCACGAGGACATGGGCGCGCACACCCGGGCGCTGGACACCGCGCTGCGGGTCGCCGAGGAGTACGACGTCCAAGTTGCCCTGCACACCGACGGGTTGAACGAATGTCTGTCGGTGGAGGACACCCTCGCGGTGCTGGAGGGCCGCACCATCCACGCCTTCCACATCGAGGGCTGCGGCGGCGGCCACGTGCCGAACGTGCTGAAGATGGCGGGCGTGCCGAACGTGATCGGCTCCTCCACCAACCCGACCCTGCCGTTCGGCCGGGACGCGCTGGGCGAGCACTACGACATGATCGTCTCCGCCCACGACCTCAAGCCCGACCTGCCGGGCGACGCCGCGATGGCCCGCGACCGGATCCGGGCCGGCACGATGGGCGCCGAGGACGTGCTGCACGACCTCGGGGTCATCGGCATCACCTCCTCCGACGCCCAGGGCATGGGCCGGGCCGGCGAGACGGTGCGCCGCACCTTCGCGATGGCCGGCAAGATGAAGGCCGAACTCGGCCCGCTGGACGGCACCGGCTCGTACGGCACCGCCGAGGGCGGCGACGACAACGAGCGGGTGCTGCGCTACATCGCCAAGCTGACCATCAACCCGGCCATCGCCCACGGGCTCTCGCACGAGGTCGGCTCGATCGAGGTCGACAAGCTGGCCGACATCGTGCTGTGGCGGCCGGACCACTTCGGCGCCAAGCCGCAGCTGGTGCTGAAGGCCGGTTTCCCCGCGTACGGCGTGGTCGGCGACCCGAACGCCTCCACCGACCGGTGCGAACCCCTGGTGCTGGGGCCGCAGTTCGGCGCGCACGGCGCCACCGCCGCGGACCTCTCGGTGGCGTTCGTCGCCCAAGCCGCCGCCGATTCCGCCTACTTGGACGTCGCGGGCGACCAACTGCCCACCCGCAGGCGGCGGGTGGGAGTGCGCGGCACCCGGGGCATCGGCCCGCGCTCGATGCTGCGCAACGGCCGGCTCGGACAGGTCGACGTCTCGGCGACCGGCCTGGTCTCGCTGGACGGCGAGCCGCTGCGCTCCGCGCCCGCCGACTCGGTCTCCCTCAGCCGCCTGTACTTCCTGTGAACTCCCCTCACTTTCCTAGGACTTGATTCCTCATGACCTCCCCCACCCCCGCCTCGCTCGGCTTCCGGATGCCCGCCGAATGGCACCCGCACGAGCGCACCTGGATGGCCTTCCCGACCCCGAACCCGACCTTCGACGGAGCGGAGCAGCTGGACGCGGCCCGCCGCGCCTGGGCCGAGGTCGCCAACACGATCGTCCGCCACGAGCCGGTCACCCTGGTCGTCAACACCGGCGAGACCGAGGCTGCCCGCCCCTACCTCTCCCCCGACGTGGAGATCGTCGAGCGCCCGCTGGACGACGCCTGGATGCGCGACATCGGCCCGTCCTTCCTGATCGACGGCGAAGGTCAACTGGCAGCAGCCGACTGGGTGTTCAACGGCTGGGGCGCCCAGTCCTGGGCCCGCTGGGACAACGACCAGCACATCGCCGAACACGTCACCGAGCTGGCCGGCGTGCGGCGCTTCGCCTCCCGTCTGATCAATGAGGGCGGCGGCATCCACGTCGACGGCGAGGGCACCGTCCTGGTCACCGACACCGTCCAGCTCGGCGAGGGCCGCAACGCCGACTGGACCCGCGAGCAGGTCGAGGCCGAACTGCACGCGCACCTCGGCACCACCAAGGCGATCTGGCTGCCGCGCGGACTGACCCGCGACTACGACGAGTTCGGCACCCGCGGCCACATCGACATCGTCGCCTCGTTCGTCCGCCCCGGCACCGTCGTCGTGCACTCCCAGCCCGACCCGGCGCACCCCGACCACGCGGTCTGCCAGGAGCTCGCCGGGATCCTCCGCTCCGCCACCGACGCCCGGGGCCGCAGCCTGGAGGTCATCGAACTCCCGGCCCCCACCGTCCTGTTCGACGAGGACGGCGAGCCCGTCGACTACTCCTACATCAACCACTACGTGGCCAACGGCGTCGTCGTCCTGTGCGCCTTCGACGACCCGCGCGACGAGCAGGCCAAGGCCATCCTGGAGAAGGCGTACCCCGGCCGGACCGTCGAACTGGTCGACGCCCGCGAGATCTTCGCCAACGGCGGCGGCATCCACTGCATCACCCAGCAGCAGCCGAAGGCCTGACGCCGCCTCACGCATCGAACGGCCGGTCAGTGGTGGAGCTGACGCTCCGTCACCGACCGGCCGTCCGGTCGCCGGTGAACTCCTGCGAACGATCTCCGGTATTCGGCCTCGGAACGCGCGTCGCTGGTTAGCATGCCCATGCGGCGCCAGGGGGGCGCCCGCCCAGCATTGGGGGATCCACGCATGCGCATTCGCGCGAAGGGGCTCACCGCCCTGCTCCTCGGCTCGCTGCTCGCCGTCGGCGCCACCGCCGCACCGCAGGCCGGCGCCGGCACCACCCCGGCCGCCACCACCACCTCGACCCGAGGCCTGGAGATCGGCATCCCGGCCTACAGCTTCCCGGACTACCCGATGTTGCTGAACGTCCAGGCCACCACGCCCGCGCCGTCCGTCGTCATCCTCAACCCGGGCAGCGGCGAAGCCCCGTTCGCCGCCGACTGGCAGGCCCGCGCCGACGCGCTGCGCGCCAAGACCACCGCCACCGGCGAGCACACCAAGGTGATCGGCTACGTGCACACCGAATCCACCGGGCGCGACCGGGACGCCGTGCTCAAGGACGTCCGCAACTACCTGGTCACCCCGGACGGCAAGCTGCACGTCGACGGCATCTTCTTCGACACCAGCAGCCGCAACTGCGGCGTCAACAACGTCGAACGCGACTTCTACCTCGACCTGCGCCACCAGGTCCAGGCGCTCGTCCACTCGATCGACCCGACCGTGCAGGAACTGGTGGTGAACAACCCCGGCACCGCCGTCCAGGACTGCTTCCTGGAGCCCGGCAAGCGCACCGCCGACACCTTCGTCACCTTCGAAGGCACCTACGACAACTACATCAACCACTACCTGGGCGGGAACGTCTTCAACCTGACCGCCGGCTACTACCCCGGCGCCGGGTTCGACCCCGACGGCACCTCCTACTGGCACCTGATCCACGCCACGCCCAACGCCACCGCCATGAAGACCGCCCTCAGCACCGCGTTCACCCGCGGCGCCGGGTACGCGTACGCCACCGACGACGTCGAACTCAACCCGTGGGACGCCACCCCCGCCTGGGGCTTCGGCGCGGAAACCTCGTACGCCGCCACCATCGGCTGACCTCCCGGCCCGGCCCACCCCTTCGTCGGCAGGAGGGGCGGGCCCGGCCCCGCCGGGGTGTCATGGAGGCATGACACCCCCCACGCTCGACGAACTCACCGACGAACTGCTGCGCCTCGCCCCCGGACTGGACCGCGAACAGGCCATCGCCGTCCTCCGCAAGGCCTACCGGGCCGGCCTCGACCACGGCCGGCAGGAGACCGCCGAAGGACGCGAACACAGCGGCTGGTGACCCCCGGCCACACCCCCGCCCCGCGCCGTACGGGAAACTGGACGCCGGACAGCCAGCAACGAGGAGAGCGGATGGCCCCGCCACGCACCCGCCGCCCGGCCCGCCCGCGGGAAGAGGTGTACGCGGCCGCCCGCGCCGCCATCGCCGAACACGGCCTCGCCCGCCTCACCATGGCCGGCCTCGGCCAGCAGCTCGGCATGAGCGCCGGACACCTGCTCTACTACTTCGGCAGCAAGGACCAGCTCCTGCTGGAAACCCTCCGCTGGAGCGAGGCCCAGCTCGGCGAACGCCGCACCCGCGAACTCGCCCGCCACGACCTGCCGGTAATCGAACGGCTCGCCCGCTACATCGACCTCTACCTGCCCGAAGGCCCCGGCGACCCCCGCTGGATCCTGTGGATCGAGGTGTGGAGCCGCTCCCCCGGCACCGCGGAACTCCGCCAGGGCCAGCCCGACATCGAGACCCCCTGGCAGAACGACCTCACCGCACTCATCACCGAGGGCCTCACCACCGGCGTCCTCACACCCGTCGCCGACACCCCCGCTCCCGCTCGCGCCACCCAGCTCCGCGCCCTCCTCGACGGCCTCGCCATCCCCCTCGCCATCGGCCTCCCCGCCACCACCCGCCCCCAGGCCACCGCCCACGCCACCTCCGCCGCCCACGCCCTCCTCGGCGTCCCGGCGAAGGCGGCGAAGTAGCGGAGCAGCGGTCGGACGGGCGCCACGGCTTCGGCACGGGCCGAGGGAACGCGACCGGCACAGGCCCGGCCACCGGCGGCGTGCCACGGGCAACCGGCCACCGGCCGTTGGGCACCGGGCCGCCGACGAACGCAAGCGGCAGGGCGTTCACGATCGGATGCCGCGCCGCACCGGGCAACCACCGCCCCTCCCGGCGAAGCCACCGCTCACCACCCGCAGGCCGCCCGGGCACCTCGCCGACCCGGTCCGGGACGGAACCGGAAGCGCCGACGGACACCCGCAGCGGCCCGGCAACGGGCACCGGCGGGGACAGACCCACCGCCACCGGCCGGGCCTCACCGAGCCACCCGGCGAAGCCGCCGCTCACCACCCGCAGGCCACCCGGGCACCCGGCCGACCCGGTCCGGCACGGAACCCGAAGCGCCGACGGACACCAGCGGCGGCCCGGCGACGGGCACCGGCCGGAACAGACCCACCGCCTCCGGCCGGGCCCCACCGAGCCACCCGGCGAAGCCGCCGCTCACCACCCGCAGGCCACCCTGGCACCCGGCCGACCCGGTCCGGCACGGAACCGGAAGCGCCGACGGACACCCGCAGCGGCCCGGCGACGGGCACCGGCCGGGACAGACCCACCGCCTCCGGCCGGGCCCCACCGAGCCACCCGGCTACCGCTCCTCCGGACGAAGCCCGCACGACGCCAACGGGCGCGCGCAGCGTGGCGGCGACGGGCACCGGCCCGAACGGACCCGCCGGGTCCAGCCTGGCCGCACCGGATCCCGTGCGGCTGCCGCACGGGGCGGAGCCCCCGCCGCGGGCGTCACTCCGTCCAGACCGCCACCGCCGTGCGGTCGTCGGCGTAGCCCTTGGCGCGGACCTGGATCTGGCGGAGGAAGTCGACGGTGCCCGGCGGGTGCGGGTGCGCCCAGTGGCTGGACAGGAAGTGCGCGACGGCCGGCTCCTCGGCGATCGGGTCGGCGAGGCCCGGGGTGCACAGCAGCAAGATGTCGCCGGAGGTGGCCGGCACCAGGCGGAACCGGAACGGGCGCGGCGCCTGCCGCGCGGCCGGGGGCAGCGGGGGCTGGCCGTCCGGGTGGTGGAGCAGCCGGGCCGCGTACGCGTCGATCCAGTGCCCCGACCGCAGCAGGTACAGCCCGCCCGGGCCGGTGCCGAACGCGGCCCGGTGGGTGGCCGCCGGGTCGGTGGACATCAGCAGGCAGTGCAGCGAGGCGGTCTCCTCCGCCGGCGTCTCCTGAAGGGCTTCCGGCTCGGCCCCCTCCGGCACCGCGTTCTCGGCGTCGCCGCGCAGCCGGGCCGCCGCCTGGAGCGCGATCCGCTGCAGGCCGTACCGCAGCCGGTCGCGGGCGCCGGCCCGCAGGTCGGCGGCGAGTTCGGCGCGGCTGCGCCCGATCGCGACGGCCAACTGCCGGGTCGCGTCCGCCGCCGCGGCGGAACCCGACGCGGCGTCGGCCCGCCGCGCCGGGCCCGCGAGCACCGTCAGCACCAGCCCGTCCTCGGCCTCCCCGAACCGGACGGTGAGCAGCGCGTCGCGCCGCGGCTCGCCCCGGTAGCGGGCGGAGTCGCCGCGGATCGACACGGCCCGCAGCGTGGTCGCCGCGAACTGGGCGCCGTCGATGGCCGTGTCCGGCACGATGCCGGCCAGCCCGTCCGGGTCGGTGACCGGCAGCGCGGTCGGCTCGGCGGCGTACGTCGGCGGCCGCTCCCCGACATGCGGCACCGCCGGCGCCTCCGGCCCGCGCCAGGGCGCACCGCGCTCCGACGGCGGGGCCACTGCGGCATCCGGCTCCGCGACGGCCTCGGGCTCCACCGGGGCCTCGGGTACCGCGACCGCGACCGCCACCGGGGCCTCGGGTACCGCGACCGCGACCGCCACCGGGGCCGGCTCCGGCTCCGGCTCCGCAACGGCGGGCGGTTCGGTGGGCGGTTCGGTGGGGTGCGGCTGGTGCGGCTGCTCGGCCGGTGCGTCGTCGTCGGTCGGGCGGATCTCGGGCCAGGCGGCCTCGGCCCAGCTGCGCAGGGACGGTTCCGGGTGCGCCACCGCATCCACGGGGGTGTGCTCGGTGGCGGGCCCGTCCTGGGTGTCGAAGAGGCCGACGGCGGAGGTGAACCATTCGTCCACGGACGAAGTGTCGGCGACGGCGTCGGGAGTGTCGGGGAGGGTGCCGGCGGGGCCCGCGTAGACGGTGTGCCACCAGGCGTCGTCGGGTCGGCTCGGCCCGGGTGCGCCCTGCTCGTTCAACTGACGGCTCCTGATTGATCCGTGGAATAGCCGGACGTCAAGTCATTCTTCCGAAGCACAACGACGGTGTCCGGGAATCGGAACATCGCACCGACGCCGGGGTGGGGTTCCGGCCACTGCCGGTCGAAATGAGCCGCAGCGATGGGCCGCGCGGGGGAAATTCGGAGCCCAAGAGGGGCATCGCTTCACCCGATCGGCTGATTAATATGTGCGCATGACCGCGCCAGGACTTCGCACTCGACCCCGGGAAGGGACCGCGTACGCGGTATTCCGCCCCGTGGCGATGCTGTGGTCCGTGCTGCTGGCCGCCCTGCTGGCGCTGCTGCCGTGCGCGGCGAACGCCCGCACGGCGAGCTCCGCGCCCCCCGCGCCCGTCACGTCCGTCCGGGCGGTGTCCACCGTCGTTCCGGCGGCGGCCGCCGTCTTCGCGGACCGGGACCGGGTCGGCGCACCGTCCGGACACCAGCACGCGCTGGCACCGGACGGCCCCGGCGTGCTCATCCTGTGCACCGCGGACGGCCCGGGCCGGGTGCCCGGTCACGGCTGTTCCAGTCACTCCTTCTGCGGCCCGGAGTCGCAGCTCCCGAACGCGCCCCCGCAGCCCGGCGCGGTCGTCCTGCCGCAGTTGGTGGCTCCCCCCGCGTCGCCCGCCGCCCCGGCGTGCGACGTCCGACCGGCGCCGCACCACGCGCCCGACCTGCACATCCTCCAGGTTCACCGGTCCTGAGCGGAACCCACCGCCGACCCGTTCCCCGACGAAGGGGCGGTCGGCGGCTCCGCTGCCCCAACCCCACCGCAGACCGCCGTGAACCGCACGGCGGGGACAAGGACATCACTCATGGGTTCCGCCTACAAGCAGCCCCGGCAGGGAAGCAAGTCCGCCCAGCAGGCCGACCGCCGGGCCCGAATCGCCGAGCTGCGCGCGATCGAGCAGCGCCGTGAGCGCCGCAACAAGATCCTCACCATCGCCCTCTCGGCCGGGCTGGTGCTCGCCATGGTCGGCGGCGGCACCTGGCTGGCGCTGGACGCCAAGAACAAGAAGAACCAGCAGACCGAGGCGGCGAAGTCGCCGATCGAGGGCGTCAAGACCTGGGACAACCTGTCCCGCACTCACGTCCAGACCGAGGTCAAGTACCCGCAGGCCCCGCCGGTCGGCGGCGACCACAACCCGGTCTGGGCGACCTGCATGGGCACCGTCTACGACCAGCCGGTGAAGAACGAGAACGCGGTGCACTCCCTGGAGCACGGCGCGGTCTGGGTCACCTACAACGGCAAGGCCAACCCCGATGACATCAAGGCGCTGAGCGAGAAGGTCAAGGCCACTCCCTACAGCCTGATGAGCCCCTACCCCGACGAGGAAGGCACCATCACGCTGAGCGCCTGGGGCACCCAGCTGATCGTCGACAACTCGAAGGACCCGCGGATCGACCAGTTCTTCACCAAGTACGTGCAGGGCCCGCAGACCCAGGAGCCCGGCGCCTCCTGCAGCTCGGGCGCGATGTGACCGCCGACCTGACCGCCGACCGGGAACCGTCGCAGCCCGCCACCGGCCGGCGCCGCCGCACCCTGTGGTGGCCCGCCGCGCTGGCGGCGGTCGTCGCGCTCGGCCTCGGCGTGCCCGCGCTGGTCTCCAGCAGCACCCCGGCGTCCGGGAGCTCCTCCTCCACCCCGAGCACCGACTCGGCGGAGGCCGGCTTCGCCCGCGACATGGCCACCCACCACCAGCAGGCGATCGACATGTCGTTCATCGTCCGCGACCGCACCCAGGACCAGGCGGTCCGCACCCTGGCGTTCGACATCATCAACACGCAGGCCAACCAGCGCGGCATGCTGATGGGCTACCTCGACCAGTGGGGCCTCACCCAAACCAGCGCGGCCAAGCCGATGACCTGGATGGGTCACACCTACGAGGCCCACGACGGCTCGCTCATGCCCGGCATGGCCACCAACGCCGACCTGGAAAAACTCCGCACCCTCAGCGGCAAGGACGCCGAGGTGTTCTACCTCCAGCTGATGCTCGCCCACCACCGGGGCGGCGCGGACATGGCCCAGGCATACGTGGACGCGGCGAAGAACGACGTCGAGAAGCGGCTCGCGCAGACCATGGTCAACGGCCAGAAGGCCGAGATCGACCTGATCACCACCATGCTCACGGAACGCGGCGCACCGCCAAGTTCCTGACGCCGTCAACCGCCCGCGAGGGGCGCCACCCGGAAACGCCCGGGCGGCGCCCCTCGCGCGATCCCGCGCGGCGCTGGGGTGGGGGCGGTCGCGGCACGGCACCGGCGGGCGCTCGCGGCTGTGCGCCGGCGGGCGGTCGCGGTGGCGGAGCGGTGGGAGGTCTCGGCGGCGGAGCGGTGGGAGGTCTCGGCGGCGCGCCTGGCGGCATTTCCAACAGTGCGCCAGTGGCGGCAGCGGCGCGTCGGCGGGCGGTCGCGGCGTGGCGTCAGCGGGCGGACAGGCGGGCCGCCAGTGCGGCGACCGCCGCGAGCAGCAGCAGGACCGCCCGGCCGCCGGACGCCGGTCCGGCAAGGTGGACGGCGAGCACCGGCAGGGCGGTGCCGAGTGCGGTGCCGAGGCTGCGCACCATGTTCACCAGGCCGCCGCCCACGGCCGAGCTCTGCGCGGGTATCGCCCGCATCACCAGCGCGTTGTTGGCGGGCAGCAGCAGCCCGAGGCCGTAGCCGGTCACCAGCAGCGGCAGCACCGTCGTGCCGGCTCCGGGCGCGGGCAGCGCGGCGAGCGCGAGCAGTCCGGCCGCGGCGGCCAGCGCACCGGCCCGGCAGCGCACCGCGTCGCTCCAGCCGCGCGGCAGCAGCCCGCCACCGACCGTGGCGGCCAGCGCGAACGCCGCGGGCAGCGCGGTGATCACCACCCCGGCCGTGCCGGCGGACGCCCCGCGACCGGCCAGCACCACGGGCTCCAGCACCAGCGGACAGAACAGCAGCAGGTAGCCGATCAGCGCCACCAGCAGCCCAACCCGGATACCCGGGGTGTTCACCAGTCCGGGAGGGACGATCGGCCGGTCCGCACGCCGCTCCTGCCGGACCAGCCCGGCCGCCGCGACAACCGCGAGCACCGCCAGCCCGGCCGCCGCCCACCCCGGCAGCGGCAATCCGGACGCGGCGGACAGCGCCAGCAGCAGCGCCGTCGACGCGGTGGCCAGCAGCAACAGCCCGGCCAGGTCGAACCGTCCGCCACCTTCGACCTGCCTGTCCCCGGCCCGCCCGTCCCCGGCCCACCCGCCCTCGGGCCGCCCGCCACCGGCCCGCCCATCCTCGATCCGACCGCCCACGGCCCATCCACCGTCGACCCGCCCGCTACGGGCCCATTCGCCTCCGGCCCGCTCGCCCCCGATCCGCCCGCCTCCGACTTGCCCGCCGATCCGCCAGCCCTCGGCCCGTCCGCCCCCGGCCTGCCCATCCCCGACCCGTCCGCCTCCGACGTGTCCACCCCCGGCCTGGGCCTGCCTATCCCCGACCCGTCCGACTCCGGTCCGCCCATCCCAGATCCGCCCGCCCTCGGCCCGCACGCCCCCAGCCCGCCCGTCCCCGACCTGCCCGCCGCACGGCCTCGCGCCGTCCGGGAAGGTTCGCGGTAGCAGGAACCAGCCCGCCAGGATGCCGAGCACCCCGATCGGGACGTTGACCCAGAACGCCCAGCGCCAGGAAGCGTGGGTGACCAGTAGGCCGCCGAGGGTCGGGCCGAGGGCGAGGCCGAGGGCCTGGGCGGCGGCCTGGATGCCGAGTGCGGTGCGCATCGCCCGTTCCGGTACGCCGCGGGCGACCAGTGCCACGCTGTTGGCCTGCATCATCGCGCCGCCGACGGCCTGTACTGCGCGGCAGGCCACCAGTACGGCCAGGCTGTCGGCCAGTCCGGCGGCGAGTGAGGCGGCCGCGAACACGGCGAAACCGGCCAGGTACATGGTTTTGCGGCCGACCAGGTCGGACAGCCGCCCGACCGGGGCCAGCAGGGCGACCAGCACCAGCAGGTAGGAGAGCGACACCCATTCCACGGCGGCGAAGCCCGCGTCGAACCGGCGTTCCAGCGCGGGGAACACCAGTGAGGTGACGCTCGCGGTCAGCTGGCCGAGAAACGCGCCGAGGCAGACCGTGCCGACGGCCAGCCAGTGCGCGTGCGGCCAGCGTGCGACGGCGCGCGGGCGCGGGCGTTCGGCGCGCTGCAGGGCGTCGAGCAGCCTGGGGGCAACGGCAGGTTCAGCCATGAGTCGAATATATCTGCCACCGATATAATCGCTCAAGGACTGTTTCCGGCCCCGAGCCATCCACCCTCCCGACAGCCCCGCGGCAGCCCCGCAGCAGCCCCGCCGCACCGCCCCGGCAACCGTCCTCGCTGGTCAACGTCGGGACCTGGGGCAGCACCGACACCACCTGGCGCTACGCTGTCCGCCATGTCTTCGCAGCCCCAGCCCGCGCCCGACGCACTCGCCGGGGCCCAGCAGCTCACCGATGTGATCACCCGGCTGCGCCGTGCCCTGCGCAGCTCCATCCGGTCCGAGTTCCCCTGGGAGGCGCTGCCAATGGCCCAGGTCGAGCTCCTCCAGACCCTCGCCGTCGCCCCCATGCGGGTCGGCGAACTCGCCGCTCGTCAACGCCTGGCGCCCAACACCGTCAGCGGTCTGATCTCCAAGCTCCTCGACGCCGGCCTGGTCGACCGCCAACCCGACCCGGGGGACCGCCGCACCGCCCGGATCGCCCTCACCGAGGCCGGTCACCAGCAGCTCCGCGACTGGCAGAGCGCCCACGAACGCCGCCTCGCCACCGCCCTCCTGAGCCTCACCCCCGCCGACCGCGCAGCCGTCATGCAGGCCCTCCCCGGCCTCGACCACCTCGCCCACACCCTCGCGGGCACCGACCCCGCACGCTGATCCCACCGCGCCCACACCCTCGCGGGCACCGACCCCGCGCGCTGACCCCACCGCGCTCGCCCCCTCACAGGCGCCGACCCCGCACGCTGACCCCACCGCGCCCACACCCTCACACGCGCCGACCCCGCACGCCGACCCCACCGCGCCACCAGCCGAGGCATGGCGACGTCCGATTTCCGCCAGTCGGCCCTCCGGGGATGACGCAGACTGGATGGCGTGATCGACGACGAGACCAGGTACCGAGCCGTGCACAGCCGGGACGCCCGCTTCGACGGGGTGTTCTTCACGGCCGTCCGCACCACCGGCATCTACTGCCGTCCGAGTTGCCCGGCCACCACTCCCAAGCGCACCAACTGCTCGTTCTTCCCGTCCGCGGCCGCCGCGCAGGGCGCGGGCTACCGGGCCTGTCGGCGCTGCCGGCCCGACTCGGTGCCGGGCTCGCCCGAGTGGAACCACCGGGCCGACCTGGTCGGCCGGGCCGTCCGGCTGATCGGCGACGGCGTGGTGGACCGGGAGGGCGTCGCGGGGCTGGCCGACCGGCTCGGCTACAGCGCCCGCCAGCTCCAGCGCCAGCTGACGGCCGAACTCGGCGCCGGCCCGCTCGCACTGGCCCGCGCGCAGCGCGCCCAGACCGCCCGGCTGCTCCTGCAGACCACCGAACTCCCGGTCACCGACGTGGCGTTCGCGGCGGGCTTCGCCTCGGTGCGGCAGTTCAACGACACCATCCGCGAGGTCTACGACCGCACCCCCAGCACGCTGCGCACCGAGCGCGGCGGCCACCGCCGCGCCCCCGTCGCGGCCGGCGCGCTGGGTCTGCGGCTCGCGTACCGGGGCGCCGTCGACACCGAGCACCTGCTGGACTTCCTCGCGCTGCGAGCCGTCCCGGGCGTCGAAGAAGTCGTCCCCGGCCCGCGTCCCGGCACCCGCACCTACCGGCGCACCCTGGCACTGCCGTACGGGCACGGCATCGCCGAGGTCGACGGGCTCGCCCCGGGCGACGACCGGGCCCGCGGCTGGCTGGACTGTCGGCTCACGCTCAGCGACCTGCGCGACCTCACCACGGCCGTGCACCGGCTGCGCGCCCTGTTCGACCTGGACGCCGACCCGGACGCGGTCGACGACCGGCTCGCCGCCGACCCGCTGCTCGCCCCGCTCGCCGCGGCCCGGCCCGGACTGCGCTCCCCCGGACACGTCGACCCGCACGAACTCGCGGTCCGCGCCGTCCTCGGCCAGCAGATCAGCGTCGCCGCGGCCCGCACCCTGGCCGGTCGGCTCGCCGAGACGTACGGCACCCCGCTGCCGTCCAGCGACGGCAGCCTGCGCCTGCTGTTCCCGACCGCCGCCGCGCTCGCGGCCGCCGATCCCGAGCACCTGGCGATGCCGCAGGCCCGCCGCCGCGCCCTGCTCGGCCTGTGCGCCGCCCTCGCCGAGGGCACCGTCCGGCTCGACCCGGGCGTGGACCGCGAACAGGCCGCCGCCGAGCTGCTCGCCCTCCCGGGCATCGGCCCGTGGACGGTCGGCTACCTGCGGATGCGCGCCCTCGCCGACCCGGACGTCTTCCTCCCCACCGACATCGGCGTCCGCGACGGCCTGCGCGCCCTCGGCGAGAGCGGCGATCCGCGCAGCTCCGCCGACCGCTCCGCCGCCTGGGCGCCCTGGCGCTCCTACGCCCTGCACCACCTGTGGTCGGCGGCCTCCGCCCACCACACCGCCCTCCGTACCCGCAAGGAACCGGCATGACCACCGTCTTCACCACCATGGACAGCCCGCTCGGCACCCTGCTGCTCAGCGGCACCCTCGACGAGGAGCACGGCTTCGCGCTGACCGCCGTCACCGCCCCGGGCCAGAAGTACGCGCTCGCCGAGCCCGCCGCCGACTGGCAGCCCGACCCGGACGCGCTCGCCCCCGCCGTCGAGCAGCTCACCGAGTACTTCGCCGGCGAGCGCACCACCTTCGACCTGCCGCTCGCCCCCGTCGGCACCGAGTTCCGCCGCCGGATCTGGGCGAGCATCGACGACATCCCCTACGGCGCCACCGTCACCTACGGCCAACTCGCCGACGCCGCAGGCCAGTCACCCCGCGCCGTCCGCGCCGTCGGCGGCGCCGTCGGAGCCAACCCCCTCCTCATCGTCCGCCCCTGCCACCGCGTCATGGGCGCCAACGGCAGCCTCACCGGCTTCGCCGCCGGCATCGACGCCAAGCGCTGGCTGCTCGCCCACGAGAACGGCAAGGACGCGGACCAGCTCTTCTGACCACCCGTCAACCCGGCGCAGCCCCAATCACCCCTGCGCCGGGGCGAGTTCGTCCTGGTGCGGCGCACCGGCCGCGACGAACCCGCCCCGGGCCGCGGTCAGGGGCGGCGGACGGTGCGGAGGGTCTTGGTGCGGGTCTTGTGGTGGTGGCGGGCGCGTTCGGCGCGAAGGCGGGCGTCGGCGCGGGAGGCGATCCAGTCGTTCTCGCGCTGGAGCTTGAGGTAGGACTCCCAGCGGCGCTCGGGGAGGGTACCGTCGGCGAGGGCGGCGCGGACGGCGCAGGCGGGTTCGGTGCGGTGCGAGCAGTCGTCGTAGCGGCAGCCGGACGCGAGCTGGTCGATGTCGGCGAAGGCGAGGTCGATGCCCTCGCCACCGAACAGGCCGACGCCACGCAGGCCCGGGGTGTCGATGACGGCGCCGCCGCCGGGGAGCGGGACGAGTTCGCGGGTGGTGGTGGTGTGCCGGCCCTTCTCGTCGACGGAACGGACCTGCTGGACCGTCATGGTGTCGGTGCCCGCGAGGGCGTTGGTGAGGGTGGACTTGCCGGCGCCGGACTGGCCGATCAGGGCGCAGGAGCCGGTGGCCAGGGCGCGCAGTGCGTCCATGCCGGCTCCGGTCTCGGCGCTGACCGTCAGCACGGGGACCCCGGGTGCGACCGCCTCCACGTCCGCCCGGACGAAGTCGCCGTCGTGGACCAAGTCGGACTTGGTGAGGACGATCAGCGGTTCGGCCCCGGATTCCCAGGCGAGGGCGAGCAGACGCTCCACCCGGCCCAGGTCGGGTTCCGCAGCGAGTGAGACGGCGATCAGGACGGTGTCGATGTTGGCGGCCAGCACCTGACCCTCGGAGCGCTTGTGGGCGCCCTTGCGGATGATCGCGGTGGTGCGGGGGAGCACGGTGGTGACGGCGGGCAGTGGCCGGGCGGCCGGGTCGACGGCCACCCAGTCCCCGGTGCACGGGTTGTGAATGGTGTCGGCGCTGGTCACCGGCCGGGTGTCGGCGCGCAGCGTGGCGGGCTCGCCGGTTTCGGGATCGACGAGCAGCACATCGCAGCGGCCGCGGTCGATGCGGGTGATCCGCCCGGGGAGCAGGCCCGCCTCGGCGAGCGGACGGAAATCGGCGGCCCGGTCCTCGTCCCAGCCGAGGCCGGAGAGCGGGTGGGCAGCGGAGGTCGTGGAAAGCACGGGGTGAACCCTTCAGGGAACGGGTGGCCCCGGCCGCGCGACGGCGGTGTCAGCGTATGGGCGACACCGGTCCGAGGTCGGCCGCGGACCGAGGGGTACAGGACTCGATGAACTTCTGAACGCGGGAACCAACACCTGCAAGGACAGGCCTCACGGTCCTCACCTCCTCTTCTTGCGACACGCCTCGCGCACCCCGCCCTGGGGCGCCCTCGATCGGCGGACGCCACGCTAGTACTCCCCCGCCCCCTCCGCCACCGAATTTCCGCACCACCCGCGCCGACCCTCACCGCCCCTGTAGCGCAAGGCAGTTGACACGCAAGTCCGGGACATCCCCGGCAGACGCGAAGCGGCCCCCGCCCGTACCGGAAGGTACCGACGGGGGCCGCTCCTTGGAGCCCGGGATCTCAGCGCTGCCTGCGCCGCACCCGGCCGAGCCGGCGTTTGACGTCGTCGTGCGGGAGGAAGCTCGCCCAGCGTTCGGGGTACTCGCTCGGCACCGGCTCGTCGTCGTCCTCGTCGAAGAGGTCCTCGTCGTGGCCTTCGGCGAGGCCGAACTGGCGGGTGCGTTCGGCGCGTTCGGCGGCGCGGCGGGTGGCGGCCTCGCGGCCGCGCTGGACGGCGGCGTCCTCGGTGAGGCGTTCGACCTCGGCGCGGGCGTCGGCGGTTTCGACGGCGGGCCAGCGGCGGTCTATGGCGGCGTTCATCGCGGCGCCGATCAGGACGGCGAGCGCCACCACGAAGATCCACAGCAGTACGGCGACGGGGGCGGCGAGCTGCCCGTACACCGAGTGGCCTTCGACGGAGCTGACCAGGTAGAGCCGCAGGGCGACGCTGCACACCACCAGGACGAGGAGGGCGACGAGCGCACCGGGGATGTCCTCGCGCCAGGGCGTGCTGACGGGGACGGCCACGTGGTAGAGGGTGGTGAGGAAGACGATCAGCAGCATGATCGCGGCGGGCCAGTAGAGCGAGGTGATCACTCCGGCCCAGCTCTGGAAGGTGTTGATCAGCAGTCCGGGCCCGGTGACCAGCAGTGGCAGTACCAGGGAGCCGATCACCAGTGCGCCGAGGTAGAGGCCGAGCGACATCAGCCGGGTCTTGACCAGGCCGCGTTTGCCGTCGAGGCCGTACATCACGGTGATGGTGTCGATGAAGATGTAGAGGGCGCGGGAGCCGGACCAGAGCGAGAGCAGGAAGCCGATCGAGATCAGGTCCGGCCGGGCGCTGCCGAAGACGTCGTCGAGCAGGGGTTGGACGATCTGGTCGATCGAGCCCGGTGAGAGCACCGTCCCAGCTGCTGAGATGACGTCCGCCTTGAGCCGCACGATGGTGCCGGCGCCGAGGATGTCGTCGAGGTAGCCGAGGGTGCCGGCCAGGCAGAGCAGCAGGGGCGGGATGGAGAGGAGCGTGAAGAACGCCGCCTCCGCCGCGAGTCCGGTGACGCGGTACTCGACGCAGGTGTTGGTGGTGTCCTTCACCAGCGCCCACAGGGTGCGGTACCAGGTGGTTCGCTTTACGGCCCGGCGGCGGCCGCCGCGACGACGGGACTGCCGGTCGGCGGTCGGACCGGCCCCCCCGGGCGGATGCGGAGTACTGCCTGCTGCTTGCACGTCCCTACGGTATCGGCCCGCACTCGCCGACCGATGCGCCACTGCCGGGAACCGACGGACCACAGGGCGTGGAGCGGCCCGGGCCGGCCGACCGTCCCGGAATGCGGAACGTTCAGGTCCAGGATTCGGACGTTAGTGGACCTCGAGTCGCCAGCCGTGCGAATCTCTTGCCATGTCTAGCGCCGGTACCACCCTAGTTGGCCGACTCCACGTCGACCTCCTTCGCGTGTCCAGCGCCATCTGTCCGGTGACCTGAGCCCCACTCGCACGCCGCCCCGCACCGGCGCCCTGCCCGCGCATCCCCGCCGTCGCGGATGCGCGCACCCTCGACACCCGGCCCAGCGTCACCCCTCCCGCCGCCTGCTGAATTCCGCAGGTGGGAGCGGGGCACGCCCGGGAATCGGCCAGCACCCCCCGCACCTGCCAAGCCGCTCAAAGGACTGACACCATGGCCCGCACTCCCGAGCCGGAAGCGCCGGACGAGCCTCAGGCCGGCGCCGCCGTCGCGGCCCGCCCCGCCGCCCGCAAGGTGACCCGCCACCGCGGCGAGGGCCAGTGGGCGATGGGGCACTACACCCCGCTCAACGCCAACGAGCAGATGAAGAAGGACGACGACGGTCTCAATGTGCGGACACGCATTGAGACGATCTACTCCAAGGGCGGCTTCCACTCGATCGACCCGGCCGACCTGCGCGGCCGGATGCGCTGGTGGGGCCTGTACACCCAGCGCCGCCAGGGCATCGACGGCGGCCGCACCGCGATCCTGGAGCCGCACGAGCTCGAGGACGAGTACTTCATGCTCCGGGTGCGGATCGACGGCGGTCAGCTGACCGTCCCTCAACTGCGCGCCATCGGCGAGGCGTCCGAGCAGTACGCGCGCGGCACCGCCGATGTGACGGACCGCCAGAACGTCCAGTTCCACTGGGTGCGGATCGAGGACGTCCCGGCGATCTGGGAGAAGCTGGAGTCGGTCGGCCTGTCCACCACCGAGGCCTGCGGCGACTGCCCGCGCGTGGTGATCGGCTCGCCGGTGGCGGGCCTCGCCGCCGACGAGATCATCGACGGCAGCTGGGCGATCGACGAGATCAACCGCAAGTACATCGGCAACCCCGAGTACTCCAACCTGCCGCGCAAGTTCAAGACCGCGATCTCCGGCTCCCCGCTGCTGGACGTGGTCCACGAGATCAACGACATCGCGTTCGTCGGCGTGGTCCACCCCGAGCACGGCCCTGGCTTCGACCTGTGGGTCGGCGGCGGCCTGTCCACCAACCCGAAGCTGGGCGTCCGGCTCGGCGCCTGGGTGCCGCTGGCGGACGTCCCGGACGTGTGGGCCGGCGTGGTCGGCATCTTCCGCGACTACGGCTACCGCCGCCTGCGCAACCGGGCCCGGCTGAAGTTCCTGGTCGCCGACTGGGGCCCGGCCAAGTTCCGGCAGATCCTCCAGGACGAGTACCTGAAGCGGGAGTTGACGGACGGCCCGGGCCCGGAGCAGCCGGCCGGACGCTGGCGCGACCACGTGGGCGTCCACCCGCAGAACGACGGCCGCTTCTACGTCGGCTTCGCGCCGAAGGTCGGCCGGCTGAACGGCAAGCTGCTCCAGCAGGTCGCCGACCTAGCCGCCGAACACGGCTCGGGCCGGCTGGCCACCACCGTCGAGCAGAAGCTGATCGTGCTGGACGTCGAGCAGGAGCAGATCGACTCGCTGGTGGCCGGCCTGGAGGCGCTCGACCTGCGGGTCACCCCGTCCACCTTCCGGCGCGGCACGCTGGCCTGCACCGGCATCGAGTACTGCAAGCTCGCGATCGTCGACACCAAGGACCGCGGCCGCACCCTGATCGACGAACTGGAGCGCCGCCTGCCGGAGTTCGACGAGCCGCTGAGCATCAACATCAACGGCTGCCCGAACGCCTGCGCCCGCATCCAGACCGCCGACATCGGCCTCAAGGGCCAGCTGGTCACCGACGAGAACGGCCGGCAGGTCGAGGGCTTCCAGATCCACCTGGGCGGCTCGCTCGGCTTCGAGAACGCCGCGTTCGGCCGCAAGATCCGCGGCCTGAAGGTCACCAGCGCCGAACTGCCCGACTACGTCGAGCGCCTGCTGACCCGCTACCAGGCGGACCGTCAGGACGGCGAGCGCTTCGCCCAGTGGGCGGTGCGGGCGAGCGAGGAGCAGCTGTCGTGAGCGAGCGAAGCATGGGGGTCCCCCCGGCCGAAGGCTGGGGGAGAACCAATAGGGCAGCGCGTTCTCGCGAAGCGACCACCGAGCGCAGCGAGGTGGGTGCATGAGCGAGCGAGCGGCACCCTTCTACTGCCCGTACTGCGGGGACGAGGACCTGCGCCCGTCCGAGAGCGGCCACGGCACCTGGGAGTGCCGGGCCTGCCGCCGGGGGTTCCAGCTGAAGTTCCTCGGGCTGTTGTCGACTTCCGACGGGGGGACCGGGAATGACGACCGCGACTGACTACGAAGCGATGGCCGTCAAGGCCGGCCGGGAGCTGGAGGAGGCCTCCGCGCAGGAGATCCTGCGGTGGGCGGCCGACACCTTCGGCAAGCGGTTCTGCGTCACCTCCTCGATGGAGGACGCGGTGGTCGCCCACCTGGCGTCCACCGCGCTGCCCGGCGTGGACGTGGTGTTCCTGGACACCGGCTACCACTTCGCGGAGACCATCGGCACCCGGGACGCGGTCGCCGCGACCATGCCGGTCAACGTGATCACGCTGACCCCGAAGCTCACCGTGGCCGAGCAGGACGCCCAGTACGGGCCGCAGTTGCACGACCGCGACCCGGACCTGTGCTGCTCGCTGCGCAAGGTCGAGCCGCTGAACCGCGGCCTGGGCGGGTACGACGCCTGGGCGACGGGACTGCGCCGCGACGAGTCGCCGTCCCGCGCCAACACCCCGGTGGTGGCCTGGGACGCCAAGCGCCGCAAGGTGAAGCTCGCCCCGATCGCCCGCTGGACGCAGGACGACGTGGACGCCTACGTGCAGGCCAACGGGGTACTACTGAACCCGCTGCTGTGGGAGGGCTACACCTCGATCGGCTGCTCCCCGCTGTCCTGCACCGCCAAGCCCGGCGAGGGCGAGCAGGGCCGGGCCGGCCGCTGGGCGGGCTCCGGCAAGACCGAGTGCGGCATCCACCTCTGAGCACCACTTGATCCACCGTCACCGACTGTCAGGAGTAACCACCGTGACCACCGCCGACACCCCGGCAGCGGGCCGCGAGCGCGGCGCCACCGTGTGGCTGACCGGGCTGCCCAGCGCCGGCAAGACCACGCTGGCGTTCGCGCTGGCCGAGCGGCTGCGCGCCGAGGGCCACCGGGTCGAGGTGCTGGACGGTGACGAGATCCGCGAGTTCCTCTCCAAGGGCCTCGGCTTCTCCCGCGAGGACCGGCACACCAACGTCACCCGGATCGGCTTCGTCGCCGAGAAGCTCGCCGCCAACGGCGTCAAGGTGCTCGCCCCGGTGATCGCCCCGTTCGCGGACTCCCGCGCCGCGGTGCGCGAGCGGCACGCCGCGAACGGCACCGAGTTCCTGGAGATCCACGTCGCCACCCCGGTGGAGCTGTGCTCGGAGCGAGACGTGAAGGGCCTGTACGCCAAGCAGGCCGCCGGCGAGATCTCCGGTCTGACCGGCGTCGACGACCCGTACGAGGCGCCCGGGAAGCCGGAGTTGCGCCTCCAGACGCAGGGCCGGACGGTGGCCGAGTCCGCCGACGAACTGCACGCCTTCCTGACCGAGAGGGGCCTCGCGTGACCACTGTGACCGACAGCCCGGTCCGTACCGACGACACCCCCTTCGCGCTGTCCCACCTGGACGCGCTGGAGGCCGAGTCGGTGCACATCTTCCGCGAGGTGGCGGGCGAGTTCGAGCGGCCGGTGATCCTGTTCTCCGGCGGCAAGGACTCCATCGTCATGCTGCACCTGGCGCTGAAGGCGTTCGCGCCCGCCCCGGTGCCGTTCGCGCTGCTGCACGTGGACACCGGCCACAACTTCCCCGAGGTCCTCGAGTACCGCGACCGCACCGTGGCGCAGCACAACCTGCGCCTGCACGTGGCCTCCGTCCAGGACTTCATCGACGACGGCCGGCTCCGCGAGCGCCCCGACGGCACCCGCAACCCGCTGCAGACCGTGCCTCTGCTGGACGCCATCGAGTCGAACAAGTTCGACGCGGTCTTCGGCGGCGGCCGCCGCGACGAGGAGAAGGCCCGCGCCAAGGAGCGGGTGTTCTCGCTGCGCGACGAGTTCGGCGCCTGGGACCCGCGCCGCCAGCGCCCCGAGCTGTGGTCGCTGTACAACGGCCGGCACGCGGTCGGCGAGCACGTCCGGGTCTTCCCGCTGTCCAACTGGACCGAGCTGGACGTGTGGCAGTACATCGAGCGCGAGGGCATCGCCCTCCCCGAGATCTACTACGCCCACCACCGCGAGGTGTTCAAGCGCGACGGCATGTGGCTGACCGCCGGCGAGTGGGGCGGCCCGAAGGAGAGCGAGAGCACCGAGACCCGTCTCGTCCGCTACCGCACGGTCGGCGACATGTCCTGCACCGGCGCGGTCGACTCCGACGCCGACACCATCGAGGCCGTGATCGCCGAGATCGCCGCCAGCCGCCTCACCGAGCGCGGCGCCACGCGGGCCGACGACAAGCTGTCCGAGGCCGCCATGGAAGACCGCAAGCGCGAGGGGTACTTCTAACCGTGACCATCGACACCTCCACCTCCCTCCTGCGCTTCGCCACCGCCGGGTCCGTCGACGACGGCAAGTCCACCCTGGTGGGCCGGCTGCTGCACGACTCCAAGTCGGTGCTGGCCGACCAGCTGGAGGCCGTCGAGCACGCCTCCCGCCGCCGCGGCCAGGAGGCGCCCGACCTGGCGCTGCTCACCGACGGCCTGCGCGCCGAGCGCGAGCAGGGCATCACCATCGACGTGGCGTACCGCTACTTCGCCACCGCCCGGCGCCGGTTCATCCTCGCCGACACCCCCGGCCACGTGCAGTACACCCGCAACATGGTGACCGGCGCGTCCACCGCCGAACTCGCCGTCGTCCTGGTCGACGCCCGAAACGGCGTCGTCGAGCAGACCCGCCGGCACGCCGCGGTCGCCGCGCTGCTGCGCGTCCCGCACGTCGTGCTGGCCGTCAACAAGATGGACCTGGTCGACTACGCGGAGCCGGTCTTCGCGCGGATCGCCGAGGAGTTCACCTCCTACGCCGCCTCGCTCGGGGTCAAGGACGTCGTCGCGGTGCCGATCTCGGCGCTCGCAGGTGACAACGTGGTCGAGCCGTCCGGGCACATGGACTGGTACGGCGGCCCGACCCTGCTGGAGCACCTGGAGACCGTCCCGGTCGGCTCCGACCCGAGCACCGAGCCGGTCCGGTTCCCGGTCCAGTACGTGATCCGGCCGCAGAGCGAGGAGCACCACGACTACCGGGGCTACGCCGGGCAGTTGGCCTCCGGCGTGCTGCGGGTCGGCGACCCGGTGACGGTGCTGCCCTCGGGCCACACCACCACCGTCGCGGCGATCGACGCGCTCGGCGTCGAGACCGAACTCGCCCGGGCCCCGCAGTCGGTGACGGTCCGCCTCGCCGACGACCTCGACATCTCCCGCGGCGATCTGATCGCGTCCGGGTCAACCGCCTTGCCCAGCAAGGACATCGAGGCGACGGTCTGCCACCTGAACGAGCGCCCGCTGCACGTCGGCGCGAAGGTGCTGCTCAAGCACACCACCCGCACCGTGCGCGCGCTCGTCAAGGAGATCAGCTACCGCATCGACATCGACACTCTCGAACAGCGCTCCGGCGCCGAGGGGTTGAACGTCAACGACATCGGCCACGTGGTGCTGCGCACCGCCGAGCCGCTGGCCCTCGACCCGTACCGCGACAACCGGCGGACCGGCTCGTTCATCCTGATCGACCCGGCCGACGGCACCACGCTCACCGCCGGCATGGCGGGCGAGGCGTTCGACACCACCCCCGTCAGCACCATCGACGCTTCCACTGAGGAGGACTGGGTCTGATGCCCAGCGAGGCGTTCTCGGGCATGGACAAGGAAGGCGGCCGCATCGGCAGCGGCGTCCTCGGCAGCGGCCAGGGCGGCCTGACGCGATGTGAGGGCTGACAGGGGACCTAGCCCCTGTCGCCGGGCCCGCAGCCGCCGCACCTTCCCACAGCAGGTACGGCGGGGGCGGCCCGGCCCCGGTCAGGCACGACCGTCTTCCTTCTCCACGAACGGGACACCTCTCATGGCACCCAGCTCCCTGCCCACCCATACCCAGGCCCGCCCCACCGCCGGCCGGATCAGACGCGCCGCCGTCGCGACCGTCGCCGTCCTCACCGCGGCCGGCCTGCTCACCGCCTGCGGCTACGGCTCCAAGAGCGACGACAAGGCCTCGGCCGCCCCCGCCGCGTCCGGCGCGAAGCTGTCCGCCGACACCGTGAAGATCGGCTACTTCGCCAACCTCACCCACGGCACCGCGCTGGTCGGCCTCAAGCAGGGCATCCTCCAGCAGGAACTCGGCGGCACCCAGATCAAGACCCAGGTCTTCAACGCCGGCCCCGCCGAGATCGAGGCGCTGAACGCCGGCTCCATCGACATCGGCTGGATCGGCCCCTCCCCGTCGATCAACGGCTACACCCAGTCCGGCGGCAAGTCCCTGAAGATCGTGGGCGGTTCGGCCTCCGGTGGCGTCAAGCTGGTGGTCAACCCGGCGAAGATCACCTCGGTGGACGAGCTCAAGGGCAAGCGGATCGCCACCCCGCAGCTCGGCAACACCCAGGACGTCGCCCTGCTCAACTACCTTGCGGGCAAGGGCTGGAAGGTCGACGCCAACACCGGCGACGGCGACGTCAAGGTGATCCGCAGCGACAACAAGGTCACCCCCGACGCCTACAAGTCCGGCTCCATCGACGGCGCCTGGGTCCCCGAGCCGACCGCCTCCAAGCTGGTCACCCTCGGCGCGAAGGTCCTGCTCAACGAGAAGGACGTCTGGCCGGACAAGAAGTTCGTCATCACCAACATCATCGTGTCGCAGAAGTTCCTCACCGAACACCCCGACGTGGTGGAGGCCGTCCTGCGCGGCTCGGTGAAGACCAACGCCTGGATCAAGGCCAACTCCGACCAGGCCAAGGCCGTCGCCAACGAGCAGATCAAGGCCGACGCCGGCAACGCGCTGGACGCCGCGGTCCTCGACCCGGCCTGGCAGGACATCGACTTCATCGACGACCCGCTGGCCAACACCCTGCAGGCCGAGGCCGACCACGCCGTCACCGCCGGCCTCCTGAAGAAGCCGAACCTGGCCGGGATCTACGACCTGACCCTGCTCAACAAGGTGCTCGCCGCGGCCGGGCAGCCCGCCGTCGCCGACGCCGGCCTCGGCGCCAAGTAGCCCTCCGGAAGCCCTCCCAGGCCCCGGCGTCCGTCTCGCGCCCGCCCACCCGATGCCCACTCGCCGGGCGGGCGCGGGACGGACCCCGGCCACCGCACCCCGCCCCTGCCCTGCCCGGCCCACACCCGCAGGAGGTGCCCGTGACCACGGCACTGACCACCTCGCCCGACGCCCCCGGCGCAGAACACCCGGACAGCGACTTCGCCGTCCGGATCTCGCACGTGCACAAGACCTTCGGCCGCCCCGGCACCGCCGCCCCGGTCCTGGACGACATCAACCTGACCGTCGCCCCCGGCGAGTTCGTCACCCTCCTCGGCGCCTCCGGCTGCGGCAAATCCACCCTGCTCAACCTGGTCGCCGGCCTCGACCGGCCCACCTCCGGCACCATCGACGTCCCCGGCGGCCGCCCCGCCCTGATGTTCCAGGACCACGCACTCTTCCCCTGGCTCACCGCCGGCAAGAACATCGAACTCGCCCTCCGCCTGGCCGGCGTCCCCAAGACCGAACGCCAGACCGAGGCCGAACGCCTGCTCGACCTGGTCCGCCTCGGCGGCTCCTACAAGAAGCGCGTTCACGAACTCTCCGGCGGCATGCGCCAGCGCGTCGCCCTCGCCCGCTCCCTCGCCCAGGGCTCCCAAGTCCTGCTGATGGACGAGCCGTTCGCCGCCCTCGACGCCATCACCCGGGACGTCCTGCACAACGAGATCACCCGCATCTGGGCCGAACGCCGGCTCGCCGTCCTGTTCGTCACCCACAACGTCCGCGAAGCCGTCCGCCTCGCCCAGCGCGTCGTCCTGCTCTCCTCCCGCCCCGGCCGGATCGCCCGCGAATGGCGCATCGACCTGCCCCAGCCGCGCCGCATCGAATCCGCCGGGGTCGCGGATCTGTCCATCGAGATCACCGAAGAACTGCGTGGGGAGATCCGCCGCCATGTCCAGCACTGACACCCTCCCCGCCGCCGACGACTCCGCGGGTGTCGAGGCCGGCCTCGACGCACTCGAAACCGTCCACGCCACTCGCGCGCCCCTCTCCGTCGTCCTGCGCCGGTCGGTCCTCCCGCCCGTCCTCGGCGTACTCCTCGTCCTCGCCGCCTGGCAGCTCGCCTACAGCCTCCACCTCACCACCCCCGACAAGCTCCCCAGCCCCGCCGACGTCTGGGACTCCCTCACCGAACTCTGGTACGCCGGAACGCTGTTCTCCATCATCTGGACCAGCGTCTGGCGCGGCCTCTCCGGCTTCCTGCTCTCCGTCCTGATCGGCACCCCCATCGGCCTCCTGGTCGCCCAGGTCAAGCCGGTCCGCGCCGCACTCGGCCCCGTCCTCTCCGGCCTCCAGTCCCTCCCCTCGGTCGCCTGGGTCCCCGCGGCCGTCATCTGGCTCGGCATCAACAACTCCGCGATGTACGCCGTCATCCTCCTCGGCGCCGTCCCCTCCATCGCCAACGGCCTCATCGCCGGCGTCGACCAGGTCCCCCCGCTCTTCCTCCGCGCCGGCCAGACCCTCGGCGCCACCGGCCTGGCCGGCGCCCGCCACATCCTGCTCCCCGCCGCCCTCCCCGGCTACCTCGCCGGCCTCAAGCAGGGCTGGGCCTTCTCCTGGCGCTCCCTCATGGCCGCCGAACTCATCGCCTCCTCACCGGACTTGGGCCTCGGCCTCGGCCGCTACCTCGAGAACCAGCGCGAGTTCACCAACATGTCCGGCGTCCTCCTCGGCATCCTCCTCATCCTCACCGTCGGCGTCGCCATCGACCTCCTCTTCTTCTCCCCCCTCGAACGCCGAGTCCTCCGCAGCCGCGGCCTCCTCGTCACCACCCGATAGATCCCATGACCCCCCGCCGTGCCCTGACGCCCGAGGGCACCCCTGCGAACCGTCGTCAGTCAGGCAGCGACCTGACGCCGGACAGCACCCTCACGCCCCGTCAGGAGCGCAGCGACCTGACGCACAGAACCCCCGCGCCCCGCCAGGGGCGCTGGGGGCACCTCCCAGCCGAAGGCGAGGGGGCGGAACTGCGCGCGGCGGAAGGCGACTTCCCACAGCCGCGCACCTCGCCCACCCCCACCCGCCGCTCGCACCCAGCAGGCGAGCAACCACCACGCCCCCTCCTCCTGCTCGCGCACGGCTCCCGCGACCCCCGCCACGCCGCCACCGTCGAGGCCCTCGCCGACGCGATCCGCGCGCTCCGCCCCGAACTCCCCGTCACCACCGCGTACCTGGACCACTGCGCCCCTCGCATCGCCCAGGTCGCCCCGCGCCTCACCGACGCGATCGCCGTCCCCCTCCTCCTCAATCGTGCCTTCCACGCCAAGCACGACATCCCGGCCGCCCTCCGCGCCGCCGGCTCCGCCATCCCGGTCGCCGACGTCCTGGGCCCGTCCCCGCTCCTCCTCGACGCCCTCGACCGCCGCCTCGCCGAGTCCGGCCTCGACGTCACCGACCCCACCGTCCGCGCCCGCACGGGAATCGTCCTGGCCGCCGCCGGCTCCTCCGACCCGGCCGCCAACGCCACCACCCGCGCCGTCGCCGCCACTTGGCAACGCACCCGAGGCTGGGCCGCGGTCACCACCGCCTACGCCTCCGCCACCACCCCAACGGTCACCGACGCCCTCGCCACCCTCCGCGCCGACCCGGCCGTCCGCACCACCGCCGTCGCCCCGTACCTCCTCGCCCCGGGCCTCCTCCCGGACCGCATCGCCACCGCCGCAGCCCCGGCCGACCACCTCGCAGCCACTCTCGGCGCGGCCCCCGAACTCGCCCGCCTCGTCCTCACCCGCCACGCCGAGACCGCCGCCACCAGCACCTCAACGGCCCGCACCGCCTGACGTCTCACCACAGCGGGGCCAAGTCACCACTGCCACGGGGACATCCCCGGCCGAACGGCATTCCCCGCCACGAAATTCCGACCGGAGGCATCAGCCCCCGAGCGCCGCGAACGCCGCAGCCAGTTCGTCCGCCGCCGACGGCAGCGGCGTCGTGACGCCGACCCACGAGCCGTCGCGGAAGTGCACGTCGAGGCGGCCCCGCTGCGTGACGCCCTTCGCGTTGCGCTGAGCCCCGGCGATCTCATCGCGCGGGAGTTCGAACTGCAGGGCGTGCTGTTCGGTGAGCTGCCAGAGCTTGGCGCGGTCGGCGAGCAGCAGCAGCCGCCGGCCGGTGAGGACGAGCAGCGCGCTGCCGTTCGCGCCGTCCTCGTGGAGGCGGACGACCAGGCGGCCGGCGGTGGTGTGCCAGTCGCCGGCCATGCCCTTGCCGTGCCAGACGGAGTCCGGCACGGCGTCCATCATCCGGTCCTCGACGGCGCCGACGCCGGCGGAGACGGGGTTGACCACCGCGTATGCGCGCCGCAGCAGGGTGAACGGCTTGGCCAACTTCTGTTCCAGTTCGCCCGGTTGGCGCGGGGTCAGCAGTGCCTCGGGCGGTCGCGGAATGCCGGGCGCCAGCGAGACGGGGGCAGCGGCCAGCAGCTCCTCGCCGGCGGCGAGGAACGGCGTGGCGAACTGGCGGTCCCGGTCGAGCACGGTGGTCCTCCTGAATGTGGTGGGTGGCTCAGCCGAAGGCGTCCTCGAAGCGGCGGCGGCGCTCCTCGGGGCTGAGGTCGGGTGCCTGGGCGGGCTGCGCGATGCCGGCGCGTTGACGGAGGCCGGTGCTGGGGCCGCGGTTGCCGCTGATCCGGTCGTCGGCCTCGTCGGCGACGATTCCGGCGCCGCTCTGGGTGATCTGCTGGAGCGCTTCGCCGGCCGGGTTGCCGGTCAGGCCGATGCCGTGCAGGCCTCCCTTGCCGATCATCTTGACGCCCGTCTTGGCCAGGTACGCCTCGACGTCGAGCGGCTTGTTCCAGGTCCAGGGCTTCTTCGGGTTGAGGTGCGGGCGCTTGGAGACGGCCTTGAGTGCCTTCATCGCGTCGGCGATCTTCTTCAGCGCGCTGGCGAGTTTGCGCACCAGGTTGGCTATCCGGGCGCTGGCGATGGCGCCCTCGGCGGCGGCCGCGGCGGCTTCGGCGGCCAGCGAGATGCCGGCGGTGATCACGCTGAAGGCGAGCGACGCGGCGAGCGTGATGATCGCCCATTCGATCAGCTCGCGAATGATCGTCTCGACCAGGTCCTGTGCCATCCGGGCTTCGGCGGCGGCTTCGGTGAGGAGTTCGGCGGTGGCCTCCATGTCCTCCGCCTCGTCCTCCAACGCCTGCTCGTACTCGGCGAGTTCACGCTGGAACGCCTCGGACGCCTCACCCTGCCATTCGCCGGCCAGGGCGGCCCGGTCGCGGCGCTGGTCGGCGATCACCTCGCGCAGTTGCTCGGCCTGCTTCTGCCACAACTGGGCGGCGGCTTCCAGGCCTTCGGGGTCGCCGGTGACGAACTCCAGCGGCTCGGCGAGGGGTTCCACGATGGGGCGCATGATCTCGTCGATCAGGCTGCCCAGCGGGGTCATCCAGTCGTTGATCTTCGTGTAGGCGTCGACGGCGCCCGCGATCGGCCCGCTCATCCGTCCAGCCCTCCGGCGATCGCCTGCATGGTGCGCCCGATGCCCTCGTCGGTGCGTTCGTACGCGCCGGCCATGCCGTCGGCGTATTCGGCGATCCGGTCCATGGTGTCGGAGGCGGCCCCGGCGTTGTCGATCGCCGCCTCGGAGCGTTCCACGTAGTCGCGGCCGGTTTCGTCGGACTCCGGGAGTTTCCCGAAGGCGGACGGCGACAGCTGGTGTCCGCCGAGTTCGGCGCGGATCGCCCGCAGCCGCTCGGCCCGTTCGGTACTGGTGCGGGCGAACCGGCGCAACGCGTCCGGATCGACCGTGAACTCCCCCGCCATGTCGGCGTACCTCTTCCCCGTTGCCAAGGTCCGATGGCATGGGCGAAGGCATAGGCGACACCATGCGCAGACCATGAATTTGCAAAGAAGCTAACACGGCGCGGCCCCCAAGTGGTACCCCTGCACGCCCTGCTGACGCTCAGTCGGCCAACCGCTCCCGCACCCACGGGTCGACGCAGCGCTCGGCCGCCTCCCGACGGACCGCCAGGAACCGCTCCGCCACGGGCCCGTCCCCGGCGTCCGCCCACCGCCACGCACCCACCGCGCACACCTGCCGCAACGGGTCTCCGCCCTCCACCGCCGCCACCAGCTCCTCCTGCAGCCGCCGCCGACCGCCCACCGTCAGCAGCACCTGCGCCAGCCAGCGCGGCGAGGACGGGTCGTCGTCGGCCAGCAGCGCGGCCAGCACCAGCGGGTAGCAGTGGTGCGCGGCCGCCCGGTCCGCGCTCAGCCGCCGGTACGCGGCCTGCCGCTTGTGCCCGATCCGGTGGTACTGCGCGTAGCCCGGCGCCTGCGCGTCGAGCCGCGCCACCCGGTCGTCCTGCGAGGTGTCGCCCACCGCCTCGCCGAGAGCCTCGAGCAGGGCGTCCAGCGCCGCTTCCTGCGCGTCCAGCCGCACGTGCTGCTCCATCGACGTCTCCTCATCTCCCGCGGACTCCCGCCGAATACTTGCAGGCGCGGGAATTTGCGCATTTCGACTAAGCTTGTACGGAGTGAAGCGACCCCGAAGGGAGCGTGTCCGATGACCCGCCCTGATCCTGCCCTGGCCCACGGCTGGTGCGCCCTGACCGCTCTGCACGGCCGGATCGAGGCCCATGTCGAACGCGCCCTGCAGGCCGAACACGAGCTCAGCGTCCGCGAGTTCTCCGTCCTGAACGTCCTGAGCGAGCAGCACGACGGCGACGGCGGCCACTTCCGGATGAACCAGCTCGCCGACGCGGTCGTGCTCAGCCAGAGCGCCACCACCCGCCTGGTCACCCGCCTCGAGGACCGCGGCCTGCTCGCCCGCTACCTCTGCCCCACCGACCGCCGCGGCATCTACACCAACGTCACCCCGGCCGGCCTCGACCTCCTCGCCCAGGCCCGCCCCACCAACGACACCGCCCTCGCCGAGGCCCTCACCACCGCGGAGCAGCGCCCCGAGCTGGCTCCCCTGGTCGCGACCGTCCGCGAGATGTCCAAGGCCTGAGAGAGCACCCTCAGGGGCGCGGGAAGACTCGCGCGAGCGGATGGGCACGAAAACAGGGGCGCTGGGGGTACCCCCAGCGCCCCTGATGGTGCTCTCCCCGGTCCCGCGAAGCGCTAGTCGGCCTTGCGCCGCTGCCGCCCCGTCCCGTAGTTGGAGCCACTCTTCGTCCCGGACCCCGGCTTCGCCCGCCCGGACGACTTGCCGATGAACCCGGCCGCCATCTGCGAGCTCCCGCCGCCGGGGCGCTGCTTGGGCCGGGGGCGGCGCGGGTTGCCGCTCATGTCGACGTCCTTGGGCAGGCCGCCGGAACGCTTCGCGGGGCGGCGTCGCGCCTCGCCGTCCGCCGGCTTGACCCCGCCACGCCCGCGGCCACGGCCCTCCGTCCCCTCGGAGACGGGAGCGGCAACAGCCACCGCCGTCGCCGGAACCGGAAGCATGACCGCCACGCCGGACGGCATCCTCGCGCCGGTGATGCGCTTGAGCTCGCCGTCCTCGGGGCGGACCTTGGTGATGGTGGGCCGGATACCGGCGATGCTCATCAGGCGGTTGACCTCGCGGCGCTGCTCGGGCAGCACCAGGGTGACCACGGTGCCGGACTCGCCGGCCCGCGCGGTGCGGCCGCCGCGGTGCAGGTAGTCCTTGTGGTCGATCGGCGGGTCGACGTTGACGACCAGGTCGAGGCCGTCGATGTGGATGCCGCGGGCGGCGACGTTGGTGGCGATCAGCGCGGTGACCTGGCCGTCGCGGAACTGGTCGAGGACCCGGTTGCGCTGCGGCTGCGACTTGCCGCCGTGCAGCGCGGCGGCGACCACGCCGTGGGCGCGCAGCTGCTTGGCGAGCCGGTCCGCGCCGTGCTTGGTGTGCACGAACATGATCACGCGGCCCTCGCGGGCGGCGATCCGGGCGGTGGTCTCGGCCTTGTCGGCGGGGTCGAGCTGGAGCAGGTGGTGGTCCATGGTGGTGACGGCACCGGCCGACGGGTCCACCGAATGGGTGACGGGGTCGGTCAGGAAGCGGTTGACCAGCCGGTCCACGTTGCGGTCCAGGGTGGCGGAGAACAGCATCCGCTGCCCGCCCTCGGCGACCTGCTCCAGGAGCTTGACGACCTGCGGCAGGAAGCCCATGTCGGCCATCTGGTCGGCCTCGTCGAGGACGGTGATCGCCACGTCGTCCAGGCGCACGTCGCCGCGCTGGATCAGGTCGTCCAGCCGGCCGGGGGTGGCCACCAGCACCTCGGTGCCGCGGCGGACCTGGTTGGCCTGGCGGGTGATCGACATGCCGCCGACCACGGTGGTGATCCGCAGGCCGAGCACCCCGGCGTAGGGGGCGAGCGCGTCGGTGACCTGCTGGGCGAGCTCACGGGTGGGGACCAGCACCAGGGCCAGCGGGTGGCGGGCGCTGGCCCGCTTCCCGGCGGTGCGCACCAGCAGCGGCAGGCCGAACGCCAGGGTCTTGCCGGAGCCGGTGCGGCCGCGGCCGAGGACGTCACGTCCGGCCAGCGCGTCCGGCAGGGTGGCGGCCTGGATCGGGAACGGCTCGGTCACGCCCTGCGCGCCCAGTTCCTTCATCAGCCCGGAGGGCAGGTTCAGCTCGGCGAAGCTCTCCGCCGCCGGGCGGGACGGGGTTCCCTGCACGTGCGTGAAGTCCTCGGCGGGCGCGGCGACCGACGGCGCGGCACTCCGGCGCGGCCGGCGCGGACGCTCGGTACGGGCCTGCTCGCCGCCGCGCGGCTGCTCGGTACGCGGAGCACCGCCACGCGCGGCGCCGGTGCGCGGCTTCCCGCTACGGGTGCGCGGCTTGTCGGCACGGGGCTGGTCGGTACGCGAACCGGACTGCGAAACGGACTTCGAACCGGATCGCGAAACGGACTGCGCCGCGGCCTTCTCGGCGCGCGGACGGGACTGCTCGGGCATGCGTGTTCCTCTTCCTGAGGGCCTTCGGCCGGCGTACGCGGAGGCACGGCGGCGGGTGTGTCGGCCGTCAGGGAGGAGAAAGGCGCCGCCCCGGCCGTCGGGCGGCATGGGCGAGGGCCCGTACCTTGGAGGTACGGGCCCTCGCCTGCGTCACACTGAGTCGGCGTAGGCCGGGACTCAGATGGGGCGGATGTTCTCCGCCTGCGGGCCCTTCTGGCCCTGGGTGACGTCGAACTCGACCTTCTGGCCCTCGAGGAGCTCACGGAAGCCGGTGGACTGGATGTTCGAGTAGTGAGCGAACACGTCGGCGCCGCCGCCGTCCTGCTCGATGAAGCCGTAGCCCTTTTCGCTGTTGAACCACTTCACGGTGCCGGTAGCCATAACCGTCTCCACTTTCACTGGGGCGTTGGGGCACACACCTCGTGAGCCCCACGTAGCCGCGATCCCCATCCGGAGACTAAACACCGGACAAAACAAATGCGCCTGTGGTTGGAACCAGCAGGCGCACACACACGTTCATGGGAACCAATACTGCAACTGCTTCGACAATAGCACGGTCCCCCTCGCCAACGGCGGCAAAAGTTCCGCTGGTCACACCGCGTTTCAGTGCGACGCCAAGGGGGCATGCGGTCCCGTTGGACCGCATGCCCCCTCCTACTCGGGGCTACCCGTCGGTACCCCCGCAGGGCTGCCCGGCGCTACCCGCCGCCGGGCCCGTCAGGCCCGGCCGGCCACCTGCGGCTCGCGCTCGGCGACGGCCTCGGGGCCGTGGTCGGGCATCGCGCCGTGACCGGGCCACCAGGCCTTCTTGCCGAGCAGCGCGGTGATCGCCGGGGTGAAGAACATCGCCATCACGAAGGCCGCCAGCACGATGCCGATGGCCAGCGCGAAGCCCAGCTCGGCGAAGAGCACGTTGCCCGCCAGCATGAAGGTCGCGAAGGACGCCGCCAGGATGAAGCCGGCCGCGGCGACGGTCGGACCGGCGTGCCGGACCGCCTCCTTGGCCGCCTCGCGGGGGCTGCGGCCCTCGCGGGCCTCCTCTCGGAGCCGGGCGATGATCAGGATGTTGTAGTCGGTGCCGATCGCCACCACGAACAGGTAGATGAAGATCGGCAGCATGAACATCAGGCCGGACTCGGAGCCGAGCTTGAGGAAGGCCACCGTGGTGGCACCCAGCGTGGCCGCGAAGCCGAGGCCGACCGAGGCCATCAGGTACCAGGGCGCGACCACGCTGCGCAGCTGGAGGCCCAGGATCAGCAGGATCAGCACGCCCGCCACCGGGAAGACCAGCTTGTAGTCGTGCGCCATCGCCAGGTTGATGTCCTTGTAGATCGACGAGGTGCCGCCGACCAGTGCCTCGCTGCCGGCCGGGGCGGCCGGGTGCGCGGTGGAGCGCAGCTTGGTGATGGTGTCGATCGCCGCGTTGCTGGCCGCGGAGTCCTTGAGCACCACGACGAAGTCGGCGGTGGTGCCGTCCTCGCTGAGCTTGGGCTCGGGCTGGACGGCGGCGACGCCGGGGACCTGGCCGAGCTTCGCGCCGAAGCCGTCCAGGCCGGCCGGGTCGAGCTTGCCGCCGCCCTTGGTGCTGGTGGTCAGGAAGACGTGCGTGGGGTCGGCCGCACCCTCGCCGCCCTTCTTGCTGAGGGTGTCCATGACGAGCATGGACTCCTTGTCCTTCGGCATCATGCTCTTCGCCATGTCGAAGGTGCCCTGGTAGCCGAGGCCGGCCAGCGAGAGGATCACCAGCAGGCCGCCGGAGACCAGCGCGATCAGGCCGGGGCGACGGCTGACCATCTTGCCGAGCTTGTGGAAGCGGGCGCCCTCCGGCTCCTGCATCCACTTGCGGCCGGGCCAGAACACCGCCTTGGTGGAGGTGACGGCCAGCAGCGCGGGGGTCAGGGTGAGCGAGGCCAGCGCGGTGACGATGACGGAGATCGCCAGCGCCGGGCCGAGCGACTTGAACATGCCGAGCTCGGAGAGCAGCAGCACCGCGAAGGCGACGGTGACCGCGCCGGCCGCGGAGGCGATCGCCTCGCCGACCCGGCCGACGCCGTTGGCCACGGCGGCCTTGCGGTCGTCGCCGGCCCGCAGGCGCTCGCGGTAGCGGAACATCAGGAACAGGAAGTAGTCGGTGCCGACGCCGAGGATCACCACGATGTCGATCGCCGAGGCGATCGGCGAGGACTTCAGGTCGAACGCCTTGGTGACGAGGGCAATCAGGCCGCTGGCGGCGATCATCGGGAAGATCGACAGCAGCACCGGCAGCCAGCCGACCAGGATGCCGCGGAAGATCACGCCGACGATGACCACGATCAGCACGATGGTGGCGAGCATGGTGATCGCGTCGGTGGCGCTGGAGGACTCCTTCTGGTCCAGCCCCATCGCGGCCGGGCCGCCGACCTGGTACTTCAGCGCGGTGCCGCTGGCCAGCGCCCTGCCCTCTTCGCGCAGGTCCTTGGCGGCGACGGTGAACTCGTCGGTCTGCATCTTGGTCTTGTCGATGGAGACCATGCCCATGGCGTACTGCCCGTCGGGCGAGAACGTCTTCCCCTCGATCGGGGGGATGATCTGCTCGACCAGCGGGATGTGCTTGTCGGTCAGCCCCTTGACGACCTTGGCCATGTCGGCCTTGTCGGCGTCGGTGAGCGCGGCGCCGTCCTTGCGTTCGAACAGCAGCAGTGCGCTCGGGGAGAACTCGGCCGGGAACTTCTCCTGCTGGACCACCGCGGCCCGGATGGACTCGTAGTGCTTCGGCAGGAACTCCGACTCGTCGGTCGAGGCGCTCATCTTCGGAGCGGTGGCGATCAGGGCTATGGAGCCGATCACCCACGCGATGATCACCCACCAGGCCCGCTTGACGACGAAGTGTCCAAGTCGGTGGAACATGATCGAAATGCCTCCCCTGGGCATGGTTCACCGCAGCCGAAAAACACCAGGTACCGGGCAGCGGCAGGACCGGCGCGCGAAACCCTCAACAGGGCCTAGCCGGTCGGCAGGTAAGTAACAGCGGGCAGTTTACGGGAACTTGCTTGCCGCCCGGCAAGTGGGTTTCGCGTGTGCCCCCTGGGGGCGGCCACGGAACCTGCCCCCGCACTATCGTCGCCCGCCCGCACCCCCTCCCACCTCGTGCGTGGGGTGGAGATCGCTCCCCCTCAGGGTGGACGCCCGGCTGCCCTCAAGGAGGAGACCCCGACCCCGGGGGTGGGGTTAACCCCCTACTCCCTCCTGGGGACAGGGGGAGGAAAAAGTCGGTGACTAGCCGGATGGTTCGTCAGAACCCCAGCTCATAGCGTCTGTTGTGCCGCCGGAAGCAGCCCGGAGGCCCACTGACCGGGGCGGTCCGCACCCGCCCGTAGCCCCTGGGGGACACCACCGTGAAGCATGGAATCGCCGCCTCGATGGGCGCCTGGAGCGCCCGCCACAGAAAGAGCGCGGTCTTCGGCTGGCTGCTCTTCGTCGTCCTCGCCGCCTACCTCGGCGGCATGCACGGCTCCACCAAGATCACCGAGTCCGAGCAGATGCCGGGCCAGGTCGCGCAGGCCGCCAGGATTCTGGACGACGCGGGCATCAAGTCTCCGGCCGGTGAGGTCGTCCTGGTGCAGAGCCGCACGCTGATGGCGGACGACCCGTCCTTCAAAGCGGTCGTCGAGCAGGTCGCCACCGCCGTCCGGGCCACCGGCAAGGCCGGGGAGCTGCACAGCCCGTACGAGACGGGCGCGATCTCCGCCGACAAGCACTCGGCGCTGCTCCAGTTCACGGTGATCGGGGAGGACGACAAGGCGGCCGTCGCCAACGTGCCGCCGATCATGGACGCGGTGACGGGCGTTCAGAAGCAGCACCCCGAGCTGACGGTCGAGGAGTACGGCCAGGCCAGCTCCGGCAAGTGGTTCGCCGAGCAGTTCTCCTCGGACTTCGCCCGCGCCGAGTGGACGGCCGTGCCGCTCGCCCTCGGCATCCTGCTGATCGCGTTCGGCGCGCTGGTGGCCGCGGTCCTTCCGGTGGTGCTGGCGCTGACCGCCTTCATCGCCGCCTCCGGCCTGGTCGCGCTCTCCTCCGGCATGCTGCACACCAGCAGCGACGCCTCCTCGGTGATGCTGCTGGTCGGCCTCGCCGTCGGCGTCGACTACTGCCTGTTCTACCTGCGCCGCGAGCGCGAGGAGCGCGCCGCCGGGCACGACGCCGAGACGGCGCTGCGGATCGCCGCCGCCACCAGTGGCCGCGCCGTGCTGGTCTCCGGCATCACCGTGGTGGTCGCGATCGGCGGCATGTTCCTCACCGGCATCGGCACCTTCAAGGCGATGTCCTTCGCCACCATCCTGGTCGTGATCACCGCGGTGCTCGGCTCGCTGACGGTGCTGCCCGCGCTGCTCTCGATGCTCGGAGACCGGGTGGAGAAGGGCAAGGTCCCCTACCTGCACCGCCTGCGCCGTGACACGAACGAGGGCAGCCGGTTCTGGAACGCGGTGCTCACCCCGGTGCTGCGCCACCCGCTGGCCGCCGCGGGGCTGGCCACCGTCGCCCTGCTGGCGATCGCCTCGCCGACGCTCACCATGCACACCGCCAAGCTGACGTTCCAGCAGCAGCTGTCCAAGGACAACGCCCTGGTGGCCACCTCCCAGCGGATCCAGGACGCCTTCCCCGGCAGCCCCTCCCCCGCCACCGTGGTGATCAAGGCGAAGGACATCTCCTCGCCCGAGATGAAGCAGGCGCTCGCCGATCTCCAGTCCAAGGCCCTCGCCACCGGCCGGATGCACGGCCCCACCAGCCTGACGGTGCACGCCGGACAGAACGTCGCCACGGTCGACATCCCGCTCAACGGCAGCGGCAACGACACCACCTCCGCCGAGGCCCTGAAGACCCTGCGCGAGCAGGTCGTGCCCGCCACGGTCGGCAGGATCGCCGGCGCCGAGACCCCGGTCACCGGCAGCACCGCCGCCTCGATCGACTTCAACAAGCAGATGTCCGGCTCGATGCTCCCGGTCTTCGGGTTCGTGGTCGGCTTCGCCTTCCTGCTGATGCTCTGCTCGTTCCGCTCGCTGTCCATCGCCGTCACCGCCGTGATACTCAACCTGCTCTCGGTCGGCGCCGCCTACGGTGTGCTGGCGCTGGTCTTCCAGCACGGCATCGGCGCCTCGCTGATCGGCACCGAAGGCGTCGGCGCGGTGGAGAGCTGGATCCCGCTGTTCCTGTTCGTGATCCTGTTCGGCCTGTCGATGGACTACCACGTCTTCGTGGTCTCCCGGATCAAGGAGGCGCACGACCGCGGCCTGCCCACCGGCGCGGCCGTCGCCCACGGCATCCGCACCACCGCCGGTGTGGTCACCAGCGCCGCCGTGATCATGGTCGGGGTGTTCTCGGTCTTCGGGACGCTCTCCATGCAGACCATGAAGCAGATGGGTGTCGGCCTCGCCGCCGCCGTCCTGATCGACGCCACGGTGATCCGCGCCGTGCTGCTCCCCGCCGTGATGTCCCTGCTCGGCGACAGGAACTGGTACCTGCCGCGCTGGCTGCACTGGCTGCCCCGGATCGAGGGCGAGGCGCCCGCCGCCGCCCCCGCCGGCACCGGCACCCACCGCGGCCGCGGCGACCACGAGCTGATCGGCTGACCCACCCCCTCCCTCCTGATGCGCCCCCGGTTCGCCGACAATGAGCAGGTGATCTTCGACGAATCGGGGGCCCAGGCCCTCCTCCAGCAGGCGTGCGCCCCGGCCGGTATCGACCCGGCCGGGGCCACGCTCATTTCGCTCGGCCAGAACGCCGTCTTCGACCTGCCGGAGCTCGGCCTGGTCGCCAAGGTCGGCCGCGCCCCCGGCTCCGCCGACCGGGCCGCCCGCGAGCTCGCGCTGGCCGGCTGGCTGGACGGCGCGGGCGTGCCGGTGGTCCGCCCCGCCGACCCCGTCGTGCACCTGGCCCAGGACCACCCCGTCACGCTGTGGCACCGACTGGAGCCCGCCGTCCGCCCGGCCCGGCCCGCGGACCTCGCCCCGCTGCTGCGCGCCCTGCACGCCCTGCCCGCGGAGCCGGCCCCGCCGGTGCCGCTCGGCCGGCGCGACCTCCTCGCCCCCGTGGACAGTTGGCTGGCGACCGCGGAGGGTCACATCGATCCGGCGGACGTGGCGTTCCTCCGTGACCGGAAAGAGACCTTTGTCACCGCTATTTCCGAATTGACCCCTTACCTCCCCTCCGGCCCGATCCACGGCGACGCCCTGCCGCGCAACGTGCACATCACCCCCGCCGGCCCGGTACTGCTCGACCTCGAGTACATGGCCTCGGACCTCCGCGAGCACGACCTGGTGGTGCTGGCCCTCAGTCAGGACCGGTACGGCGTACCGGCCGAGGAGGTCGCGGCGTTCAACGCGGCCTACGGGTGGGACGTCCGCGAGTGGCCCGGCTTCGCGGTGCTGCGCGGCGCGCGGGAGACCGCGAGTGCCGCCTGGGTGGCGCAGCAGACGGCCGGAAACCCGGCCGCCCGGACGGAGTTCCGTCGCCGTGTCGACTCACTGCGTGACGGAGAGGCGGAAGTACGCTGGTTCGCGTTCTGACCGCTTCCGTTCGGTGCCCGCCTTGTGGCGCAGCGCACATCCGGACGGAACCACCTCAGTCGTACCTGGCGTCGTCGTAGTCGACCGGACGCCCCGCTCCATGTGGCAGGTACGACGTAGGAGTCGTCCATGGTGAAGTCCCGCATAATCGCCCGTCGTCGTTCTCTTCTTCTCGGTGCCTCCGCCGCACTGCTCGCCCCGGCCCTGCTGGTGGCGTGCGGTGCGCACGGCACCCCCTCCGCGGCAGGGGCAGCCGCGCAGCACCCGGCCACGCCGAGCGCGAGCACGACCACGGGCGGCAGCGGGGGTTCCTCGGTGGCGGCCCGGCCGACGCCGAGCGAGAGCACCTCGTCCCCGTTCGCCTCGCCGAGCCAGGACCCGACGGCGCCCACCCGGACGCCGGCACCGCCCGCCCCGAGCACCACCCCGTCCACGCCCGGCACCGGCGCCTCGCAGCCGTCCGGCGGCCAGCAGAGCCACGCCCCGGCCACCCACGTGCTGGCGCACACCGCCTCGGGCGGCCGGACCGTGGCGCTGACCTTCGACGACGGCCCGGGCCAGGCCACCGGCCAGGTGCTGGACCTGCTGGCGCAGTACAACGCCAAGGCGACGTTCTGCGAGATCGGCGACAACGCGCAGGCGCACCCGGCGATGGTCAAGCGGATCGTCGCCGAGGGCCACCGCCTGTGCGACCACACCGTGGACCACCCGCAGCCGATGCACACCCAGTCGCACCAGCAGCAGGTGGCGGAGATCGCCGACGCCAAGACCCAGATCGAGGACGCCGCCGGCGGCAACGCCCCGATCACCTGGTGGCGCGCCCCGGGCGGCGACTTCACCGCGGAGAACGAGAAGATCGGCGCCGACCAGGGCATGAAGTCCCTCGGCTGGTCGGTCGACCCGCGCGACTGGTCCCGCCCGGGCGTGCAGTCGATCGTCACCACCGTCGAGCAGAACCTCCGCCCCGGCGGCGTGGTCCTGATGCACGACGGCGGCGGCGACCGCACCCAGACCGTCGCGGCCCTGAAGCAGCTGCTCCCGTGGCTGGTGGCCCAGGGCTACACTTTCGACTTCCCGCAGTCCTGACCGGCTCTCCTGCCGAGGCGTCCTGACGGCTTGTCAGGGCGCCTCTTCGGCCTTCAGGAGCCCCGTGCCCGCCTTCGTGCACCGCGTCACCAAGTACGACCCTGCCAACCGCGACGAGCGCGGCCACTACCTGGCCGACGACGACACCGACAGCGACCGCGGGCCGATCGAGGCGGCGTACCTGCAGGCGGTGGTCGCGTTCGCCGGGGAGTGCGGCGTCGACCGGCTGACGATCGGCCGCCCGGAGGCCGCCTTCTTCGCCTCCCCCGAGGACGGCGGCCGCCTGGAGGACCTCTTCCCGGGCCTGCGCGGGTTCCACGACGGCGCGGAGGTCTCCCTGGAGACCGCGCTGGAGCTGGTGCGGATGATGCTGCGCGGCGGCGAGGGCTGGTGCCTGCTGGAGGCCGGCGACCGGTTCTTCGTGCACATCGGCTGGGACCAGTACATGTACATCGGCACCGACCGCCCCTGCGAGCGCGCCGCGGCACGAGTCCGCCGGCTGGGCCTGTTCCCGGAGCCGATACCGGAGTCGCCGTACTCCGAGGAGTCGGATGAGCCGGGCGAACAGCGGCCCGCCGACGAGGAGTTCTGGGCCCGGGTGCACTGGCTGGTCGCCGGAGGCCGGGCGGGCCTGCTGGAGGAGGGCTACGTCCAGAACGCCTCCCGCTGGCACCGGCTGACGCCCGAGACCATCGACGCCGTCCGCGCCGGCCTCACCCCGCGCGCCATGCTGACCCTCTGGCCGCCGCTGTCCGACGACGTCGCGGCCGTGCTGGCCGCGCTCCCCGAGGACGACACCCGGGAGTTCGTCTGGGAGGACGGATCGGGCGCCGTTCACAGCGTGGTCGTGCACGACGACCAGCACGAGGAGTTGACCGCCCGGGTGGCGGACGCCCGGGCCGCCTGCGCGCTGCCGATCACGATCGACGAGCACCGTCCGCTGCTCAGCGGCGTGCTCCCCGACGAGGACGGCATACTGCGGGCCCGCTGGCGCACCACCTGGTCGCCGTGCGACGAGACCTGGATGTTCCTGAAGTCCCTGCGCCCCGGTCAGGCCGTCACCGGCACCGTCACCCGGATCGCCGACACCGTCGTGTTCGTGGACGTCGGCGGCTTCACGGCACGGCTCCGCCAACCGGAGCTGTCCTGGCGGTCGATCAGCGACCCGTCGGACCTCGTCGAGGTGGGCCAGGAGGTCACGGCCGCGGTGCTCGGCGCCGACCTGGCGCGCGAGGAGCTGTACCTGTCCCTGAGGGCGCTGCAGGACAACCCGCTGGAGCAACTGTCCACCCGCGTCGGCGAGTTGGTGGACGGCGTGGTGACGAGGGTGCTTCCGTTCGGCCTGCTCGTCCGGATCGAGGACCGCCCCGACGGCCTCCAGGGGCTGGTGCCCGCCGCCGAGTCGGCCTGCGGGGCCGTTCAGGTCGGCGACGGGCTGACCGTGCGGATCCTCGAAGTCGACCTGGCCCGGCAGCGGGTCCTGCTCTCCTGCCGCTGATCGTCGGCCGCCGCCCTCAGGACGCTGCCTTGAGCGGCCAGCGCGGGTCCACGGTGGCGGCCGGGTCCTTGCGGCGCAGCCAGTCCTGCAGGCCGGTGGCCCAGTCGCGGTGCCAGACGATCTGGCGGCGGTGCAGTTCGTCGAGCGGCAGGTCGCCGGCCTGTTCGGGGTAGCGGTGGCCGAGGGCGACGGCGACCCGGACGGCGGCGAGTGCGTCGCTGCCGGCCTCGTGGGCGTCGTGGAGTTCGACGCCGTAGACCTCGCAGACCCGCTGGAGGGTGCGTGAGCCCTTGCGGTACTTGTCGAGGGCACGGTCGACGACCATGGCGTCGACCACGGGGGTGACCGGCCCGCCGAGGCGTTCGGCGAGGGTGGGGCGGCCGTGGCGGCGCAGTTCGGCGTCGAGCAGCGACAGGTCGTAGGGCGCGTTGAAGGCGACCACGGGCCGTCCGGCGGCGAGCCGCTGGTGCAGGGCCTGGGCGATCTCCTCGATCGCCTCGTCGGCGGGCCGGCCATGGGTGCGGGCCTCGGTGTCGGTGATGCCGTGGATGGCGGTGGCCTCGGCGGGTATCGGGACGCCGGGGTCGATCAGCCAGTTGGTGGCCGTTTCGACCCGGCCGCCGAGGGTGTCGACCACGGCGGCGGTGACGATCCGGGACTCCTGCGGGTCGGTGCCCGTGGTCTCCAGGTCGAATCCGGTGAGTGGCCCCTTCCACCAGGTCATGGGGTGTGTCCTTCCGTCAGCACTGCCAAGATGCGGACCATCATCGCGCGCCGCTGTGACAGCGCCGACGGCGCGTCCGCCCTGGCGGGGGCGACCGTGCTGGTCAGGACACTGCGCGGGAGTCCCCCCAGAGGTCCTCGAACTCCTCCCGGTAGACCTCCAGCAGCCCGGGTTCGGTGCCGCCGGCCTCCTGCCCGGCGCCGCCGCGGAGCACCAGGGCGGGCGATTCGATGCCGCGGGCCTTGCGCAGGTAGGGCTGGATGACGCCGAGGTCGGTGGAGCGCCGCCGTCCGCCGGCGCCCGTGGTCCGCGGGCCCTCCACCAGGTAGGCGGTGAACCGGGGCAGTTCGTCGAAGACCCGGATCTCGAAGCTGCCGGGGTCGCGCAGCCGGGCCCGGACCCGCCGCGCGTGCATGATGTTCATCTCCACGGATCGGCCCAACTCGCCGCGCCCGAGGCCGAGTTCGCGTTCACGTCGGCGGACGGCGCTGCTCGCCGGGTTGAGGAACAGCAGCCGCACCCGGCAGCCGTCGCTGGCGAGGCGTACCAGGCGCTTGCCGGTGTAGTTCTGGCAGAGCATGCCGAGTCCGATGCCGACGGCGTCCAGGCGCCGGGCGCCGTCGAGCAGGTCCTCGACGGGCAGGTCGCGCTGCAGGCGGACCCGGTCGGGGTGGACGGCGATCACGTCGGCGTAGCGGCCGGCCACGAGTTCCTCGACCACGTCGGCGGGCACGCCGCCGTGGGTGCCGTCGAGCAGGGCGAGCAGCCGGGCGGCGGCCCGTTCGGTCTGGTCGAGGACGGTCTTGGTCAGGGCCCGGTTGCGGGAGACCACGTGCCGGGCGACCTCGAGTTCGTCGAGGGCGAGTTCGATCTCCCGGCGGTCCACCAGGTGCGGTTCGAACAGCGGCCAGTGCTGGACCATCAGTTCGCGCAGCTGCGGAAGGGTGAGGAAGACCAGCGGGTCGTCGTCGACGGGGTCGAGCAGGTAGCCCTTGCGGCGGGAGACCTCGCGGACGGCGGCGGCCCGGTGCACCCATTCCTCGCCGGCCGGTCCGGCGGCGGCGGTGACCCACTCCTCGCCGTGCGCGGGCGCGTAGACGGGGTGCAGCACTTCGTGCACGAGGGCGCGCATCCGCTGTTCGACCAGGTTGAGCCAGACGTAGGCGCGGCCGGCCAGCCGGACCCGGCGGTAGGCGCCGTCCCACTGGTCGGCGGCCCAGGCGGGCGGCATGCCCTCGGCGGGGCCGCCCTGCGGGGGCAGCGCCCCGCGTCCGACGCCGGTGCGGACGACCAGCGTCGGGGCCTCGCTGCCGCCGGCCCGCGGGTCGGGTCCGTCGCCGTCGGCGGGGAACGCCATCCGCTACCTCACCTCTCGCCCGCCGCCGCTCGGCCGCCGGTCTGTCCGCTGACTCGCTCCACCATGACGGCCCTTGGTCGCCGGCCGTACGGGCCCGGGGTTCTCGCGGTCCGGACGATCAAGGGTATCGCCCCCCGTGGCCCTGACACAGCCCTCTTGACAGCACGCGCACCGGCAGTCGACGGGCCGTCAGTACGCGGTTGTCCGGCCCGACATCCGGGACACCCGTTCGGGCGAACAACGGGCGAATGGGACCGGATGGGCGCGGCGTTCGGCCGTCCGGCGGGGAGTATGCGGGTGTGCCGTGCGTCCGGCCCGTCGCGCCACCGACGCCCCGCACACGTTCGGGCGCTCCGCCGGGTGGTCACCCGTAGGGGCGCCGACTGGCGTCTGGCACTGGGAAGTCGAGGACACATGCAGGTCTGGCCGGGGCAGCCCTACCCGCTCGGCGCCACCTATGACGGCGCCGGCACCAACTTCGCGGTGTTCTCCGAGAGCGCGGACCGGATCGAGCTCTGCCTGATCGCCGAGGACGGCTCCGAGACGGCCGTCGAACTGCGCGAGACCGACGCCTTCGTCCGGCACGCCTACCTGCCGGGCGTGCTGCCGGGCCAGCGGTACGGGTTCCGGGTGCACGGCCCGTACCAGCCGGGTCTGGGCCTGCGGCACAACGCCTCGAAGCTGCTGCTGGACCCGTACGCGAAGGCGATGGGCGGCCACATCGACTGGGACGAGTCGGTGTACGGCTACCACTTCGGCGCGCCGGAGCGCCGCAACGACCTGGATTCGGGGCCGCACACCATGCACTCGGTGGTGATCAACCCGTACTTCGACTGGGGCACCGACCGGCCGCCGCGCACCGACTACCACCGCACGGTGGTGTACGAGGCGCACGTGAAGGGCCTGACCAGGCTGCACCCGGGCATCCCGGAGGAGATCCGCGGAACCTACGCGGGCCTGGCGCACCCGGCGGTGATCGAGCACCTGGCAAAGCTGGGCGTCACGGCGATCGAGCTGATGCCGGTGCACCAGTTCGTCCGCGACCACCGGCTGCGCGACCTGGGGCTGTCCAACTACTGGGGCTACAACACGATCGGCTTCTTCGCCCCGCACTCCTCGTACTCCTCGACGGGCGACCGCGGGCACCAGGTGCAGGAGTTCAAGTCGATGGTGAAGGCGCTGCACGCGGCCGGCATCGAGGTGATCCTCGACGTGGTCTACAACCACACCGCCGAGGGCAGCCACCTCGGGCCGACGCTGTCCTTCCGCGGCCTGGACAACGCCTCGTACTACCGGCTGGCGAAGGACCAGCGGTTCTACGAGGACACCACCGGCACCGGCAACTCGCTGCTGATGCGCTCGCCGCACGTGCTCCAGATGATCATGGATTCGCTGCGTTACTGGGTCACCGAGATGCACGTGGACGGCTTCCGCTTCGACCTGGCGGCGACGCTGGCCCGGCAGTTCCACGAGGTGGACCGGCTGTCCTCGTTCTTCGACCTGGTCCAGCAGGACCCGGTGGTCTCGCAGGCCAAGCTGATCGCCGAACCGTGGGACCTCGGCGAGGGCGGCTACCAGGTCGGCAACTTCCCGCCGCTGTGGACGGAGTGGAACGGCAAGTACCGCGACACCGTCCGCGACTTCTGGCGCGGCGAGTCCGCCACCCTGGCCGAGTTCGGCTCCCGGCTCACCGGCTCCTCCGACCTGTACCAGGACGACGGCCGCCGCCCGATCGCCTCGATCAACTTCGTCACCTGCCACGACGGCTTCACGCTGCGCGACCTGGTCTCCTACAACGACAAGCACAACGAGGCCAACCGGGAGGACAACCGGGACGGCGAATCCTTCAACCGGTCGTGGAACTGCGGCGCCGAGGGCGACACCACCGACCCCGGGGTGCTCGAACTGCGCGCCCGCCAGCAGCGCAACTTCATCGCCACCCTGATGCTCTCCCAGGGGGTGCCGATGCTCTCGCACGGCGACGAACTCGGCCGCACCCAGCGCGGCAACAACAACGCCTACTGCCAGGACTCCGAACTGACCTGGCTGACCTGGCCGACCCGCGACGGCGGGCAGGCCGACACCCGGCTGCTGGAGTTCACCCAGGGCATGATCTGGCTGCGCCGCGACCACCCGGTCTTCCGCCGCCGCCGCTTCTTCCACGGCCGCCCGGTCTCCGGCACCCACGACGCGCTGACCGACATCGCCTGGTTCACCCCGGGCGGCGAGGAGATGACCGAGCAGGACTGGTCGACCTCGTACGCGAAGTCGCTGACGGTCTTCCTGAACGGAAACGCCATCTCGGAACCGGACCGGCGCGGCGGCAAGATCGTCGACGATTCGTTCCTGCTGATGTTCAACGCCCATTCGGAGCCGATCGCCTTCACCGTCCCGGCCGGCCACGGCGAGGTCTGGCAGGTCGTCGTCGACACCTCGCTGCCCGCCCTCCCCGCCCCCGGCACCGGCCCGCGCGCCAAGGCCGGCGACACCCTGCACCTGCCGGACTACTCCCTGCTGGTCCTCCAACGACCGGCCTGACACCGCCCGTTCGGGGCAATGTGCGGTAGGCCTCCGCCGGTCCGGGTAGGGATTCGGCTATGACGTCAGCCGCCGCGCGCCCTTCCACGGCCCGCTTCCCGACGGCCACCTACCGGCTCCAGCTGCAGCCGGAGTTCACCCTGCACGACGCCCGCCGGGCGGTGCCGTACCTGGCGGCGCTCGGGGTCTCGCACCTGCACCTGTCGCCGCTGCTGGAGGCCGTGCCGGGCTCCACGCACGGCTACGACACCGTCGACCACGGCCGGATCGCCGAGCAGCTGGGGGGCGAGACGGCGCTGCGCGAGCTCGCGGCCGCGGCCCAGCGGCACAACCTGGGCCTGATCGCCGACGTGGTGCCCAACCACATGGCGCTGCCCGTGCCCGAGCAGCTGAACCGGCCGCTCTGGCAGGTGCTGGCGAACGGCCCGGACGACCCGTTCGCCGCCTGGTTCGACATCGACTGGACGTCCCAGCCGGGCCCGATCGACGCCCCCGGGCGCGGCCGGCTGCTGCTGCCGCTGCTCGGCGACCGGCTCGGCGTGGAGATCGACCGGCTGACGGTGGACGGCGAGGTGCTGCGCTACCACGAGCACGAGTTCCCGCTGCGCCCCGGCACCGCCCAGCTGCCGCTGCCGCAGCTGCTGGAACGCCAGTGGTACCGGCTGGCCTGGTGGAAACTCGCCGACGAGCAGGTCAACTACCGGCGGTTCTTCACGGTGAACGAGCTGATCGCGGTGCGGATGGAAGTCCCCGAGGTGTTCGAGGCGACGCACGCGGTGCTGCTGCGCCTGCACCGCGAGGGCGTCCTGGACGGCTTCCGGATCGACCACCCGGACGGGCTGGCCGACCCGCGCGGCTACCTGCGGCGCCTGGCTGAGGCCACCGGCGGCGCGTACACCGTGGTGGAGAAGATCCTCACCGGCGAGGAACAACTGCCCGGGGACTGGCCGTGCGCGGGCACCACCGGATACGACGCGCTGCGCCGGATCGACGGGGTGCTGACCGACCGGCGGGGCGCGGAGAAGCTGGCGGTCTCCTACCGGCGCGACGTCGGCGACCGGGCCGACGCGGCGGCGTCGGCGCTGATCGGCCGGGCCGAGATGGTCGCGCCGGACGGGGCGCTGTCGGCCGAGACCGACCGGCTGGTGCGCCTGGTGGAGCGGATCTGCGCGGACGGCCCGGAGCTGGCCGACCACTCGCCGCTGGCGGTGCGCCGGGCGCTGGAGACCCTGCTGACCGAGTACCCGGTGTACCGCCCGTACGTGGTGCCGGGCGAGGCGGCCCCGCCCGACGCCGCCCGGGCGCTCGCCCTGCCCGAGGAGGCGTCCGGCGCCGAGCGGCTGGTGCACCTGCTGGCCCTCGGGGAGCTGGGCCGCTCCCCCGCCAAGGACGAGTTCTGCCACCGTTTCGGCCAGACCGCCTCGGCGGTGGCGGCCAAGGGCGTGGAGGACACCGCGTTCTACCGGTTCAACGCGCTGCTGTCGCTGAACGAGGTCGGCGGCCTGCCCGAGCACCCGGGCGTACCGCCCGCGGACTTCCACCGCTGGTGCGAGCGGCAGGAGGAGCACTGGCCGCACGCGATGACGGCGCTGTCCACGCACGACACCAAGCGCAGCGCGGACGCCCGGGCCCGGCTCGCGGTGCTGGCCGAGCTGCCGGAGGCGTGGGCGGCGGAGTGCGCGGCGTGGACGGTGGCGGCCGGGCCGTGTCCGGACCGGGCCTCGGCGTGGCTGCTGTGGCAGACCCTGCTGGCGGCGTGGCCGCTGTCCGAGGAGCGGCTGCTGGGGGTGCTGCTGAAGTCGGTGCGGGAGGCCAAGCGCCGCACCTCGTGGACGGAGCCGGACGAGGCCTTCGAGCGGCGGCTCGCCCAGTACGTGCGCGGGGCGCTGGCCAATCCGGGGCTGTGTCCGCGGATCGCCGGGTTCGTCGGGATGCTGGAGCCGTTCGCCCGGGTGAACTCGCTGTCGGCGGCGCTGCTGCACCTGCTGGTGCCGGGCGTTCCGGACGTGTTCCAGGGCGGCGAGGAGCCGCTGTACACGCTGGTCGACCCGGACAACCGGGCGCCGGTGGACCTGGACGCGCTGGCGGTGCGCCTCACCGACTCGGCCGCGCCGCGCCCCGGCGACCTGGCCCGGGAGAAGCTGCACCTCACCAGGACCGCGCTGCACCTGCGCCGGGAGGGCGCGCTGGGCCGCTACCGCCCGCTGGCGGGGGTGGGCCCGGCGGCCGACCACCTGGTGGCGTTCGCCCGCGGCGGGCGGGTGCTGGGCGCGGCGACCCGGCTGCCGTACGGGCTGCACCGGGCGGGCGGCTGGGGCAGCACCCTGCTGGAGCTGCCGCCGGGGCGCTGGACGGACCGGCTCACGGGCCGCCACTTCGTCGGCGGGCCGGTCGAACTGTCGTATCTGTTCCAGCAGTTGCCGGTGGCGCTGCTGGTGGAGGGGGCCTGATGCGGTACCGGGTGTGGGCGCCGGCGGCCAAGGTGGTCGAGGTGGAGGTCGGGGCGATCCCGTACCTGCTGGAGCGCGACCCGGCGCACCCGGGCTGGTGGCACGGGGACGGCCCGGACGGCGACTACGGCTTCCGGCTGAACGGCGGTTCGGCGCTGCCCGATCCGCGCTCGCCCCGGCAGCCGTTCGGCCCGGACGGGCTGAGCCGCCCGGTCGACCACGCCGCGTTCGACTGGTCGGAGACGGCCTGGCGGGGCCGCCCGCTGCCGGGCACGGTGGTCTACGAGCTGCACGTGGGCACCTTCACCGCCGAGGGCACCTTCGACGCGGCCGCCGCCCGCCTCGACCACCTGGTCGAACTCGGCGTGGACTTCGTCGAGTTGATGCCGGTCTGCCCGTTCCCCGGCCGCTCCGGCTGGGGCTACGACGGGGTGTCCCTCTGGGCGGTGCACGAGCCGTACGGCGGCCCGGACGGGCTGAAGCGCCTGGTGGACGCGGCGCACCGGCGCGGCCTCGGCGTGATCCTGGACGTGGTGCACAACCACCTCGGCCCGTCCGGCAATTACCTGCCCCGGTTCGGCCCGTACTTCACCGACCGGCACCACACGCCGTGGGGCGCGGCGGTGAACCTGGACGCACCGGGCTCGGACGAGGTACGGGCGTACCTGATCGGCAGCGCGCTGGCCTGGCTGCGCGACTACCGGATCGACGGGCTGCGGCTGGACGCCGTGCACGCGCTGGCGGACGACCGGGCGCTGCCGTTCCTGGAGGAACTCGCGCTTTCTGTAGAGGAGTTGGCGGAGGCGACCGGACGCCCGCTGTTCCTGGTCGCCGAGTCGGACCTGAACGATCCCCGCACCACCGCGCCCCGCCCGGCCGGCGGGCTCGGGCTGACCGCGCAGTGGAGCGACGACTTCCACCACGCCCTGCACGCGCTGCTGACCGGCGAGAGCCAGGGCTACTACGCGGACTTCGCCGCCGACCCGTGGACGGCGCTCGCCAAGACGCTCACCAACGGGTGGTTCCACGACGGGAGTTGGTCCTCGTTCCGGGGGCGCTCGCACGGCCGACCGTTCCCCGCCGCCTACGGGCACCGGCTGCTGGGCTACGCGCAGACCCACGACCAGATCGGCAACCGGGCCACCGGCGACCGCCTGTCGGCCTCGCTGCCACCCGGGCGGCTGGCCGCCGCGGCCGCGCTGGTGCTGACGTCCCCGTTCACGCCGATGCTGTTCATGGGCGAGGAGTGGGGGGCGTCCACCCCGTGGCAGTACTTCACCGACCACACCGACCCGCAGCTCGCCGAGGCCGTCCGGCAGGGCCGGCGCCGGGAGTTCGCCGAACACGGCTGGCGTGCCGAGGACGTCCCCGACCCGCAGGACCCGGCCACGGTGCGCGCCTCCACGCTGGACTGGTCGGAGCCCGGCCGCGCCCCGCACGCCGAACTGCTCGGCTGGTACCGGGCGTTGATCCGGCTGCGGCGCGCCGCGCCCGAGCTGACGTCCGGCGACCTGGCGGCGGTGCGGGTGCGGCACGACGCGGCGGCGGGCTGGCTGGCCGTCCACCGGGGCCGCTACCGGGTGCTCGCCAGGATCGGCGGCGAGGGGCCCGCCGCCGTCCCGCTGGAAGGTGAACTCGCCGCGCTGGAGGCCGCGTTCGGCGAGGTGCGGCCCGGGCCGGACGGCGCGGTGCTGCTCGGGCCGGACTCGGCGGCGGTGCTGCGCACGGCCTGAGGCTTTACCGACATCACCACAGGAAGGCGGCGATCCGGGCGTTCAGGTGGGCCGCGTCCAGGCCGTACGCCGTCAGGTGCTCGGCCATCGACCCGTAGTGCCGGTGCTCCGCCACCGGCACGCCCAACCCGAGGACACGGTGCGGCAGTTGCTCCAGCGCCCGGTGCGCCTCGCGCTCCGAGGTACCGGCCAGGTACGGCTCCACCAGCACCACATCGGCCCGGCCGCCGATCGCCGCCCGCAGGCCCGCCGCGTCGAACGGCCGCACGGTGGCGGCGTACAGCACCGTCACGTCCAGCGTCTCGGTGGCCTCCAGTACCGCGTCCAGCATCGGACCGACCGCCAGCACCACGCCGCGGTTGCCCTCGCGGACCGTCAGGAACTTCCCCGGGACGATCGGCCGGGCCTCGCGGTTCTGCTGGGCGGACAGCCGCACGTACTGCAGGCTGTCGCCGGCCGCGACGGCGTGGCGCAGCAGCAGGTCGGCCTCGGCGGGGTGGCCGGGGACGTGCACGTTCCAGTCGGGGAGGGTGTCCAGCAGGGCGATGTCGCCGGGCGCCATGTGGGTGCGGCCGCCGGCCGCCCAGTCGTAGGAGCCGTACGCGCTGACCAGCACCGCGCCGACGCCCTGGTGGTTCAGGTCGAGCTTCACCTGCTCGAAGGGCCGCTCGATCAGGAAGCTGGCGAAGGTGTGCGCGATCGGGCGCATCCCGGTCAGCGCCAGGCCGCCGGCGACGCCGATCAGCAACTGCTCGCGGATGCCGACGTTCACCACCCGGTCCGGGTGGGCGCGGGCGGCCTCGGGGAACTGGGCGGCGCTGACGTCGGCGAGCACCAGTGCGGTGCGCGGGTCCCGGGCGAGCAGCTCGGTGGTGGTCAGCGCGAACTGGTCGCGCATCGTCAATTCCTGGGTGGTCATGGCCTGTTGTCTCCGCTCTCAGCTGTACTTGGGTTCGGTGCGGGCCACCACCACGTACGGGCGGCCGGGGTGCGGGGCGGTGTAGGCCCGGTACAGCTCCTCGTGGTCGCGGCCGTTCACGGAGGCCGTCGACCAGCCCGCGCCGGCGAACCGGGACGCGATGCCGCCGCTCCAGCCGTGCGTGGCCGAGGAGTTGTCGATCACCACCGCGTGCAGCCGCTCCAGGCCGTACGCGCCGGCGAACGCCAGCGCCTCGTGGTTGCTGCCCTCGTCGAACTCGGCGTCCCCGAGCAGCACCCACACCGCCGGGGCGTCCAGGCCCTGCGCCCGCAGGCCCAGCGCGGTGCCCACGGCCAGCGGCAGCCCGTGCCCCAGCGAGCCGGAGCCGATCTCCGCGCCGGGCACCAGCAGCCGGTCCGGGTGATGGCCGAGCGGCGAGTCGTACGACCCGAAACTCGACAGCAGCTCCACCGGGAAGAAGCCCTTCGCGGCCAGCACCGCGTAGTACGCCATCGGGCCGTGGCCCTTGGACAGCAGGAAACGGTCCCGCTCGGGCGCGTCGGCGGCGGCCGGGCCGACCTTCAGCACCCGGTCGTACAACACCCACAGGGCGTCCAGGGTGGAGGTGGCGGCCGGTGTGTGCTTCTCGTCGCCGGTCATCAGCGAGATCAGGTGCGGCAGGTCGGCGAAGCCCAGGCCGGTGGCGGCCGGATCGGTGGCGGCCGGGTGGGTGGCAACCGGGTGGGTGGCGACCGGGTGGGTGGCGACCGGGTGGGTGGCGGCCGGGTCCTTCTGACTGCCGGGAGTGCTCGTTGCTTCGCTCGTCATGCCGATGAGCATCCAACTTCAAGTCCGCTTCAGGTCAAGGGGCGCTCGCGGGTAGTGTTCCGGACCATGACGCCGTCCCGGCACGACCGCCTCACCATCGGCCAGCTCGCCGAGCGCAGCGGGCTCGCCGCCTCCGCGCTGCGCTACTACGAGAGCCTCGGCCTGATTCACGCCGAACGCACCAGCGGCAACCAGCGCCGCTACCCGCGCGCCGCGCTGCGCCGGATCGCCTTCGTCCGGGCCGCCCAGCAGGTCGGCCTCTCGCTGGAGGAGGCCCGCACCGCGCTCGCCCGGCTGCCCGAGGACCGCGCCCCCTCGCCCCGCGACTGGCACACCGTGGCCGCCACCTGGCAGCACCGCATCGACCGGCAGATCGCCGAACTCCAGCTGATGAAGGCCAAGTTGACGGGCTGCATCGGCTGCGGCTGCCTCTCCCTGAGCCGCTGCACGCTGTACAACGCCGAGGACCGGGCCGGCGCCGCCGGACCGGGCGCCCGCTACCTGCTCACCCGCGACCCGGAGACCGGGCCCGAGCCCGCCGCCGAACCCGTCGCCGAGCCCGTCACCGGACCGGCTGCCGGACCCGCCACCGGACCGGCTGTCGCACCCGACCGGTAGCCTGGCCGCGTCGCCGGACCGACCGGTTTCGGCCATCCGTGGTCGTACCGGTTTCCGGGCCGTCTATGCTGCCCCCGAAAGCGCGTTCCAACCGACGGGGGGCCGGAAATGACCGATCATCAGGAGATCTCGCTCGACTGGATGTCCAGCGACCAGAGTCCGCCGCCGTCCTCCGAGCTGCGACCCGAGGTCCCGCACCCGGCCCGGATGTACGACTACTACCTGGGCGGCAAGGACAACTTCCCCGCCGACCGGGCCGCCGCCGAGCAGGTGGTCGCGCTCAGCCCGCTGGTCCGGATCAGCGCGCTCGCCAACCGGGCCTTCCTGCAGCGCGCGGTGCGCACCCTCGCCGCCGAGCAGGGCATCCGCCAGTTCCTCGACATCGGCACCGGCATACCCACGGCGGGCAACACCCACGAGATCGCCCAGTCCGTCGACCCCACCGCCAAGGTCGCCTACCTGGACAACGACCCGATCGTGCTGGTGCACGGGCGGGCCCTGCTGGCCGGCGCCCAGCAGGGCAGCGTCAGCGTCCTGCAGGCCGACCTGCGCGACCCCAAGGCGATCCTCGCCGACCCCGCCGTCCGCGAACTGCTCGACCTCGACCGGCCGGTCGCCCTGATGCTGTTCGCGATCCTGCACTTCATCGACGACGCCGACGACCCGTACACCCTCGTCCGCACCCTGATCGACGCCCTGCCCTCCGGCAGCTACCTGGCGCTCTCGCACGCCACCGCCGACTTCATCGACCCGGCGCACGCCGAAAAGGGCCCGGCCATCTACCGCTCCGCGACCGCCCAGCTCACCATGCGCACCCGCGCACAGGTGCTGCGCTTCTTCGACGGCCTCGAACTGCTCGAACCCGGCCTGGTCACCGCCCCGCAGTGGCGCCCCGACCAGGCCCCGCAGGACACCGACGGCCAGGTCGCCATCTGGGCCGGCGTCGCCCGCAAGCCCTGACACCACCTCAACTGCCCGACGGCGGCGGTGCGATCATTCTGTCTCCCTCACCTCTGGAGCCCCGCCGTGACCGCACTGCCGCCGCCCCCACCCCTGGTCGACGCCGCCTGGCTCGCCGACCACCTCGACCACCCCGACCTGGTCGTCCTCGACGCGAGCATCGGCGCCCACCGCCACGCGGCCCACCGCATCCCCGGCGCCCGCCCGTTCGACCTCGACGGGGCACTCTCCGACCACCGCTCCGACCTGCCGCACACCATGCCGCCGGCCGCCGACTTCCAGCGCGAACTGCGCGCCCTCGGCGTCAACGACCGCTCCACCGTGGTCGTCTACGACGGCGCCGGAATCTACTCCAGCCCGCGCGCCTGGTGGATGCTGCGCGCCATGGGCTTCGACCGCGCCGCCGTCCTGAACGGCGGACTCCCCGCCTGGCAGGCCGCCGGCCACCCCGTCACCGACCTCCAATCCCCTTACTCCCCCGGCGACTTCACCGCCCGCCCCCGCCCCGGCCTGCTCACCGACCGGGACGCCGTGGCCGCCGCCCTCACCGACCCCGACACCACCGTCCTGGACGCCCGCTCCCACGACCGCTTCACCGGCGACGCCCCCGAACCCCGCCCCCACCTGCGCCCCGGCCACCTCCCCGGCTCCACCAACCTCCCCTTCACCGACCTGCTCACCCCCGACGGCCACTACCTCCCCCTCCCCGCCCTCCACACCCGCCTCACCACCGCCACCGCCCACCGCCCCCACCTCATCACCACCTGCGGCTCCGGCATCACCGCCTGCATCCTCGCCTTCGCCGCCCACCTCACCACCCACCCCACCCCCACCGTCTACGACGGCTCCTGGTCCGACTGGGGCCGCCCGGAAACCAACCTCCCAGTAGCCACCGGCAGTTGACCGGCCGCCGGTGAGCCCCGAGCCGCTCACACACGGGGCCAGTGCCGTCACTCTCCTGCAGGACTCTGCGGGGGCAGGTGCCCGCTGGGCGGCATCGAGTCGAACAGCGGGGATGTCCCGCTCTGGTCCGCCCCCGGAGCGGGCCAGTCGGGCTCGGCGGCATCGGCAGGCCCGGCAACATAATCGGGCCCTGCAACAAAGACGGACCTGGCGGCATACGCGGGCCCAGCAGTGTCGGCGGGAGAGTCCTCGGTCTCGTCCTGGACTGCTTGCTGGGTGGCGCGCTCGACCCGGTGGAGCCACACCTGACCCTTGTCGCTGTCGGGCCTGAGTCCCAAATTGTTCATCAGGTCCTCCATCTGCCGCGAGGCCGAGTCCTTGCTGTCGGGACCGGAAGTGGGCTGCGGCACTCGACCCAGAAGGTCGACGATCTCTTCGTCCTCTCGCAGCGCCGAATCCTCACTGTTGGGCCCGGGGACGAACTGGCCTGGGGCCGGCGCCCGCCGACCCGGCCGCGAGCGCGGGCGGCGGCCAGGCCGTCCCTCGTGTTCGCCACGATCAGCTCGCGCTGGAGTTCGGCGAGCACTGACAGCATGCCGAACATCGCCCGACCCTCCGCCGTGGCCGTGTCGATGCCCTCTCAATCACGTGCAGCCCGGTCTGCCGTTCGCGCAGCTCAGCGCCGAGTGTGACCAGGTGGAGAACGGGAGAGTCGGTCGAGCCGGGTGAGTGCACCGGGTCCTATAGCTAGTGCCGCGTCAGCGTCTCGACCCAGCGCAGGTGGCCCTCGACCACCGCGAGGGTGCGATCGTCCCCCTCCGGCCCGCGTAGGCGCAGTGCGGCGCCGATGCGGTCGCGGCGCGAGGCCACAGGCCGGAGATCGGGGTCGGGCCCGTCTTCGACGCAGAGCCACCACAGCGGGCCGGCCGTGCCGAGCGCGGCGATCGCCGCATCGAAAGCGGCCCGCCGCTCCAACGGCACATGCATGCGGGTCGCGGAGTGGAACACCACCCGCAGCTCGCCTGGCGGCAGTTCCGCCGCCAGGGCGGGCAGCACGTCGACGGCGTCGCCGCGCAACACCCGCGGCGGGTCCGCGGCGACGACGCCGAGCGCCGCGGTCAGCAGCCTGCGCTGGTCCAGGTTTTCCGGCCATACCAGCGCCTCCAGCCAGCGGCGGTCCGCCTCGGCGCGTACGTCCACCGGGTTCAGGTCCACCCCGCACACGCTCGCCAGCACGGGCAGCGCGTCCAGATCGGGCAGCGTGTCCGGGCCGTGCAGCGAGGCGACCAACTGCACCGGCGAGACCGGATCGCCGTAGTTGCGACCCCCCAGGCGGTAGCCGTACCGGTCGAAGCGCAGGTTCAGCCCGGCGCTGGTGCCGACCTCGATCAGGTGGACCGGCGCGTCGGTGTGGCGCGCGATCTCGGCCAGTCCTATGCGCAGGCCGAGGGCTCGCTGCACCTGGTTGGTCTGCACGAGTCGGCTGCTGATCAACTCGGTCAGTTCGGCCTCATGGCGTCGGCAGAAGTCCAGCAGCGCGCCCCCGGCTGCCTCGTCGGGGACGAGCGCGTCCGGGCCCGCGACCGAGGGGTAGTACCGGGCCAGCGGATGGTCCGCGCCCGCCAGCAGCAGCTGGTGCACCGCGCCGAAGAAAAGGAAGGTCGGGTACTGCCCGGCCCGGCCCCGCGCGGCCAGGGCGAGCAGTTCTTCCTCGGCGGCGACGGTGCGGCTGAGCGCGCGGTAGAGCGGCGAGGAAGTGAACTCGTCCGGCTGGGCGAACGCCTCCCGCGTGAAGTCAATGATCGTCTCGGTCACAACCGGAACATAGCCCCAATGCGCAACGTCTCACTCGCGTTCGCCGCACCTCATTGAACATCGGCACCGGGCCGGCCGGGGCCGGTGAGGGCGTCCGAGGGGTGCGGGTCGAGAGCGGGCGACTTCCTCGGCTTCTTGGGCATGGACCGGTACACCGGGACGGCGAGCACAGCCATGCCGACGCCGTAGAGCAGGAAGGTGGTCGGGGTTCCGAGTCGGCTCTGGACGAGGGCTCCGAGCGCGGCTCCGGCGGGCATGGCTCCCATGATGATCGTGCGATAGGCCCCGCCGACGGCGCCTCGGATCTCGGGCGGTGTAAGTCGTTGGCGCAGCGAGACGGTGACGACTCCCCACATGCCTCCCAGGCAGCTGCCCGCAGTCATGGTGGCCCAGAGCCAGGGGCCGTGGAACAGCACGGGTGCGACGAACATCAGGCCCCAGCCGATGCGTGAGGCACACAGCACCGGGGCGCTGCCCAGTCGCTGTTCGGCGCGGTGCGCGGTCAGGGAGCCGAGCGCCGTGCCGACTCCGACGCAGCTGAGGAGTAGTCCGTAGCCGGCGTCGCTGAGGTGGAGCGGCCCGGAGGTGGCGTACACCACGAGCAGGGCGAGGAAGGAGGTGTTCGCGAGCGTGGTCAGCGCGCCCGTGAAGGTGATCATCCGTATGGTTCGGTGGCGGAGCACGAAGGCGAGGCCGGTCCAGATCCTCGTGGGCTCTTCCTCGCGCGCCGGGACGCGTCCGACGTCCTTGGGCAGCAGGGCCAGTTGGAGCATCGAGCCGAGGTAGCCCGCTGCGGCACCCAGGAACGTCAGGGGCATGGCGATGGCGGTCAGCCAGCCGGCGAGGGGCGGGGCGATGAACTGGCTGGTCACCCGCATGGAGGTGTTGAGCCGGCCGTTGGCCTTGGTGAGAGCGTCCGGCGCGACGATGGTGGGGAGCACGGTTTCGCTGCTGGTGTTGAACACCGTCTCGGCGACGCCGACGAGGAACGCCAGCACCAGCAGCACGGGCAGCGACAGGACGTGGCAGGCCGCGGCGACACCGACCACGGCGATGAGCAGGGCGCGGGCCCCGTCGGCGGCGACCATCGACACCTTGCGGCTGGTTTTGTCCGCCAGCACACCGGCGGGAACTCCGAAGATCAGCCACGGCAGTGTCATCACCACCATCACCAGGGAGGACGCGCCGCCGGAATGCGTGAGTCGGGCCGCCACGAGAAGCAGCCCCATCTGGAAAACACCGTCGGCCGTATTGGCCAGGACGGACGCGCCCAGGACCGCACGGAACGGCTCCGGCGCAAACCGCCTCCGGTGGGCGGAGAGCCGCTCGTCGCTCTCACCCGCACTCACGATCTTGTGTGGCATGCGCCGACCGTAGCGGTGCCGAACAGCCGGTTGACCACCGCTGAGAGCCGGATCACAACCCGAACGACCATGAACCACTGGGCACCACGGAGGCCGAACAGGTCCTGCGGCGCTTCACCCGCGGCGCCCCCAAGCCGATGTCTCACCCGTCCGACCGGCGGCAGTTGGCGAAGGCCGGCGAAAAGGCCAGCTCAACGCTCAACACGGGTGTCTCATGAGATATCGAAACGGTGGGGGACGTCGCCAAATGACGCCGGACCGGCGCCCTACCGACCGGCCTCGACCGTCGGAGGCTGCCCGTGCGAGAGCCAGCCCGGCCACCACATGTGGTGGGTGAGGTCGGCGGTGAGGGCGGTGACCAGGACGGAGCGGACGACCAGGGTGTCGAGGAGGACGCCGAGGGCTACGGCGAAGCCGATTTCGGCGAAGCCGACCAGGGGGAGGGTGCCGAGGACGGCGAAGGTGGCGGCGAGGATGAGGCCGGCGGAGGTGATGACGCCGCCGGTGGCGGCCAGGCCGGCGACGGCGCCGCGGCGGGTGCCGAGGTGGGCGGATTCCTCGCGGACGCGGGTCATCAGGAAGATGTTGTAGTCGATGCCGAGGGCCACCAGGAAGACGAAGACGAAGAGCGGGAACGCCGGGTCCTGGGCCTCGAAGTGGAAGACGTGCTCGAAGAAGAACGCGCTGATGCCGAGCGCCGCCGCGTACGAGAGGACCACGGTGGCGATCAGGATCAGCGGCGCCACCACGGCACGCAGCAGGGCGGCGAGGATCACCAGGACCACGGCCAGCACCAGCGGAATGATCACCCGGTTGTCGCGGCTGGCGGCTCGTCCGGCGTCGAGGATCACCGCGGTGGATCCGCCGACCTGTGCGTTCGCCCCGGGTACGGCGTGCACGGCCGCCCGGACGCGGTCGACGGTGGCGCGGGCGGCGGCGCTGTCGGGTGGGTCGGTGAGTGTCGCCTGGAAGAACGCCTCGCCGCCGCGCACGTCGGCCGGGCCGATCCCGGCGATGCCGGGGGTGCTCGCGGTGGCCTGCCGGACGGCTTCCAGTGGCGGCCCGGCGTTGCTGATCACCGACAGCGGCGCGCCCGTCCCGCCGGGGAAGTGCGCGGCCAGGACCTGTTGGCCGGTGACGGAGTCGGGTGTGCCGGTGAACGATCCGGCGGCGCTCAGGCCGGTCGCGTTCAGCGAGGTCAGCCCGGCGGTGCAGACGGCCAGGGCGAACGCGGTGCCGATCCACACCTTGCGGGGGCGGCCGGCGATCCAGGCGCCGATGCGTGCCCAGCGTCCGGTCTTCGTCGGTTCGGGTGTGCCGTAGCCCGGGCGGACCGGCCAGAACACCCAGCGTCCGAAGGCGACCAGCAGCGCGGGCAGCAGGGTGAGCATGGCGAGCAGGGCGACGACCACGCCGATCGCGCAGACCGGGCCGAGGCCTCTGGTGGAGTTCATCTCGGCGACCAGCAGGCAGAGCATGGACGCGACGACGGTCGCCGAGCTGGCCAGGATGGCCGGCCCGGCCCGGCGCAGGGCGGCGGCCATCGCCTCGTGCCGGTCCTGGTGGCGTCTGAGTTCCTCCCGGTAGCGGGCGGTCAGCAGCAGCGCGTAGTCGGTGCCCGCGCCGAGCACCAGCACGATCAGGATGCCGGCGCTCTGCCCGTTGACGACCAGCCCGGCGTGCTTGGCCAGCAGGTAGATGACGGCCTCGGCCACCATCAGCGCCGCCCCGGCGGACAGCAGCGGCAGCAGCCACAGCACGGGGCTGCGGTAGGTGAGCAGCAGCAGCACGATCACCACGCCGACCGTCGCGAACAGCAGCGTGCTGTCGATGCCGGAGAACACCTTCGCCTGGTCGGCGGCGATCCCGCCGGGGCCGGTGACGTGGGTGACCAGCCCGGCGGGCGCGCCGGCGGCGGCGGTGGCGCGCAAGCTGTCCACGGCCGGCTTGAGGTTGTTCCACCCGGTGGTGCCGACCGCGACGGGCACCACGGTCTGCATCGCCTGCCCGTCCGCGGAGACGATCGGCCCCACCACCGGCGCGACCACGTGCGGCGCGGTGGTGAAGCTCTCGGCGTCGCGCATCGCCTTGGCGTGGTCCTCGGCGGTGATGCCGCCCGGCCGCTGGTACACCACCACGGCCTGGGCGGTCTCGACGGGCTGGAACCGGCGCTGCGCGTCCAGCACCCGGGTCGACTCGGCGTTCGCGGGCAGCCAGCTGGACGCCTGGTTGTCCTCGGCGCCCGTCAGCTTCCCGGCCAGCGGCACGGCGGCCACCAGCAGCACCAGCCACAGGCCGAGCACCACCCACTTCCGACGCCGCCCGCACGGCAGCGCGGACCATCTCGTGCCGGAACTCATCGCGACCGGCCCCCAGTCGACGACCCCGGGCGGGGCCGTCCGCGCCGCCCTCCTCGTCCCAGCATCGGGCCGGGGCCGCCCGCCCGCCCGCCATGGGCCCAAAAGCCCAGGTCAGGCGCTACGCTGCTCCAGTTGCCGCCACAGTTCGCGGACGCGGGTGGTGAGGCCGTCGAGGTCGCCGCTGTTGTCGAGGACGAGGTCGGCGACGGCGAGCCGGTCCTCGCGGGTGGCCTGGGCGGCCATCCGGGCGCGGGCCTCGTCCTCGGGCATGCCGCGCAGGGCGGTGAGGCGGCGCAGGCGTTCGGCGTCGGGGACGTCGATGACCACGACCAGGTCGTACAGCGGGGCGAGGCCGTTCTCGGCGAGCAGCGGCACGTCGTGCACGACGATCGCGTCCGGCCCGGCGGCGGCCTCCAGTTCGGCGGAGCGGGCCCGCACCAGCGGGTGCACGATGGCGTTCAGCGCGGCCAGCCGGGCGGGGTCGGCGAAGACGATCCGGCCGAGCGCGGGGCGGTCGAGCGAGCCGTCGGGCAGCAGCACCCCGGGGCCGAACTCGGCGGCCACGGCGGCCAGTCCGGGTGTTCCGGGGGCGACCACCTCGCGGGCGATCACGTCCGAGTCGACGATCACCGCGCCCAGCGCGGCCAGTTGGCGGGAGACCTCGCTCTTGCCCGCGCCGATGCCGCCCGTCAGTCCGATCCTCAGCATGCCGTCAGGTTACCGGCCCGTACGAGGGCGCCGGTTGCAGCCCCGGCAGAACGAACGCCGAGCGAAATCCGCGGGAACTCTCCGACCGCCTCCCCAAGGGGCGTCCGGGAAAAGTTGTCCATACAGCTCCGCTGGCCCGATCCGGCCGCTAGGGTTCCGAACACCCGCACCACCCTCGAACGATCGGAGCACCACCCGTGTCCAGCAACTGGCCCGCCGGCCCGCGCCGGGTCCTGGTCGTCGGCATCGACGGCGTCCGTCTCGACCTGCTGCCCGAGCTGCACACCCCGCACCTGGACGCGGTCGCCGCCGCCGGCTTCCTCGGCACCGTCGAGGTGGACGACGCCACCCCGACCATGTCCGGACCGTGCTGGGCGACCATCGCCACCGGCGTCGGCGTCGCCAAGCACGGCGTGCTCGGCAACCACTTCGGCGGCCACCGGCTCGACGTGTTCCCGGACTTCACCACCCGCCTGGCCAAGCAGCACCGCCGCCGCACCTTCGCGGTCGGCGGCTGGGAGCCGCTGTTCCTGGCCCGCGACGGCGGCCCGCTGTTCAACGCGCCCGGCCGGCTCTCGTACATCGCGCCGCTGGAGGACACCCCGGAGGCGTGGGAGGTCTGCGACGAGCGGGTCACCGCCGAGGCCGAGTACGTGCTGGCCCGCTCCGACGACGACCCGCAGGCGTCCTTCGTCTACCTCGGCGCGGTCGACGAGACGGCGCATTTCCGCGGCTGCGGTGAGGACTACCGCCGCTCGATCGAGGCCGCCGACGTCCGCCTCGGCCGCCTGCTGGCCGCCCTGCGCGAGCGCTCCACGTACGCCGCCGAGGAGTGGACGGTGATCGTGGTCACCGACCACGGCCACGTGGACGCGGGCGGCCACGGCGGCCGCAGCGAACTGGAGCGCACCGCGTGGATCGCCGCGTTCGGCCCCGGCATCACCCCGGGCGCGCCGGTCGGCCCGCTGCACCACACCGACGTCGCGGCGCACGTGTACGCGGCACTGGAGATCGTCCCCGACTCGCACTGGACGCTCGACGGCCGCCCGTTCACGGCCGCCGCGCCCGTGCACTGACCGGTCAGGCCAGCTCGACCGACTCGCCGACGTCGAGGGTCCGGTACACCACGCCGCCGGTGCCGGGCCCCTGCGGGCCGAGCAGCCGCCCGTGGACGGCCCGCCCGGCCTGGCTGAGCGTCTCCTCGTGGATCGCCACCGCCTGCCGGGGCCGGGCGTCGCGCAGGTAGTCGACCAGCTCACCGACCCGCAGCCACGGCGCGCCGAGCGGCAGCAGCAGGGTGTCGACCGTGTCCGGCGGGACGGTCAGCGCGTCGCCCGGGTGGAACACCCGGCCGCCGAGCAGGAAGCCGATGTTCGGGATCCGCTCGATGTCCGGGTGGATCTCCGCGTGCCACTCGCCGTGCACCGTCACCGGTAGCCCGTCCAGCTCGAACGCGTCGCCTTCGCCGACCACCGTCACGTGCATCCCGATGCCCTCGAGCTGCCGGGCCACCGAGCGGTTGCTGTACACCCGCAGCCCCGGGTTGGCCTCGACGGCGGCCCGGACCTGCGGCTCGGTGAAGTGGTCGGCGTGCTCGTGGGTGATCAGCAGTGCGCTCACGTCCCGCACCGCCTCGGGGCCGGTGAACATGCCGGGATCGATCAGCACCGCCCCTTCCGCGTGGTCGATCCGGACGCAGGCATGGCCGAACTTCGTCAGTCGCATACCGCCAGATTAGGGCGCACCCACCAGTGCGGGCTGCTCGGCGGTGCGCGGCAGCCTAGGACGCAGGCACCAGCGCGGGCTGCTCGGCGGTGCGCGGCAGCCTAGGACGCAGGCACCAGTGCGGGCTGCTCGGCGGTGCGCGGTGCGGGCAGCGCTGCCGGGCGCAGCGGCGGCAGTTCGACGTGCTCGCTGAGGCCGATGATCCGGTGCAGGCGGCGCAGCGGGGCGGGCGCCCACCAGTTGAGCCGGCCGAACAGCGACATGGTCGCGGGCACCAGCAGGGTGCGCACCAGGGTGGCGTCCACGGCGACGGCGACGGCGAGCGCGATGCCCATCTGCTTGACCATCAGCATCTGTCCGGCGGCGAATCCGGCGAACACGATCACCATCAGCAGCCCGGCCGAGGTGATGATCCGACCACTTCGCTGGAGTCCCAGCTCCACCGACCGCAGACAGCCGTGGCCCTGGTCGTGCAGCTCCTTGATCCGGGACAGCAGGAACACCTCGTAGTCCATCGACAGCCCGAACGCGAAGGCGAACACCAGCACCGGAATCATCGTCTCCAGGCCGCCGGTCGGAGTGAACCCGAGCAGCCCGCTGAAGTACCCGTGCTGGAACACCAGCGTCAGCGCCCCGAGCGAGGCGCCCAGCGACAGCACGTTCATCAGCAGCGCCTTGACCGGCAGCACCACCGACCCGGTCATCATGAACAGCAGCACCAGCGTCCCGGCCGCGACCAGGCCCACCGCCCACGGCCCGCGCGAGCCGATCTCGTGCTGAAAGTCCACCAGCGACGCCGCGTCCCCCGTCACGTACGTCTCCAGGCCGCCCCGGTGCTCGCGCAGCTCACCGACCACCCGCTTGGCCTCCGCGCCCTGCGGGTCGCCCTTCACCAGCACGTCCACGGTCTGCACCCCGTCCGAGACGGGGGTGACGGCCCGCACCCCCGACACGCCCGGCAGCGCCGCCACCACGGTGTCCGCGTAGTGCTGCGCCTGCTGCGGCGTGCCCTCGACGACCACCTGCACAGGGGCCGGGGCCTGCGCCGGGAAACGTTCCTGCACGGCCTCGGCGACCTGCCGGGACGCGAAACTCTTCGGCAGAACGTCGGCGCCCGAGTTCCGGAAGTGCGAACCCAGGAACGGCGCCCCCGCCGCGAGCAGCAGCGCCACGCACGCCAGCATCACCGGCACCGCCCGCCGCTGCACCCGGCGCACCGTCCGGGAGAAGAACCCCTCGTCCGGGACGGGCGCGCTCGGCGCCTTGATCCGCCGCCCCATGAAACCCAGCAGCGCCGGAATCAGCGTCAGCGCCGCCGCCACCGCGATCACCACCACGCTCACCCCCGCCGCCGCGACCGCCCGGAACACCGGACTGGTGAACACGAACAAGCCGCTCAGCGCCACCGCCACCGTCAGCCCCGAGAACGCCACCGTCCGGCCGGCCGTCGCCGACGTCCGCTCCACCGCCTGCGCGATCGTCGCGCCCAGGCCGCGCTCCTCTCGGAAACGGCTCACCATCAGCAACGCGTAGTCGATCGAAAGACCCAGCCCCAGCACCGTCGCGATCGGCAGCACGCTGGTGTCGATCTCCATGATCCGGCTGAACCCGAACATCGCCAGCAGCGCCCCGCCCACCGAAGCCACCGCCCCGATCCCCGGCAACCCCGCCGCGGCCAGCCCGCCGAACACCAGCACCATCACGATCAGGGTGAGCGGCAGCGTCACGATCTCCCCGAACCGGGTGTCCTTCGCGGTCTGGTCCTTCACCTCCTGCTGCAGCACCAGATCGCCGCCCACCACGGTGTGCGCCCCGTCCGCGGTGATCCGCTCCAGCCGGTCGGTCACGGCGCCGATCTGCTTGGCGCTCGCTCCGTCCGCCATCCGTACGTTCACCAGCGACGCCCGGCCGTCGTCAGCCGTCAACTGCCCCTGCGTCGAATACGTGTCCGCCACCGAGAGCACCCCCGGGAGCTTCGCCACCTCCGCACTCGCCTGCTGGACGGCACCCTTGACGCCTTCGCCACCCACCTGCGGCCCGCCCACCACCGCCGTCACGGTGCCCTGCACCGGATCCGCCGCCTGCACGACCGCAACCCCACGAGCCGACTCCGACCCGCCACTCCCCGTCCCCGCCACCGACCCCTCGAACACCCGCCCGCCGATCAGCACCCCCGCCACCAGCACCAGCGCCCACACCCCCAACACCCAACGCCGGTGCCGGAAACACACTCGCCCAAGCCCCGCCAACCGGCCGGATACCTGGGAAACCTCGACCTCTGCTGCGGTGGAGCGAGAGCTGCGCATGCGGGGAGCCTTTCGGACAAGTCACCTCAATGTATGCGTGACTTCCCGAACGTCCTATAGCCGGATGATGAGCCGCATCTCACAATTCCCTTCACATAAACGCCACTTAAGCTCCCCCACTCCCACCCACCCGCCCAAGCACCCACCAGCGGAGGACACACTGCGCGAGGCAGGCCGGGACGGGAGCGCTGGGCGGCAGGGGAACGCTGCGCGCGGCAAACCCTGGTGAAACGGGGACGCTGCGCGGCAGGCCACGGCGCGACCGCAGCGGGCCGGGACGGGACGGGGGCGCTGCGCGAAGCTGGCCGGGGCCGGTCGGGAGCGCGGGGAGCCAGCACTGCCCGAGCGACCGGGCGGGGCCGCGCAGCCGGGCACACCCACCCACCCGCGGAGGGACACGCTGCGCGAGGCAGGCCGGGACGGGAGCGCTGGGCGGCAGGGGAACGCTGCGCGCGGCAGGCCCTGGTGGAACGGGGACGCTGCGCGGCAGGCCCTGGTGGAACGGGGACGCTGCGCGGCAGGCCACGGCGCGACCGCAGCGGGCCGGGACGGGACGGGGGCGCTGCGTGAAGCTGGCCGGGGCCGGTCGGGAGCGCGGGGAGCCGGCACTGCCCAAGCGACCGGGCGGGGGCGCGCAGCCAGGCACACCCACCCACCCGCCCGAGCACCCACCAGCGGAGCACGCCGCGCGAGGCAGGCCAGGACGGGAGCGCTGGGCGGCAGGGGAACGCTGCGCGCGGCAAACCCTGCTGGAACGGGGACGCTGCGCGGCAGGCCGTGGCGGGACCGCAGCGGGCCGGGACGGGAGCGTCGCGCGAGGCAGGCCGGGGCCGGTCGGGAGGGTGGGGGCCGGCGCTGCGCGAGCAACCGGGCACCCGGGCGACCGGTACAGCCACCGGCCACCCACCCGCCCGAGCACCCACCAGCGGAGGACACGCCGCGCGAGGCAGGCCGGGACGGGGGCATGCGCGCACCGGGCCCCGGCACCGTGCACCGCGCCGCGATCCGCCCTCCCCCCGCGCGCAGCGCACCCTTCGCTGGCGGGCGCCCGGGCGGGCGGGCGGGCACAGCCGCGCGCAGCGCATCGGCACCGTGCACCGCGCCGCGATCCGCCCTCCCCCGCGCGCAGCGCACCCTTCGCTGGCGGGTGCCCGGGCGGGTGGGCGGGCACAGCCGGGCGCAGCGCATCACCCTCCGCCGGCGGGTGGGCGCAAAAGCAGGAACCCCCCACCCAGGACAAGCCTGGACAGGGGGTTCCTGTTGCGTCAGCTACTCAGCGAGAGCGATTCAGCTCTGGCCGCCGGCCAGCTTCTCGCGCAGAGCGGCCAGGGCCTCGTCGGACGCCAGCGCGCCCGAGCCCTCGTCGCTGCTGGAGGAGTACGAGCCGCCACCGGAAACCGGGGCCTCCTCGCCGGCCTCGGCGGCGGCAGCCGCGTCGGCCTCGCGGGACTTGATGACCTGGGCCTGGTGCTGCTCGAAGCGGGCCTGGGCCTCGGCGTACTGCCGCTCCCACTCCTCGCGCTGCTTCTCGAAGCCGGGCAGCCAGTCGTTCGCCTCGGGGTCGAAGCCCTCCGGGTAGATGTAGTTGCCCTGGTCGTCGTACGAGGCAGCCATGCCGTACAGGGTCGGGTCGAACTCGACCGACGCCGGGTCGGCACCGAGGGACTCGTTGGCCTGCTTCAGCGAGAGGCTGATGCGACGACGCTCGAGGTCGATGTCGATGACCTTGACGAAGATCTCGTCGCCGACCTGGACGACCTGCTCCGGGATCTCGACGTGGCGCTCGGCCAGCTCGGAGATGTGGACCAGGCCCTCGATGCCCTCGTCCACGCGGACGAACGCACCGAACGGAACCAGCTTGGTGACCTTACCCGGCACGACCTGGGAGATCTGGTGCGTGCGGGCGAACTGCTGCCACGGGTCCTCCTGGGTCGCCTTCAGCGACAGGGAGACACGCTCGCGGTCCATGTCAACGTCGAGAACCTCGACGGTGACCTCCTGGCCGACCTCGACAACCTCGTTCGGGTGGTCGATGTGCTTCCAGGACAGCTCGGAGACGTGAACCAGACCGTCGACGCCGCCGAGGTCCACGAATGCACCGAAGTTGACGATCGAGGAAACGACGCCGGAGCGGACCTGGCCCTTCTGCAGGGTGGTGAGGAACGTCTGGCGAACCTCGCTCTGGGTCTGCTCGAGCCAGGCACGGCGGGACAGGACCACGTTGTTGCGGTTCTTGTCCAGCTCGATGATCTTCGCCTCGAGCTCCTTGCCCACGTAGGGCTGGAGGTCGCGGACGCGACGCATCTCGACCAGCGAGGCCGGGAGGAAGCCGCGGAGGCCGATGTCGAGGATGAGACCACCCTTGACGACCTCGATGACGGTACCGGTGACGATGCCGTCCTCTTCCTTGATCTTCTCGATCGTGCCCCAGGCGCGCTCGTACTGCGCACGCTTCTTGGACAGGATCAGGCGACCCTCCTTGTCCTCCTTCTGGAGAACCAGGGCCTCGATGTTGTCGCCAACCGCGACAACCTCGTGGGGGTCGACGTCGTGCTTGATCGAGAGCTCGCGGGACGGGATGACACCCTCGGTCTTGTAACCGATGTCGAGGAGCACCTCGTCACGGTCGACCTTCACGATGACGCCCTCAACGATGTCGCCGTCGTTGAAGTACTTGATGGTCTCGTCGATGGCGGCGAGGAAGGCCTCGGCGTCGCCGATGTCGTTGACCGCAACCTGCGGGGTGGTGCTGACAGAGGTGTCGGTGGGGCTCGTCATTAGGAAAAGGGCTCCGGTACGGACATGAAGTCGTAGTAATGCCACGCGGAGGGCCCTGATCGCTCCCACCGAAAGCCGTACAGGCCAGAAAACGGCCACCGAAACGATTCCTGCGATCGGAATCCCGATGTCCGTCTGACGACCGTTGGGGTCTTCGACAGATGCGAGCGCGACCTGCTCCGTCCGAGGCGCGCAGGCCCGCAGCGCAACTTGTAGCATACGGGGACACCCGGACACGGTCAATGCCGAAGTCGGCGAGACCGGTAGAGGCCGGGACGGATCAGGCCATATCCTCCGAAGGCGCACCTCGCGGCGGCTCGAACACCGGCCCTACCCCGGATGCCACAGCCCGACCCGGCCCAGCAAAGGACCGGCTCCGCGGCAGTGGCGCTTCCGCGATCCATAGCCTACGTGACGGATTCCATGAACCACTCCACCACCCCCGGTCCCATCGAGCCCAGCGACTACGACCCTGCCGGGTACGACGTCCCGAGCGCCTACCACGTCGAGCCCGATCAGGAGGACGACGGCGACGAGGCGCTGCGCCGGGAGGTAGGTGAGGTGGAGTCGAGCCGGGCGAGTCGGCACTGGTGGGACCGGAACGCGGACGACTACCAGGACGAGCATGGGGAGTTCCTGGGGGACGACCGGTTCACCTGGTGTCCGGAGGGGGTGGACGAGGCCGAGGTGCGGCTGCTCGGTGAGCCGGCCGCGCTGAAGGGTGCGGACATCCTGGAGATCGGTTCGGGGGCCGCGCAGTGTTCGCGCTGGCTGGCGGCGCAGGGGGCCCGGCCGGTGGCGCTGGACATCTCGTACCGGCAGTTGCAGCACTCACGGCGGATCGACCTGGGCCGCGGTCTGGAGCCGGTCGCGGTGGTGCAGGCGGACGGCGCGGCGCTGCCGTTCGCGGACGGCTCGTTCGACCACGCGTGTTCGGCGTACGGCGCGGTGCCGTTCAGCGCGGACACCGAGCGGCTGATGCGCGAGGTGCACCGGGTGCTACGGCCGGGCGGGCGGTGGGTGTTCTCGGTGACGCACCCGATCCGCTGGGCGTTCCCGGACGAACCCGGGGAGGAGGGCCTGACGGCGTCGTCCTCGTACTTCGACCGGACGCCGTACGTGGAGCAGGACGAACAGGGTGTGGCGACGTACGTCGAGCACCACCGGACGCTGGGCGACCGGGTGCGGGAGCTGGTGGGGGCCGGGTTCGTGCTGCTCGACCTGATCGAGCCGGAGTGGCCGGAGGAGCTGGAGCAGGAGTGGGGCGGCTGGAGCCCGCTGCGCGGTCAGCACATCCCCGGGACGGCGATCTTCGTCGCCCGCCGGAACGGCTGACGGTGCGCACCGGGGGGCTCGAACTGCCGGTCCGCACCGCGCTGCCCCCGCTGGCCGAGGCGCTGGAGGAGTACGGCGCGGCGGTGCTGTCCGCGCCGCCGGGCACCGGCAAGACCACCCTGGTGCCGCTCGCGCTGGCGGGGCTGCTGGACGCTTTCCCGGGCCCGCCGCGCCGGGTGCTGGTCGCGGAGCCGCGCCGCCTGGCGGTGCGGGCCGCGGCACGGCGGATGGCCTGGCTGCTGGGCGAGCCGCTAGGCGATGGGGGTACCTCCCAGCCCCCCCGGGGCTGGGGGAAAATCGGCGGCCGGGTCGGGTTCACGGTGCGCGGCGAGCGCCGGGTCGGCCCGGACACCCGGGTCGAGGTGGTCACCACCGGCGTCCTGCTGCAGCGGCTGCAGCGCGACCCGGAGCTGCCGGGCGTGGACGTGGTGGTGCTCGACGAGTGCCACGAGCGGCACCTGGACGCGGACACCGCGCTGGCGTTCCTGCTGGACGTCCGGGCGGCGCTCCGCCCGGAGCTGCGGCTGCTGCTGGCCTCGGCCACCGCCGACACCGACGCCTGGGCCGAACTGCTGGACGGCGCGCCGGTGGTGGCCGCCGAGGGTGTCTCGCACCCGGTGGAGACGGTGTGGGCGCCGCCGCCCGGCACCGTCCGCCCGCCGCACGGGACGAAGGTCGATCCGGCGCTGCTCGCGCACGTCGCGGCGACGGTCCGCCGGGCGCTCGCCGAGCGCGACGGGGACGTGCTGTGCTTCCTGCCGGGCGTGGGCGAAATCGCCCGGGTGGCGGGGCAGTTGGACGGCGTCGAGGTGCTGCAGCTGCACGGGCAGGCGCCGCAGGCGGTGCAGGACGCGGCGCTGGCGGCCGGTCAGCGGCGGCGGGTGGTGCTGGCCACCTCGGTCGCCGAGTCCTCGCTGACGGTGCCGGGCGTGCGGGTGGTGGTCGACTCCGGGCTGACCCGTGAGCCGCGCACCGACCACGCCCGCGGCCTGTCCGGGCTGGTCACCGTCCGCACCTCGCTGGCCGCCGCCCGGCAGCGGGCCGGCCGGGCCGGGCGCGAGGCCCCCGGCACGGTGTACCGGTGCTGGGCGGAGGTGGAGGACGCCCGCGCCGCGCGCTTCCCGACGCCGGAGATCGCGCTCGCCGACCTGACCTCGTTCGCCCTGCAGGCCGCCTGCTGGGGCGACCCGGACGCCACCGGCCTCACCCTCCCCGATCCGCCGCCCGCCGGGGCGATGGCCGCCGCCCGCACCACCCTGCGCGCGCTGGACGCGGTGGACGCCGACGGCCGCCCCACCGACCGCGGCCGGGCGATCGCCCGCACCGGCCTGCACCCCCGGCTGGCCCGCGCGCTGCTCGACGGCGCCGCCGCCGTCGGCCCGCGGCGCGCCGCCGAGCTGGTCGCACTGCTGTCCGAGGAACCGCCGCGCGCCCTCGGCGACGACCTGGCCCACATCTGGCGCACCGTCAAGCAGAGCAACGACCCGTACGCACGCCGGTGGAAGGACGAGACCCGGCGGCTGGAACAGCAGGTCGACGGGCCGTCGGGCGGGCTCCCCGACGCCGCGGCCGTCGGGCTGGTGGTCGGCCTGGCGTACCCGGAACGGATCGCCCGGGCCCGGGAGGGCGGCGAGGGCGCGTACCTGATGGCCTCCGGGACGGCGGCCCAGGTGCAGGCCGGATCGCGGCTGCCGGCCGGCGGGTGGCTGGCGATCGCGGTGGCCGACCGGCCCGCCGGGTCGCCGTCGGCGCGGGTGCTGCGGGCGGTGGCGATCGACGAGGCGACGGCCCGCCGGGCGGGCGGTCCGCTGCTGGACGGGCGGGAGGAGGTCGGCTGGTCGGCCCGGCAGCGGGAGGTGACGGCCCGCCGGGTGGAGACCCTCGGCGCGATCGAACTCGCCGCGGTGCCGCTGACGGCGCCCGACCCGGCGCTGGTGCGCGACGCGCTGCTGGAGGGCCTCGCCCGCGAGGGCGTCTCCGCCCTGCTGAGCTGGCCGCCGGCCGCGGCCGGGCTGCGTGAGCGGCTGGCGTTCCTGCACCGAACCCTCGGCGGGGTGTGGCCGGACGTGAGTGACGCGGCGCTGCTGGTCGCCGCCGAGCAGTGGCTGGAGCCGGAACTGTCCCGGGCCCGGCGACGCGCCGACCTGGAGCGGATCGACACCGCCGCCGCGCTGCAACGCCTGCTGCCGTGGGCGAGCGGCCAGGCCGGCCGGCTGGACGAGCTGGCCCCCGAGCGGATCACCGTGCCCACCGGCAGCCGGATCCGGGTCGACTACTCGGGCGACCGCCCCGTCCTCGCCGTCAAGCTCCAGGAGCTGTTCGGCTGGGACGCCGCCCCCGCCCTCGCCGACGGCCGCGCCCCGCTCACCGTCCACCTGCTCTCCCCCGCGGGCCGGCCGGCCGCCGTCACCGGCGACCTGGCCGCGTTCTGGCGCGAGGGCTACCGCGCCGTCCGCGCCGACCTGCGCGGCCGCTACCCCCGCCACCCCTGGCCGGAGGACCCGACCACCGCCGAACCCACCCGCCGGGCCAACCCACGCAAGTGACTACAGCCAGTCCTCCGCGAGGACGGCCATGTCGATGTCGTCGATCCACTCGTCGCCGTACCGCAGGACCTGCCGGCGGACGCCCTCGACCTTGAACCCGGCCTTCTCGTAGGCCCGTTGGCCGCGCCCGTTGAAGGCGTAGACGCCCAGCGAGACCCGGTTCAGGCCGAGGGCGCGGATGGCGTGGTCGGTGGCCATCCGGACGGCCTCGGTGCCGAAGCCCCGGTCGCGGCCGTCGGGGCCGATGCAGATCCGGAGGTTGCAGGAGCGGTTGGGTTCGCTCCACTCGTTGAGGACGACCTCGCCGACGCCGCGGCCGGTCGACTTGTCGACGATGATCAGGTCGAGGCGGTCGGTCTGCGTGTTGCGGGTGGAGTACCACGCGACGATGCGCTTCTCCATCACCTCGTCCCACTCCGGCGCGACGGGGGTGTACTCGCTCGAGGTGTACTTGAGCACCTCCGGGTCGTTGAGCATGACGCGCAGCCAGGGAAGGTCCTCCTCGGCCCTGACCGGCCGGAGAACGATCCGCTCCCCCTCCAGCGTCGGCTTGTCGGCGAACGTGGCGGCGGGGGCGGGAAGTTGATCAGTCATTCGGCCAGTCTCGGAGGACCGGCCGACCGACCGCAATCGGATTGTTCGGGCGGCCGGATCAGATCGCGTGCCATATCCGATGGTCCGTGTCCTCCGGGAAGTCGTTGGTGAAGGTCACAGCGATCGGACCGTACTGCGTATCGATGCGCCAGTTCTCGAATTGGTCGAGCTCCGTCATGGCGTAACGCCGCAGGTAGTCGCGGAGCCGGGTCCACTCGGCGGCGGTGAGCCTGAGCTCGGGGTCGCCTGTGCGCTCGGGCTCGGGACCGGACGGCAGTTCGTGGCCCCAGTCCTCCGCGAGGGCCGCCATGTCGATGACGTTTGCCCACCGATCGCCGTACCGCACGGCCTTCCGCCGGACGCCCTCGACTCTGAACCCGGCCTGCTGGCAGGCGCTTTGGATGCTGTGGCCGGGGATACGGACGGGGAGCGAGACCCGGCGGAGGCCGAGGACGCGGAAGGCGTGGTCGGTGAGCAGGCGGAGGGCCTCGGTCTCGAAGCCGCGGTCGCGGCCGTCGGGGGCGATGGCGATGCGGAGGGTGCAGGAGTTGTTGGGTTCGTCCCACTGGTCGAGGACGATCTCGCCGACGCCGCGATCGGTGGACCGGTCGACAACGATCAGGTCGAGCCGGTCGGCCTGCCTGTTGCGGCTGCGGTGCCACCACCTGACGGTGCGGCGCTCCGTCGCCCTGGCCCGTTCGGGGGCCTTCGGGTCGTCGAACGTGGTACGGAGCGCGGAAAGGTCCTCCTGCGGCCGGACGGGACGCAGGAGGACCTTCTCGCCCACCAGGGTGGGCCTGTCGGCGAAGGGGGTGCGCGATTCGATCACCGGGCCAGTCTCGGGACCGGCCGGGCCGCGCCGCAAGGGATCAGTGGGCGGCGGCCTCCCAGTTGGCGCCGATGCCGACCGAGACGTCGAGCGGGGCGCGCAGCGGGTAGGCGGCGGCCATCTGTTCGCGGACCAGGGCTTCGACCTGTTCGCGCTCGCCGGGGGCGAGTTCGAGGACGATTTCGTCGTGGACCTGGAGCAGCATGCGGGACTTCAGGTCGGCGGCGCGGAGGGCTTCGTCGACGCGGAGCATGGCGATCTTGACGATGTCGGCGGCAGAGCCCTGGATGGGGGCGTTGAGGGCCATGCGTTCGGCCATCTCACGGCGCTGGCGGTTGTCGCTGGTGAGGTCGGGCAGGTAGCGGCGGCGGCCGAGCAGGGTCTCGGTGTAGCCGACGGCGCGGGCCTCCTCGACGACGTTCTGCAGGTAGTCGCGGACGCCGCCGAAGCGCTCGAAGTAGGTGTCCATCAGGCCCTGGGCCTCGCCGGGCTTGATGCCGAGCTGCTGGGACAGGCCGTACGCGGACAGGCCGTAGGCGAGGCCGTACGACATGGCCTTGATCTTGCGGCGCATCTCGGCGTCGACGGAGTCGGGGCAGACCGCGAAGACCTGGGAGGCGACGGTGGTGTGCAGGTCCTCGCCGGAGGCGAAGGCCTCGATCAGGGCCTCGTCCTCGGACAGGTGCGCCATGATGCGCAGTTCGATCTGCGAGTAGTCGGCGGTGAGCAGCGACTCGTAGCCCTCGCCGACCACGAAGGCGCGGCGGATGGCGCGGCCCTCCTCGGTGCGGACGGGGATGTTCTGCAGGTTCGGGTCCTGGGAGGAGAGCCGGCCGGTGGCGGCGACCATCTGGTTGAAGGTGGTGTGGATGCGGCCCTGCGGCGAGACGGTCTTGAGCAGGCCCTCGACGGTGGTGCGCAGCTTGGCCTGGTCGCGGTGGCGGAGCAGGATGACCGGGAGTTCGTTGTCGGTCTGGGTGGCGAGCCAGGTGAGGGCGTCGGCGTCGGTGGTGTAGCCGGTCTTGATCTTCTTGGTCTTGGGCAGGTTGAGGTCGCCGAACAGGATTTCCTGGAGCTGCTTGGGCGAGCCGAGGTTGAACTCGCGGCCGGCGGCGGCGTGCGCCTCTTCGACGCAGCGCTGGATCTCGGCGGCGAACTGGGCTTCCAGGCCCTGCAGCCAGGCGCGGTCGGCGGCGATGCCGTAGCGCTCCATCCGGGCGAGGAGTTCGGCGATGGGCAGTTCCATGTCGTGGAACAGCTTGTCGGCGCCGACCTCGGCGAGCCGGGTGTCGAAGAGTTCGGCGAGGTCGTGGATGGCGCGGGCCTCGGTCATCAGGGCCTGGGCGCCGGCGGTGGGGTCGGGCTCGTCGGCGTCGAAGCTGAGCTGGCCGGTCTCGGCCTGGGCGGCGGGGGCGAGCGAGCGGGCCAGGTACTCCTCGGCGAGGACGTCGAGGGTGAAGGTGCGGCGGCCGGGCTTCTCCAGGTAGGCGGCGAGCGCGGTGTCGGCGCTGACGCCGGCGAACTGCCAGCCCTGTTCGGCGAAGGCGCGGATGACCTGCTTGGCGATGTGCAGGGCCTTGGGGCGCTCGGGGTCGGCGAGCCAGGCGGTGAACGCCCGGTCGTCGTTCTCGTCGAGCGTGGCGGGGTCGAACCAGGCGGCGGCGGTGCCGGTGGCGAGCGCGACCTGCTTGACCTCGCCTGCGCCGAGGGCCCACGCGTAGTCGGCGGCGAGCGCGGTGCGTTCGCCCTTGCCGGTGTGCTCCTCCAGCCAGGCGGTGAGCGCGCCGGGTTCGGTGAGCAGGTCGCCCTCGACGGCGGGGCCGGTGGGGATCTCGGCGGCGGCGCTCTCGGCGCCGGCCGGGTCGATGCCGTGCACCCGGTCGCGGAAGTTGGGGTTGCGGAACTCCAACGCCTCCATCAGCCGGGCGATTTCCTCCCGGTCGAACGGCGTGCGCTCCAACTGCGGGACGGCGAGCGGGAGTTCGACGTCCCGGACGAGTTCGGTGAGGACCCGGTTGCGCTTGACGGAGTCGAGGTGCTCGCGGAGCTTCTCGCCGATCTTGCCCTTGACCTCGTCGGCCCGGTTGACCAACTCCTCGAAGGAGCCGAACTGGTTGACCCACTTCGCGGCGGTCTTCTCGCCGACGCCGGGGATGCCGGGCAGGTTGTCGGACGGGTCGCCGCGCAGCGCCGCGAGGTCGGGGTACTGGTCGGGGCGCACGCCGTACTTCTCGGCGACCTTCTCGGGGGTGTAGCGCGTCAACTCGGAGACGCCCTTGGTCGGGTAGAGCACGGTGACGTGCTCGTTGACCAGCTGCAGCGAATCCCGGTCGCCGGTGACAATGAGCACCTCGAAGCCCTCGGCCGCGGCGGCGGTGGCCAGGGTGGCGATGATGTCGTCGGCCTCGAAGCCCTCGGCGGTGAGCCGGGGGATCCGCATCGCGTCGAGGAGTTCGCCGATCAGCGGGATCTGGCTGCGGAACTCGTCGGGCGTCTTGGCGCGGTTGGCCTTGTACTCGGGGAACTCGGCGGCGCGGAAGGTCTGCCGGGAGAGGTCGAAGGCGACCGCGAGGTGGGTGGGTGCCTCGTCGCGCACGGTGTTGACCAGCATCGAGGTGAAGCCGTACACCGCGTTGGTGTGCTGGCCGGTGGTGGTGGAGAAGTTCTCCACCGGCAGGGCGAAGAAGGCCCGGTAGGCCATCGAATGCCCGTCCAGCAGCATCAGCCGGGGCCGTTCGGCCGCACTCTTGCCTGCACCCTGTGTCGCCACGTCACGTCCTGTTCCTGCCGGATTGCACTGCCTCCACGATCCTATGGCCCGTGGCCGACATCTCCCGGCGCGGCGCGGAGCACCTCCCTACTGGCGGGTAGACAGTCGTACGATCGACGCGCACAGACGAAGTGAACCCCCGAACAGGAGCACCATGACCGACGCGGCGCCCGTACTGAACGTGCCCCAGGACGTGCTGGACCACTTCGCGAAGCTGGGGGTGAGCCCGGAGACCTTCTCCGGCGGGCACCTGGGCGAGAAGCTGGGCATCACCATCGTCGAGGCCTCCCCGGACCGGGTGGTGGGCACCATGCCGGTGGAGGGCAACCAGCAGCCGTACGGGCTGCTGCACGGCGGCGCCTCGGCCGCGCTCGCGGAGACCCTGGGGTCGATCGGCGCGATGCTGCACGCCGGCCCGGGCCGCTACGCGGTGGGCGTGGACCTGAACGCCACCCACCACCGCTCGGCCACCTCCGGCCTGGTGACGGGCGTGGCGACGGCGGTGTTCAAGGGCCGCACCGCGGCGACCTACGAGATCGCGGTGACGGACGACACCGGCCGCCGGATCACCAGCTGCCGACTGACCTGCATGCTGCGCGACCTGTAACCCGTAGATCCCCAACTCCCTACGCGCCCCCGGTGTTTGGCCACTCCCCGGCAGGGGAAATCTCGGCTGGACGAGGGGGCGCCGTCATGTCCGCAGAGAGCGAAAGACCGGGCGAACCAGGAGGGTTCCTCGGCCCGGTGGAGCCGGGCGAGGGCACCTGGACGCAGTTCCGGAGGAACGCCGACCAGCCGCCACGCCTGCTGAGTCTGCGTCAGAAGTCGCTGGTGGTCGGCCTGTTGCTGGCGCTGGCGCTCGCCCTGACCGTCCGTCACGCGCTGGACCGCTCGGCGGCGGCCGGCCCGGCGCCGTCGGAGCTCGCACTGCCGTTCCCTTCGCAGGCCACCCGGTTCGAATACGGCGGCCCGCTGCCGTCCTGGCAGGACTCGTTCGCGCTGTCGCTGACAGTGCACAACACCAGCGCGGGCCCGGTGGACGTGCTGGCGGTTAGCCAGGGCTACCGCGGGCTGTCGGTGGCGGTGGCGGGCTGGCTGCCGCAGACGGTGCCGCCCGGGCAGACGGTCTCGCTGCGGGTCGGCCTGCGGGTGACGGACTGCTCGGCCGCCCCGGCGGACGCCGGAATGCCCTTCCTCGACGTCACGCTGCGTAACACGCGCGCCATCGAGACCCAGAGCGAGATCCTGGGCGACTCGTACGCCCGCGACCTGTCCACCGCCCTGCACGCCACCTGCGACAGTCCCGATAATCGGACGCCGACGACCAGCCCGACCGACCCGGACAAACCTGTTCGATAAGCGGAGTTCCCAAGCCTGAACAGGGAGTTGAGAACCCTCACCGTTCACTCCTCGGAGTGGGGCCCGGAATCGAGGGCTCCACCTGGGATTTTTCGACCGCGCACAGAGATCAACTTCCGGCGTGGTCATAACAAGAGAATCACAGCCTCTCTCGCCCCTCTGCCCGAGCCGCCGCGCCCGGTCTAGAGTCACGCCCAGTCACCGTCTGTCCGATTTTCGGGCTCGGTCGACGCGTTCCGGCACCGCCAGCCCTGTGCGCGTGTCTTCCGTCCAGAAGGAGACCCCCGTCGTGCGAAAGAGCTCACTTCTTGTCGTGACCATTGCAGTTACCGGAGCGCTCACCCTCTCGGCCTGTGGCTCGCGCGGTGACAAGTCCACGGAGGGCGGGAAGGCCGGCGGCACCACCAAGGTGGTCATCGGTGTGGACGCCCCGATCAGCGGCAAGCTGTCCGCGCTGGGCCTCGGCATCAGGAACTCGGCCGAACTCGCCACCAAGAAGGCCAACAAGGACAACCTGGTCCCCGGCGTCACCTTCTCCATCGAGGCCAAGGACGACCAGGCCAACCCGACCTCCGGCAAGCAGAACGCCACCGCCCTGGTCGACATGAAGGACGTCATCGGCGTGGTCGGCCCGCTGAACTCCAGCGTCTCGCAGACCATGCAGAAGGTCTTCAACGACGCCAAGCTGACCCAGGTCTCCCCGGCCAACACCAGCCCCGAGCTGTCGCTCGGCCCGGACTGGGGCAGCAGCAAGTTCACCCGCCCGTACGCCTCGTACTTCCGCACCGCCACCACCGACGTGGTGCAGGGCAAGTACGCCGCCCAGTACCTGTTCACCGAGGCGAAGAAGACCAAGGTCTACGTCATCGACGACAAGAAGACCTACGGCGCGGGCCTGGCGGCCATCTTCCAGGAGGAGTTCAAGAAGCTCGGCGGCACCGTGGCCGGCACCGACCACATCAACCCGGACGACAAGGACTTCTCCGCGGTCGCCACCAAGGTCGCCGCCTCCGGCGCCGACTCGGTGTACTACGGCGGCGAGTACCCGGAGGCCGGCCCGCTCTCCGACCAGATCAAGAAGGCCGGCGCGAAGATCCCGCTGATGGGCGGCGACGGTATCTTCGACGCCGAGTTCATCAAGCTCTCCAACAACAACAGCGACGGCGACCTGGCCACCTCGGTCGGTGCCCCGGTGGAGGAGCTGCCCTCCGCCAAGGCCTTCATCTCCGACTACTCGGCCGCCGGCTACAAGGACGCGTACTCCGCGTACGGCGGCTACTCGTACGACGCCGCGTGGTCGCTCATCGAGGCCGTCAAGGCCGCGGTCGAGCACAACGGCGGCAAGGTGCCCAGCGACCTGCGCACCAAGGTGCTGGCCGAGATGGCCAAGGTGAACTTCTCCGGCGTCACCGGCCAGGTCTCCTTCGACCAGTACGGCGACACCACGAACAAGCAGCTCACCGTCTACAGCGTCAAGGGCGGGGAGTGGAAGGCGGTCAAGAGCGGTACCTACACCGGCTGATTCCGCACCGCACCAGCCGATGTCCGGCGGGGGGCGCCACAAGTGCCCCCCGCCTCCTCATACCCCCCTATCCACGGAGGCCCGCGGTGCACGAACTGCCGCAAAACCTGGCCAACGGACTGATGCTCGGCCTGATGTACGGCCTGATCGCCATCGGGTACACGATGGTCTACGGCATCGTCCAACTCATCAACTTCGCCCACGGCGAGATCTTCATGATCGGCGGCTTCGGGGCACTGACCGCCTACGCCGCACTGCCGCACGGCACTTCGCTCTGGCTGGCGCTGCCGGTCATGATCCTGGGCGGCGTGATCGCCTCCGTGCTCACCGCCACCGCGGCCGAGCGGTTCGCCTACCGGCCGCTGCGGACCGCGCCCCGGCTGGCCCCGCTGATCACCGCGATCGGCCTGTCCATCGCGCTGCAGCAGGTGGTCTGGGCGTTCTACCCGGGAGCCAAGAAGGCCATCTCCTTCCCGCAGTTCGAGGGCGCCAACGTCAGCCTCGGCCTGTTCCACCTGCAGCGCAACGACCTGTTCCTGCTGGCCGCGGCGCCGCTGTGCATGCTGATCCTGGCCTCGTTCGTGCGCTTCACCCGCACCGGCCGGGCCATGCAGGCCACCGCGCAGGACCCGGACACCGCGAAGCTGATGGGCATCAACACCGACCGGATCATCGTGATCGCCTTCGCACTGGGCGCGGCCTTCGCCGCGGTCGCGGCCGTGGCGCACGGTCTGCGGTACGGCCAGGTCGACTTCATGATGGGCTTCCTGGCCGGTCTGAAGGCCTTCACCGCCGCCGTGCTGGGCGGCATCGGCAACATCTACGGCGCGATGCTCGGCGGGCTGGTCCTCGGCGTCGCCGAATCGCTGGCCACCGCGTACATCCAGAACGTCCCCGGCATGCACCAGCTCGGCGGCGGCGCCTGGGCCAACGTGTGGGCGTTCGTCCTGCTGATCGTCGTGCTGCTGGTCAGGCCACAGGGCCTGCTCGGCGAGCGCGTCGCGGATCGGGCGTGAACACCATGAAAGCAACTTCCCACGAGACCAAGCCCGTTCTGCCGCTGCCCGGCACCGCGGCACTCGCCGCTGCGGCGGCCGGCGGGGTACTGGCCGCCGCGTCGGCGGCGATGTCCTGGACCTGGACCGACCGGTTCCCCGGCGACCTCACCTACTACGGCTCCCCGGCCGGCCTGCAGTGGCTGGCCCTGGCCGGCGGCCTGCTGACCGCGCTGCTGGCGCTCGCCGCCCGCGGGCTGAAGGGCCTGCGCTGGCTGAGCCCGTCCGGCAGCCACAACGGCGTGCTGTTCGCCGCCCTCGGCACCCTCGCGGTGTGCTGGTACTCGGTGATCGCGATCGCCGTCGAGCTGGACGGCCTGGTCAACCTCGACCCGGGCGGCTGGGTCGCCGCGGTCGGCTCGCTGCTCGCCGTGGTCGGCGCGCTCGGCCTGCCGCTGGACCGCCGCCGCACCGTCAAGCAGGCCCCCGTCGCCTGGTGGTGGTACCTGGTCGCGGGTGTCGCGCTGGTGCTGCGGGTCGGCTTCGGCCAGGGCTGGGCGGTGAACGCCGTTCCGCCCGGGATCCGGCCGATCTTCAGCGAGAACCTGTGGTTCTTCGTCGCGGTGCCGGTCGTGATCCTCGGCTTCCGGCTCTGGCAGCTGCTGGACGCCTGGCTGCGGATCGGCCGGATCGAGCGCCCGCTGCCCGCCGCCCGCGCGCTGCCGTCCTGGGCGGAGATCCTGGTGATCACCGCGGTGTTCGCGCTCGGCCTGGGCGTGGTCGAGTTCGGCATCTCCACCGAGTACGGCGAGCTGTTCATCGGCTTCCTGCTGCTCGCGGTCTTCGCCACCGCCGCCCTGCTGGCCAGCGGCGCGGTCGGCCGGCTGAGCGAACTGACCACCCGGCACCGCGCGGTGACCACCGGCGCGGCGTTCGCCGCCGCGGGCGCGTTCCCGTTCACCCAGAGCAGCGAGACGTACGTGCTGATCGGGGCGAACATCCTGATCTTCGCCACGGTGGCGCTCGGCCTGAACGTGGTGGTCGGCCTGGCCGGTCTGCTGGACCTCGGCTACGTGGCCTTCCTCGGCGTCGGCGCCTACGCGGCCGCGCTGGTCTCCGGTTCGCCGTACTCGGTGTTCCGCGGCCTGCACCTGCCGTTCCCGCTCGCGGTGCTGATCGGCGCGCTGGCCGCGCTGGTGTTCGGCGTGGTGATCGGCGCCCCGACGCTGCGGCTGCGCGGCGACTACCTGGCGATCGTCACGCTCGGCTTCGGTGAGATCTTCCGGATCGCCATGAACAACCTGGACGGCCGCTCCGGCCCGAGCCTGACCAACGGCCCGAACGGCGTCGCGGCGATCCCCGACGTCAACCTGTTCGGCTTCGACTTCGGTCAGCCGCACGACTTCGGCTTCGTCCAGCTCGGCAAGTTCGGCAACTACCTGCTGCTGATGCTGGTGGTCACCGCGATCGTCGTGGTGGTGTTCGGCCGGGTCGCCAACTCCCGGATCGGCCGCGCCTGGGTGGCGATCCGCGAGGACGAGACGGCGGCCGAGGCGATGGGCATCAACGGCTTCCGGGTGAAGCTGATCGCCTTCGCGCTGGGCGCCACCCTGGCCGGTCTGGCCGGCGCGGTGCAGGCGCACGTGGCGGGCGCGGTCTCCCCCGACCAGTACCAGTTCGCCGGGCCGGTCCCGCCGAACTCGGCGTTCCTGCTGGCCGCGGTGATCCTCGGCGGCATGGGCACCATCAGCGGTCCGCTGGTCGGCGCGGCGCTGCTGTTCCTGATCCCGGCGAAGCTCCAGTTCCTGCAGTCCTACCAGCTGCTGGCGTTCGGCGTCGCGCTGATCCTGCTGATGCGCTTCCGCCCCGAGGGGCTGATCGCCAACCGCCGGCAGAAGTTGGAGTTCCACGAGGCCGAGCTGCCCGCGCAGGGCGGCCCGACCGACGACGCACTCTCGAAGGCAGGGGCGTGAGCACCATGACCACCGACACCGCGCCCGCCGCGCCGCTCGCCGAACCCGTGCTGACCGCCAGCAACGTGGTGATGCGCTTCGGCGGCCTGACCGCCGTCAACCAGGTCAACCTGACGGTCCGCCAGGGCGAGATCGTCGGCCTGATCGGCCCGAACGGCGCCGGCAAGACCACCTTCTTCAACTGCCTGACCGGGCTGTACGTCCCGACCGCGGGCACCGTCATGTACAAGGGCAAGGTGCTGCCGCCCAAGCCGCACCTGGTCACCCAGGCGGGCATCGCCCGGACCTTCCAGAACATCCGGCTGTTCTCCAACATGACGGTGCTGGAGAACGTCCTGGTGGGCCGGCACACCCGCACCAAGGAGGGCCTGTTCTCGGCGATCGTCCGCGGCCCCGGCTACCGGCGGGCCGAGGCCGAGAGCCGCGAACGGGCCATGGAACTGCTGGAGTTCTGCGGCCTGGCCGCGAAGTCCGAGCACCTGGCCCGCAACCTGCCCTACGGCGAGCAGCGCAAGCTGGAGATCGCCCGGGCGCTGGCCTCCGAGCCCGGGCTGCTGCTGCTGGACGAGCCGACCGCGGGCATGAACCCGCAGGAGACCCGGGCCGCCGAGGAGCTGGTGTTCGCGATCCGGGACCTCGGCATCGCGATCCTGGTGATCGAGCACGACATGAAGTTCATCTTCAACCTGTGCGACCGCACGGCGGTGCTGGTGCAGGGCCAGAAGATCGTCGAGGGCGACCGGGAGACCGTCCAGAACGACGAGCGGGTCGTCACCGCCTACCTGGGTGCCCCGCTCGAAGACACCACCGCAACGGAGGCCGACCAGTGACCGCTCTGCTGGAGGTCGAGGACCTTCGCGTCGCCTACGGCAAGATCGAGGCCGTCAAGGGCATCAGCTTCACCGTCGAAAAGGGCGAGGTCACCACCCTGATCGGCACCAACGGCGCCGGCAAGACCACCACCCTGCGCACCCTGTCCGGCCTGCTCCGGCCGACCGCGGGCAGGATCACCTTCCAGGGCGAGCCGATCGACACCGTGCCCGCGCACAGGATCGTCGCCCTGGGCCTGGCCCACTCCCCCGAGGGCCGGCACATCTTCCCCCGGATGACCATCGAGGAGAACCTGCTGCTCGGCGCGTTCCTGCGCCGCGACCAGGCGGGCATCACGGAGGACGTGGAACGGGCCTGCACGCTGTTCCCGATCCTCGCCGAACGACGGAAGCAGGCCGCCGGCACGCTCTCCGGCGGCGAGCAGCAGATGCTGGCGATGGGCCGGGCGCTGATGTCCCGTCCGAAGCTGCTGATGCTGGACGAGCCGTCGATGGGCCTGTCGCCGCTGATGATGCAGAAGATCATGGCGACCATCATCGAGCTGCGCGCCACCGGCACCACCATCCTGCTGGTGGAGCAGAACGCGCAGGCCGCGCTGTCGCTCTCGGACCGCGCGTACGTGATGACCACCGGCGAGATCACCCTCTCCGGCACGGGCGCGGAACTGCTCCGCGACGACACGGTGCGCCGCTCGTACCTGGGCGAGGACTGACCCTCCGTCAGCAAGGTGCCCGCCGTCGGACCTCCGACGGCGGGCACCTCGGCGTTCGGGTGGGCTCAGCCCTCGGTGGCCTCGGCCTGCTTGCGGTCCTGGGCGGCGCCCTCCTCGATCACGGCCTCGGCGACGGCGGCCATGGTCATCCGGCGGTCCATCGAGGTCTTCTGGATCCAGCGGAACGCGGCGGGCTCGTTCAGTCCGAACTTGGTCTGCAGCACGCTCTTCGCCCGGTCGACCAGCTTGCGGGTCTCCAGGCGCTGCGAGAGGTCCGCGATCTCCTGCTCCAGGGTGCGCATCTCGGTGTAGCGCGAGACCGCCATCTCGATCGCCGGCACCAGGTCGCTCTTGCTGAACGGCTTCACGATGTACGCCATCGCGCCGGCGTCGCGCGCCCGGTCGACCAGTTCGCGCTGCGAGAAGGCGGTGAGCATCAGCACCGGGGCCAGGTGCTGCTCGTGGATCCGCTCGGCGGCGGACAGACCGTCCAGCACCGGCATCTTGACGTCCAGGATGGCCAGGTCGGGCCTGAGCTCCTCGACCAGCCGGAGCGCCGTCGCACCGTCACCAGCCTCACCGACGACGGTGTAGCCCTCCTCCTCCAGCATCTCCTTGAGGTCGAGGCGGATCAGCGCCTCGTCCTCGGCGATGACGATTCGGGTGATCTGGGGCAAGTCGGTGTCAAGCGGCTGGGCCTGCTCGTCGGCGGTGCTCACGGGGCTCCTCGGTCCGGCGGGGTGCTGCATGCACGAGCCTACCCAGACACGGTATGTTTGGTTCACCACGGTGGGGGGTTTGACCTTCTAACCGTTGGGCCCCGATAGCCCAATCGGCAGAGGCAACGGTCTCAAACACCGTCCGGTGTGGGTTCGAATCCCACTCGGGGCACTTTCTCTTCGATTCCAAGGTCACCGGCCTTGGAGTGTGCGCCGCCGCGGTGATCATCACCACGGCGGCGTCGCTGTTTTTGCGGACCGACCGTCTCACCCAGCGAGATAGCCCCTAGGACGCCAGGTGCAGTCCGCCGGGCAGGCCGGCCCGGTGGGCGAGGGCGGCGGCCTCGCCGCGGGAGGTGACCGCGAGTTTGGCCAGGATGTTGGCGACGTGGAACTTCACCGTGGACTCGCTGATGTGCAGCGCGGCGGCGATGTCCCGGTTGCGACGGCCCCGGGCGAGCTGGTCGAGGACTTCCAACTCGCGGGCCTGAAGGCCGTCCAGCGGGCCGCCGGCCGCGGCGGGTTCGGGCAGCGCGAGCGGCAGGTCCACGGTGACGGTGGCGCCCCAGCCGGGGACGGCCTCGACGGTGCTGCGGCCGCCCAGCGCGGCGATCCGCTCCGCGGTGCGGTGCACGCCCAGCGCGTCGGCCGCCAGCACGCCGAGGCCGTCGCCGCGCACCACCGCGCGCAGGGCTGTGCCGTGCCCTGCGAGGGCGTCAGTGAACTGCCAACTGACGTGCAGCCGCGCGGGCTTCTCCTGGTCGAGCATCACCAGCACGGCGGCCCGGACGGCGTCCCGCGCGGTGTGCGCCAGGTCGGCGGGGACGGAGCGGGCGGCGTCGGCCGGAGGTGCGACGTCGAGGCGGATCCGGGTGTGACGCAGCAGCGGGCGCAGTTCGCGGGCCAGCCGGGCGAACGCGGCGTCCGCGGGTTCCTCGCTGAGGGTGCGGTCCAGGTCGGCGGAGCGGCGCACGTCGAGCAGGGCGGTGACGGCGAGTTCGGTGGCGGCGCGGCGGGCGGCGGCGTCGTCCAGGTCGGCGGAGCGCAGCGGGGCGAGGATGGCGGTGAGCGCGGCGCTGTGGGCGCCGGTGGATTTGGCGATGGCCCAGGCGCGGGCGTTGGCGGAGACCCGGGAGACGGCGGCCTGGGCGGGGGCGGCGTCGGTGGCGCGGTGTTCGGAGTGGGCGACGAGCAGGTCCCACAGTGGTTGCAGGATCTCCAGCGCGTCCGTCGCGAGCGGCCGGTCGTTCGGCCGGACCAGCACCAGGACGGCGCCCTTGCCGGCGCCCGGCGTGGTGGTGACCACCACCAACGGCCGCTCGGCCCCGGCGAGTTGGGCCTTCCCCTGCCAGGGGCGGCCGGGCCCGGCCTCGGTCAGGGCGCGCTCGCCGAGCCGGGAGATCACCAGGCTGCCGAAGGCGTCGGCGAACTCCGGCGGCCCGACGGTGTTCGCCGGCGAGTACGCGCAGACGCCGCTGAGCTGGGCGGCCGCGACGTGCGGGACCAGCGGTTCGAGCACCTCGGACAGCCGCGCCAGCAGGCCGGGGCGGGGTTCGCGCAGCACCTCGACGACGCGGGCCAGCGCGTCCTGCGGGCGGGCCCAGGGGGCGGTCTCGTCCATACCCGTCAGCCTAGTTCGGGCGCCGCGTGACGGCCCTGGCTTTTCGGCCAGGTCGAACTGGCCGAAAGGCTGGCCGGGCAGTGCTTGCCGCGGGACCAGGATGGAACTCGTCGGAGCAACCAACTCCCCTCGATTCCAAGGACATTGCCATGACCAAGGCCATTGCTTTCGCACAGTACGGCGACCCGGACGTGCTGCGCCCGATCGACCTCGACCTGCCCGTGCCGGGTCCGCGCCAGGTGCGGGTCGCGATCCGTGCGGTGGGCGTCAACCCGCTGGACCACAAGCTGCGCAGCGGCATGCTGGACGGTTTCTTCCCGATCTCCTTCCCGTGGGTGCCGGGCCACGAGGTGGCGGGCGTGGTGGAGGCCGTCGGCGCGGAGGTGACCGAGTTCGCCGTCGGGGACGAGGTGTTCGGTTCGGTGCACGGTGGCGGTTACGCCGAACACGCCCTGGTGGACGCCGAGTTGCTGGCCCGCAAGCCGGCCTCGCTGAGCTGGGCGGAGGCGGCGGCGCTGCCGGTGGCGGCGGAGACCTCCGAGCGGATCCTCGGCGTGCTGGGTGTGCGGCCGGGCGAGACGCTGCTGGTGCACGGCGCGGCCGGCGGTGTCGGCACGCTGCTGCTGCAGTTCGCCCGGGCCCGCGGCATCACCGTGGTGGGCACCGCGAGCGAGGCCAACCACGAGTACCTGCGGTCGCTGGGCGCGATCCCGGTGGCGTACGGCGAGGGTCTGGCCGAGCGGGTGCGGGCGGCGGCCCCGGGCGGGGTGGACCGGGCGCTGGACGCGTCCGGGAAGGCCGACGAGGTGCCGGTGTCGATCGAACTGACCGGCAGCGCGGACCGGGTGCTGACCATCACCTCGCCGATGGCCGGGCAGCAGCACGGCGTCCGTTTCACCGGCGGCGACGAGGTCGAGCAGTACCACCCGCGGGCGTTCGCGGCCGCGCTGGCGCTGCACGGGGCGGGCACCCTGGTGCTGCCGATCCACCGGGTGCTGCCGCTCGCGGACGCGGCCGAGGCGCACCGGATCAGCGAGCACGGCCACCTGCGCGGCAAGATCGTCCTGACGGTCTGACACGAAGGGCCGCCCTCCGGGGGGCGGCCCTTGCGCCGTCAGTTGTCCAGCTCGCCCACGTGGTGCACCCGCACCAGGTTGGTGGAGCCGGCCAGGCCGGGCGGGGAGCCGGCGGTGATCACCACGATGTCGCCGCGCTCGCAGCGGCCCAGGCCGATCAGCTGGGCGTCGACCTGGGCGACCATCTCGTCGGTGGTGGTGACGTACGGGCCGAGGAAGGTCTCCACGCCCCAGGTGAGCGCCAACTGGCTGCGCACGGCGGGCTCGTAGGTGAACGCCAGGACCGGGATCGGCGAGCGGTAGCGGGTCAGCCGGCGGGCGGTGTCGCCGCTCTGGGTGAACGCGATCAGGTACTTGGCGTCCAGGAAGTCGCCGATCTCGGCGGCGGCCCGGGCGACCGCGCCGCCCTGGGTGCGCGGCTTGCCCTTCCCGGTGAGCGGCGGCAGCCCGGCGGCCAGCACGTCGGACTCGACGGCCTCAACGATCCGGGCCATGGTCCTGACCGTCTCCACCGGGTACTTGCCGACCGAGGTCTCGCCGGACAGCATCAGCGCGTCGGTGCCGTCGAGCACCGCGTTGGCGACGTCGGACGCCTCGGCACGGGTCGGCCGGGAGGCGTTGATCATCGAGTCCAGCATCTGGGTGGCGACGATCACCGGCTTGGCGTTGCGCTTGGCCAGCTTGATCGCCCGCTTCTGGACGATCGGCACCTGCTCCATCGGGAGTTCGACGCCGAGGTCGCCGCGGGCGACCATCAGACCGTCGAAGGCGTCCACGATGGAGTCCAGGTTGTCCACCGCCTGTGGCTTCTCGATCTTGGCGATGACCGGGATCCGGCGGCCCTCCTCGGCCATCACCCGGTGCACCTCCTCGACGTCCTTCCCGCTGCGCACGAACGACAGCGCGATGATGTCGGCGCCGATCCGCAGTGCCCAGCGCAGGTCTTCGACGTCCTTGTCGGAGAGCGCGGGCACGGAGACGGCGACTCCGGGCAGGTTGAGGCCCTTGTGGTCGGAGACCAGGCCTCCTTCGATGACGATGCAGTGCACCCGGGGGCCCTCGACGTGGGTGACCTCCAGGCAGACCCGGCCGTCGTCGACCAGGATCCGCTCGCCGCGCGACACGTCGGCGGCCAGGCCCTTGTACGTGGTGCCGCAGATGTCCCGGTCGCCGGGGACGTCGTCGGTGGTGATGGTGAACTCGTCGCCGCGTTCCAGCAGCACGGGGCCGTCGGCGAAGGTGCTCAGCCGGATCTTCGGGCCCTGCAGGTCGGCGAGCACCCCGACGCTGCGGCCTGTCTCGTCCGAGGCCTTGCGGACCCGGTGGTAACGCTCCTCGTGCTCCGCGTGGGAGCCGTGGCTGAGATTCAGTCGGGCGATGTCCATGCCGGCGTCGACCAGGGCCTTGATCTGGTCGTACGAGTCTGCGGCAGGCCCGAGAGTACAGACGATTTTTGCTCGGCGCATGGCTCCGAAACTATGGCATTACCGAGCCGTAACAACGCGCTTCCGGCCAATCCTCCCATGACAGTTGGCGAAAGATCTGTTGACATCTTCCACCGGCCGGAACCGGTGGCCGCCGGCCCTCGCGAGCCGGGCTTTCTGCTTCGCAGCCGACTGCCGACCCGGGGTCACCGGCTGCGGGACGGAGCGCCGCCCATCGGTCTCACATCCTCCACAGACCTGACTTCCCGCCGGCCCGGCGGCAGGCGCCGGTCGGCTCGGTTTTCGCCGACCGGGCGCACCGTCGCGCGTACCCCTCCGGCCTGCACGACCGGCGGCCAGAACCGGGTGAATTCCCACGCCTTCGATTGACGCACAGTCGTGCGGGCGGATGGGGCGGTGTCACGGGTGAGTTGCCCAGATCTCACCTGTTGGAAAGCTCGCGGGGCTGGTACCGGAGGCGAGAAGAGGGCAGACTGCCACACGCGTTTTCTACGCGCGTCGCGGCAGGTGGCGGGGGGTCAGCCGTCCCGCCGCCATGCCCGCCTGACGGCCCGTACGCCCGACTTGGAGTCTTGATGTCCCTGAACCGCCGTGACTTCGTCACCCGCTCCGCCGCCACCGCGGCCGGTGCCGCCCTGGCCGGCGGCCTGACCGCCGCCGTGGCCACCCCCGCCGCCGCGGCGGACCAGAACCAGGACGAGTTCCGCGGCCGGGGCCCCGTCCCGTTCAAGGCGAGCTTCACCGTGATGGGCACCACCGACCTGCACGGCCACGTCTTCAACTGGGAGTACTTCACCGACTCCGAGTTCGACGACAAGGCCCACAACGACGTCGGCCTGGCCAAGGTCTCCACCCTGGTCGAGCAGGTCCGCGCCGAGAAGGGCCGCGGCCACACCCTGCTGATCGACGCCGGCGACACCATCCAGGGCACCCAGCTGTCCTACTACTACGCCCGGGTCGAGCCGATCACCGGCAAGCGCGCCCCGGTCCACCCGATGGCCGCCGCGATGAACGCCATGGGATACGACGCCGCCGCGCTCGGCAACCACGAGTTCAACTACGGCATCCCGCTGCTGCGCGCCTACCAGGACCAGCTGGACTTCCCGCTGCTCGGCGCCAACGCGCTGAACGCCAAGGACGACAAGCCGGCCTTCCCGCCCTACGTGATCCGCGAGCTGCACCTCGGCCACGGCCGCCCGATCCGGGTCGGCATCCTCGGCCTCACCAACCCGGGCATCGCGATCTGGGACAAGGCCAACGTCCAGGGCAAGCTGACCTTCCCGGGCATCCCCGAGGTCGCCGCCAAGTGGGTGCCGAAGCTGCGCGCCGCCGGCGCCGACGTGGTCGTGGTCTCCGCGCACACCGGCGTCGACGACCCGTCCTCCTGGGGCGACCAGCTGCCCTACGCGGAGAACGCGGGCGCCGCGATGGCCGCCACCGTCCCGGGCATCGACGCGGTGCTGGTGGGCCACGCCCACAAGGAGATCGCGCAGCGGATCGTGGTCAACACCCAGACCGGCAAGAACGTCGTGCTGTCCGAGCCGCTGTGCTGGGGCGAGCGCCTGACCTGCTTCGACTTCGAGGTCGAGTTCGCCCGCGGCCACTGGACCGTCACCGGCGTCACCTCGCGACTGCTGAACTCCAACACCGTCGCCGAGGACCAGAAGATCGTCAAGCTGGTCGACGCCCAGCACAAGAAGGTCGTCGCGTACGTCAACCAGGTCATCGGCACCTGCAAGGAGAGCCTCTCCATCGCTGAGTCCCGGTTCAAGGACACCCCGATCATCGACCTGATCGGCCGCGTCCAGGCCGACGCCGTGCGCACCGCGCTGGCCGGCGGCCAGTACGCGAGCCTGCCGGTGATCGCCCAGACCGCGCCGTTCAACCGCACCGCGGTCATCCCGGCCGGGGAGGTCAAGCTGCGCGACGCGGCCGGCCTGTACATCTACGAGAACACCCTGGAGGCCCGGATCCTGACGGGCGCCCAGATCAAGGACTACCTGGAGTACTCCGCCAAGTACTTCGCCCAGGTCGCCCCGGGCGCGCCGATCAACCTGGACACCCTGACCAACCAGGCCAACAACACGCCCGACTACAACTACGACTCGCTCTACGGCGTCAGCTACGACATCGACATCGCGCAGCCCGTCGGCAGCCGCATCGTCAACCTGTCGTACCAGGGCAAGCCGGTCGACCCGACCGCGCAGTTCGTCCTCGCCGTCAACAACTACCGGGCCAACGGCGGCGGCAACTTCCCGCACGTCGCCAAGGCGCAGCAGGTGTGGGCGAACTCCGAGGAGATCCGCAACACCATGATCGCCTGGGTGAAGGCCAAGGGCGTCATCGACCCGGCCGACTTCTACGGCCAGTCCGGCTGGCGCCTGGTCCGCGCCGGCGTGCCGGTCTTCTAAGTCCCGCTCGCCCAGGGGCCGTTCGGACAATCGTCCGGACGGCCCCGGTCGCGGTCTCCGGAACCGTTGTGCCCCTTGGTCCGTCCAACTCACAATCGAGGCACGGACATTGAGGGGGCAATGGACATGCGCGGACGGATCGCAATGACGACAGTGGCAGTGGCGCTGCTGCTCGGCGGGTGCACGGGCAACTCGGGGACGCCGACACCGGGAAGCAGCCCGAAGGCGGCACCCAGGCCGAGCCTGATCACGGCCGGACCGGAGGTGCGCCCCGCCACCGGCGAGGCGGCCGAGCGGGCGGCGGAACTGACCGCTGCCTGGCCCGGCTCGCCCACCCAACAGGTCTGGGAACACGGCTACTTCCCGACCGAGGACTCCACCGTGTGGATGCCCGAGGGGGCGTTCCACAGCGACGACGACAAGGCCGCCTACTATTCCCACCACTTCGACCTGAAGACCACGCTGCCGGTGGCCGTGTCCGGCACCGCCGAGGTCCGGTTCGCGGACGGCTCCCGGCTGACCCTGCCGCAGCGCACCGCACAGGCCGTCCTCGACTCACTGACCGAACACAGCAACCCCTGCCCCGCCCAGTGCTACCGGCTGGCCGTCACCGCGGTCCAGCCCGGCACCACCACCGTGGCCACCAGTCGCGGCCAAGCGACCATCCCGGTATGGGAGTTCACCATCACCGGCTACGACCACCCCTTCCGCTACCCCGCCGTCCTCCCCCAGGCCCAGGCCGGTCCGGCGCCCGGATCCGACACCGACCCCGCCACCACCTGGCTGCGCAAGGCCTCCCCCGACGGCCTGGTCCTCACCGCCTCGGTGCCGCACGGCAGTTGCGACACCGTCCTGCCCGGCGAGGTCCACGAGACCGACCAGGCCGTCGTCCTGATCGGCCGCACCACCCCGGACAAGTCCGACGGGCCGTGCACCGCCATCCTGCTCTCCACCGCGGTCGAGTTCCGCCTCTCCCGCCCCCTTGGCCTCCGCCCCGTCCTCGGCCTCGGCGACGGCCTCCCGCAGACCGTGGCAGCGCACTAGCCTGACCGCATGCTGATCACCGACCGCCTCACCCTGCGCCGCTGGGAACCCGCCGACCGCGACCGCGCCTTCGACCTGTACTCCCGCTGGGAGGTGGCCCGTTGGCTCGGCCGCGAACCCCGCGCCCTCACCGAGCCCGCCGAAGCGGACGGGATCATCGCCCGCTTCCGCTCCCGCTGCACGCCTGACGGCCGGTACGGCGTCTGGGCGGTCGAGGTCCGCGAGACCGGTGTGATCGCCGGGACGCTGCTGCTGATCCCGATACCGGACGGCGCCGGCGAGATCGAGATCGGCTGGCACTTCCACCCGGACAGCTGGGGGCACGGCTACGCGACGGAGGCCGCGGCCGCGATCCGCGACCGCGCCTTCGCCGACGGACTCACGGAGCTGTACGCCGTCGTCCGCCCGGACAACACCCGATCGATGGCGGTCTGCCACCGCCTGGGCATGACGCCACTCGGCCGCACCGACCGCTGGTACGAAACCGAGATGGAAGCGTTCCGCCTCGGCCAGTAGGAGGCGAAACGCAGGCGGGCGCGAATCCGGGGGCCCGGCACCTGCGCGCAGCCGGTCCCCGCCGCGTTCCACGGAACCGGATCACCGGGTGCCCCGTCCAACTCGCGATCGAGAAACGGACGTTGAGGGGACGATGGACATGCGTGGACGGATCGCCGTGGCAACGGTGACAGTGGCGCTACTGCTGGGCGGGTGCGCGAGCACCTCGCCGACGCAGACACCGGCGGTGGGAAGCAACGCGGCACTCGCGCCCAGCCCGGTCCCCGCCGGCCCCGAGGTGCACCCCGCCACCGGCGACGCGGCCCGGCGGGCGGCGGAGGTGACGGCCGCCTGGCCCGGCTCGCCCGCCCAACAGGCGTGGGAACACGGCTACTTCCCCACCGAGGACACCACCGAGTGGCTGGCCGACGGCGCGTTCCACAGCGGCGACGACAAGGCCGCCTACTACTCCGGCCGCTTCGACCTGAAGACCACCCTGCCGGTCGCCGTCTCCGGCACCGCCGAGGTGCAGTTCGCGGACGGCTCCCGGCTGACCCTGCCGCAGCGCACCGCACAGGCCGTCCTCGACTCGCTGACCGAGAAGGGCGGGGTCTGCCCCGGTGACTGCGGCGGCCGGCTGACCATCACCGCCGTCCAGCCCGGTACCACCACCGTGGCCACCAGCCGCGGCCAAGCGACCATCCCCGTCTGGGAGTTCACCATCACCGGCTACGACCGGCCGTTCCGCTACCCCGCCGTCCTCCCCCAGGCCCAGGCCGGCCCCGCGCACGGCCCCAACTCCGAACCCGGCTCCACCTGGCTGCGCTCGGTCTCCAGCGACGGCCTGGTCCTCACCGCCACTGTCCCGCACGGCACTTGCTCCACCCTCCTGCCCGGCGAGGTCTACGAGACCGACCAGGCCGTCGTCCTGATCGGCCGCACCGCCCCCGTCACCCCCGACCCCGACCACGTCTGCGACGCCGCCCTCCGCGCCACCCCGGTCGAGTTCCGCCTCTCCCACCCCCTCGGCACCCGCGCCGTCCTCGGCCTCGCCGACGGCCGCCCGCAGGCACTGCCCGCGCAGCACTGACACCCGACTCGGGGCCGCCCGGTCGCACACCGCCCGCGCGGCGGACCTCTTGGTCACCGCCCACGTGGACCAGCAACTCGCCCAGCTGCGCACCGCGTTGCCCTGGGCGACCCACCTGGGGACAACCGTGGCGGACATCTGCGAGACCTATCCGGCCAACACCGGCTTCACCCGCCGGACCTGGACCCCGGTGATGTGCACCAGAACCGGCACCGCCTACCTGGCCTTCGACGGCGACTTCCGCGAGCACCTCGCCCAGCTCGACACGACGCTGGCCACCGCAGGCTGGAAGCCCAAGCAGGGGCCGGGGGATCCACCCGGACTGGTCGCAGACTTCGACCGCATGCATCCAGTGGACGGCCCACCGGACAAGGCCACCATGCAATACACGCCGCCGATCCCCTCCGTCTTCGTGATCCCGCACGACAACGGCGCGTACCCGCTCGGGCCGCACGCGACGGTCGAGGTGGTGCAGGCCCCTCTCCTGCCGCGCATCGACGACGGAACGGCCGAGCACGACCGAACACTTGAGTATCCGACGGTCACGCCCACGCACTTCGTGGACTGGCAGCCGTACAGCCACGCCCAGCTCTCCACCGCGTACCCGGCACACGGCGCGATCCTCGCCATCTCGGTCCGGCTGCCCTACAACACGTAGCTGGTGGGCGCGAAACCGGGGGCGCTGGGGGTACCCCCAGGCGAAGCCGAGGGGGCGGAACTGCGCGAAGCGGAAGGACCCGACCGCAAGATCGCGACGCAGGCCAATGACTCGCCATCGATCGCGACCTTGCGGATGGGCAGCAACTCCTAGAACGGGAAGCGCGACCGCCCGTGCTGAATCGAGATCCACTTCACCGTCGTGAACGCGTCCACGCTGGTCTCACCGTTCAGTCGCCCCAGCCCCGAGTTCTTCTGCCCCCCGAACGGCACCAGCGGCTCGTCCGCGATGGTCCCGTCGTTGACGTGGATCATCCCGGTGTCGATGCGCTGCGCGAACCGCACGCCGCGCTCGACATCCGCAGTGTGAACGGCCCCGGACAGGCCGAAGGGCGTGTCGTTGGCGATCCGGACGGCCTCGTCCTCGCCGTCGAACGGAATCAGCAGCGCAACGGGCCCGAAGATCTCACGTTGCAGAATCGGCGCGTCCGCCGGAATGTCCGTCAGGACCGTCGGCTTCACCAGCGTGCCCACGGTCACCCCGTGCAGCAGCGGCCGAGCGCCGGCCGCGATCGCCTGGGAGACCTCCGCGGTGATCGACTCGGCCTGCGCGGAGTTGATGAGCGGCCCGAGCTGGGTGTCCGGGTCGCCGGGGTCGCCGGCCCGCAGGGAGGCGACCTTCGCGGTGAACTTCTCGCTGAACTCGGCGAACAGCGAACGGTCCACCAGGATCCGGTTGGCGGCCATGCAGATCTGCCCCTGGTGGACGAAGCGGCTGGCCACCGCAGCATCCACCGCGTAGTCGACGTCCGCGTCGTCGAGCACCACGAGGGCGCTGTTGCCGCCGAGTTCGAGCACGGTCCGCTTCAGGTGGCTCGCGGCGACGGTGGCGACGTGCCGGCCGACGGTGTCGGAGCCGGTGAAAGCGATCACCTTGGGCACGGGGTGCTCGATGAACACGTCGCCGATCTCGGCGATGTCGGTGAGGACGACGTTGAGCAGGCCGGCGGGCAGCCCGGCCTCCTCGAAGATCTTGGCGATCAGGGTGCCGCCGGCCACCGGCGCGTCCTGGTGGGGCTTGAGGACGACCGCGTTGCCGAGTGCGAGCGCGGGCGCGACGGCCTTCAGCGACAGGAAGACGGGGGCGTTGAACGGGCTGATCACGCCGACCACGCCGACCGGTAGGCGGTAGAGGCGGTTCTCCTTGCCGGGCACCGGGGAGGGCAGGATCTTGCCCTCGACGCGCATCGCGGTCGTCATGGACTCCCGCAGCATGTCCTTGACCAGCGAGAGTTCGAACGCGGACTTCATCAGGGTGCCGCCGAGTTCGACGGTCATCACCTCGAGGATCTCGGCCTCGCGGGCCTCCACCACCTGCAGTGCCCGCTCGAACACCAGTCGGCGCTCGTAGGGGCTGGTGGCGGCCCAGGCGGGCTGGGCCCGCTCGGCGGCGCGGTAGGCCTGGTCGATCTCCTCGGCGGTGGCGACGGTGAACGAGGCCAGCTTCTCCCCGCTGAAGGGATCGAGGTCCACGATGTCCCAGGAGCCGGTTCCCGGCCGCCACTGGCCGTCGATGTACTGCTGGGCGAGTTCCGCGATCAAGGACATGCGATCCCTTTCGGCGTTAACGATCACCTACTGACGGATCATCATCTTAATTGCGGGCTAGCCCTCCTGGAGGATCTCCGCCAGAAGAGACCGGGTCTCCTCCTCGGACAGCGCCGCCGCCGACACCCGGTCCAGCGCGGCCGCGTACTCGGCGACCTCGCTCGGCTTGTCCAGGTACAGCGCGGTGGTGAACTGCTCGACGTACACCACGTCCACCAGGTCCGGCTCCGGGAAGCACAGCACCGTGAACGCCCCGCTGTCCGCCGCCAGCGCGCCCATGCCCAGCGGCAGCACCCGCAGGCTGATGGTCTCGCGCAGCGACAGCTCGGCCAGCCGCGCCAGCTGACCGCGCATCACCTCCGGCCCGCCGCACGGCCGCCGCAGCGCCGTCTCGTCGACGATCAGCTCCAGCCGGGCGGTGGTGTCCGCCGCGAGGTACCGCTCCTGGCGGCGCAGCCGGACGGCCGCCCGTCGGGTGATCTCCTCCTCCGGCGCGCTGGGGCTGCCCGCCCGCATCACCGCGTGCACGTACTCGGGGGTCTGCAGCAGCCCGGGCACGAACTGCACCTCGTAGCTGCGCACCAGGTTCGCCGCGTCCTCCAGGTTGAGGTACGTCTGGAACCAGCCGGGGATGACGTCCCCGTAACCGTGCCACCAGGCCGGGGCGTTGGTCCCGCCGACCAGGCCGAGCAACGCCGCCCGGGACTGCTCGTCCTCGACGCCGTACAGCGTCAGCAGGTCCGCCACGTCGCGCTGCTTGAAGCCGACCCGGCCGAGCTCCATCCGGCTGATCTTCGACTCGGAGGCGCGGATCGAGTAGCCCGCGTCCTCCCGGGTCACACCCCGGGCCTCGCGCAGGCGCCGCAACTGGGCACCCAACTGGATGCGACGCGCGGTCGCACCGCTGCCCGTCTGCAGGCCCGTCATGCAAACCTCCGCGCCGAACCAACAGTTGGACCCTGTAGGGATGCAGTCTGCCACTGCCCGGCGACACTCCGCGAGGGGCTTCCGGCATTTGGCCAAGCCGTTGCACAGTTGTACTGCAACGCCGCTCAGGACAGTGCCGGCAGCACCTCGGCAAGATCGGTGCGGGAACTCACCCCGAGCTTCGGATACGCCTTGTACAGATGGTGGCCGACAGTACGGGCGCTGAGGAAGAGCTGTGCGGCGATGTCCCGGTTGGACAGGCCCTGCGCGGCCAGCCGGACGATCTGCGACTCCTGCGGCGTCAGACCCGCCACCACCTTGACCGGGCCGCGCGCGGCGGGCGCGCCGGTGGCGTCCAGCTCCAGCCGGGCCCGCTCCGCCCAGGGCAGCGCGCCCAGTTGGCGCAGCGTCTGCTCGGCCGCCCGCAGTGGCACCCGGGCCTCCGCCTTGCGCCGGGCCCGGCGCAGCCACTCGCCGTACAGCAGCTCGGTGCGGGCCTGCTCCCACGGACGCGGCTGCTCGGCGTGCCGGGCCAGCGCCGCCAGGTACAGCTCCTCCGCCAACTCCTCGGGGGCCAGCAGCGCGTGGCAGCGGTGCACCAGCGCCCGCGCCCACGGCAGGCCGCTGCGCCGCGCCCACCGCTCGTACCGGGCCAGCGGCTCGGCGACCTCCTCCGGCCGGCGCAGCCGCACCGCCGCCTCCACCAGGTCCGGCACCGAACGGACCGCCGACACCTGGAAGTTCTGCGCGCCGCCGGCCAGCGCCGCCAGCTGCGCGAAGGCGTCCTCGGCCCGGCCCGCGCCCAACTCCAGCACCCCGAGCGCCCACTGCGCCCACGGCATCCCGGAGGCGCCCCGGGCCCGCGCCAGCCCGGCGTGCTCCCGGCACCGGTCGTCCTCGCCGCGGGCCGCCGCCAGGTACGCCAGGAAGCCGTGCAACTGCCCGGTCCACAGCGGCTGCCCGCAGTCCTCGGCCAGCCGCAGCGCCTCCGCGGCGTGCTCGTCGGCGGTGCCCGGACGGCCGGTGAACAGCTCGGCCTCGGCCAGGAAGAACAGCAGCGTCGGCAGCGTCCCGAACGCGCCGCCCTCCCGCGCCTCCCGGACCAGCCGGCCCGCCAGGTCCAGCACCTCCTCGTCCCGGCCGGGCAGCAGGGCCGCCCCGCACGCCAACGCCAGATCGACCGGCGCCACGGCCCCGGCGGCCCGCGCCGCCCGTTCGGCCTCTGCCAGTTCCGGCACGTCCGACGCGTCCTCCAGCGCCGCCGTCACGTACCGCACCACCGGCGCCAGCGGATCGTCCGCAGGCAGAGCGAGCCCGCCGAGTGCCTCCAGCGTCCGGCGCACCGCCTGCGCGTCGTGGTACCAGGCCGCGTGCACCGCCTGCACCAGCACCCGGGCCGCCGGGCCGGGCGCGAAGTCCGCCACCAGGCTCGCCGCCTCCACCAACCGCCGGTGCGCGGAACGGTGCTCGCCCCGCCAGAACTCCGCCACCCCGCGGGCGAACAGCAGGTGCGCCCGGGTCTTCGCGTCCAGCCCGGGGCCGTCCGCCGCCGACGCCAGCGCCTCGGCCCGGGCGACCTCGCCCGCCTCCAGCGCGGCCTCCACCGCCTCCACCGTCAACTCCCGCGCCCGCAACGGGTCCGGGCTCAGCCGCGCGGCCCGCTCGTACGCCGCCGACGCACCCAGGTGGCCGCCGCGCCACGCCGCGCCCGCCGCCGCCGACGCCAGCTCCTCCGCCACCGCCGCGTCCCGGCCGGTCGCCGCGAGGGCCAGGTGCCAGGCCCGGCACAGCGGCGCCCGCTCGCCGTACGCCTGCGCGAGGGCGGTGTGCGCGGCCAGCCGGTCCACCAGCGGTGCCCGGTCGATCAGTGCCGAACGCAGCATCGGATGCCGGAAGGTCACCCGGTCGGCGCCCAACTCGACCCGCACCAGCCCCTGTTGCTCGGCGGGCGCGAGGTCCGCCACGGTCAGCCCGCACTCGGCCGCCGCACGCAGCAGCACTTCCAGCGAACCGGACTCCTCCAACGCCGCCAGCAGCAGCCACCGTTGGGTCCCGCCGGGCAGGCGGCTGACCTGCCCGTGGTACGTCAGCCTCAGCCGCCCCGCCGGGGGCAGCACACCGGCGACCTCGCCCGCCGAAAGCTCCAGCAGCGCCAGGGGGTTGCCCTGCGCCGCCTTCAACACCTGGTCGGTGTCGGCGAGTTCGGGCGCGACGGCGGCCAGCAGCTCGGCGGCGGCCCGGTCGCTCAGCGGCTCCACCCGCAACTCGGGCAGCCCGGGCAGCTCCGGGCCGTCCGTCCGGGTCGCCAGCAGCAGCGCCACCGCCTCCGCACCCAGCCGGCGGGCCGCGACCTGCAGCACCGCCACGGACTCCCGGTCCGCCCACTGCACGTCGTCCACCAGGCACAGCAGCGGCCCCTGCTCGGCGAGATCGCCCAGCAGCGTCAGCACCGCCAGCCCCACCAGCAGCCGATCCCCCGCCGGGCCGTCCGACAGCCCCAACACCCGCTCCAGGGCCGCCCGCTGAGGCCCCGACAGCTCCGGCACCCGGTCCAGCACCGGCGCCAGCAGCTGACTCAGCGCCGCGTACGGCAGCCGGGCCTCCGACTCCACACCCGTCGCCCGCAGCACCCGCCCCGCCGCGCCCTCCGCCGCCGCGCCCAGCAGCGCGCTCTTCCCCACCCCCGGCTCCCCGCGCAGCACCAGCACCCCGGCCCGGCCCGCAACCGCCTCCGCCAGCAGCCGGCCGACCGCCGCCTGCTCCGCCCCCCGCCCGTACAGCACCATGCCCCGCACCCTACCTATGCACGACTGATTCGCCGTCCGCGCAAGCTCCGTAACTTCTTGTCCCGCAAGGAAGAAGCCACCCGGAACGGAGCCCACCATGGACCTGCACAACATCGTCGAGCGCTACCTCGCCGTCTGGAACGAGACCGACCCGACCGCCCGCCGCAAGCTCATCGACGACGTCTGGGCCACCGACGGCACCTACACCGACCCCCTGACCGCCACCCGCGGCCGCGACGAGTTCGACGCCACCCTCGCCGCCGTCCAGTCCCAGTTCCCCGGCCTCACCTTCCGCCTCGGCGGCCCCGTCGACACCCACCACAACGTCGCCCGCTTCACCTGGGAACTCGCCCAGGAAGGCGCGGACGAGGCCCTGGTGATCGGCTTCGACGTCCTCACGGCAACGGAGGACGGCCGCATCGCGACTGTCGTCGGCTTCCTGGACAAGGTGCCGAGCGCATAGAGCCTAGGCAGGCGGCTGCGAAAACAGGGGCGCTGGGGGTACCCCCAGGCGAAGCCGAGGGGGCGGAACTGCGCGACAAGCGCACACCACATCCGCAAGGTCGCGATCACGTGCAAGTCGTTGTCCCGCGTCGCGATCTTGCGGTCGGGTGCCTTCCGCTTCGCGCAGTTGCCCGCGCCCCGGTTTCGCACCCTTCCGCCCTTCCAGAAAAACAACGACGCCTGCCCTAAACCTGGTCGGGGAAAGGGGCAGGCGTCGACCGGATCCCGGCGACTCTGGCGGGTCGGTGTTTGTGAGGTGGTCAGACCACCAGGGGACGGTCGGTCGGCTTGATCGGCGCGGGGAGCGCCGTCTTGCCGCCCAGGTAGGTGTCGACCGCCGCGGCGGCCGAACGGCCTTCCGCGATCGCCCAGACGATCAGCGACTGGCCGCGACCGGCGTCACCGCAAACGTACACCCCATCAACGTTGGTGCCGAACTTGCCGTCACGGGCGACGTTTCCGCGGGCGTCGAGCTCGACACCCAGCTGCTCCACGAGACCGTTCTTGACGTCCGTCCCGGTGAAACCCATGGCGAGGGTGACCAGCTGAGCGGGAATCACCTTCTCGCTCCCGGGCACGGGCTCGAACTTGCCGTCCTTGAAGGCGACTTCGACCAGGTGCAGCTCCTGCACGTTCCCGTCCGCGTCGCCCGCGAAGTGGGTCGTGGAGACCGAGTAGATCCGCTCCCCGCCCTCCTCGTGCGCGGAGGTCACCTTGTACGTCATCGGCATGGTCGGCCACGGCTGCCCGGCCGGACGCAAGTCCGAAGGTCGCGGCATGATCTCCAACTGGGTGACGGACGCGGCGCCTTGACGGTGCGCGGTGCCGACGCAGTCGGCACCGGTGTCGCCGCCGCCGATGACGACGACGTGCTTGCCCTTGGCCGAGATCGGGGAGTCGACGTAGTCGCCCTCCTGGACCTTGTTGGCCAGCGGCAGGTACTCCATCGCCTGGTGGATGCCGTTCAACTCCCGTCCGGGGACGGGCAGATCGCGCGCGGTGGTGGCGCCGGCCGCGATCACCACGGCGTCGAAGCGGGAGCGCAGGTCCTGCCCGGTGAGGTCGACGCCGACCTCGACGCCGGTGCGGAACCGGGTGCCTTCGGCGCGCATCTGCTCGATGCGGCGGTTGATGTGGCGCTTCTCCATCTTGAACTCGGGGATGCCGTAGCGCAGCAGTCCGCCGATCCGGTCGGCGCGTTCGTAGACGACGACGGTGTGCCCGGCCCGGGTGAGCTGCTGGGCGGCGGCCAGGCCGGACGGGCCGGAGCCCACCACGGCGACGGTCTTGCCGGACAGCCGCTCGGGGACCTGCGGGGTGACGCCGCCCCGGTCCCAGGCCTTGTCGATGATGGTGACTTCGACGTTCTTGATGGTCACCGCGTCCTGGTTGATGCCGAGCACGCATGCGGACTCGCACGGGGCGGGGCACAGGCGGCCGGTGAACTCCGGGAAGTTGTTGGTGGCGTGCAGGCGCTCGATGGCGCCGACGAAGTCGTCCCGGTAGGCGAGGTCGTTCCACTCGGGGATGAGGTTCCCGAGCGGGCAGCCGTTGTGGCAGAACGGGATGCCGCAGTCCATGCAGCGTCCGGCCTGCTTGGTGATGATCGGAAGGAGGCTGCGCTCGACGTAGACCTCGTTCCAGTCGCGCAGTCGCACGTCCACCGGACGGCGCTCCGCCAGCTGCTTGGGCGTGGTCAGGAAGCCCTTGGGGTCAGCCACGTGCCGCCTCCATCATCTTCGCGGTGGTGTCGGCCTCGGAGAGGCCATCGCGCTCAGCGGCGTCCTTGGCGGCGAGCACTGCCTTGTAGTCGGTCGGCATGATCGTGGAGAAGCGGGAGACTCCGCTGCCCCAGTCGGCGAGGAGTTCGGCGGCGACGGTGGAGCCGGTCTCCTCGTAGTGCTGCTGCACGGTCTCGCGCAGCCATTCGCGGTCGGCGGCGTTGGGGGCCTCGATGCCCACCATGCCGCTGTTGACGTTGGCGGGGCGCAGGTCCAGCACGTAGGCGATGCCGCCGGACATGCCCGCCGCCAGGTTGCGGCCGGTCTCGCCGAGGATGACGACCCGGCCGCCGGTCATGTACTCGAGGCCGTGGTCGCCCACGCCCTCCACCACCAGGGTGGCACCGGAGTTGCGGACGGCAAAACGCTCACCGGCCTTGCCGCGCAGGTGGATCCGGCCGGCGGTGGCGCCGTAGCCGATGGTGTTGCCGGCGATCACGTGGTGCTGCGCGTCGGCGCCGATCGCGGCGGCGTCACGGGCCGGGCGGATCACGATCACGCCGCCGGACAGGCCCTTGCCGACGTAGTCGTTGGCGTCCCCCTCGAGTCGCAGCGTCACGCCGCGCGGGACGAACGCACCGAACGACTGGCCGGCCGAGCCGGTGAAGGTGACGTCGATGGTGCCCTCGGGCAGGCCCTCGCCGCGGTGCTTCTTGGTGACCCGGTGGCCGAGCATGGTGCCGACGGTCCGGTTGACGTTGCGGATCGGCAGCTGGATGCGGACGGCGTCGCCGCGCTCCAGGGCGTCCTCGGCGAGTTCGATCAGCTGGTTGTCGAGCGCCTTGTCCAGCGCGTGGTCCTGCTCGGTGGTGCGGTGCAGCGCGGCACCCTCGGGCAGCTCGGGGACGTGGAACAGCGGGGCCAGGTCGAGCCCGGCGGCCTTCCAGTGGTCGATCGCGGCCCGGGCGTCGATGTGCTCGGCGTGGCCGACGGCCTCCTCGATCGAGCGGAAGCCCAGTTCGGCGAGCAGCTCGCGGACCTCTTCGGCGATGAACTCGAAGAAGTTGACCACGAATTCGGGCTTGCCGGTGAACCGCTCGCGCAGCACCGGGTTCTGGGTGGCGACGCCGACCGGGCAGGTGTCGAGGTGGCAGACCCGCATCATGATGCAGCCGGAGACCACCAGCGGGGCGGTCGCGAAGCCGAACTCCTCGGCGCCGAGCAGGGCGGCGATGACCACGTCGCGGCCGGTCTTCAGCTGGCCGTCGGTCTGCACGACGATGCGGTCGCGCAGGCCGTTGAGCAGCAGGGTCTGCTGGGTCTCGGCGAGGCCGAGCTCCCAGGGGCCGCCGGCGTGCTTGAGGCTCGTGAGGGGAGACGCGCCGGTGCCGCCGTCGTGACCGGAGATCAGCACCACGTCCGCGTGCGCCTTGGACACACCCGCGGCGACCGTACCGACGCCGACCTCCGACACCAGCTTCACGTGGATGCGGGCGTCCGGGTTGGCGTTCTTGAGGTCGTGGATCAGCTGAGCCAGGTCCTCGATCGAGTAGATGTCGTGGTGCGGCGGCGGGGAGATCAGGCCGACGCCCGGGGTGGAGTGCCGGGTCTTCGCCACCCACGGGTAGACCTTGTGGCCGGGCAGCTGGCCGCCCTCGCCGGGCTTGGCGCCCTGGGCCATCTTGATCTGGATGTCGTCGGCGTTGACCAGGTACTCGGAGGTGACGCCGAACCGGCCGGACGCGACCTGCTTGATCGCCGAGCGGCGCTCGGGGTCGTGCAGGCGCTCCGGGTCCTCGCCGCCCTCACCGGTGTTGGACTTGCCGCCGAGCCGGTTCATCGCGATCGCGAGCGTCTCGTGCGCCTCCATCGAGATGGAGCCGTACGACATCGCGCCGGTGGAGAACCGCTTGACGATCTCGGAGACCGGCTCGACCTCGTCGACGGAGATCGGGGTGCGGCCGAGCCCGTCCAGCTGGAACAGGCCGCGCAGCGTCATCAGCCGCTCGGACTGGGCGTTCACCCGGTCCGTGTACTGCTTGAAGACGTCGTAGCGCTTGGTGCGGGTGGAGTGCTGGAGCCGGAACACCGTCTCCGGGTCGAACAGGTGCGGCTCGCCCTCGCGGCGCCACTGGTACTCGCCGCCGATCTCCAGCGCGCGGTGCGCGGCGGAGATGCCGGACGCCGGGTACGCCTTGGCGTGCCGGGCGGCGGTCTCCTTGGCGATCTCGTCCAGGCCGATGCCGCCGAGCTTGGTGGTGGTGCCCGCGAAGTAGGCGTTCACCAGTTCCTGGGACAGGCCGATGGCCTCGAAGACCTGCGCGCCGCGGTAGGAGGCGACGGTGGAGATGCCCATCTTGGACATCACCTTCAGCACGCCCTTGCCGAGCGCCTTGATCAGGTTCTTGATCGCCTTCTCGGGCTCGCCCTTGACGAACACGCCCTGGGACACCAGGTCCTCGACGGACTCCATCGCCAGGTACGGGTTGACCGCGCCGGCGCCGTAGCCGATCAGCAGCGCGACGTGGTGCACCTCGCGGACGTCACCGGCCTCGACCAGCAGCGACACCTGGGTGCGCTGCTTGGTGCGGATCAGGTGGTGGTGGATCGCCGAGGTGAGCAGCAGCGACGGGATCGGGGCGTGCTCGGCGTCCGAGTGCCGGTCGGAGAGCACGATGATCCGGGCCCCCTCGGCGATCGCCGCGTCGGCCTCGGCGGCGATCTCGGCGAGCCGGGCGGCCAGGCCCTGGCCACCCGTCGCGACCTTGTACAGGCCGGAGAGGGTGACGGCCTTCAGGCCGGGCTGGTCGCCGTCCGCGTTGATGTGGATCAGCTTGGCCAGCTCGTCGTTGTCGATCACCGGGAAGGTGATGCCGACCGAGCGGCAGTGCGCCGGGGTGGCGTCCAGCAGGTTGCCCTCGGGGCCGAGGTTGCTGTGCAGCGAGGTGACCAGCTCTTCGCGGATGGCGTCCAGCGGCGGGTTGGTGACCTGGGCGAACAGCTGGGTGAAGTAGTCGAACAGCAGGCGCGGCTTCTCGCTGAGCGCGGCGATCGGCGAGTCGGTGCCCATCGAGCCGAGCGCCTCGGCGCCGGTCTTGGCCATCGGCGCGAGGATGACCCGCAGCTCCTCCTCGGTGTAGCCGAAGGTCTGCTGCCGGCGGGTCACCGAGGCGTGGGTGTGGGCGATGTGCTCGCGCTCGGGGAGCTTGGCGAGCTGGATCTGCCCGGCGGCGACCCACTCCTCGTACGGGTTCTCGGCGGCGAGGGCGGACTTGATCTCCTCGTCCTCGACGATCCGGTGCTCGGCGGTGTCGATCAGGAACATCCGGCCGGGCTGCAGGCGGCCCTTCTTGACGACCCTGTCCTGCTCGATGTCGAGCACGCCGACCTCGGAGGAGAGCACGACCAGCCCGTCCTCGGTGATCCAGTACCGGGCCGGGCGCAGGCCGTTGCGGTCGAGGACGGCGCCGATCCGGGTGCCGTCGGTGAAGGTGACGCAGGCCGGGCCGTCCCAGGGCTCCATCAGGTTGGAGTGGTACTGGTAGAACGCGCGGCGGGCCGGGTCCATGGTGGCGTGGTTCTCCCACGCCTCCGGGATCATCATCAGCACCGCGTGCGGCAGCGAGCGGCCGCCGAGGTGGAGCAGCTCCAGCACCTCGTCGAAGGACGCCGAGTCGGAGTGCTCCGGGGTGCAGACCGGGAAGATCCGGCCCAGGTCGCCGGGGATCAGGTCGGTGGCGAGCTGGGACTCCCGGGCGGTCATCCAGTTGCGGTTGCCCTTGACCGTGTTGATCTCGCCGTTGTGCGCGACGAAGCGGTACGGGTGGGCGAGCGGCCAGCTCGGGAAGGTGTTGGTGGAGAACCGCGAGTGCACCAGGCCGATCGCGGAGGCGTACAGCCGGTCCGACAGGTCGGGGAAGAACGGCTCCAGCTGCCCGGTGGTCAGCATGCCCTTGTAGACCAGGGTCCGCGCGGACAGCGACGGGAAGTACACCCCGGCCTCCCGCTCGGAGCGCTTGCGCACCACGAACGCGACCCGGTCCAGCTCGATGCCCGCGCGCTCGCCGTGCGACAGGAACAACTGCCGGAAGCGCGGCATGACGGAGCGGGCGGTGGAGCCCAGCAGCTCGGGGGCGGTCGGGACCTCGCGCCAGCCGAGGACGGTCAGGCCCTCCTCGGCGGCGATCGCGCCGATCCGGGCGACGGCGGCGTCGGTCGCCTCGTCGTCCTGCGGCAGGAAGGCGATGCCGACCGCGTAGGAGCCGGCGGCGGGGAGTTCGAAGTCGACGTTGGCGCGCAGGAAGGCGTCGGGGATCTGGGTCAGGATGCCCGCGCCGTCACCGGAGTCGGGCTCGGCGCCGGTGGCGCCGCGGTGCTCCAGGTTGCGCAGCACGGTCAGTGCCTGCTCGACGATCCGGTGGTCGGCGACACCGGTCAGCGTGGCCACGAAGCCGACGCCGCAGGCGTCGTGCTCGTTGCGCGGGTCGTACAGACCCTGGGCCTGGGGACGCGCGTCCGGAACGAGGGCGTAGGGGCCGGTGGCCCGGGCGTCCTCGTGGCCGGAGTGCATGGATGCAGACAGCATCGGCTCTCCCGTCGTCGTGATCAGTTGCTTGATGCAAAGGGACGACGTTGGCCCTGATGCGATTTGGTCGGTGCAGGTTACATGATGCCGGGTGTCCCGGGAAGTGGAATTCTGCGTCCGTATCGCGGACGCGACCCCAGGTCACGGGGCGGCTGGAGGGTAGGCGCAGCGTCGCGCGTCCCGACCAGTGTGCCCGGGGTCGAGAGGGTCGAAACAGGGGCGAAACGCCCCGGAAGGACCTTTGCCAGAGGTTGACCTGGGATTCCGCGAGCGGGATGCCGACCACGGTTGGGATTGTGCGGGTCGGCGACCGGATGTTGAGACTAGGGCAAGGGGGCAGCCCGTGCCCATGTGTGCAACATCACCCAGACCTCTGCATAAACATGCAGAGGTCTGGGTGTTCGTACAGGCCCGTCCGAAGGCCCGGTCAGCCGATCGCCCCGCCGATCAGCCGGCCCAGCAGGAAGGTGACGACCGCCGCCGCGCCACCCAGCGCCAGCTGGCGCAGGCCGCTGAACCACCAGGTGCGGGCGGTCACCCGGGCCACCGCCGCACCGCAGACGAACAGGCCGAGCATCGCCAGCAGCGCGGCCGGCCACAGCGCGGTGGCGCCCAGCAGGTAGGGCAGCACGGGGAGCAGCGCGCCGAGCGCGAAGCAGGCGAACGAGGATCCGGCGGCGACCAGCGGCGAGGGCAGGTCCTCCGGGTCCACCCCGAGTTCCTCGCGGGCGTGCACGGCGAGCAGGGTGTCCGGGTCGGCGGACAGCTGGCGGGCGACCTCCATGGCCAGCTCCGGGTCGACGCCCTTGGCCACGTACAGCTGGGCCAGCTCGGCCAGCTCGCCCTGCGGGTTGCGCTTCAGCTCGATCCGCTCGGCCTCCAGCTCGGCCTCCACCAGCTCGCGCTGGGAGGCCACCGAGGTGTACTCGCCGACGGCCATCGAGAACGCGCCGGCCGCCAGGCCGGCCAGTCCAGTCAGCACCACGGTGCTCGGTTCGGCGGCCCCGCCGACCACGCCGGTCATCAGCGCGAAGTTCGACACCAGGCCGTCCACCGCGCCGAACACGGCCGGCCGCAGCCAGCCGCCGTTGACGTCCCGGTGGTGGCCGTCGGCGGGAATCCGGGGCTGCGGGCTGTCGATGTGCTGGTCGGCAGTGATGGTGCTCATGCTTGCGGCTCCCCTTCCGGGCACGGCGAAGGCCCCCCGGGGCGCATGTTCCGGCCAGGGCTGCTGGTGCCCCTCGAAACTAGCCGTTTGACCTGCGACTTTCCAGCAAAGTAAGCCTGCCCAAAGGCAGTTGGGGCCGCCTCCGCCGACTGCGGCAGGGGCGGCCCCAACGGGGTCAACTCACGTACTCAGGAAGACTTTTCGGAATCCTTGGCGCTCTTGACGCCCTTGTCGTCCCCGGAATCCTCGGAGTCCGCGGCGTCCGCGGCAGTTCCGTCGCCGTCCTTCGGACCACCCTCGCCCTCGCCCTTGCCGGGCGCCGCGTCCGCGACCGGCTCCGCCCCGGCCTCCCGGGCCGCCGCCTCGGCGCGCTCCAGGGTGGCAGCCGGGTCGATCTCGTCCGGGTCCTCGCGGCCGGGCCGCAGCCGCGCGGAGACCACCAGGTAGACCACCGCGCCGATGAAGAGGGCGATCGCCGTCCAGTCGTTCAGCCGCAGGCCGAAGAAGCGGTGCGCCTCGTCGATCCGCAGCCACTCGGTCCAGAACCGGCCCGGCGTGTAGAGCGCGACGTACAGCGCGAAGGCTCGGCCGTGGCCGAGGGTGAAGCGCTTGTCGGCCCAGATCACCAGCACCGCGACCAGCACGCACCAGAGCGACTCGTACAGGAAGGTCGGGTGGTAGGTGCCCGTGACGACCTCGCCGTTCGGCAGGGTCTTGTCGATCTCCAGGCCCCAGGGCAGCGTGGTGGGCTTGCCGTACAGCTCCTGGTTGAACCAGTTGCCCCAGCGGCCGATGGCCTGGGCGAGCGCGAGGCCGGGGGCGACCGCGTCGGCCCAGGCGGGCAGCGGGACGCCGCGGCGGCGGGCGCCGATCCAGGCGCCGACCGCGCCGAGCGCGACGGCACCCCAGATGCCGAGGCCGCCCTGCCAGATCTTCAGCGCGTCGATCGGGTGCTTTCCCTCACCGAAGTACAGCTGGTTGTCGGTGATGACGTGGTACAGCCGACCGCCGACCAGGCCGAACGGCACCGCCCAGACGGCGATGTCGCCGACCGTGTGCTTGCCGCCGCCGCGGGCGACCCAGCGCCTGCTGCCGAGCCACACGGCCACGACGACACCGATGATGATGCAGAACGCGTAGGCGCGCAGCGGGATGGGTCCTAGGTAGAGGACGCCCCGCGACGGGCTCGGAATGTATGCGAGATCCATGACACCCTCGACGCTACCGTGTCCCGCCCGCCGCATCGGCACCGGAACGGGTCACGGAAACGTCAAGCCTCCCGGTCGGGCCTCCGAGCGATCAGGGCGAGGGCGTGTTGTTGGACTCGCCGGCGGTCGAGGTCGGCGCGGGGCTCTGCCCGTGCGAGCCGGGGGTGCCCAACTGCTTGCCCTGGTTGGCCTGGTCCACCCACTTCACCAGGTTGTCGGTGCTGATCTGCTCGTCGCCCTTCTTCGGGTAGATCGGTTCGCCGTTGAGCAGCACCGTGGGCGTCGACTTGAAGCTGGACTTGTCGAAGTCCTGCTGCACGGCGGAGACCCAGCCGCCGAACTTGTTGGTGTTGACGCAGGACTGGAACTCGGCGTTGTCCAGGCCCGGCACCTGCTTGCCCAGGTCGATCAGGGTCTGCTTGCTGCCGAAGGTGTCCTCGGTCTCGCCGGGCTGGTTGCGGTAGAGCACGTCGTGGTAGTCCCGGAAGTGCCCGGCGTTCTGCGCGCAGCCCAGCGCGTTGGCGCCGTACTTGGAGCCGTTGCCGCCCAGCGAGCGGTCGATGAACGAGACGATGTGGTAGTTGACGAAGATCTTGCCGGCGTCTTCCAACTGGTCGATGGTCGGCGAGAAGGCGCGCTCGAAGCCGCCGCAGGCCGGGCAGCGCGGGTCCTCGTAGACGGTGAGGGTGGACGGGGCGTTGGCGGACCCGACCGGGATGATCAGGTTCTTGTCGCCGATGGTGCCCGCGGGGGCGGCGGTCGGCGTCTCCGGCTTGGAGCGGTTGTTCTGCACCACCACGCCGACCACCACGGCGGCGGCGATCACGGCGATCACCGCGCCGCCGACGATCAGCTTCTTCTTCCGCTTCGCCCGGGCCTCCTGTTCGACCCGTTCCTCCAGCATCCGCTCACGGGCGCTGCGCTTGCCTTCTTCGTTCTTCTCGCTCATGAGGTGCTCTGCCATGGTCCAGGGATCGGTTCTCTTCGGATGAGTGCTGCGGGACGGGGTACGGTCAGGCGGCCAGCCAGGCGTCCGCCGAGAGCTTGGTGCGGGGGCGGAAGATCAGCCAGGCCGACATCAGCAGGAAACCGGTGTCGCGGAGGATCTCCTGGATGTACTTGGTCTGCGACTCGCTCACCGCGCCGCCGCCGCCGAAGCAGCCACAGTCGATCGAGATGCCGCGCGCCCAGACGGAGGAGATGCCGGCGATGAACAGCACCAGCAGCGTCGCGGAGATCACCGCGACGACCCGGGTGCCGAGGCCGAGCACCAGCAGCACCGCCAGCGCCAGTTCCAGGAACGGCAGCCCCCAGCCGACCGGCTTCACCAGTGACTCCGGCAGGATCTGGTAGGCCCGTACGGCCTGCGCCGCCTCCGCCGGGTCGGAGACCTTCGCCAGTCCGGCCCAGCCCCACACCACGGCCAGGCCCAGCCGCACCACCAGCCCGAACCACTCCGCCGCCGAACCGTCCACCACCCGGCGAAACCCGCTCACCCGGCCGTGTTCGGCCTGCTGACTGGCCATCAGTTCCCCCTCGGGCACGCTCCACCGTTTCCTGCCTGATGAACCGTAGGGGATGGGGTGCGGTTCCTCCACATTCGCCGGTTACGCCGGATGAGTGACGCTATGCGGTCATACGCCCGATTATTCGGATCATCGCCCCGCCGGCCCGCACTCCGCCCCCGCCTGCTGGCACACCACCGCCCGCTCCGCACCCCGGCGCGCCAACTCCCGTTCCACGCCGCCGGTTCCGGCCAGCGCGGCGGCCAGCGCCAGGCCGGCCGCCAGCGCCCGCAGCAGGACCGCCTTGTGCACCCGCGCCATCCGCACGCCCTTTCGCCGACCGGCCGTCGACGGGTTCAACGGCCTGAACCTCGACAAGATCACCGCGCGGCCCGGGCAGTTCACCCGATCAGGTGGCGGCCCGAGAACGGCGAAGAGCCGCCCGGGGATGCTCCCCGGACGGCTCTCGGCCTCGAGCGCTAGTTGCGGCGCACGCCCGACGCCAGGTCGGCGGCCAGCGCCCGGACGGCGGCCAGGCCGGCCGCCGGCTCGGCGGCGTCCAGCAGGCGCTGCACGAACGCCGAGCCGACGATCACGCCGTCCGCGAAGGCCGCGACCTCGGCGGCCTGATCGGCGTTGGAGACGCCCAGGCCGACGCAGACCGGCAGCGCGGTGGTGGCGCGGGTGCGGGCCACCAGGTCCTCGGCCAGGTTGCCGACCGCGGCCCGGGTGCCGGTGACACCCATCACGGCGGCGGCGTAGACGAAGCCGGAGCCGGCCGCGGTGACCTCGGCCAGGCGAGCGTCCTTGGAGGACGGGGCGACCACGAACACGGTGTCCAGACCGTGCTCCGCGGCGGCCTTGCGCCACTCCACCGACTCCTCGACCGGCAGGTCGGGCAGGATGCAGCCCGCTCCCCCGGCCGCGGCCAGGTCGGCGGCGAACCGGGCGACGCCGTAGCGGTCCACCGGGTTCCAGTAGGTCATCACCAGCACCGGCACGGCCGGGTGGGCGGCGGAGACCTCGGCGACGGTGCGCAGCACGTCCTTGATCTTGACGCCGCCGCGCAGCGCGATGTCGTCGGCGGTCTGGATGACCGCGCCGTCCAGCACCGGGTCGGAGTGCGGCAGGCCGACCTCGACGACGTCGCAGCCGCCCTCGATCAGCGCGTTGATCGCGGCGATGCCGCCGTCGACGGTCGGGAAGCCGGCCGGCAGGTAGCCGATCAGGGCGGCCCGGCCCTCGGCCTTGGCGGCGGCGAGGGCGGTGGTGAGCTTGGTGTCGGCCATGGTCAGTTGGTCCCCTCGGCGTCGTCGTAGAGGCCGAAGTACTCGGCTGCGGTGTGCATGTCCTTGTCGCCGCGGCCGGAGAGCGAGACCAGGATGGTCGCCTCCGGGCCCAGCTCGCGGCCGAGTTCGAGCGCGCCGGCCAGGGCGTGCGCGGACTCGATGGCCGGGATGATGCCCTCGGTGCGGGACAGCAGCCGCAGCGCCTCCATCGCGGCGCGGTCGGTGACCGGACGGTACTCGGCCCGTCCGGTGTCCTTCAGCCAGGCGTGCTCGGGGCCGACGCCCGGGTAGTCCAGGCCGGCCGAGATCGAGTGCGACTCGATGGTCTGGCCGTCCTCGTCCTGCAGGACGTAGGTGCGCGAGCCGTGCAGCACGCCCGGGTCGCCCTTGGTCAGGGTGGCGGCGTGCTTGGGGGTGTCGGCGCCGTCACCGGCCGCCTCGCAGCCGATCAGGCGCACGCCCGCGTCCGGGATGAACTCGTGGAAGATGCCCATCGCGTTGGAGCCGCCGCCGACGCAGGCGACCACCGCGTCGGGCAGCCGCCCGGTGCGGTCCAGCACCTGCTGGCGGGCCTCGATGCCGATGACGCGGTGGAAGTCGCGCACCATCATCGGGAACGGGTGCGGGCCCGCGACGGTGCCGAACAGGTAGTGGGTGGAGTCGACGTTGGCGACCCAGTCGCGGAACGCCTCGTTGATGGCGTCCTTCAGGGTGCGGCTGCCGGACTTGACCGGGATCACCTCGGCGCCCAGCATCCGCATCCGGGCGACGTTCAGGGCCTGCCGCTGGGTGTCGACCTCGCCCATGTAGATGGTGCAGTCGAAGCCGAACAGCGCGCAGGCGGTGGCGGTGGCCACGCCGTGCTGGCCGGCGCCGGTCTCGGCGATGATCCGGGTCTTGCCCATCCGGCGGGTCAGCAGCGCCTGCCCCAGCACGTTGTTGATCTTGTGCGAGCCGGTGTGGTTCAGGTCCTCGCGCTTGAGCAGCACCCGCGCCCCGCCGGCCTCGGCGGAGAACCGGTGGACGTCGGTCAGCGGGCTGGGCCTGCCGGTGTAGTCCTTCAGCAGGGCGTCGAGTTCGGCGGCGAACGCCGGGTCGTTCTTGGCCTTCTCGTACTCCTCGGCGACCTGCTCGACGGCGGCGACCAGCGCCTCCGGGATGAAGCGGCCGCCGTAGGCGCCGAAGTAACCGCGAGCGTCCGGGACTTGGGTACCCGGAACGTTGAGCTCGGACATGGACAGTCCTCTGTCTGGAAGTTGACGGCGTGCAGGTGAAACGGGCGGCCCGGGCCTGTCCGGCCGATCTTGCCGGGCGCGCGACGCCGGATCATCCCGCCTGGAAGCACCGACAAACCATCCAAGTACACCCAGTACGAGGACGGTTCGCCGGCACTCCCAGCCGGGCGCCCGACGCCGCGCGCCTTTCCGACAAGATCGACCGGACAGGCCCGCTCAGCCGCAGGTTCCGCGCCATCGACGTCCGGGGACCTGTCCGGGCTCGCAGCCGATCACGTAGCGCACCCGCCGCCCCAGCGCCCGGCGTGCGGGCGCGCGGCAGCCGCGCGGGCGGCAGCCGGGAGCGAGGCGGGTGGCGATCGACATGGCGGAGGGTCAGCCCCGCCCGTTGTTGCGCAGCGCCGGGTGCGCCCCGGCGGCGACCAGGTCGGCGACCGCGGTGCGCGGGTCGCGGCCGGTCACCAGGGACTCGCCGACCAGCACCGCGTCGGCGCCCTGGTTGGCGTAGGTGATCAGGTCGTGCGGGCCGCGCACCCCGGACTCGGCGACCTTGACGATGTGCGCCGGGATGGCGTCCACCACGTTGCCGAAGGTGTTCCGGTCGACCTCGAGGGTCTTCAGGTTGCGGGCGTTGACGCCGATGATCTTCGCGCCGGCGTCCACCGCGCGCGCGATCTCCTCCTCGTCGTGCACCTCGACCAGCGGGGTCAGCCCGATCGACTCGGCCCGCTCGATCAGCGAGACCAGGGCCGGCTGCTCCAGCGCGGCAACGATCAGCAGCGCCAGGTCCGCGCCGTGCGCGCGGGCCTCCCACAGCTGGTAGGCGGTGACGATGAAGTCCTTGCGGAGGATCGGCGTCTCGACCGCGGCACGCACCGCGTCCAGGTCGGCCAGCGAGCCGCCGAAGCGGCGCTGCTCGGTGAGCACGCTGATCGCGGCGGCCCCGCCGGCCGCGTAGTCGACCGCCAGCGCGGCCGGGTCGGCGATCGCCGCCAGCGCGCCCTTGGACGGGCTGGAGCGCTTGACCTCGCAGATCACCCGGACACCGTCGCCGCGCAGGGCGGCCACGCCGTCCTTCGCCGCGGGTGCCTTCGCCGCGAGCTCCTTGAGCTCGTCCAGGGAGGTCCGGGCCTGTCGCTCGGCGAGGTCCTGCCGGACCCCGTCGATGATCTCGTCGAGCACAGTCACGCGTGCGCCCCCATCATGTTTCGCTGGTGTGGCCGGGGACACAGGTGCACACCCCCGGCCTTTCGATGGTATCGGGCCCGGGGGGCGCACTCCGCATCCGACCGGCGTGCGTCTCGATCGGCGGACCGCCCGGCGCGCATTCCGGGCCGGTCCGGGACCGCCGGGAACGGGGCTCTCAGACCACCGGGGGCGCGAGCCCGGCGCCGATCGGCAGGTTGCGGAGCACCGCGAAATCGGGCCCGGGGGGGCGCACTCCGCATCCGACCGGCGTGCGTCTCGATCGGCGGACCGCCGGGCGCGCGTTCCGGGCCGGTCCGGGACCGCCGGGAACGGGGTTTCAGACCACCGGGGGCGCGAGCCCGGCGCCGATCGGCAGGTTGCGGAGCACCGCGAACAGGGCCAGCGCCAGCATCAGCACGACCGTCTGCCGGCCGGTCAGCCGGAAGCCGGCGGGGCGGCCGCGCAGCGCCCGCACCGTCCAGCGCAGCCACAGCGCGAGCGCGGCCAGCGCCAGCAGCGTCACCAGCAGGTTGTCGTGGGCGGCGGTCAGCAGCTCGCCCCTGGTCAGCGCGTGCACGCAGCGCAGCCCGCCGCAGCCGGGGCACCACCAGCCGGTGGCCTGCAGCACCGGGCAGACCGGGTAGTGGCCGGGGGTGTTCGGGTCGACCGCGGCGACGAACGCGGTGGGCATCGCCACCGCGACCAGCGCCGCCAGCGGGCGGACCAGGCGGCGCGGCGCAAAGCCGGCAGTGGGAGCGTTCACGGCCACGATTGTGCCCGGGCCGGCCCCGAGGACGCGCCGGAAAACGCCGAACGGCGGGCGCGCGGCCCGCCGTTCGTACCGTGTCCCGCGGTCAGGCCGCGGTGACTGCGCTGCGCTCCTCGGTGGGCGCCGGCGCGAAGTTCTTGCTGGGCTGCTTGCCCATGCCTGCCATCGACATCGCCTTGCCGACGACGCCACCGACCAGGACCACGGCGAGGCCCGCGATGGTCAGCACGACGTTCGGCATGATCATGGCCACGCCGGCCACGCAGAAACCGACGAAGGAAATGACCACGCCGGTCCACGCGGCGGGAGTGTGGCCGTGCGCTGCTGAAGCCATTGATGCTGCTCCTTGTTCTACCTGGGCCCCGCTCGGGCGGTCCTGGGCGGCGCTCGACGGGTTGACACCCCCATTGTGCCGGGCCGAACACGGCGTCCCCAAGCGGGGGCCACCGTGGTGCCGAGCACACTCAGCCGGTGGGGTCCTCGCCGCGGTCCAGCGCCTTCCACAGGTCAGCGGGGCTGTTGGCGCCCGCCGGGGCCTTCCCGGCCGGACGGCTGCGGGTCGGGGCCTCGTAACGGGAGCCCATCGCGGGCCAGTTGCGGCCGAAGCGCACGGTCAGCGCGCCCGCCACGACCAGCAGCAGGCCGCCCGCCAGCGCCACCCACGGCCAGCCGGTGCGGGTGATCTGCTCGGCGTGGCCGCTGGTCAGCCCGAGCTGCCCGGCCGCGGCGGCGTGCAGGCCCGCGGTGTCGGTGCGGCCGATCACCGCCCCGGCGACCGCGCCCACGCCCGCCAGTGCCGTCAGCGCGCCCACCAGCATCCGGGCCCGGCCGCGCACCGCGAACACCGCGACGGCGGCGGCCATCGCCACCAGCGCCATGCCGGTCGGCAGGCCGGTCAGCGTGCTGCCGGAGGCGTGCACCGCGATCCGGCCGCCGTCCGTGCCCGCGACCACCCCCTCCGCCCAGGTGCGGCCGACGGAGGTCAGCAGCAGGGTGGCGCCGAGCGCGGTCAGCAGCAGCATCAGCGCGAGGGGGCCACGGGACTTGGATGCAGCGGGGGTCTCACTCACCCGACCAGTGTCCCCGACCGCACGCGGCGGCCCGCTGCCGGGTCGGTCAGCGCAGCGTGTTCGCGGCGGCGACCGCCCGCAGCACCGCGGTGGCCTTGTTGCGGCACTCGGTGTCCTCGGCGTGCGGGTCGGAATCGGCGACCACGCCCGCCCCGGCCTGCACGTACGCGGTGCCGCCGCGGATCACCGCGGTGCGGATCGCGATCGCGGTGTCCGAGTCCCCGGCGAAGTCCAGGTAGCCGACGCAGCCGCCGTACAGGCCGCGCCGGGTCGGCTCCAGCTCCTCGATGATCTGCATGGCGCGGGGCTTGGGCGCGCCGGACAGCGTGCCGGCCGGGAAGCAGGCGGTGAGCACATCGAGCGCGCTGCGGCCCTCGGCGACCTTGCCGGTGACGGTGGAGACGATGTGCATCACGTGGCTGTAGCGCTCGACCGCCATGAACTCCACCACCTCGACCGAGCCCGGTGCGCAGACCCGGCCCAGGTCGTTGCGGCCCAGGTCGACCAGCATCAGGTGCTCGGCCCGCTCCTTCGGGTCGGCCAGTAGCTCGGCGGCCAGCTCGGCGTCCTCCAGCGCGGTGGCGCCGCGGTGCCGGGTCCCGGCGATCGGGTGCACCATCGCCTCGCCCTCGGCGACCTTGACCAGCGCCTCCGGGCTGGAGCCGACCACGTCGAAGCCGCCCTCCGCGCCGCCGTCCGGGCCGGGGAAGCGGAACAGGTACATGTACGGGCTGGGGTTGGTGGTGCGCAGCACCCGGTAGACGTCCAGCGCGGACGCCTCACAGGGGGCCTCGAAGCGCTGCGAGGGCACCACCTGGAACGCCTCGCCGGCCCGGATCCGCTCCTTCACCACCTCCACCGCCTTGCGGTAGGGCTCGCCGCCGAACGGCGAGTGCGCGTCCACCTCGGTCGGCGTCCAGGTCGCCAGGCCCGGGTCGACGGGGCGGCGCAGGTCGGCCTCCATCGCGTCCAGCCGGGCCACCGCGTCGGCGTACGCCTCGTCCACGCCGGTGGCCAGGTCGTTGTGGTTGACGGCGTTGGCGATCAGCAGCACGGTGCCGGACGCGTGGTCGAGCACGGCCAGGTCGGTGGCCAGCAGCATGGTCAGCTCGGGCAGCCGCAGGTCGTCCGGGGTGAGGTTCGGCAGGTTCTCCAGGCGGCGGACCACGTCGTAGCCGAGGTAGCCGACCAGGCCGCCGGTGAGCGGCGGCAGGCCGTCGTCCGGGTGCCGGGGGGTGTGCAGGGCGGCCAGCGTGGCACGCAGCACCTCCAGCGGGTCGCCGGAGGTCGGGATGCCGACCGGCGGTTCGCCCAGCCAGCGCGCGCCGCCGTCCTGGCCGACCGTCAGAACGGCGCCGGAGCGCACCCCGACGAACGAGTACCTGGTCCAGCTGCCCTGCTCGGCGGACTCCAGCAGGAAGGTGCCGGGCCGCTCGGCCGCCAGGCTGCGGTACACGCCGATCGGGGTGAGGCCGTCCGCGAGGAGCCGGCGGGTGACGGGAATGACCCGGGTGTCTGCGGCGAGCGCGCGGAAAGCCTCAAGTTCCATGGGGCACCGATCAGATGAGAGAGCGGGTGGTCGGGAACAGGCTAGCGGGACAGCGGCAGCACATCGGCGTCGAAACAGGTCCGCTCGCCGGTGTGGCAGGCCGCGCCGACCTGGTCGACCTTGACCAGCAGGGTGTCGCCGTCACAGTCCAGCGCGACGTGCTTGACGTGCTGGAAGTGACCGGAGGTGTCGCCCTTCACCCAGTACTCGTTGCGGCTGCGGCTCCAGTACGTGCAGCGGCCGGTGGTCAGGGTGCGGTGCAGCGCCTCGTCGTCCATCCACCCGAGCATCAGCACCTCGCCGGTGTCGTACTGCTGGGCGACGGCGGGCACCAGACCGTCCGGGGTGCGCTTGAGGCGGGCGGCGATCGCCGGGTCCAGGGCGGTGCTGCCGGGGGCGGCGGGGTTGATCGACATGCAGTCCATTCTCGCAGGCGGGCCCAGCCGGCCCGGGCGGCCCCGCCAGGGCGGTAGTTTGACCCCCGACGAAAAACAGAACCGCTCTGCACGATGGGGGATTTGCCGGGTGAGTCAGTACCAGCCGCAACCAATGCCGACCGTCGCCTTCGGTCACCACCTGCTCCAGCGGACGGCGGGCGAACACCTCTACCCCGGCGAGCCGATGATCGGCACCTGGGCGATGAAACTGGACCGCCTCGCACCGCTCTGGTGGGACCGCGACACCGTCCGCGCCGCGAGCCACGCCCCGCTGGCGTGGATCTACAACTTCTTCGTGCGGCTCTGGTACGGCTTCCTGCTGTACTTCCTGCCGCGCTGGTTCGTCTTCTGGTTCACCCCGGACATCCACCTGCGGCGCCCGTACGGCCTGTCGCTGACCCGGCGCGCCTACCGGGCGATCCGCCGGCCGATGCACGGCGGCTCGCTGAGCGGCGACGAGGGCTCGACGGCCCGGCAGTTCTGGCGGGCGGTACGGACCACGCCCGGCGAGAAGCTGCGGGCCGACCACGACTACTTCACCGTGCTGCTGACGGACCGCCGGCTGCTGATCCTCAGCCGCTGGGACCTCCTGCAGGCCAAGCAGCACTACCGCGCCGTCCCGATGTACGAACTCCCGCTCGGCAGCTGGTGGCTGCGCCCCGACACCCCGAACGACATCTGGGCCGCCCGCCAGGACCTGCTGTTCGCGGACGGCTCCTGGATCGCCCTGGACTTCGAGGACGAGGCCGAGCGCGAGGCGTTCCGCGCGGCGACGGCCGGGCGCTGACCGCACGGACCGCACGACGAGGCCCCGCCGCCGTACCCGGGTACGGCGGCGGGGCCTCGGTCATCTCTCAGCCGAACGCGGTCGCGATCCGCGACTCGTCCACCCGGTACGGCGCCGGGTCGTTGGCCAGGCCCACGTCGTGCAGGAGCTCCTGCTTGATCGCTTCCTTGTTGACGGGGCTCTTCAGGCCCTCCTTGCCGACCGCCATCGCGGACTGGCCGGCCGCCTTCAAAGTGCCCTTGACCGTGCCGTCGCCGCGCTGCACCGGGTCGTCGTCCTCGATGCCGAGCAGGTCTCGGAACTGATTGTTGGCCCACTTGCTGGCCTCACCGTCAAGCTGCTGGGCGGCCTTGGCGATCATCCCCTCGCCCTGCTCCAGCTCCCGCATGCCCTGGACCGCGGTCTTCACGTTCTTGACCTGCTTCAGCGCCCGGCTGACGCTGCTCAGGTTGCGAACCGCCTTCACCGCCTGGCCCATCTCCTTCAGCGCCTTCAGCAGCGCCTCCAGCTTCTGCGCCAGCTGGGTCGAGACCCGGCCCACCCGGGCCACGAAGACGGCGATCTCCGCCTCGGTGATCAGCGCGTCCGCGATCAGGCCGATGCCCATGGTGAACACCGCGATCACCGCCTCGGCGGCCAGCGACACGATCAGCGCCTCGATCGCCTCGCTGATGATCTCGATCACCATGCCCTCGGCCATCGCGCACTCCTGCGCCGCCGAGTTGATGATCTGCGCGGTCTCCAGCATGCCCTGCGCGGTCTGGTCGAGCGCGTCCGCGACCTCGCCCATGTGACCGCCGAACGCGTCGCTGGCGCCGCCCGCCCACGCCTCGGAGAGCGGCACCGCGCCGCCCCGCAGTTCGGTCGCGACCGACTGCACGGCGTGCGCTTGCGCCTGCCACTCCTCGGCGGCCGCGTTCAGCTCCGCGAGGTTGCCGGTGACCTTCTCCAGCATCTCGATCAGGCCGGACTGCTCCAGCGCCCACTCGACCGCCTCGTCGAGCATGCCGCCCAGGCCGTTGCGGTCGGGGTGCTGGGCCGGGGGCAGGTGCGCCATCGCCTGCTCGACCCGGGCGTGCGCCCAGGCGTAGGCGTCACTGGCACCGAGCATTCCGCCCAGGCCGCCCGGCATGCTGCCCGGATCGACGGGGTAGGGGCCGCTCCACATACCGCCGCCACCCCCGGCACCGCGGCCCGGGTCGAAGTGGAAACCCGGGTCCGGGTCGTAGCCCGGGTCCCGCCCGGGGCCGCGCGGAATGAGGTCCTCCCAGCCATCACCCGGCGCCGGCCGCCCGACCGGCCCACCGGAGGCACCCCCGCCGCCCTCGCCGCCACCCTCGCCGGCGCCCGGCTCGGCGGCCGGCGGGTCCTTCGGGCCGAAGATCTGGTCGCCGGCCCACTCGGTACCGCGCTGGGTCAGGCCGTCGAGGATGGTCGAGGCCGAGCCCTTCAGCTTGCCCTTGAACCAGCCGTCCCGCGGATCGACCGCCCCGACCCCGTCGGCGCCACCGTCATCGCCGCCCGTCGGGTGATTCGGCGCCTGCGGAGGCTGTTGCGGGTGCTGCGCCTGCGGAGGCTGCTGCGGGTGCTGCACCTGCGGAGGCTGCTGCGGGTGCGGCATCTGCGGCTGCTGCGGAACACGCGGCTGCGGCGCCTGTTGCTGTGGGGTGCGTCCCAACGTCCGCGGATCCGTCACCGGGCGCGACGGCTGCGGGGCCGGGCGCGGCGGGGGCGGCGGGGGCGGCGTGATCCGGCGCGACGGGGCGGGGGTCGAGACCCTGTTGTTGTTGGAGGAACGGCCCGCCATTACAGGCCACCGCCCATCGTGCGCACCACGTGGTCCTCGTGGTCCATGTAGTTCTGCGAGACGCCCGCCAGCCCCTCGGAGGTGTTGTTGACGGCGTTGCCGAGCACGCCGACGTTCTCCTTGTTGGCGTTCGCGTGCTCCTGGTACGCCGAAGCCAGGTGCTGGGCGTTCGGCAGGTGCCCGAAGGCGTTGGACGAGATGGTGATCGCGGCGGTGGCCGACGCGATCCTGCTCAGCAGTTCGGACTGCTCGGCAAGCAGTGACGCATATCGATCGAGTGCGCCCGGTTCGACCCGAAATCCGCCGTCCCCCATGACAGTTGCCCTCCCTCGGCGACCTTTCAACTGGCCGGTCATCCTACTGATTCGCAGGCAAAGGCTTCGCAAACAGATGTCCGAAAAGCACTGCCGCGCCCATCGCCGAACCATCACAATGGCGGTGGAACCAGGGGGTTGGCATGAGTGGGCGACAGAAGACGGTCCTGACTGCGGTAGTGGCGGTCCTTCTGGCGGCCCTGGCCGCCGTCCTGCTGTGGCCCGAGCCGCACCGGCCGGCCGCCGCTCCACCGCCTCCACCCAGTTCCTCCCCGGCACCTTCACCGAGTCCGACCAAGGAAATTCCGTACCCGTACTTCACCCCGGGCACGTGTTTCCAGGTCCCGCGGCTCAGCAAGGTGCAGCAGCCCATCGCCGTCCCCTGCGACCAGCCGCACGACGCCGAGGCGATCGCCAACGCGGACCTGCCGGACGGTCTGGCCGACCTCCCGGCGATCTTCCGCACCCTGACCGAGCTGTGCAAGGCCCCGACGACGCAGGCCCTCCAGCGCACCGCCGACGGCCCGCGCCACGCCACCTCGGTCGGGCTGCCGCTGGAGTTCTACCAGCAGGGGTTCCGCGGCATCACCTGCGCCCTGACCTTCAAGGCCTGACCCCACCCGTCAGGTGCGTGCAGGATCACGTGCGCGCCAACGTTCAAGGCCCGACCTGCTGCGTAGGCTGTGCGGCATGTCGAGCCTTGCACGGGCCGAGCGTGCCCGTCTTACCGGATTGTTGTCGGCGGCCGGCCCGGACGGGCCGACCTTGTGCGGGGGGTGGCTGACCAGGGATCTGGTGGCCCATCTGGTGGTGCGGGAGGGCCGGCCGGACGCGGCGGCCGGGATCAAGGTGCACGCGCTGGCGAGGTGGACTCGGCGGGTGCAGGACCGCGCGGCGAGGCGCCCGTACGAGCAGTTGGTGAAGTCTTTCCGCTCGGGGCCGCCGGCGTTCTCGCCGTTCAACCTGCCGGGGGTGGACGAGGCGGCGAACCTGCTGGAGTACTTCGTGCACGCGGAGGACGTCCGCCGGGCGGTCCCGTTCGAACCGGAGCCGGTGTCGGCCGAACTGGCGGAGGCGCTGTGGCGGCGGGTCCCGATGGCGGCCCGGCTGGGCGAATCGCGCCCGGCGGTCTCGCTGCGGCTGGCGCGGCCGGACGGCCGGGAGGTGACGATCCGTCGCGGGGCGCGGTCCCTGGTGACGGTGACCGGGGAGCCGGGCGAGCTGGTGCTGTTCCTGTTCGGACGCGGCGCGAAGACGGCGGTGACGGTGCAGGGCGAGCCGGAGGCGGTCGCCGAGCTGGCCGAGGCGCTGCCGCTGCCGGAGAGCTGACGAACCGTTCGACGCCCCCACCGGGCCGGCGGGGGCGTCGCTGCGTCAGCGGACGGGGTGGCCGGTGGTCCGGAGTTCGTCCTTGACCTGGCCGATCGTCAGGTCGCCGAAGTGGAAGACGCTGGCGGCGAGCACGGCGTCGGCGCCGGCGTCGACGGCGGGTGCGAAGTCGGCGAGCTTGCCGGCCCCGCCGGAGGCGATGACGGGCAGCGAGACGGCCTTTCGGACGGCGCCGATCATCTCCAGGTCGTAGCCGTCCTTGGTGCCGTCGGCGTCCATCGAGTTCAGCAGGATCTCGCCGGCGCCGAGTTCGGCGGCCCGCACCGCCCATTCGACGGCGTCCAGGCCGGTGCCCTGGCGGCCGCCGTGGGTGGTGACCTCGAAGCCGGAGGCGGTCTGGGTGCCCTCGGGGCAGCGCCGGGCGTCGACCGACAGGACCAGCACCTGGCGGCCGAAGCGCCGGGCGATCTCGCGGATCAGTTCGGGGCGGGCGATCGCCGCGGTGTTGACGCCGACCTTGTCGGCGCCGGCCCGCAGCAGCTTGTCGACGTCCTCGGTGGTGCGCACGCCGCCGCCGACGGTGAGCGGGATGAACACCTGCTCGGCGGTGCGGCGGACCACGTCGTAGGTGGTCTCCCGGGAGCCGGACGAGGCGGTGATGTCGAGGAAGGTCAACTCGTCGGCGCCCTGGGCGTCGTAGAGCTTGGCGAGTTCGACCGGGTCGCCGGCGTCGCGCAGGTTCTGGAAGTTGACGCCCTTGACGACGCGTCCGGCGTCCACGTCCAGACAGGGGATCACGCGTACTGCGAGTGTCACGGCTGCTTGCCTTCCAAAGTGCGGGCCAGGCCGGGGCGGTGGGCCTCCAGCTCGACCTCGACCATCATCCGGGAGTCGGTCAGGCCCTGCACGACCACCATCGTGGTGACCGGCCGGACCTGGTCGAAGAGTTCCTTGTGGGCGCGGCCGACCTCGTCGCAGTCCCGGACGTGGGTGAGGTACATCCGGGTGCGGACCACGTCGGCGGCGGTGAGTCCGTAGCGGTCGAGCGCCTCGAAGGCCACCTTGAAGGCGGCGATCGTCTGCTCGTACGGGTCGCCCTCGACCATGGCGACCTTGTCGTCGAAGGCGGTGCAGCCCGCGACCAGGACGAAGTCCCCGGCCACCACTGCCCGGGAGTGTCCGTACGCGTCCTCCCGGGAGGACGCTTCGGACTGGGGGGCGTCGGCGGCCGGGGTTTCGTCGGTCATCGGGACACAGCCTCCAGGGCCTCTTCGAGGGTGAACTTCTGCTCGTAGAGGGCCTTGCCGACGATCGAGCCCTCGACGCCCTCCGGCACCAGGGTGGCGATCGCGCGCAGGTCGTCCAGCGACGACACGCCGCCGGAGGCGACCACGGGGCGGTCGGTGGCGGCGCAGACGTCGCGCAGCAGCTGGAGGTTGGGGCCGGTCAGGGTGCCGTCGCGGTTGACGTCGGTGACCACGTAGCGGGCGCAGCCCTCGGAGTCCAGGCGGGCCAGGACGTCGAACAGCTGGCCGCCGTCGCGGGTCCAGCCGCGGCCGCGCAGGGTGGTGCCGACCACGTCGAGGCCGACGGCGATCTTGTCGCCGTGCTCGGCGATCACCTTGGCGACCCACTCGGGGCTCTCCAGGGCGGCGGTGCCGAGGTTGACCCGGGTGCAACCGGTGGCGAGCGCGGCGGCCAGCGACTCGTCGTCGCGGATGCCGCCGGACAGCTCGACCTTGATGTCGAGCCGGCCGGTGACCTCGCGGAGCAGGTCGCGGTTGCTGCCGGTGCCGAACGCGGCGTCCAGGTCGACCAGGTGCAGCCACTCGGCGCCGGCGTTCTGCCAGGCCAGGGCGGCGGCGAGCGGCTCGCCGAAGGAGGTCTCGGTGCCGGAGGCGCCCTTGACCAGGCGGACGGCCTGCCCGTCGCGGACGTCGACGGCGGGCAGCAGTTCGAGGCGGTTGGTCATGATCCGTTGGTCTCCCAAGTCGGAGGGCGTCAGAGGGTGTCGACCCAGTTGGTCAGCAGGGCGGCGCCGGCGTCGCCGGACTTCTCGGGGTGGAACTGGGTGGCCCATAGCGGGCCGTTCTCCACCGCGGCGACGAACGGCTGCCCGTGGGTGGCCCAGGTCACCTTGGGGGCGCGGATCTTCTCGGAGTGGGTCTCCAGCAGCCAGTGCCGCACGCCGTAGGAGTGCACGAAGTAGAACCGGGTGTCGGCGTCCATCCCGGCGAACATCCGGCTGTCCGCGGCGGCGTCGACGGTGTTCCAGCCCATGTGCGGGACGACCGGCGCGTCCAGCGGCTCGACCACGCCGGGCCACTCGTCGCAGCCCTCGGTCTCGATGCCGTGCTCGACACCCTTCTCGAACAGGATCTGCATGCCGACGCAGATCCCCAGCACCGGGCGGCCACCGGCCAGCCGGCGGCCGATGATCTGCTCGCCGCGCACCGCCTTCAGGCCGCGCATGCACGCCTCGAAGGCTCCGACGCCGGGCACCAGCAGGCCGTCCGCGTCCAGCGCCTGCTGGAAGTTGGAGGTGACGGTGACGTTGGCGCCGGTCCGTTCGACGGCGCGCTGGGCGGAGCGCAGGTTGCCGGAGCCGTAGTCCAGCACCACCACGTTCTTGCTCATGTCGCGAAACTCCTAGTAGCGCAGGATGCCGGCGGCCAGCAGCATGGCCGAGGCGAAGCCGAGGACGACGATCACGCTCTTCGGCTTGTCCTGCTTCCAGAACGAGTAGACGCCGGCGGCGAAGAAGAGGCCGAGGAAGATCATTACCGATGCCATCAGAGGGCACCCTTCGTGGATGGGAGGATGCCTTCGGCGCGCGGGTCCCGCTCGGAGGCGTAGCGCAGCGCCCGGGCGAGCGCCTTGAACTGGCACTCCACGATGTGGTGCGCGTTGCGGCCGTACGGCACGTGCACGTGCAGGGCGATCTGGGCCTGTGCGACGAAGGACTCCAAGATGTGCCGGGTCATCGTGGTGTCGTACGAGCCGATCATCGGGGCCATGCCCTCGGGCTCGGTGTGCACCAGGTACGGGCGGCCCGACAGGTCGACGGTGACCTGCGCCAGCGACTCGTCCAGCGGGACGGTGCAGTTACCGAACCGGTAGATGCCGACCTTGTCGCCGAGCGCCTGCCGGAAGGCGGCGCCGAGGGCGAGCGCGGTGTCCTCGATGGTGTGGTGGGTGTCGATGTGCAGGTCGCCGTCGGTCTTCACGGTGAGGTCGAAGAGGCCGTGGCGGCCGAGCTGGTCGAGCATGTGGTCGTAGAACCCGACGCCCGTGGAGACGTCCGTCCTGCCGGTTCCGTCGAGGTCGATCTCGACCAGGACGGAAGTCTCCTTGGTGGTGCGTTCGACGCGGCCGATACGGGACATTGCGGGGTTACAGCTCCTTGATCACATTGGCGACGGCGCCGAGGAAGGCGTCGTTCTCGGCGGGCGTTCCGGCGGTGACGCGCAGCCAGCCGGGCACGCCGTTGTCGCGGACCAGCACGCCCTGGTCGAGGATCGCCTGCCACACCGCGTGGGTGTCGGCGAAGCGGCCGAACTGGATGAAGTTGGCGTCCGAGTCGGTCACTTCGAGGCCGAGCTCGCGCAGCGCGACCACCAGCCGGTCACGCTCGGACTTCAGCTGCGCGACGTAGCCGAGCAGCGTGTCGGTGTGCTCCAGGCAGGCCAGCGCCGTCGCCTGGGTGACCGCCGACAGGTGGTACGGCAGCCGGACCAGCTGCACCGCGTCCACCACGGCCGGATCGGCGGCCAGGTAGCCGAGCCGCAGCCCGGCCGCGCCGAACGCCTTCGACATGGTGCGCGAGACCACCAGATTGGGGCGGCCGGCCAGCAGCGGCAGCAGCGAGGCGCGGTGCGAGAACTCGACGTACGCCTCGTCCACCACCACCATGCTCGGCTTGGCGGCCTGCGCGGCCTCGTACAGCGCGAGCACCGTGTCGGCCTCGACGGCGGTGCCGGTCGGATTGTTCGGCGAGCAGATGAACACCACGTCCGGGCGCAGCTCGGCGATCGCCGCGCGGGCCGCGTCCAGGTCGATGGTGAAGTCCTCGTTGCGCGGGCCGGAGACCCAGGCGGTGCCGGTGCCGCGGGCGATCAGCGCGTGCATCGAGTACGAGGGCTCGAAGCCGATCGCGGTGCGGCCGGGCCCGCCGAAGGTCTGCAGCAGCTGCTGGAGCACCTCGTTGGAGCCGTTGGCGGCCCACACCTGGTCCTTCGTCACGGCGTGGCCGGTGGTGCGGCTCAGGTACGCCGCCAGGCCGGTGCGCAGCTCGACCGCGTCCCGGTCCGGGTAGCGGTTGAGCTGCCGGGCGGCGTCCGCGACCCGCTCGGCGATCCGGGCCACCAGGGGCTCGGGCAGCGGGTACGGGTTCTCGTTGGTGTTCAGCTGGACGGGCACGTCCAACTGCGGTGCGCCGTAAGGGGACTGGCCGCGGAGTTCGTCCCGGACGGGCAGGTCGTCGATCTTCGTCACGAGCTGGGGACACTCCACTCGAATCGGGCCTTGATCGCATCGCCGTGGCCGGGCAGGTCCTCGGCCTCGGACAGGTTGACCACGTGCGCGGCGATGTCGGCCAGCGCCTGGCGGTCGTACTCGACGACCTGGACGCCGCGCAGGAAGGTCTGCACGGACAGGCCCGAGGAGTGGCAGGCGCAGCCGCCGGTCGGCAGCACGTGGTTGGAGCCGGCCGCGTAGTCGCCCAGCGAGACGGGGGTGAAGCGGCCGAGGAAGATCGCGCCGGCGTTGCGCACCCGCTCGGAGACGGCGTGCGGGTCGGCGGTCTGGATCTCCAGGTGCTCGGCGGCGTACGCGTTGACGACGGCCAGGCCCTGGTCCAGGTCGTCGACCAGGATGATGCCGGACTGCGGGCCGCCAAGCGCCTCGGCCACCCGTTCGGAGTGCCGGGTGCGGGCGACCTGGGTCTTCAGCTCGGCCTCCACCGCGTCGGCCAGCTCCGCCGAGGCGGTGACCAGCACCGAACCGGAGGTCGGGCCGTGCTCGGCCTGGCTGATCAGGTCGGCGGCGACCTCGGCGGCGTCCGCCGTGTCGTCCGCGAGCACCATGATCTCGGTCGGGCCGGCCTCGGAGTCGATGCCGATCCGGCCGGCGAACAGCCGCTTGGCGGCCGCCACGTAGATGTTGCCGGGGCCGGTGACCAGGTTGACGGGCGCGCACTCCTCGGTGCCGAGCGCGAACATCGCCACCGCCTGGGCGCCGCCCACCGCGTACACCTCGTCCACGCCGAGCAGCGCGCACGCCGCCAGGATGGTCGGGTGCACCCGGCCGCCGAACGCCTTCTGCGGCGGCGAGGTGACGGCGATGCCGGTCACTCCGGCCTCCTGGGCGGGCACCACATTCATCACAACGGAGGACGGGTAGACCGCCAGACCGCCCGGCACGTACAGGCCGACCCGGTCCACCGGCACCCAGCGCTGGGTGACGGTGCCGCCCGGCACCACCTGTGTGGTGTGGCCGGTGCGCCGCTGGTCGCCGTGGACGGCGCGGGCCCGGCGGATCGACTCCTCCAGCGCGGCGCGCACCTTCGGGTCGAGCTGCTCCAGGGCCTCGGCGATCTGCTCGGCCGGGACACGGGTGGACGTCAGCCGCACCCCGTCGAAACGCTCGGTGATCTCTATCAACGCCGCCACGCCACGATGGCGTACGTCCTCCGCGATCGGCCGCACCTTCTCAAGGGCGGCCTCCACGTCGAACTCGGCACGGGGCAGCACGTCGCGGGGGTCCTGGTCGGAGCCGCGGAGGTCGATTCGAGAGATCACAGGCCCAAGTGTAAGGAGTGGCGAAAAACGACATCCGGGCATTTCAGTCCGTGATACGAAAGGTGAGACGGCTACAAGATCATCGGGGGGCGCGGTGGATCAGGCACCGGACGACTGGACGGACACCGAGCGCGGGCTGTGGGAGGCGTTCCGCCACGGCGACGTGTACGACCTGCGGGCCGACCGCTCCGACCCCCGCACCGACCTGGTCCGGCCCGCCCCCGCCGGGCAGGCCGTCCGCCCGGACGACGAGAGCCGCGGCCCCGACGACCCGTTCGACTCCACCCCCTGGGGGCCGGAGCGCACCGTCCGCGCCGAAGTGATCGCCCGGCTGCTGTTGCACGGCCCCGCCCCCGCGCCCGGCAAGGTCACCTCGCTCAAGCTCACCGGCGCCCGGATCACCGGCCGGCTCGACCTGGCCGGCGGCCGGATCGACGGCTACGTCGAGCTGCGGCTGTGCCGCTTCGACCACAAGCTGCTGCTCTCCGAGGCCTCCGCCGCCACCCTGCGGCTGGTCTCCTGCGCACTCCCCCGGCTGGAGGCGTCCCGGATCGCCACCGAGGGCGACCTGCACCTGGCCCGCTGCGGCATACCCGCCGGCGTCCGGCTCACCGACGCCCGGATCGGCACCGACCTGCTGCTCAACCAGTCCGCCATCGGCCCCGACAGCTTCGGGCGCTCGCTGTCCGCCGACGGGATCGGCGTCAACCAGGACTGCGAGGCCGAACGGCTCGACGTGCTCGGCGAGGTGGGCCTGCGCTCGGCCCGGATCGGCGGCCGCCTCTCGCTGCGCGGCGCCACCCTGCGGGCCTCGCCCGTCAACCCCAACGCGCTCAACGCCCCGCGGATCACCATCGGCCACACCCTGTACCTGTCCGGCTCCGCCGACGCCGACTGGACCGGCTCCCGCACCGTCTACGGCTCCGGCTACGGCGAACCCGCCACCGCCGCCTACGAGGACGTCACCCACACCCCGTTCCGCTCCTGGGGCCGGGTCCGGCTCTCCGACGCCCGCTTCGACAACGCCTGCCTGATCACCGCCGCCGAGTTCCACCTCGGCCCCGACCAGGAACTCTCCCTCAACCGGATCCAGACCCCCGAGCTCCGCTTCACCTGCCGAACCCCGCCCACCGGCACCGTCAGCCTCAACCGCGCCCGGATCGGCAACCTGGTCGACTCCCCCGGCGCCTGGCCCACCGACCGGCACATCTCACTCACCGGCTTCAGCTACGAATCGCTCCGCCCCGCCGAGCCCTTCCCGCTGGAACGCCGCGTCGAATGGCTGGAGTCCGGCGCCGAGTTCCGCCCCGAGGCCTACGAGCAGCTCGCCGCCGCCCTGCGCCGCGACGGCGCCGACGAGGACGCCCGCACCGTCCTGCTGGCCAAGCAGCGCCGCCGCCGCGCCACCCTGCCGCTGCCCGGCCGGCTCTGGGGCCACCTCCAGGACGCCGCCGTCGGCTACGGCTACCGCCCCGGCCGCGCCGCCACCTGGCTGGTCCTCGCCTGGGCGCTCGGCACCATCTACTTCCAGGAGCACCCGCCCGAGCCGATCAAACCCGACGAAAAGGTGATGTGGAACCCCGCCCTGTACGCCGCCGGCAAGGTCCTCCCGCTGATCGACCTCGGCCAGGCCGGCTGGAACCCCGACCGCCCCGGCCAGTGGGTCGCCACCGCCCTGGTCCTGACCGGCTGGGTCCTCGCCACCACCGCCGTCGCCGGCGTCACCCGGCTCCTCCAGCGCGGCTAGCCGGTAAGTCCGGAGCGGCGGCGGCCCCACGGGAACTACGCTGTCCGCCGTGACTGATCGGCTCCCGCTCTTCCCGCTCAACACCGTCCTGTACCCGGGACTGGTGTTGCCCCTGCACGTCTTCGAGGAGCGCTACCGCCGGCTGGTCGCCGACCTGAAGAAGCTGCCCGAGGACGAACCCCGCCGCTTCGGCGTGATCGCCCTCCGGGACGGTCGCGAGGTCGCTCCGGTCCGCGAACTCGACGAGCCCGCAGGCCCGTTGGACGGCATCGGCGCCCCCGGCGAGGACCCGCTGGACGCCCTCCACCCGGTCGGCTGCGTCGCCGACGTCGCCTCCGTCCGCGACCAGCCCGAGGGCCGCTACGAACTCCTCGTCACCGGCACCACCCGGTTCCGGCTCCGCGCGATCGACGCCACCGGCCCCTACCTCGTCGGCGACGTCTCCATGCTGCCCGAACAACCCGGCGAGGGCTCCGGCGCACTCGCCGCCGGCGTCGAACGCGCCTTCCGCACCTACCAGAAACGACTGGCCGGCGCCCGCGAAGCCACCCTCAACGGCGAACCCGAGCTCCCCGACGACCCGCAGGTGCTCTCCTACCTGGTCGCCGCCGCCACCACCCTGCCGGTGGCCGTCAAGCAGGAACTCCTCGCCTGCCCCGACACCGCGCAGCGCCTCACCCGCGAACTCGAACTGCTCCGCCAGGAGAGCGCGGTGATCGCCAAACTCCCGTCCCTGCCCGCCACCGACCTCACCCGCCAGGCCTTCAGCCCGAACTGAGGACACCCCCACCCATGGCCAAGAAGAAGACCGCCGGCGGCACCCCCGCGACCGTCGCCCTCGACACCGCCGCGGTCCCGTTCACCGTCCACGAGTACGCCCACGACCCCGCCGCGAGCTCCTACGGCGCGGAGGCCGCCGAAGTCCTCGGCGTGCCGCCGGCCCGCGTCTTCAAGACCCTCCTCGCCGAGACCGACGGCGCCCTCGCCGTAGCCGTCGTCCCCGTCTCCGGCCAACTCGACCTCAAGGCCCTCGCCACCGCGCTCGGCGCGAAACGCGCCACCATGGCCGACCCCACCGCCGCCGAACGCTCCACCGGCTACGTCCTCGGCGGCATCTCCCCGCTCGGCCAGCGCAAGAAGCTCCGCACCGTCATCGACACCACCGCCCTGACCCACCCCACGATCTACGTCTCCGCAGGCAAGCGCGGCATGGAAATCGAACTCGCCCCGGCGGACCTGATCCGCCTCACCAACGCGGTCACTTGGGCGATCAGGCGAAATCAGGGGCGCGAGGAACTGCGCGAAGGGGAACGCACCCAACCGCAAGATCGCGACGCAGGACAATGACCTGCACGTGATCGCGACCTTGCGGACGTGACTTGCGCTTGTCGCGCAGTTCCCCGCGCCCCTGTCCTCGCACCCGCTACTGCTGCGCCCAGTACGGCGGCCGGTCCGGCTCCCGCTTGCCGAACGTCGCCGACAGCGCCAGCAGCACGATCGTCGCCGTCATCGGCCACACCAGCAACGCCCCGTGCGCCGTGAGCTCCAGCGGCCCGTCGAACGTGCCGCCGTTGCCGACGGCCAGCGCGTGCGCCCGCAGGTCCGTCGTGGGGCCGAGCCGAGTGCCGAGCTGCCAGCCGATGACCGAGCCGAGGAGGCCGCCGACGGTGAGGCCGACGGCGACGGCGATGCCGCCGCCGCGGGCGCGGGTCCAGAGGAAGGCGCCGAGGGCGGTGGCGACGCCGAGGGCGAGGCCGAGGAGGGAGAAGACGCCGACGGCGGCGATCTGGGCTTCGCCTTCGGGATCGCGGTAGAGGATCCGGTTGTCCTGGACCTCGAACCCGATCCGGGGGGCGAGCCAGAGCCAGAGCAGGCCGAGCACGACGCCGAGGACCGCTCCGGCGACAGCGATGATCGCTCCGATCCGCAGTTCGGGGCCGACCGGTGGCCGCTCGACGGGGGCGGGCGGCTGGTGCGGGTGGGGCGGGGCGAACGGGTCCGCCCCGGGCGGCGTGTTACCCGCAGGTGTGTTCGGTACGGTCACGGCCCCATCGTCCCACGGCCGCCCCCGCCGCTGTCGATCTCCCGGCGGTGCAAGTTCCCCGGGGAGGAGCTAGCGGGCGGCCCGCCGGTACGCCCAGGTGGCGAGCGTCAGCGAGCCGAGGCCGACCGCGCCGCAGACGCCGAGGTCGAGCAGGACGCGGGCCCAGTCGGGGTGCGGGGCGAAGGTGAGGGCGAAGGCGTCGACGCCGTAGCTGGAGGGCAGCAGGTCGCGCAGCCACTGCACCGGGACGGGCAGCCGGGAGGCCGGCAGGACGCCCAGCAGCAGCGCCGCGGACATGCCCAACTGCCCGGCGAGGGTGGCGAGTTCCTGGCGGGGGGCGAGCAGCCCGAGCGCCGCGCCGAGTCCGGCGAGCGCGGCGCCGGCCAGCGGGATCACCGCGAACAGGATCCACAGCCGGCCCATCGGCAGCCCGAACATCCAGCTGCCGGCGGCGGCGGTGACGAACACGCCGGGCACGGTGAAGGAGGCGTACGCGGCGGCCGTGCCGAGCACCACGGAGGCGGGCGGGACGGGCAGCGTCGCGTAGTGGTCGAGGCCGCCGGTGTGGCGGAGCCGGCCGAAGTACTGGGCGAGCAGGTTGAGTGCCACGAAGGCGACGACCAGGACGGCGGAGCCGGCCACCACGGCGTGCGCGGAGGGATTGTCGCCGGGGTCGACGACGCCACGCATCATCACCAGGATGCCGATGGACTGGAAGGTCGCGACGAACAGCAGCGGGATCCGGGAGACCTTGGCGCGGGCCAGCTGGGCGCGGTAGACGGCGGCCAGCGCCGGCAGCAGCCGGGCGGCGGGGGCCAGCGGGGCGGCCTGCCCGGTGCCGGTGTCGGCGGGGGCGTCGAGCAGGGTCATCGGGTGAGTCCTTCGTGCCGGCCGCCGAGTCGGAGGTAGGCGTCCTCCAGGGTGGGGGTGGCGAGGGTGAAGTCGTCGAGGGCGGCGAAGGCGGGGCCGGTGGTGACGGCGGCGACCAGTTCGCGGGCCTCGTCGGGGGTGGTGCGCAGGGTCCAGCGGCGGCCGGTGCGCTCGGCGCGTTCGGCGAGCGCGGCGACGGCGGGGACGCCGGTGGGGGCGTCGTGGCGCCACACCAGGTCGAGTCGGACGTGACCGTCGACCAGGGCCTTGAGGCCGCCGGGGGTGTCGCAGGCGATGACCTTGCCGCCGTCGATCACGGCGACCCGGTCGAGCACGGTCTCGGCCTCGATGACGTTGTGGGTGACCAGCAGCACGGTGGTGCCGCGCTCGGCGCGGCGGCGGTCGACGGCGCTCCAGACGGCGCGGCGGGCGACCGGGTCCATGCCGGTGGTGGGCTCGTCCAGCACCAGCAGCGGGCGTTCGCCGACCAGGGTGGCGGCGAAGCAGGCGAGGCGGCGCTGGCCGCCGGAGAGCTTGGCGAGCGGGCGGTGGGCGAGCGGTTCGAGGCCGAGTTCGGTGATCACCTCGGCGGTCTCGGCGCGGGCGGCGGCGCGGGACAGGCCGCGCAGCCGGCCGGTGGTCTCGGCGGCGAGGGCGACGGTGAGCTCGTCGAGGGCGGTGGATTCCTGGCCGAGGTAGCCGAGCAGCCGGGCGGCCCGTTCGGGGTGACGGACGATGTCGTGGCCGAGCAGCTCGATGGTGCCGGCGTCGGGGCGGAGCAGGCCGGTGAGCTGGCGGACCAGGGTGGACTTACCGGCGCCGTTGGGTCCGAGCAGCCCGAAGATCTCGCCGCGTCGGACGGCGAGATCGATGCCGTCGTTGGCCAGGACCTCGGTGCCGCCCGCCCGATAGGTCTTGACCAGGCCGCTGACGGTGCAGCAGCCCTGAGGTGCCTTGCTCACGACGGAAGACTCTACGCGCCGCGGGGGACGTTCCGGGCATGCGGGTCACACCGAAAGCAGCCGTCGGCGGTGGTCAGCTGTCCTCCAGTGCCTCCGCGGGACGCCGGGTGTCGGGGACGCGGGCGGCCAGTTCCTTCCAGAAGCCCTCCCGGATCGCGTACCTGTCCTGCTCGTCGATCTGGTCCTCCTTGTGCGCGAGCAGGCCGAACCGGGCGGCGTAGCGCAGCAGTTCGCCGTCGAGGCGGTGCGGGATCCGCGGGTGGTCGGTCCACAGCAGGGCGGGGCGGTCGGTGGTGGCGAGGCGGTCGAGCCAGCGGCGGGCGAAGACCTGGCCGACCTCCTGGGGGTCGCCGCCGACGCTGGTGATGTCCTCCTCGCGGTCGGCCCAGCGCTGGGCGGCGGTGGTGAGGCGGTCCAGGGTGGGCAGGGTGTCGGCGGCGCCGGTGGTGTCGGTGCGCTCCAGCCAGCCGCGGTCGGAGGACCAGCGCAGCACCGGCCCGCCGAGCGCGGCGGCCGGTGGTACGGGCACGGGTGCGAGGACGGGGGCGCGGCCGGCCAGGTCCTTGGGGGTGGGGATGACCCGTAACGGGGCGGTCCGCCCGCTGGGGGCGGCCGCGGCGGCGGGGGCGGTGGCGCGCGGGCGGGGCGGGGTGGGCAGCACGGCGACCGGCGCGACGACGGGGGTGACGACAGCGGGTTCGGTGGCGGCCTCCCGGGGGCGGGCCCAGCGTTCGATCCAGGCGCGGTCGAGCACCCGGCGTTCGTCGGCCTCGCCGACGAGTTCCTCGGACTGGTTGAAGTCGCCGTCGGCGGCCTCCAGCGCCCACAGGTGGACGGCCACGCCGTGCTCCTTGGCGGAGGCGACGCCGGGCAGCAGGTCGCCGTCGCCGGTGACCAGCACCACGTCTGCGCAGGCGTGGTTGCGGGCGAGTTCGCTGAGTTCGGCGTGCATCGCGGCGTCCACGCCCTTCTGCACCCAGCGCCCCTCCGCGCGGGTGAGCGCGCCGAGCCGGACGGTGACCCGGGGCAGCACTCTGAGGCGCCGGTGTTCGGGCGCGGGTCTGCGGTCGATGGCGGCGTCGAACCAGTAGATCCGCAGCAGCGGCAGCCCGGTCTCCTCCTCGGCGCGTTCACGCAGCGCGCCGATCAGCACCGGGTGGTCGACGGCGATCCGGGACCGGCCGGGTTCTCCCGCGAGCAGGCTGGCGGCGGCGCCCAGCAGGTAGCCCGCGTCGACCAGGACGACGCAGCGGTCCATCTGGCACCTCCTCCTCGGCCCGGCGCCGCGGCGGTGGGGACGCCGCCCGGCGGTCCGGCCCACCGTTGCGCACACCTTTCCCCTTCGTTCGCTCGGTGAACCGCGTCGAACGGTTCGGCTCGCGACCCTGGATACTGGGACACCGTGCGGAAGAGTGCAGTGGCATTGTGCGGAGTGGCGGTGATCGGAGCGGTCGCCATCGTCCTGGTGCCCTCGACCGTTCCGGAGACCTCCCAGGGGGACACCTCGCTGGTCTCGGTGGTGGTCAACGGCGGCCGCACGGTCGAGCTCGGCCCGACCGAGACCCGGACCTTCCCGGTGGAGGTGACGGCGACGGACCGTTCCGGCATCCGCACTGTCGATCCGATAGGTCTGTGGGGCCCGAACTACGCGACCCTCAAGGTCGGCCCGATGAGCTGCGTCCCGCTGGACGCCACCGGCACGGTGAGCCGCTGCACGGGCGAGGCGACGGCCTCGGCGACCTCCCGGGTGCTGTTCGACGACCAGGCCGGCACCTGGTTCGTGGACCTGCGGATCCAGGCCAACGACGGCGACCGCTACGTGTCGAAGTCGGCGGGCGGTTTCTCGCTGAAGCGGACGGCGCAGTTCGACCAGGCGTCCTGCCCCACGACGGCGGTCGACGGCCAGAGCATCCAGCTGCAGGCGCGGCTCCGGCGCACCATGTGGGACGAGGGCGGCTACATTCCGCAGCGCGGCACGACGGTGTACCTGCAGTTCCGCCCGACCGGCTCGGACAACTGGTCCACGCTGACGGCGACCAACAGCAACGCCGAGGGCATGGTGTCGATACGACTCGAGGCCAGCATGTCGGGCACGTACCAGTGGTACACGGCGGGCGACAAGTGGACGGGATCGGCGACCTCGGCGGAGCTGCCGATCACCGTCACCCCGAAACAGGCGCACCCCGGGCAATGAGCGCGAAGGGGCGCCGGGGAGGTTCCCCGGCGCCCCTGGTGGCTCTGCCGATCAGCCGCGCAGTTCGGCGGCGACCAGTTCGGCGATCTGCACCGCGTTGAGCGCGGCACCCTTGCGCAGGTTGTCGTTGGACAGGAACAGCGACAGGCCGTTGTCGACGGTCTCGTCCACCCGGATCCGGCCGACGTAGCTCGGGTCCTGGCCGGCGGCCTGGAGCGGGGTGGGGATGTCGGTGAGGACGACGCCGGGGGCGTCGGTCAGCAGCTCGGTGGCGCGCTCGGGGCTGAGCGGGCGGGCGAAGCGGGCGTTGACCTGGAGCGAGTGGCCGGTGAAGACCGGGACGCGCACGCAGGTGCCGGAGACCTTCAGTTCGGGGATGCCGAGGATCTTGCGGCTCTCGTGGCGGAGCTTCTGCTCCTCGTCGGTCTCGTTGCTGCCGTCGTCCACCAGCGCGCCGGCGAACGGCAGCACGTTGAACGCGATCGGACGCTTGTAGACGCCCGGCGCGGGGAACTCGACGGCCGCGCCGTCGTGCACCAGCGCGGTGGCGTCGTCGACGACCTTGCGGGCCTGCTCGTGCAGCTCGGAGACGCCGGCCAGGCCGGAGCCGGAGACCGCCTGGTAGGTGGAGACCACCAGCGAGACCAGCTCGGACTCGCCGTGCAGCGGCCGCAGCACGGGCATCGCGGCCATCGTGGTGCAGTTCGGGTTGGCGATGATGCCCTTGGGGCGCTCGGCGATCGCCTCGGGGTTGACCTCGGCGACGACCAGCGGGACCTCGGGGTCGCGGCGCCAGGCGGAGGAGTTGTCGATGACGACGGCTCCGGCCTCGGCGACCTTCGGGGCGAGGGCCTTGGAGGTGGACCCGCCGGCGGAGAAGATCACGATGTCGAGACCGCGGTAGTCGGCCGTGGTGGCGTCCTCGACGGTGACCTCGGTGTCCTTCCAGGGCAGCGTGCGCCCGGCCGAGCGGGCCGAGGCGAACAGCCGCAGCTGCTCGACCGGAAAGTTGCGCTCCGCCAGGATCTCGCGGACCACGCCGCCGACCTGACCGGTGGCTCCTACGATGCCGACCTTCATCCGAGTCTCCTCCTCCTACGTTGTGCAAAGCCATCATGCCTTGTCAGAGCGGGTGCGCGCGGGGGCGTCCCAAGGCGTGAACGCCTGCCGTCCGAGGCGGCAATCCCTTTCGTCGGGGCGCCCGCGGGCCGCAAATTCTGCGCGGATCTCAGCCGTGCGCGAGCAGCGGCAGCCGCACCGCCGGGGTGGGGATGCGCCCGGCGCGGTGCAGCAGCGCCTTGAGCGCGGTCGGGTTGGGTCCGGCGAACGCGGCCCGGGACACCTCGGCCAGCTCCGCGCCGAGCTTGCGGGCCAGCGGCACGTCACCGTCCGCCCAGGCCCGGTGCAGGGCGACGAAACGGGCGGTCTCCAGGTGTGCGGAGGCCAGGATGCCGCCGTCGGCACCGAGCGCGAGCAGCGGGGACAGGAACAGGTCGTCGCCGACCAGCACCCCGCGCGGTTCGGCGCCCAGCAGCGCGACGGCCTGCTCGTCGATCCCGCCGGGGGCGTACTTGAGGCCCGCGACCTGCGGCAGCGCCAGCAGTTCCAGCAGCGTGGCGGCGCCGAGCGGCTGCCCGGTGCGGTACGGGATGTGGTAGATCACCAGCGGCACGGGGCTGGTGGCGGCCAGTTCCCGGAAGTGCGCGAGCACCCCGGCCTCGCCGGGACGGACGAACGCCGGGACGGCGACCAGTGCCGCGTCCGCCCGCCCGTCCAGCCGGGCCAGCGCCTCGGCGGTGCGCGCGGTGCCGCCGTGCCCGGCGCCGACCGTCAGCACGGCCCCGTACTCGGTGGTGACGCGCCGGCACAGTTCGACCACCGCGTCCTGTTCGGCGTCGGTGAGGGATCCGGGTTCGCCGGTGGTGCCGAGGGCGACCAGTCCGGCGGCGCCGGCGTCCAGGCTGTCGCGGGCCAGCTGCTCCAGCGCGTCCAGGGCGAGGGCGCCGTCGGCGGTGAACGGAGTGACCAGCGGGACGTGAATGCCGTGGAGTTCCATGGGGGAAGCGTGCCGGGCGCCGACCGTGCGGGTCCAGTTCACATTTCCGATGCTTCTCGTAAGCTGAGCCGATGCTTGATGTGCGACGACTGCGGCTGCTGCGCGAACTGGCCCACCTGGGGACGATCGCGGCGGTGGCGGACGCCCTGGCGTTCAGTCCTTCGGCGGTGTCCCAGCAACTGTCGGTGCTGGAACGGGAGGCCGGGGTGCCGCTGCTGGAGCGCACCGGGCGGCGGGTGGCGCTGACCCCCGCCGGGCGGAACCTGGTGCGGCACACCGAGGCGGTGCTGGAGCTGCTGGAGCGGGCGGACGCCGAACTGGCGCACGCCCGCAGCGGCCTGGCCGGCCCGCTGCGGATCGGCGCCTACCCGTCCGCGGTGCGCGCCCTGGTCCCCGCCGCGCTGGCCGAACTGGCCGCCCGGCACCCCGAGTTGGAGGCCATGGTCAGCGAGGTCGACCCGGCCGCGGTGGCGGCGGCGCTGCGCGCGGGCGAACTGGACCTGGCGCTGGTGCACGAGTACGACCTGGTGCCGGCCGAACCGGCGGAGGGCATCGCGCTGACCGGCCCGGTGTTCGCCGAGCCGATGTACCTGGCGGCCCGCAGCGCCGGCACCCTCGCCGACCACCAGCACAGCCCGTGGATCACCGCCCCGCCCGGCACCCTCTGCCACGAACTGACCGAACGCGCCTGCCAGGCCGCCGGGTTCAGCCCCCGGGTCCGGCACCGGGTGGACGACTTCGCGGCCCAGCTCGCCCTGGTGGCGGCCGGCCAGGGCGTGGCCCTGGTCCCCCACCTGGGCACCGGCCACTGCCCCCCGAACGTCACCCTGACCCGCCTGCCGATCTACCGCCGCACCCGCACCGCCTTCCGCGCGGGCGCCGCCGCCCATCCCGCCGTGGCCGCCTTCGCGGCGGCCCTGCACACGGCCGTCCCGGCCGAACTGCGCGCCGCCTGACGCCCGTTCGGCCCGTTCGATCAATTCAGCACCCTCAGCCCGTTCAGCCCGTTCAGCCCGTTCAGCCCGCGAACTCCCGGATCAGCCGCCAGACTTCGGCGGGCCGCTCCTCCTGCATGAAGTGCCCGCCGCCCTCGACCAGCCCGGTGCTGAGCGCCCGCACCCCGGCCGCCCGCAGGCCGGCGGCGTACGCGTCGAGGTCGACGGGTTCGCGGGTGCCGCGCAGGTAGAGCAGCGGGGTGTCGACGGGCCCGGCGGCGGCGGATTCGGCGTTGTCGCGGGCGTCCTGCCCGAAGGCCCGGTAGAGGTCGAACCCGGCGGTGAGCTGCCCGGGTTCGCGGTAGGCGGCGGCCTGGTCGGCGCGCGATTCGGGGGTGATCCGGTCGGGGTCGGCGGACAGCACCCGGTAGAAGTACGCGAAGTAGGCCTCCTGCCGGCCGTCGACCAGCGTCTCGGGCAGGTCGGGGACGGCGTGCAGGCCGAAGTGCCAGATGTACGGGTTGCCCAGCACCTGCTCCCAGGGCGCGACGCCGGGCAGCACGGTGTTCATCACCACCACCCGGTCGACGGCGTCGAAGGCCCGCAGGTAGGCGTACGCGGCCATGCCGCCGGCGTCGTGGCCGACCAACGTGGTTCCGGTGAGGCCGAGTTGGCCGATCAGCGCGTGTACGGCGGCGGCGATCCGCCGCTTGGAGCCGCCGACGCCGCCGGTGGAGCGGCCGATGCCGGGCAGGTCGACGGCGAGCAGGCGGGCCTCGTCGCCGGCCGCGGCCATCACGCCCTGCCAGGTGCGGGAGGACTCGGGCCAGCCGTGCAGCAGCAGGAAGGGGCGGCCGTCGGGGTCGCCGGATTCCACGACGTGCAGGGAGAGTTCACCAACGGGCACCTGATGGCGCCTCAGTTCGATCGACATGCGACATGTCTACCAAAAGACATGGATCATGTCGATGACCGGTCGTCTAGGCTGGCCACATGAACGACGACCGCCCGGGCTACGAGCGCGGGACCGGCTTCCTGCTGGCCCGGCTCGGCTCGCTCACCACCCGCTCCTGGACGGCCTTCCTCGGCGAACACCGGCTGACCCAGGCCCAGTACGGCGTGCTGGTCGCGCTCGGGCAGCACGGCCCGGTCGGCCAGGGCCGGCTGGCCGAACTGGTGGCGGTGGACGCCCGCAACCTGGTGTCGGTGCTGGACGGCCTGACCGGCCGTCACCTCGTGGAGCGCCGCCCGCACGACACCGACGGCCGCCGCCGCGTGGTCGCGCTGACCGCCGAGGGGTGGGCGATGGTGGACGGCCTGGCCGCCGCGGCCGCCGCCGAGCAGGACCGCTTCCTCGCCGCTCTCCCCGCCACCGACCGGGCCCGGCTGAACCGGCTGCTGCAACGCCTCTACGCCGCCCACCTGTCGCAGCCGGACGCGGGGACTTGAAACGGTCGATAGCCTTCCGTCATGCATGAGTTGAACGAGCAGAAGGAACAGCCCGGCCGGTTCGGCACCGGGGCCACGCTGGAGATAGCGGCCGAGCGGATCGGTTCGGTGCACACCACCTACGCGCCGGACCCCGACGGCGACCCGGACCCGGGCGAGATCGTCTGGACCTGGGTGCCGTTCGAGGAGAACGACGGCCGCGGCAAGGACCGCCCGGTGCTGGTGGTGGCCCGGGAGCGCTCCGGCACCCTGCTGACGGTGATGCTGTCCAGCAAGGGCCACGACAACGACCCGGACTGGGTGCCGCTCGGCGCCGGCCCGTGGGACCGCAGCGGCCGGGACTCCTGGGTGGCGCTGGACCGGGTGTTCCGGGTGCACGACGGCGGAATGCGGCGCGAGGCGTGCGCCCTCGACCGGGCCCGTTTCCAGCTGGTGGTCGACTCGTTGAGGCACCGTTACGGCTGGCACTGAGTAACGATTGTCGGATCGTCTTCCATCGCTCGCCCCGAACCGGGTACAACGGCACCAGCAACTCCCAACAGTTGACCTGGAGTCGGACGCATGAGCAGCAACACTCCTCCTGGCTACGGGCCGCAGGACCCGTACGGCCAGAACCCGTACGGCCAGAACCCGTACGGTCAGCAGCCGCCTCCGGCCAACGGCGGCTACGGCACCCCGCCCCCGCCTCCCCCGCCGCCGCCGGGCTACGGCGAGCAGCAGCCCGGGTACGGCGCCCCGCAGGGCTACGGACAGCAGCCGGGTTACGGGCAGCAGCCCGGCTACGGCGCCCCGCAGGCCCAGTGGCCGGGCTGGCTCGCCCCGCCGCTGCCGCCCGGCGTCCCGCCGACCCCGGGGACCCGCACCCTGGCCACCCCGGTGGACCGGTTCGTGGCGCGCCTGATCGACGGCCTGATCGTCGGCCTCCCCGTCGGCGTCGTGGCCTCCGTGACCTTCGGCCCGCTCACCATCGGGTACTTCGCGCTGCTGGCGATCGCCTACGTCGTCTACGACGGCGTCATGATGACCACTCAGCACTGCCAGACCGTCGGCAAGAAGGCCATGAAGCTCCGGGTGGTCAGCGTCGCCACCGGCGCGCGGCCGACCGACAACGAGCTGTGGACCCGGGCCGGTGTCTGGGGCGGCCCGTACATCGTCCCGTACATCGGCAGCCTGGCGGTGCTGGTCAACGGCCTCTCGCAGCTGTGGGACAAGCCGCTGCAGCAGACCTTCCACGACAAGGCCGCCAAGACCGTGGTGGTCAAGGAGAGCTGATCCGGCGTCAACGGCGAAGAGCCCCTGCGGAGTCGGAACTCCGCAGGGGCTCTTCGCCTGCCGGTGTCAGCTGGCCAGGCAGCTCGGCCCGAGCAGCTGCTTCAGGTCGCCGAACAGCGCGGGGTCGGACTTCACCCGGTGCCGGTCGAGGCGCAGCACCACGGTCCTGGTCCGCCCGCGCAGGTGGACGTGGACCTCGGTGGAGCCCTTGTGGTGGGTGAGCACCTCGCCGAGCCGGCTGACGATCGGCGGGGTGAGCTTGTTCTCCGGCACGGTGATCACGATCGGCAGCTGGGCGCCGACGTTGGACAGGTCGGGCACCGTGAGTTCCATGCCCATCAGGCGCGGCACGTCCTCCCGCTTGTCGAGCTTGCCGCGCACGAACACCACGGCGTCCTCGACGAGTTGGGAGGAGACCAGCTGGTAGCTGGCGGGGAAGAACATGCAGTCGATGGAGCCGGCCAGGTCCTCGACGGTGGCGATCGCCCAGGCGTTGCCCTGCTTGGTCATCTTCCGCTGGAGGCCGGAGATGATGCCGCCGATGGTGACGATGGTGCCGTCGGGGCGTTCGGCGAGGTCGGCGACCGCGCAGTCGGCCTTGTCGGCGAGCACGTGCTCGATGCCGTGCAGGGGGTGCGAGGAGACGTACAGGCCGAGCATCTCGCGCTCCTGGGTGAGCAGGAAGGACTTCTCCCACTCCTCCTCGGAGAACACCACGTCCAGGCCGAAGCTCGGCTCGTCGGAGACACTGTCGCCGCCGAACAGGTCGAACTGGCCCTCGGCCTCCTTGCGCTTGATCGAGACCACGTTGTCGATCATCGGCTCGAACTGGGCGGTCAGGCCCTTGCGGGTGTGCCCGAGCGAGTCGAAGGAGCCGGCCTTGATCAGCGATTCGACGGTGCGCTTGTTGCAGACCACCGCCTCGACCTTGTCCAGGAAGTCCGGGAAGGAGGTGTACTTCCCCTTGGCCTTCCGGGTGCGGATCATCGACTCCACCACCGGGCCGCCGACGTTGCGGATGGCGGTCAGGCCGAACCGGACGGTGTCGCTGCCGTGCGGGGTGAAGTCGGCGTCGGACTCGTTGACGTCCGGCGGGAGCACCTGGATGCCCATCTTGCGGCACTCGTTGAGGTAGACCGCGGACTTGTCCTTGTCGTCCTTGACCGAGGTGAGCAGGCCGGACATGTACTCGGCCGGGTAGTTGGCCTTGAGGTAGGCGGTCCAGTAGGAGACCAGTCCGTAGCCGGCGGTGTGGGCTTTGTTGAAGGCGTAGCCGGAGAACGGGACGAGGACGTCCCACACGGCCTGGATCGCGGCGTCCGAGTAGCCGTGTTCGCGGCAGCCCTTCTGGAAGGGAACGAACTCGGCCTCCAGGATCTCCTTCTTCTTCTTGCCCATGGCCCGGCGCAGCAGGTCGGCCTGGCCGAGCGAGTAGCCGGCCAGGATCTGCGCGGCCTTCTGCACCTGCTCCTGGTAGACGATCAGGCCGTAGGTCGGCTTGAGGATCTCCTCCAGGGGCTTCTCCAGCTCCGGGTGGATCGGGGTGATGTCCTGCTGGCCGTTCTTGCGCAGCGCGTAGTTGGTGTGCGAGTTGACGCCCATCGGGCCCGGGCGGTACAGCGCGAGGACGGCGGAGATGTCTTCGAAGTTGTCGGGCTTCATCAGGCGCAGCAGCGAGCGCATGGGGCCGCCGTCGAGCTGGAAGACGCCGAGCGTGTCGCCGCGGGCGAGCAGTTCGTAGGTGGGCTTGTCGTCGAGCGGCAGATCGAGCAGCTCGATCTTGATGCCCTTGTTCTTCTCGATCGCCTTGACGGCGTCGTCCATGATCGTCAGGTTGCGCAGGCCGAGGAAGTCCATCTTGAGAAGGCCGAGGCCCTCACAGGTGGGGTAGTCGAACTGCGTGATGGTGACGCCGTCGGTGTGCCGGGTCCAGACCGGGATGTGGTCGGTCAGCGGCTCGGCGGACATGATGACGCCGGCGGCGTGCACGCCGGGCTGGCGGATCAGGCCCTCGATGCCGCGCGCGGTGTCGATGACCTTCTTGACGTCCGGGTCGCTCTCGTACAGGCCGCGGATCTCGCCCGCCTCGCCGTAGCGGGGGTGCGAGCTGTCGGTGATGCCGGAGAGCGGGATGCCCTTGCCCATGACGTCCGGCGGCATCGCCTTGGTGATCCGGTCGCCCATCGCGTACGGGTAGCCGAGGACGCGCGAGGAGTCCTTGATGGCGGCCTTCGCCTTGATGGTGCCGTACGTGACGATCATGGCGACCTTGTCGGAGCCCCACTTCTCCGTCACGTAGCGGATCACGTCACCGCGCCGGCGCTCGTCGAAGTCGATGTCGACGTCGGGCATGGAGATGCGCTCGGGGTTGAGGAAGCGCTCGAAGATCAGGCCGTGCGGGATCGGGTCGAGGTCGGTGATGCCCATCGCGTAGGCGACCAGCGAGCCGGCCGCGGAGCCACGGCCGGGGCCGACCGCGATGCCCTGACTCTTGGCCCACATGATGAAGTCGGCGACCACGAGGAAGTACGCCGGGAACCCCATCTGGATGATGGTGTCCATCTCGTACTCGGCGAGCTTCTTGTGCTCGTCGTCGTAGCCGCCCGGGAAGCGCCAGTCCATGCCTTCCCAGACCTTGGACTTGAAGAAGTCCGCCTCGGACTCGAAGCCCTCCGGGATCGGGAACCGCGGCATCAGGTTCTTGAACTTGAACATGCCCTCGGTGTCGACCCGGGAGGCGACCAGCAGCTGGCTGTTGCGGCAGCCCTCCTGCCAGATGTCCGAGGAGTCGAGGCCGTACATCTCGGCGGCCGACTTGATGTAGTAGCCGGTGCCGTCGAACCGGAAGCGGTCCGGGTCGGAGAGGTTCTTGCCGGTCTGGACGCAGAGCAGCAGGTCGTGCGCGCCGGCGTCGGCCTCGGTGGTGTAGTGCGAGTCGTTGGTGACCACCGGCGGGATGTTCAGCTTCCTGGAGATCTCCAGGAGGCCGTCACGGACCCGCTTCTCGATGTCGAGGCCGTGGTCCATCAGCTCCAGGAAGTAGTTCTCCTTGCCGAAGATGTCCTGGTACTCGGCGGCCGACTTGAGCGCCTCGTCGAACTGGCCGAGCCGCAGCCGGGTCTGCACCACGCCGGACGGGCAACCGGTGGTGGCCATCAGGCCCTCGGCGTGCTCGGCGATGATCTCCTTGTCCATCCGGGGCCACTTCACCAGCCAGCCCTCCGCGTACGAGCGGGAGGTCAGCTTGAAGAGGTTGTGCAGGCCCTCCTTGTTGCGGGCCCAGATGGTCTTGTGGGTGTAGGCACCGGACGCCGAGACGTCGTCCTTCTTCTGGTGCGGCTGGCCCCACAGGATGCGCTTGGTGTTCGAGCGGGACTCCGGCGCCACGTACGCCTCGATGCCGATCACCGGGGTGATGCCGGCGGCGGTGGCCTGCTTGTGGAACTCGGCGGCGCCGTACATGTTGCCGTGGTCGGTCATCGCGACGTGGGTCTGGCCCAGCCGCTCGACCTCCTTGAAGAGCTGCTTCAGCCGGGCGGCGCCGTCCAGCATCGAGTACTCGGTGTGGACGTGCAGGTGCGCGTAGGGCTGGTCGCTCAAGGCGGGGCCTCCGGGGTACTGAGGGGCACTGAGGGGGTACTGCGGGGGTACTGCGGGGGCTGAAACACGTAAGGCCCGAGCCACCACCTGGGCTCGGACCACGGCTTCCGGGATCGCGGATCCGAGTCTAGTCCCCCTCCGGACGTTGAAGCGCTAACCTCCGACCACCACACGGTTACGGGAGGGGACCCTGCCATGGCCTTCGCACCATCGCCTCTGCCCGCTGCCCGGCCGGCCGTCCGCGGTCTGCCGGGAATCGGCGTGCTCATGTTGTTGCAGCTCATCAGCCTGCTCGGCATCCTCGGCTACGACCTGGCGCAGGGCGACGGCCTGTCGTACCTGCCGACGGCACTCGGCTTCTCGTACAAGCACATCGTGCCGGCCCCGGTCGGTTTCTTCGGCTGGAGCACCGCGTACCTGCTGGCGACGGCCGCCGTCGTGTTCGGCGCGTTCGCGGGCGGCCGCTGGGTGCGCGGCGCGGCGATACCGCTGACCGCCGTCAACGCGTACATCTCGCTGAACGAGCTGGTCATCCTGTTCACCGGGGACAACGCCGGCAACGAGTACGTGTACAAGCCGTTCGGGCACCTGCTGCTGACCCTGACCCTGCCGCTGAACCTGCTGATCGCCCTGGCCGTCACCGTGGTGGTGGCCGCCACCCGCACCCCGGGCACCGCGCCGCTGCACCCGCAGCCGGGCTTCGGCCACCCGGGCGCCGTTCCCGGCCCGTGGGGCGGCGCGGCCGCGGGGCCGGTTCCGCAACCGCCCTTCCCCCACCCGCACGCACCGCGGCCCGGGCTGCCGCAGCCGCCCGCCGGCGACCCCGGCGCCGCGTACGCCTACCCCCCGGCACCGGCCGCCCCGCCCGCCGGTGCGGCCGGCTATCCCCCGGCACCGCCCGCGCCGCCCGCCGGTGCGCCCGGCTATCCCCCGGCGCCGGCCGCCCCGCCGCACTTCACACACCAGCCGCACCACTCGCACCAGCCCGCCCCCGCCCCCGGTCCCGTCACCGGCGGCGAGTCGCAGCCCCACCACTCGCACCAGGACCACTCTCACCACCAGCCGCCGCCCACCCCTCCGATGTCCTGACCGACTGTTAGCTTGGGCGTCGCCGAGAGGAGCCCCGACGATGCCCACCGCCGTCCGAACGCTGACCGCCCGCGAGTTGACGGTCGGCTACTTCGAACGCCAACTACTGGACCGCGCCCAGCCGTTGCCCGCCGTCGAGGCGGCGCGCCGGCTGGCCGCGCTGCAGGCGCAGTACTCGCCGTCGCCGCACCTCGCGCTGTGGTCCCGGCTGCCCGGCTTCACCACCGGGCAGCTGGACGCGGCGCTGCTGGACGGCAGCGTGGTGAAGGCGACGCTGATGCGCGGCACCCTGCACCTGGTGCCGGGCGAGGACTACGGCCACCTGGCCGCCGCCTGGCGCCGCCAGTGGCTCACCGACCTGCGCGGCCGGCACCGGGACGCGGGCCTGGATGAGGACGAACTCACCGCCTCGCTGCGGGAGTTCACCACCGTGGCACGCTCCGCCGAGGAGCTGCGCGGCCACCTGGCCGAGGCGTCGAAGGAGCGGATCCGGCCCGAGGACCTGCTGCACTTCGCCCGCGCCCTGGCCCCACTGGTGCACGTCGCCCCGTCCGGGCACTGGCGGGCCCACGGCAAGCCCCGATTCGTTCTGTGGCAGGGCGAGTTGCCGCCCGAGCCGGAGGCCACGGCCCGGCTGGTGCGCCGCTACCTGGCCGGGTACGGACCGGCCTCGCGCGCCGACATCGCGCACTTCAGCGGGCTGAGGCTGCGGCAGATCGACCTGGCGCTGGCCGAACTCGGCGAGCTGGTCCGCTACCGGGACGAGGCCGGCCGGGAGCTGCTCGACCTCCAGGACGCCCCGCCGGTCCCCGACCCGGGCCGCGAACTGCCGGTCCGCTTCCTGCCGAAGTGGGACGCGGCGCTGCTCTCGCACGCCGACCGGACCAGGATGCTGCCCGCCGACATCCACCGGCAGGTGTACCGGGCGGTGAACGGCACCCTGCTGGCCTCCTACCTGGTGGACGGCCGGGTGGCAGGCACCTGGGCGCACGAGGCGAAGCGCGGCGCGGCCGTGCTGACGCTCACCCCGCTCGTCCCGCACGAACAGCGGGCCGAGCTGGCGGCCGAGGGCGAGCGCCTGTTGGAGTTCCTGGAGCCCGACGCGGCCACTCGCACGGTCCGGTTCTCCGACTGACGGCCGGTCAGCCCTGCGAGTCGGCCTCCGCGGTGTCCTCGGCCTCGGCCTCCGCGTCCAGCTCGGCGAGGAACGCCAGCGCGGCCGCCCAGGTCCGCTCGTCGGCCTCGGCGTCGTAGTCCGGCAGTTCGGCGTCGGTGTACAGGTGCCCGGCGCCCCGGTAGCGGTGCACCTCGACGTCGGCGCCGGCCCGGGTCATCTGCAGGTACCAGGTGTTCAGCCAGTCCTCGGACTCGTACGCGTCCGGCTCGGCCACGTGCAGCTGCACCGCGATGCCGGTGGCGGCGTCCTCGCGCAGGTCGGAGGTGCCGTGCAGGAGCAGCAGCCCGCGGGCCTGCTCGTCGGCGAGGGCCAGGTTCTGCGCCAGCGATCCGCCGAGCGAGAACCCGGCGTACACCAGGCCGTGCTTCGCGGGCAGCAGCGGGGCGACGGCGGTGACGGCGCGGCGCAGCAGTTCGTCGTTGCCGATCTCGTCGCGGTACGCCATGCCCTCCTCGGCCTCGTCGAAGGTGCGGCCCTGGTACAGGTCGGGGGTGTGCACGGTGTGCCCGGCCTCGCGCAGCCGGTCGGCGGCCCGGTGCACGGCGGGGCGCAGGCCGTACGCGGAGTGGAACAGGACGATCTCGGCCACGGGTGGCTCCTCAGTGCTCGGGTGCTCGACCGTCCATGATCTCCCATCCGGGAACGCGACGGGGCCCGGCCCACCGCTGGGTGGGCCGGGCCGCTCGTGCCGAGCGCGGTCAGTACGAGGTGCTGACCGAGGCTCCGCTGAACGCCTGCTGGCCGTACAGGCTGATGTAGTTGTACCCGGCGGGCGGGTTGGTGATGGTCAGCGTCTCGTTGTTGCCGCTGCCGGTGGACTTGGCGGTGTACGAGCCGGTGGTGGCCCAGTTGCTGCCGTTGTAGTACAGGTCGGCGTTGCCGGTGCCACCGGAGGTGGTGATGGTGAGGCTGGTGGTGCCGGCCGGCACCCACAGGTAGAAGTACGCGTAGTTCTGGACGGTGGCGGCGACGTTGGAGCGGCCGCAGTTCTTGTCGAGCTGCCGGGTGTCGGAGCCGGTGCACTCGGGGACGCTCGGCACGGCCGGACCGCAGTTGCCGGTGTTGCAGGCGGTCAGCCAGTTGTTGAAGTCGGCGTCGTAGCGGGTGCCGATGGTGGTCTTCAGGATCGTCCGGGCGCCGGCCCAGTCACCGGTGCGGTACTTGGCGAGCACGGCGTCCATGTCGGCGCGGTGCGACTGGAGCATGTAACGGACCGCCAGGTAGCCCCAGTTGTAGACCCTGGTCTGGTCGGCGTTGTTGTAGGTGGTGTCGAACAGGGTGGACAGCGCGTAGGTGTGCTGCCCGGCCTGGGTGATCGCGTCGGTGTACTCGACACCCCGGTAGCCGTAGGAGATGTACTCGGCGAAGCCCTCGACCCACCAGACGGTCGGGGTGGTCATGCCGGCGTCGAAGTCGCCGTACATGTCGAACCGGCCGTCGAGGTAGTGGGTGTACTCGTGGTTGAGGTTCCAGATTTCGAAGGCCGGGCGCGCCCAGTCGGCCTCGTAGGCGATGAACCGCGGCTGGTTGCCGACCGTGGCCGGCTTGCCTTCCAGGTACATGCCGCCGTTGTCGGTGGACATGTCGAAGATGGTGCCGGCGTAGGTCTGGTAGTCGTTGCGCGAGTGGAACACCACCACCTCGATGGTGGTGTTGTTGTCGTCCGCGACCGCGCCGTTGTCCCGGACCACGCCGTGGAAGTACGCGTCCTGGCCCTTCAGGCTGGTGCACGTGGTGGCCAGCTGGTCCGCCGTCAGCGCCTGGGCGACGATCTTGATGCTGGGGCTGCAGGTGTAGTTGACCGTCAGCACGGCCGCCTTCAGCCGGTTCGCCAGGTCGCAGGTGCCGTAGTAGGCGCAGTTGGCCTTGTCGTAGGCGTCCGTCATCTCCGCCAGGACCGCCCACATCGTCCCGGTCCGCCCGGTGATCGAGGTCTGGTCCAGCAGGCTCTTCATCAGCGGCCGGACCTTGGCCTGCATCGCCGGGTACTTCAGGAACCGGCCCAGTTCACGGCCCGAGTTGGAGACCAGAAAGTCCTTGGTCCCGCCGAGCAGGGCGTTGTTGCGGGTGGCGAACGCCTGCAGGGTGTCGAGCACGCTCGGATCGGCCTGCACGGCGGGCAGGAAGTCGCTGTTCTGGTGGCCGCGCCAGAGCACCGTGTACACATTGTTGACGGCGTTGACCATGTACCAGGAGCTGTCGTAGCTGCTGTTGTAGCCGTTCAGCAGCCGCTTGACGACCGACAGGTAGCGGGCGTTCTCGGCCGCGCTGTCGATCAGGGTGACGGCCTCGCCCAGCGTGGCGCCGTTGGCATCGGTCACGTCCTGCGAGTGCGGGGCGGCGAAGAAGGCGTCCAGGCCGCCCTCGATCGCGGACTTCAGGTTGGCGCCGTACGGGCCGACCACGTCCGCGTTGTACCACTGCACGTAGTACCCGGCCCGCAGGTACAGCACGATCTGGGTGGCCGAAGTGGAGTCGTCACCCGGGTAGTTGACGGAGACGTCGCGCAGCGCGTTGGCCACGCTCACCATCTGCGCCTCGTTGAACGCCAGCTTCGCGTCGTTGCCCTTGAGCAGGAACAGCGAGTTGACGCAGTCCACGGTGGCGGACTTGATCTGGGCGACCAGCGCGCCGCCGGTCTTCCCGGTGAAGTCGGACGCGTTGCACGCGGCCGCTGCCGCGAGGGACTTCGCCTGCTGCGGCTCGCCCTTCACGCTCAGCGGCGGCCGCTTGCTGGCGTCCGACCGCACGTCGTGGTCGGCGTCCTTGCGGCGCTCGGCCGCCTCGGTGCTGCGCGGCGCCGACTTCGGCGCCTTCGCGGGCCGCTCGCCGGTGGGAGCGGTGGGGGTGGCCGCCCGGGCGCCCGGCACGAAGGCGGCGAGGAAGCCGAGGGTCAGGCAGAAGGAAAGCAGCAGGCTCCACGTTCGCGCGGGGGACGCGAACGGTATCCGGAAGGTTCGCACGTGGGGGCCTCCGGGCCGATATGACGCCGCGTGTTGGGGGCGCGGCGGAGGGGGAATGCGCCGTCGAGACCAGCTCGACGACTGGGGGTGACATGTACAATTGCACATGTCACCTCACGCGGGAACCCCTCGGGGCCGGATCAACTGGCCTACATAACCCCGGAGTTGACGCCTCTCAGCCGGCCAGCCGGCCCGCCAGCTCCTCCACGTCTGAGACGAACCACAGCTGCAACCCGCGATTGCTCTCCCGCACGAAATCCCGCAGGGCGTCCGACCGCTCCACGTGCGGTGCGACGTCCCCCACCACCGCGAGACCCATCCGGTACTGGGCGAACTTCTGCACCACCCCGCCCGCCACCCCACTGCGCAGCCGGAAGAACTCCTCCGCGAACCGCTCCACCGGCACCGCCACCCAGGACGCCCCCTGGTAGTACGCGTTCCCCAGCAGGTCCACCGCATCCTGCTCACCAGCGACCGGCGCGCCCTCCGCCCCGCACACCAACACCTGGACCCCGCCCAGCTCCCGAACCACCGTCATCGCACGTCTCCCGTCAGATCCTCGATCAACCCGAGCACATCCCCCACCCGCCGCGGCGGCCCCAGCACCACGAACCGCAACCCGCCCCGCGCCTCGTCCCGCACCGCCTGCACCCACAACGGCCGCGACTCCCCCGACGACCAGGCCGACGCCGCCGCGAGCACCGCCGTCACCAGCCGATCCGCGTCCCCGCGCCCCACCCCGTCCACCTGCACCACGGCCGAAACCTCCGCCCGCGAGGGGCCCACCACCTCGGCACCCCCGGTGAACGCCTCCACCTCCGCCCGCGCGATCCGGTACTGCTTCCCGATCCGCACCGCCTTCAGCTTCCCGTCCCGCACATAGCCCCGGACGGTCTTCACATGCAGCCCCAACAGCTCGGCCACATCCTCGACGGAGTAGAACTCCTGCACGCCGCATCCTTCCCCATCATTCCCCATTTGCCAATCCGATAGGGAAGAATACGGCAGCACGCTGCTACCAGCCCATCTCCACCGGCCCGATCCCCCGCAGCCCGACCTGCCGGGCCAGCCACTCGGCGCGCTCCACGTCGCCCGACCGGAAGTGGAGGAAGACCGTGTGATCCGCCGCCGGCACGTCAGCGGTCACATCCCGGCTGTTGATGGCGATCTGCACGCACGCGTCCTTGTTCTGCATCTCCAGCCCGAGCTCCGGAACCGCCGGCCAGCTGAACCAGCCCCAGTCGATCCACCCCGCCCCGGCCCCGACCACCCCGAGGAACGCCTCCTCGATCGACCCGACCGGACAGTCGTCCAGATAAAACCTGAGCGGAAGCATCCCCGCCACCCGCGGGTCCCCCGCCACCACCATGGCCCGCGTCTCGTCACTGGACTCGGGCCCCTCGTCCGGAATGATCACGCCCTCGGGGAACGCGGCAACCAGGCGCTCCGCCTCCGCCACCGCCAGCACCTGCCCGAACGCACTGACCCGGAAGCCGTCCATGGGAACGACCAGGCCCAGCAGGCGCCGAACCGCCCGATAGGCGTCCGACCGGTCACAGGTGCGCAGAACAGGCAGAACGTTCGAAGTGCTCATGGCGCAGCAGCCTCGCAGACGCGGCCGCCCCCACTCACCCGATTTCCGACTCCACACGAACGAGGCCCCGCCGCCCTGGTTTCCAGGGACGGACGGGGCCTCTCAACTGCCGCTCAGGCCAAAGGATCCGGCGCCCCCGCCACGCCCGCCAGGCGGTTGCGGCGCCGGAGGCCGACGACAGTGGCGGCGGCCAGGAACACGAGGACGACGACAGTGTCGCGGAGCAGGTCGCGCGGCTCGGCGGGGGCGTTGCGGTAGAGCGGCGGGGGCACCATCGCCCCCCAGGGCAGGGCGGCCAGCGCCACGCCGGCAGCCCGCAGCCGGTCGGTGGCGGGGTCGGCGAGGTACAGCAGGTACGCGACGGCCAGAACGACCGCCGGCCAGGCGGTGGACGTGTCGATCGGGGTCTGCATGATCGGCGGGAACAGGACACTGGAGGAGTCCTTGCCCCAGGAGCCGAGCCACAGGACGGCAATGCCACTCATCGGCAGGGCGACGGCCGTCGCGGTGGCCACGACCCGATGACGGCCGCGCCGCGAAAGGTCGACCGCGTCCGGCGGCGCGAGAAGCACCAACGCGCCCACGACGGCCCAGACCCCGAGCAGGCTGGTGGCCCCGATGGACTCCGCGTCCTCACCGAACTGCGCTGCGACGACGGCGAGCAGGACGAGGACCCGGGCGGGGGCCCAACGGCCGAGCGCGGCACACAGCAGGGCGAGGACCCAGGGTGCGGCGTGAGCGACGTCCAGCGCGACCGGTGGCTGGTACGGCCCGCGCTCGAACAGCAGGGTCAGGAGCTGGACCGCACCCAGCGCCGCCCCACCGGCCACCAAGAACGGCGCCGCACCGGCGAGCACCCTGCCCGCCGGGTCGCGCGAGCTGAGCCGGGTGCGCAGCCGCAGCGCGTGCGCGGCCAGGACGGCCCACTCGCGCACGGCGGTGCGGCGGTCGGCGCCCTGGACCGACTCGGCGAAGACGGCGACGATCTCCTCACCGTGCGCGGCCCGGTACCCGGCGGGGTAGAGGCGGCGCAGCAGCCCGACGAACAGGCGGCTCATGCCGTCCCCCCGCTCAGCCGCAACCCGCCGAGGGCGAGCCGCCGTTCGGCCTCGTCGGCCCCGGCGCGCAGCCGCCGCATCTCCCCGGTCAGGGTGTGCCGGCCCTGGTCGGTCAGGGCGAAGCTGCGGCGCAGCCGCCCGTTCACGACCTCCTCGCCCTCGACCTGGATGAGCCCTTGCTGGAGCAGCCGGTCCAGCGCCGTGTACAGGGTGCCGGTGAGCATCTTGGTCCGGCCGCCGGTGATCGCCAGGACTTCCTGGAGGATCGCGTATCCGTGCCGGGGTTCGTCGGCGAGCGCGGTGAGCACGAGCCGTGTCGGCTCGGGCAGTTGACGATCTGTCATGCCGCCACTATAGGTCAACCATTTAGATATGTCGATGGTTTAGCTATCGCGACCCAGCACGCCCGACCCCCGCCCTCCCCGGCCCTCGAAAAAACCATTTGCATCCACCGGCCCGCTGACTAAGGTGGTCCAAGTCCGCCCGCAAAGCACTCATGCGCGGGTGGTGAGACGAGTGAGGAGGTGTGGCCAGGATGGTTGCCGCCGTGACGCGGCGCGCTTTCGCCTGCGCGCCATACGCCCCCTCCCCCCGTCTTCTCCCCACCGGCTGACAGCGCGTCACTCCGCGCCCCGGTGGGCCACTCCTCAGGAGCCACCGCAGTGCGCGAGCGCTTTGCCGACAGCGATTCCTTCTCCCGTATCCGCCCCAAGGGCACTTCCCGTCGCGGCCGCAAGGCCGACCGCTTCGACGACGCCGAGCCCGAGTACCTGTACTTCCCCTCCGAGGACTACGCCGAGTTCGACGGCTCCGAGGACGAGAACGAGAACCCCCCGGCCACCGACGGCCCCGCCGTGGGCGACCGCTGGTCCACCTGGGACCAGTCCACCCCCACCGAGAAGGGCCCGCAGCCCCGTCCCGACTGGGTGATCACCGAACTCGCGGCCGTCGACACCGAGTTCGGCATCGTGAAGACCGGCAAGGAGGCCGACGTCTTCCTGCTGGAGCGCAGCGTTCCGGGCACCGAGCGCCGCACCCTGATGGCGGCCAAGCGCTACCGCGATTCCCAGCACCGCATGTTCCACCGCGACTCGGGCTACCTGGAGGGCCGCCAGCACAAGGAGTCCCGGGTCAGCCGGGCGATGGCCAAGCGCACCGCCTTCGGCAAGGAGGCGATCGCCGGCCAGTGGGCGGCGGCCGAGTTCACGGCGCTGTGCCGCCTGTGGTCGGCGGGTGTCGCCGTGCCGTACCCGGTGCAGATCACCGGCACCGAGATCCTTATGGAGTTCGTCGGCGACGAGGCCGGCACGGCCGCCCCGCGGCTGGCCCAGCTGCGCGCCGAAGAGGCCGACATCGACGACCTCTGGGAGCAGCTGGGCCGCAGCCTCTCACTGCTGGCGTACGACGGCTACGCGCACGGCGACCTCTCGGCGTACAACATCCTGGTCCACCAGGGCCGCCTGGTGATCATCGACGTCCCGCAGATCGTGGACGTGGTGGCGAACCCGCGCGGCCTGTCCTTCCTGGAGCGGGACGTCCGCAATGTCGGCGCCTGGTTCATCTCCCGCGGCCTGCCGCCCGAGCGGGTGGAGGCCCTGGTGCAGTCGCTCGCCGACGACGCCCGCCTCCGCCGCTGACGACCTACTCGCTCGGCCAGAGGATGAACCGCGGCAGCGTGATCCGCCGCGGTTCTCCGCCGCACGCGGCATTCGCGCCGAGCGCCCCGCGGATCTCGTACAGGTGCGCCACGGTGAGCTCCAGCGGCGCCTCGTACGGCTGGTAGGTGTACCGGATCGGGTAGTCGAGGCCGGGCTCGACCGACATCTCGATGTGGCAGCCGAGCACGTGGGTGACGGGCCGCCGTTCGGCCAGCTCGATCATCCGGTCGATGCTGTGGCTGAACGCGGCCCAGTCCTGGATGTACAGTCGGCCGGGGTACACGGTGTCGCCGGTGAGCAGGAATCCGCTCCACGGGTCGTAGAAGGTGACCGAGGCGGCGTGGTGCCCGGGAGTGGCCAGGCACTCCAGCACCCGCCCGCCGAGGTCGATCCGGGCGACGGCCTCCGGGTCGGCGTCGAAACCGAACCACGGCCAGGCACTGTCCTTCCCGGCCGGCACCAGCTCCGTCCCCGGCCGGTCGACGAACTGCCCGTCCCCGGCGACGTGGTCGCCGTGCGCGTGGGTGTGCACCACCAGCAGCCGGTAGGCCTCCCGGGGGTTGCGCGCCAGCCAGCCGTCGATCAGCTCGTCCACGGTCCGCCGCAGCGGCAGGTACTCGGCCTCGGCGGTGGCCCCGGTGTCGATCAGCACGGCCCGCTCGTTGCCGAACAGCAGGTACAGGAACGGCGCTTCGTAGTTGACGGCCATGTTCTGCCGCAGGATCACGGTGTGCTCGTCGTACGCGTACACCTGCAGGTCGGGGTCGGTGTTGTGCTTGGCCGACGGCGACCCGTGGTTCCAGCGGACGTCCAGCGGCCGCGTCTCGGGCCGTCCGGTGGTGAAGTCGATCGTCACTTCGGCATTCCTCCGTATCTTTCTTCCACGGCCCGTCACTTGACCGCACATCAGTAACAACGCTCCGCTCGAACAGACGTGCCCCGGCGGCGTGTAGAGTCGCCGCGCGAAGAGGGGCCGGGCCGACTTCCCATCGGACGTCCGGGCGGCCAGACTCTCTTGTTGACAGGTCGTACACCATGCTCGGGGGAAACGGGACATGTGGGGTCGGGGGACGGTGCTCGGGGGCCGCTACGCCCTCACCGAGCGGCTCGGCAGCGGTGCCATGGGCGAGGTCTGGCGCGCGGACGACCAGGTGCTGGGCCGCCAGGTCGCGGTGAAGATCGTGCTTCCGGCGCTGATGGAGGACGAGGTCTTCGCGGCCCGCTTCCGCCGCGAGGCGACAGTGCTGGCGGCGATGAACCACCGCGGCGTGGTGCACATCCACGACTACGGCGAGGACGCCACCGACCCGTCCGCGAAGATCGCGTACATCGTGATGGAACTGCTGACCGGCAAGCCGCTCGACCAGGCGAAGGGACGCGGCAGCTTCCCGCCGGACCGGGCGCTGGACATCGCCGCACAGATGCTGGACGCCCTGCACGCCGCGCACCAGCAGGGCATCGTGCACCGCGACATCAAGCCGTCCAACCTGATGATCGACCAGGACGGCCGGATCACCGTCACCGACTTCGGCATCGCCCGCACGCTCGCCGACACCCGGATCACCACCGCCCACGCGGTGATCGGCACCGCCCTGTACATGGCCCCGGAACGCGCCGAGGGCAAGGACGCCTCGGCCACCTCCGACCTGTACTCGGTCGGCGTGGTGCTGTACGAACTGCTCGCCGGGAAGCCGCCGTTCACCGGCGAGACCCCGCTCGAAGTGGTGCTCAAGCACGTCCGCGAACCGGCGCCGGAGCTGCCGGAGACGGTGCCCGCGCCGGTCCGCGCGGTGGTCGCGAAGTCCCTCGCCAAGGAACCCGGCGCCCGCTACCCGGACGCCGCCGCGATGGCCCTCGCCGCCCGCCAGGCGATGTCCACCCCGGCCGGCCTGGGCGCCGTCCTGGCCCTCGCCGGCCCGGACGAGGCCCCGCCCGCCGTCGCCGCCCCGGACGCCACCACCGCACCCCACCGCCCCGAACGCGCCGGCCGCCGCCGAATGGCCACCCTGGTCCTGCCGCTGGTGCTGGTCACCGGCGGCGGGGTGACCGCCCAGCAGCTCGAACTGCTGCCCTGGCAGCACCGCCCGGAATCCGCCAACAGCGCCAACTCCCCAACCGGCCCGGCAACTTCCAGCCCGAACGGCTCGCCGTCCGGCACCGCCCCGGGAAGCTCCGAACCGCCCCAGTCCTCCGCCCCACCGTCCACCGACCCGTCCGGCAACCCCGCCCAGCCCGGCGGCGGCGCCCCCGACCAGGGCAACTCCGGCTCCAACAACGGCGGTTCCTCAAACAACAACAACAACGGCGGCACCCCCAACACCGGCGGCTCGAACGGCGGCGGCTCGAACAACAACACCGGCGGCGGCTCGAACGGCGGCGGGTCCGGCGGCTCGAACAACGGCGGTGGCGGCGGTGGCGGCGGTTCCACCCCGGCCCAGCCCGCCCCCAACACCTCCAAGCCCGCCACCAACGGCCCGGCCTCCGGCTGCGGCGGCAGCGGCTGGGGCCGACTGGTCAACGTCGGCACCGGCCAGGCCGCCGGCCTCGGCTCGGACGCCCTGACGGCCGGCGTCCCGGTGGTGTCCGGCCGCAACACCTCCTACGGCTGGATCAAGAGCACCGACGGCTCCGGCACCACCACCTTCACCGCCTGCAAGAGCGACAGCGGCATCAAGCTCGGCGGCCGCTACGCCGGCAGCCCCAACATCGCCGAACTGGCCGGCTCCAGCTCCTACGGCGACATGACCAACTGGTCCGTCACCGACGCCGGCTCCGGCACCTTCCAGCTCAAGTTCGGCTACGGCGTACAGAGTTGCCTCACCGACAGCGGCACCGGCAACACCCTCACCATCACCAACTGCTCGCCCGGCGACAGGTCCCAACTCTTCCGCTTCTCCTGACCCCCGACTCCGCCACACCACAACGGAGTTGTCACACCCCTCGGGAAGAGTGCCGGACATGGCCGAACAGTACGTCACCGCCTTCGCGGTGGACGCCGCGCTGCTGCTGCGCCTGCCCGGCTCGGGCGGGCCGGGGCTGCCGGGCGTCCCGCGCTCCGCGGCTCTCACCGAGCTGCTCTCCGGCCGCCTGCGCGCCGACGCGGACTCCCGCTACACCGCCCTGCTACCCACCCTCGCGGGCACCCTCGGCACCCCACTCGGCGAGGCCGCCCTCACCGGCCGCCACTGGGACGAACTCACGGACGTCTTCCGCACCCTGCGCCTGCCCGCCCTCACCACCCTCTGGTCCCACCGCTGGCCCTGGCCCGACGGCGCCACCGACGACTGGCCCTGGCCCTACCCCACCCTCACCCCGCACTCCGCCCTCCCCGCCGTCCTGGCCGACCTCACCGCCCTCAGCCCCGACACCCTCCCCGCCCACCCCACCGCCAACCTCGACGACGAGGACCTCGAAGAGGCCGCCTGGTTCCTCACCCAACACCTCCCCACCTGGGCCTCCCACGCCCAAGCCCAGTCCCTCGACCTCCTCCTGCTCCGCGACGGCGCCCGCTGAACCCCGCCCCCCGGCAGGGCCCGCAGCTCCCGACCGACCCTCAGGACACCACGTCCTTCGTCGCGAACCCCCGGAACGCCAGCGCCAGCAGCACCACCGAGTACGACAGCGACAGCACCACGCCCTGCACCATCCCGCCCCACTCCAGCTGCGGCTGCAACGCGTCCGCCCACGCGTACTGCCAGTGCGCGGGGAACCACTCCCGCAGCGAACCGAGCGCGGTGACGGCGTCCAGCACGCCGGTGATGATCGACGCGAACACCGCACCGCCCACCGCCCCCAGCGGAGCGTCCGTCGCGGTGGAGATCCAGAACGCCAGCGCGCCGACCACGATCTCGGCGAGGAACACGTACAGCACGGCGAGCGCCAGCCGCGGCAGCGCCTCGGTCGCGGACAGCGTCACCCCGGTCGGGAGCTTCAGGTCGCCCCACCCGTACGCGGCGGTCCCGACCACCAGGCCGACAGCCGGCAGCAGCACCACCGCCGCGGCCGAGAACACCATCGCCACGATGAACTTCCGCGCCAGCAGCCGGGCCCGCGGCACCGGCGCCGCCAGCAGGTAGCGCAGCGAGGACCAACTCGCCTCGGACGCCACGGTGTCACCGCAGAACAGCGCCACGGGGATCACCAGCAGGAACCCGGTGCCCATGAACAGCAGCGTGGTCGCGAAGTTCACGCCGGACGCGTTGGCCAGCTCGATGAACGTGGTGCGGTTCTCCCGCCCGGGCGGCCCCCCGATCTGAAAAGCCGCCAGCACGATGAACGGCAGCACCGCCAGGACCCCGCCGATCACCAGGGTGCGCCGCCGCCGCAACTGCCGCATCGCCTCGACCCGCAACGGCAGCGTCCGCCCCGGCCGGTACCCGGGGGCCGCCGTATCCATCACCGCACTCATGCCGCTCCTCCGATAAGGGACAGGAAGGCGTCCTCCAGCCGTCGCTGCGGACCGATGCCCGTCACCGGCACACCCAGGCGCACCAGTTCGGCGGTCAGCCGGCTCACCGGGAGACCGTCCAGCCGGACCAGCAGCCCGCCGTCCGCCGCCTGCACCGACTCCACCCCGTCCAACGCGGCCAGCTTCTCGGCGACCGCAGCCGCCTCCCCGTACCCCTCCTCAACACTCACCAGCAACTGCTCGCCCGCACCGGTGATCTCCGAGGTCGGCCCGGCCGCCACCAGCCGGCCGCGCTCCATCACCACCAGGTGCGTGCAGGACTGCTCGACCTCGGCGAGCAGGTGACTGGAGACGATGACCGTCCGCCCGGCGGCGGCGTACCGGACCATCACCTCCCGCATCTCACGGATCTGCGGCGGGTCGAGACCATTGGTCGGCTCGTCCAGAATCAGCAGGTCAGGCAGACCCAACATTGCCTGCGCGATCGCCAGCCGCTGCCGCATGCCCTGCGAATACGTCCGCACCGCACGCTCCAGCGCTTCGCCGAGACCGGCGATCTCCAGCGCCTCCGCGAAGTGCGCGTCCTCGACGGGCCGCCCGGTGGCCGCCCAGTACGACTCCAGGTTGGCCCGCCCGCTCAGGTGCGGCAGGAAGCCCGCGCCCTCGACGAACGCGCCGACCCGGGACAGCACCGGAGCGCCCGGACGGATCGCGTGCCCGAACACCCGGATCTCACCCTCGTCGGGACGGATCAGACCCATCAGCATCCGCAGCGTGGTGGTCTTGCCCGCACCGTTCGGCCCGAGCAGACCGAGCACCTGCCCGGCCTCCACCCGGAACGACAACTCCCGTACCGCGTAACGGTCCACCGATCCCTTGTACTTCTTCGACAGCCCGGTGATCTGCAACGGCACCCCGGCCAGCGCCGGATCCGGCGCTGGCGCCGCCACCCGCCGCCGACGCGCGAACACCAGCAGCGCACCGATCGCCAACGCCACCAACGGCAGCACCCACGTCCGGTCCGGCACCGGCGCGGCCTCGGTCCGCAACTGGTCCACCGTCGGCACGCTCAACGGCCCGGCCGCCGACAGCGTGTACGTGGCGGCCTGCGCGGGCGAGGCGTACGCCAGGTCGGTGGACGCCAGCACCAGCCGCAACCGGTGCCCGGCCGGGAACTCGTGGTCCACGGCCGGCAGCGTCACCTGCACCGTCCGCCCACCCGCCGCATCCGCCCCGGTCACCCGCAGCGGGGCGACCAACTGCTGCGGCAACGACTGCTTCCCGTCCGGCGCGACGTCGTACACCTTCGCGAACAGCACCGCCTCCGGCACGTCCGCCGCCACCTGCACCGCCACCGTCGGCGCACCCGTCAGGTGCAACGCCCGATCCAGCGGCGCGGACTCGAACGACGCGAACTGGCCTGGGAAATCGATCGACAGATCCGCCCCCACCGCGGACAGCTGGGACAACGCCCCGATCCCCGGCAACGTCGAAATGTTCGGCGGCGCACCACCCGGCGGGTTCGCCACCTTCTGCTCCCGGCCCGTCAACTCCACACTGCGCTGCGCCGTCCCACCCAACCCGGGGTAGACATCGGCGTCCGCGCCGCGCAGCACCGCCTGAAAGCCCGTCGAATCGACGCCACCGGTACGCGTCACCCGAAACGCGGGCCCGGTCGACCCACCGCTCCCCTTCAACCAGTGATCGAACCAAGCCGTCACCCGAGCATCCGAGCGCGTGCTGCTCTCCTGCCCGCCGTCATGCCCCGCACCGAACCAGTCCACCGCCACCGGCGCCCCGTTCGCGGCCACCGCCTTCGCGATCCGGTCACCCTGGTCCAGCGGGAACAGCGAATCCTGCTGCCCCTGGATCACCAGCGTCGGCACCTTGATCCGATCCGCCACCGACGACGGACTCGACCGCTCCAACACCCGCACCGCGTCCGCATCCGGCCGCCCGGCCGCCGCCACCCGGTTGTACATCGCACACAACTCGTCCCGGAACCGCCCGCACCCCACCGGCCCCTGCACCTGCTGCTTCGGCCCGCCCTCACCCAGCCCCGACGCCGAGCCGGTCGTAAAGAAAATCCCCGCCCACAGCTTCTTGAACACCCCGTCGGCAGCCGAACTCCCCTGCGCCGCCTGCGGAAACAGCGCATCCGCCAGATTCCACCAGGTGATCTGCGGCGCAATCGCATCAATCCGCTTGTCGTAACCGGCCGCCAACAGCGACACCGCCCCGCCGTACGACGCCCCCGTCACCCCGACCCGCGGATCCCCCTCCCCGTCCAACTGCACCTCGGGCCGCTGCGCCAACCAGTCCACCAGCCGCGACACATCCGCGACCTCACGCTCCGGATCGTTCAGCCCGATCTGCCCCGCCGACTCCCCGAACCCCCGCGCCGACCACGTCAACACCGCATACCCGTCCCGAGCCAACTCCTCGGCCCGCGCCCGCTCCCCGTCCTTCGACCCACCAAACCCATGCGCCAACAAAATCGCCGGCCGCCGCCCCGCCCCACCCGACGTAAAGAACGACGTATCAATCCGAACGGCCCCACCCCCGTCCGGCACCTCCAAAAACCGATCCTCCCGATGCACCCCCACCGGAGCCCCCGCCCCCGCAACCGCCACCCCACCCCCCACCAGCAGAGCAACCCCCACCCCACCGGCCACCAACCCCCGCCGACGCATCCCCCACCTACGCCAAACCCCAACAAACCCCATAACCAGCGATCCTAACCACGCCCCAAGTAGGACCCCCGTTAACCCACCCCCACTCCACCCCCCGCCCCGCCCCTCCCCCCTGACAACCGCCCCTTCCCCGCAGCCAAGTCACAGCCGGACAACCACCCCGCCCCCACACCACGCCCCTCACCCCTCCCCCACCGCCCCCACCACCCCCACCCACGCCCCTCTCCCTCCCCCTACGCAGACGGGTCACGGGCGGGCGGGCGGGCAAAGAACCCCCACCCCCCCCCCCCCCCCCCCCCCCCCCCCCCCCCCCCCCCCCCCCCCCCCCCCCCCCCCCCCCCCCCCCCCCGGCCCGCCCGCCCGCCCC
>NZ_JBIALQ010000009.1:0-303169 GCF_042873545.1 Kitasatospora sp. NPDC004615
GATCCAGTAGGATCGGCCGGGGATGTCAACATATCTGGCGTTGACTTTTGGCACGCTGTTGAGTTCTCAAGGAACGGACACTTCCTTCGGTCTGCTTTCCAGCAGGCCCTCCGGGCGCTTCGTTCTTTCGTGTTTCCAGCTTATCAGATGTTTTCCGCTCCGTTTTCCGGAGTTTCAATTCGATCCGATTCGCTTTTGCCTTTCGGCGCTCCCGAACTCTAGCAGAGTTATTCGTTCCGCATTTCCACTCGAATTTTCGAATAGGCGCGCGACGAGTCGCTCAGCGAGGGTTTGGGGGGCCGCCTCCCGGTCACGTCCGGTTCAGGCGACTCGGACTACGTTAGGTCACTAGGACGGACGAGTCAAACCTCGAGGGGCCGGATCTGGCTGGATCCGGCCCCTCGAAGTGTGCGCCACAGGTCAACTGCGGTCTGTTTCAAGCCATCCGACTACTAGAAGGAGCCGGAGAGCACCTGCCGCGGAGCGATCAGGCGCCGGCCAGTTCGACCGCGGCCAGGTTCCGCTTTCCGCGGCGGAGGACCAGCCAGCGGCCGTGCAGCAGGTCGTCGGTGGTGGCGACGGCCTCCTCGTCGGTGACCTTGGCGTTGTTGAGGTAGGCGCCGCCTTCCTTGATGGTGCGGCGGGCACCGGAGCGGCTGGGGGCCAGGCCGGATTCGACCAGGAGGTCGACGAGCTGGCCGAGTTCGGTGACGGTGGCCTTGGGGACCTCGGCGAGGGCGGCGGCCAGGGTGGCGGGTTCGAGGTCGGCGAGGTCGCCCTGGCCGAACAGGGCCTTGGAGGCGGCGACGGCGCGCTCGTACTGCTCGGCGCCGTGGACGAGGGTGGTGAGTTCCTCGGCGAGGGCGCGCTGGGCGAGGCGGGCGGCGGGGCGTTCCGCGGTGTCGCGTTCCAGCTGCTCGATCTCCTCGCGGGAGCGGAAGGAGAAGATGCGCAGGAACTTGGCGACGTCCCGGTCGTCCGCGTTCAGCCAGAACTGGTAGAAGGCGTAGGGGGTGGTGAGTTCGGGGTCGAGCCAGACGGTGCCGGACTCGGTCTTGCCGAACTTGGTGCCGTCGGCCTTGGTGATCAGCGGGGTGGCGAGGGCGTGCACGGAGCGGCTCTCGGCCTTGCGGATCAGGTCGGTGCCGGCGGTGAGGTTGCCCCACTGGTCGCTGCCGCCGGTCTGCAGGGTGCAGCCGTAGCGGCGGTTGAGCTCCAGGTAGTCCATGCCCTGCAGGATCTGGTAGCTGAACTCGGTGTAGCTGATGCCCGCGTCGGAGTTGAGACGGCGGGCCACCGCTTCCTTGGCGATCATGTTGTTGACCCGGAAGTACTTGCCGACGTCGCGCAGCAGGCTGATCGCCGACATGCCGGACGTCCAGTCCAGGTTGTTGACCATGCGCGCGGCGTACTCGCCCTCGAAGTCGAGGAAGCGGGAGATCTGGCCGCGCAGGCGCTCGACCCAGCCGGCCACCGTCTCGGGGTCGTTGAGGACGCGCTCGGCGGTGGGCTTGGGGTCGCCGATCAGGCCGGTGGCGCCGCCGACCAGGCCGAGCGGGAGGTTTCCGGCCTGCTGGATGCGGCGCATGGTCAGGATCTGGACCAGGTTGCCGAGGTGCAGGCTGGGCGCGGTCGGGTCGAATCCGCAATAGAACGTGACCGGGCCGTCCGCGAACGCCTTGCGCAGTGCGTCCTCGTCAGTGGACAGGGCGATCAGCCCTCGCCACTGGAGCTCGTCGACGATGTCGGTCACGGTCCGCGTCTCCTTCGGTCGTGGGTCCGGCGCGGTGCGGCCCTGGTGGGCTGCGCGCCTGGACAGTTCCAGCGGGGTAGAGCCTACGCGGTCGTGACCCGGGGGTTCGGGGACAGGTCACCGGGCGGGACGGAAATTCCGTTGTTCGAGACGTGGCGGGCGGCCACAGTTGTGCCACCGCCGACCGGCGGCCGCGAGCACCGGAGGTGGCCCGTCATGCGCAACACCCTTGTCCTGAACGCGAGCTACGAACCGCTGACCACGGTGCCACTGCGCCGTGCGGTGGTGCTGGTCCTGCAGGACAAGGCGGTGGTCGAGCAGGCCCATCCGCTGCGGGTGGTGCGCGGCTCGGGGGTTCAGGTGCCGGTGCCGCGGGTGATCCGGCTGACCAGGTACGTGCGGGTGCCGTTCCGACAACAGGCTCCGTGGTCGAGGCGGGGTGTGCTGGCGCGGGACCAGCACCGGTGCGCGTACTGCGGGCGGCGGGCCACCACCGTGGACCACCTGGTGCCCCGGTCGCGCGGCGGTGCGGACAGCTGGCTGAACACCGTGGCGGCCTGCGCGGAGGACAACCAGCACAAGGCGGACCGGACGCCGGAGCAGGCCGGGATGCGGCTGCTGCGGCGGCCGTTCGAACCGACGCCGGAGGCGACGTTGATGCTCGCGCTCGGGCTGCGGGCGGGTGAGCTCGGAGAGCTGGCCGCCTGGCTGCCTGCGGGCGCGTGAAAGGCCGACGGGCCCGACCTGATCAGGGGACAGGTCGGGCCCGTCGGCATGCGGGCGAAAGATCGGCTGCGGGTCAGCTCTTGCTGGTGAAGCCGGTCGCGATACCGAAGTTGGCGGCGTGCTCGGGAACGGCGACCACGTGCCCGGAGGTGGTGAACACCCGGCCCGCGGAGAGCAGCGAGCCGGTGCCCTGCGGGAAGGCGCCGCCCTGGGTCTCCTGGCCGCCGGCCACCGCGAAGCGGCTGAGGTGGGCGGGCTGGTCGGCGCGCTCGTCGACGGCGACCAGCAGGCCGCTGTTGTCGACGCCGGCGGGGTGCGCCTTGCCCTTCTCGGCGATGGGGGTGCGCCACTGCTGCTTGCCGGTGCCGAGGTCGTAGGCGGTGATCGCGGTGGGGTTGCCACCGCCGTCGGGGACGACCGCGGCGAACATGGTGCTGCCCTGGAAGTGGACGCCGGGGACGGCGGCGAAGCTGCCGCGGGCGACGTCCAGGCGGCCGCCACCCTCGACGCCGAGCTGGATCTCGACGCCGGGGTCACCGTTGGCGCCCCAGGCGAAGACCCGGTCGTCAGCCGGCTGGCTGCCGGTGGTGAGCACCACGGCGGGCTCGGCGGAGAGCACGGTGACGGTCGTGGGCTGGTTGTTGAGGCCCCGCCAGTACTTCACCTTGCCGTCCGAGACGTTCAGCGCGACGGCCTGGTCACCGGGGGTGGAATCGGCGCAGCGGCTGTGCAGCAGGACGGTGGTGGGGCCGGCGCTGCCGGAGAGGGTGCAGAACTTGCCCTGGCCGGTGTACTGCCAGGCCTCGGAGCCGTCGTTGGCGGCCCAGGCGGCGGCCTTGTCGTAGCCGACCGCGATCACCTTGTCGTCGGTGACGGCGACGTGGGCGGCGTACTTCTCCTTGGCGTCGGACAGCGTCTTGGACCAGGTGATCTTCCCGGCCTTGGTGTCGACGGCGGCGGCGGTGCTGCACGGGCTCTTCGGGTCGGCGGCGGGTCGGTAGACCACGGCGCCGATGCCGCCGGAGTTGACACTCGGGGACAGTCCGCAGGGGACGGCGCCGTCGGCGGGCGGGGCGAGCGTCCAGGTGGGCTTGCCGTCGGCGAGGTTGTAGGCGTGCACGCCGGTGGCGTCGGCACGGACCACGGCGTCGGCGAGCAGCCAGCTGCCGACCAGGGTGTCGTCGGCGCCCTGGGCTCCGGCGGCGGCCGGATCGGTGTTGGCGGTCCAGGCCTTGGTGTGGGCGACCGCGATGTTCTGGGTGGTGCCCTGGGTGCCCTTGTCGGCGCCGGACTTGCCGCTGTCGCTGTCGGAGGTGGCCAGCACGGCCGCGGTGGCCAGCACGGCGAGCGCGGCGACGCCGGCGCCTATCCGGATGGCGAGGCCGCGCTTGCTGGGCGCGCCCGGGCCGGCGGTGACGGCGGCGCGGGCCCGGGAGACCAGCCCGCCGGCCGGCGGCTCGGCGTCATCGGCAGCGTGCGTCGGCGGAGTTGACGTGCCATCGGCGCCGGGCGCGAACGGGTCGGCGGCGCTGGTCTGCGGGTAGTCGCTGGCGGTGACCGGGCCGGGCTCGGCGGCGGGCTCGGCGAACGCGCCCGGCGCCGGAGTCTCCTGCTGCGTGAACGGGTCGGCCGGGGCGTACTGCTGGGCGGCCGGGTCAACGTACACGCCGGGCTGCTGGTAGCCGCCGAAGTCCTGCTGCTGCCCTGCGTAGAGCTGCTGCTGACCGTAGGTCTGCTGGTCGACGTAGCCCTCGGGGTAGCCCTGCTGCTGCCCGTACGCCTGGTCGTAGCCCTGCGGCTGGTACGCCTGGTCGGGCCGACCGTAGAGCTGCTCCTGGGCGGCCGCGTCCAGCTGTCCCCCGGGCTGCGGGTAGCCACCGTAGGCCTGCTGCTGCTCGGTGTAGGCCGGCTGCTCGCCGTGGACCGGCTGCTGCCCGTACGCCTGCTGCTCGCCGTAGGACGGCTGCGGCTGCGGGTACCAGGGCTGCTGCTGGTCGTACCCGGGGGTCGTGGAGGGTTCCTGAGCCATGCGTTCCGTCCGTCCCAACTGCGGTCTGGCAAGCAGCCAGCATCTCACGCCCGGCGGACGGGTTTTGGCCGGGGCTTTGCCCGGGGACGGGACGGTGGGTCAGGAGGTGGTGTCGAGGGCCTGGTCGATCAGGTGGGCGAGGGTGAAGTCGAGGCCGGTCAGGCCGCCCGCGCTGTGGGTGCTGAGGACGAAGGTGAGGGTGCGCCAGCGGATGTCGATGTCGGGGTGGTGGTCGAGCGCCTCGGCCTGCTCGGCGACGGCGTCGACGACCTTGATCGCGGTGGGGAAGCTCGCGGTCTCGGCGGTGCGGGTGAGGGCCTCGCCGGTGCGGGTCCAGTGCGGAAGGTCGGCGAGGGCGGCGGTGATCTGGTCCTCGCTGAGGCGGGTGCGGCTCATGTGCGGTCTCCGTCCGAGTGGTTGTCGGGGCAAGCCTAGGGAGCTGTCAGAAGAACAGCAGCTTGGTGACGGCGGCGAGTCCGACCAGGACGATCAGGGTGCGCAGCGCGACCGGCGGGAGGCGGCGGCCGACCTTGGCACCGAGCATGCCGCCGAGGGTGGAGCCGACGGCGATCAGGCCGGCGGCGGTCCAGTCGACGGTGGAGGTGAGGACGAAGAAGATCGCGGCGACGCCGTTGACGATCAGCGCGAGGACGTTCTTGATGCCGTTGACGGTCTGCAGGGTGTCGGGGAGCAGCATGCCCATCAGGGCGAGCAGCAGGACGCCCTGGGCGGCACCGAAGTAGCCGCCGTAGACGCCGGTGAGGGCGATCAGCAGGAGCAGCAGTGGTCCGCCGTCGGTGGCGGGCGGGAGGGTGCCGGCGGCGCGGCGGGCGGCCATCGCGCGGGCGACCCGGGGTTGCAGGACGACCAGGACGAGGGCGGTGAGGATGAGCACGGGGACGACGGCGTCGAAGGCGCCGGGGGCCACGATCAGCAGCGCTGCGCCGATGAGTCCGCCGGTCAGCGAGGCGGCGCCGTAGCGGATCAGGCGGCGGCCCTGGCCGGCGAGTTCGGCGCGGTAGCCGATCGCGCCGGCGAGCGATCCGGGGGCGAGGCCGAGGGTGTTGGAGACGTTGGCGGTGACGGGTGGCAGGCCGATGGCGAGCAGCACGGGGAAGGTGATCAGGGTGCCGGAGCCGACGATGGCGTTGATGGTGCCGGCGGCGGTTCCGGCGAGCAGGACGGCGAGCGCCTCCCACAGTGTCATCCGCTTTCCCCTCGTTGGCTGCTGTCGGGCCGGTTGATCATGCCGGAGCGGTTCGGCGTTCCGCCAGAGGGTGTCCGAATCGCGATCCGGCCCCAACACGCGCGCAGGCCCCGCCCGTTGGATCGGGCGGGGCCTGCGGAGCGCGGCTGACTACTCGTCGAACTTCGGGTACTCGCGGGTGGGCTCGACCCGGGGGCGGAGCGTCTTGTCGGTGTCCACGGGGCGCGGGGCGCTGGCCGGGTCGACGGGGACGCGGGCGGCGGCCGGGGGGACGGCGGTGGCCTCGGGGCCTCCCTTGCCGCCGCCGGTGGCGCCCTGGAACGCGCCGCCGAGGCCCTTGAGCGCGTCGCCGACCTCGCTGGGGATGATCCACAGCTTGTTGGCGTCGCCCTTGGCGAGCTCGGGCAGGGTCTGCAGGTACTGGTAGGCGAGCAGCTTCTGGTCGGCGTCGCCCTCGTGGATGGCCTCGAAGACCGTCCGGATCGCGGCGGCCTCACCGTCGGCCTTCAGCACCGCGGCCTGGGCCTCACCTTCGGCCTGGAGGACGGCGGCCTGCTTCTCACCTTCGGCGCGCAGGATCTGGGCCTGCCGGGCGCCTTCGGCGGTGAGGATGGCGGCGCGCTTGTCACGGTCGGCGCGCATCTGCTTCTCCATCGAGTCCTGGATGGAGGTCGGCGGCTCGATGGCCTTGAGCTCGACCCGGTTGACCCGGATGCCCCAGCGGCCGGTGGCCTCGTCGAGGACGCCGCGCAGACCGGCGTTGATGACCTCGCGGGAGGTCAGGGTGGACTCCAGGTCCATGGAGCCGATGATGTTGCGCAGCGTGGTGACGGTGAGCTGCTCGATGGCCTGGATGTAGCTGGCCACCTCGTAGGTCGCGGCCCGCGGGTCGGTCACCTGGTAGTAGATGACGGTGTCGATGTTGACGACCAGGTTGTCCGAGGTGATGACCGGCTGCGGCGGGAACGGGACGACCTGTTCACGCAGGTCGATCCGGTTGCGGATGGTGTCGATGAACGGCACCACGATGTTCAGGCCGGCGCTGAGGGTGCGGGTGTAACGGCCGAAGCGCTCCACGATCGCGGCGCTGGCCTGCGGAATCACCTGGATCGTCTTGATCAGGGCGATGAAGGCCACCACGACCAGGACGATCAGCACGATGAGGACGGGTTCCAACGCTTCTCCCCTAGACGACCAGGGCGGTCGCGCCCTGGATTTCGACGACGTCGACCTGCTGGCCGGGCTCGAAGACCGAGCCCGGGTGGAGCGCCCGGGCGGACCAGATCTCGCCGTTGAGCTTGATCCGGCCGCCCTCCCCTCCGTCGACTGTTTCCTGTACGACTGCGGTGGCGCCGGTCAGCGCCTCCACGCCCGTGCGGTAGCCCGGGCCCTGCTTCAGCTGGCGGTAGGCGATCGGGCGTACGAACACCAGGAGCGCCGCCGACACTCCGACGAACACCAGGAACTGCGGGACCACACCGCCACCCAGGCCGGCCGTCAGGGCGGCCGCCCCGGCGCCGACCGCGAACATGGCGAATTCGGGCATCGCGGTCACCACCAGCGGAATGCCCAGGCCCACTGCGAGCAGCAGCCACCAGATCCAGCCGTCCACGCGTCCATCCTAGGGAAGTTCGAGCTCTTCAGGCGTAGCTTCCCGCAGCTGGAGGTGCGGAAACCGGCCAGGTGTGCGACCGGTCCCGGCACGTACCGGATCCGGCCGTCAGCCGAGCGGCAGGCCCTGCGCGGTCCAGCGGTCGCCGCGCCGCTCCAGGGTCAGCGGCAGGCCGAAGCAGTGCGAGAGGTTGCGGGCGGTGAGGGTGGTCTCGATCGGCCCGGCCGTCATGATCTTGCCTTGACGGATCATCAGCACGTGGGTCATGCCGGGGACGATCTCCTCCACGTGGTGGGTGACCATCACCATGGACGGCGCGAACTCGTCCTGGGCGAGCGCGGCGAGGCGGCGCACCAGGTCCTCGCGGCCGCCGAGGTCGAGGCCGGCGGCGGGCTCGTCCAGCAGCAGCAGTTCGGGGTCGGTCATCAGGGCGCGGGCGATCAGGGTGCGCTTGCGCTCGCCCTCGGAGAGGGTGCCGAACTTGCGGTCCGTGAAGCCGGCCATGCCGAGCCGGTCCAGCAGCACCAGGGCGCGGGCCTCGTCGGGCTTCTCGTAGGTCTCCTTGCCGTGCACGGTCAGACCCCAGGCGGCGGTCAGCACCGACTCCAGCACGGTCTGGTTGCCCGGCAGCTTGTCGAACATGGCGGCGCTCGCCAGACCGATCCGGGCGCGCTGCTCGAACACGTCGATCTGGTCGAGCTTCTCGCCGAGCACGACGGCCTGGCCCGAGCTCGGGAACAGGTAAGCGCCGGCGATCTGGAGCAGCGTCGTCTTGCCCGCGCCATTGGGGCCGAGCACCACCCAGCGCTCGCCCTCCTTGACCGTCCAGGACACGTGATCGACGAGTGCGCGCCCCTCCCGGACCACGGAAACGTCCACCAGCTCCAGCACGTCGCTCATGCCTACGCCTTCCCCAAATGCAAGAATCCGGCCGTCCGTGGAACCTGCGCGAAGGTCCTCGGGGTGCGGTCCAACCTGTGTCAGGCCAAACCTACGCCACCCGCCCCGCCCGGTTGTCCGTAGGCTGGTCCGATGCTCGCGACTCCTGCCGACAATCCGTACCAAGAGCCTCGTTCGGGACGACTCACCGCCTGGGGCAACGCGCTGCTGGCCGGTGCCTGCTCCCCCGACGACGCCGCCACCGCCGTCCAGGGCGACGACGACGCCCACCGGGTGACCGGCCTTCCCGGCGAACCGCCGGACTCGCTGCACGGCCTCACCTGGGCGCTGGGGAAGCTGCGCGTGCTGGGCGCGAAGGGCCTGCGGCTGGCGCTGCCGGTGGCCGGGCACCCGCTCGGGCTGACCGGGCCGCCGGCCTTCAACGCGCTGGCGATGGGCGCCCAGGAGGCCGTCCTCGCGGTGGGCGTCCCGTACGGGCTGGTGCCGGAGGTCGAGGTGTACGGCCCGGAGGGCGACCAGGGCGTGCGGGTGCTGTGGCAGTGCCTGCCGGTCAACGACGCGCTGCCCGCCGACGTGCCCTCGCTGGACGAGGCGGAGCGCGAACTCGCGGACGGCCTGCGGCAGGCCACCGTCATGCTGACCCGGCTGGACGTGGCGGGGGCCGGGCCGCAGACGCTGCGCGCCCTGGAGGGGTTCCGCCGCCGCGGCCACCAGAAGCTGCTCGCGCCGGGCTACCCACAGCGCGCGGTGCGGGTGCTGGAGTCGGCCCGGCAGGTGTCGGCGCTGCTGGGGATCGCCGCGGGCGGCCACGGCGCGGCCGTCTCCGCCTCCGAGATGACGGCCCGCCGGGAGATCCTCGCCCCGCTGGACCGCACCGCCAGGCGGGCCCAGGTCGCGGCGTACAACTCGATCGTGGACGAACGGGGCTGAGCGGGTCCTCAGCCCTGGTTGCGCACCGCCCAGAGCGCGGCCTGGGTGCGGTCGGCGACGTCCAGCTTCATCAGGATGTTGCTGACGTGGGTCTTCACGGTCTTCTCGGACAGGTGGAGCGCGCGGGCGATCTCCCGGTTGGAGCGGCCGTCGGCGAGGTGCGAGAGCACCTCGCGCTCGCGGTCGGTGAGGCTGCCGCCGCGGCCCTGCGCGGGCGCGGGGACGTCCTCGACGAGCAGCGCGGCGGCGAGTTCGGGCTGGAGCAGGACGTGGCCGGCGTGCACCGAACGGATCGCCCCGGCCAGCGCCTCCGGGTCGACGTCCTTGTACACGTAGCCGGCCGCGCCGGCCCGCAGGGCGGGGACCATGGTGCGGTGCTCGGTGAAGCTGGTGACGATCAGCACCTTGGCGGGGTTGTCCTGTTCGCGCAGCAGCCGCAGTGCCTCGATGCCGTCCACCCGGGGCATCTTGACGTCCATCAGCACCACGTCGGGGGCGAGCTCGCCGGCCCGTTCGACGGCTTCCGCACCGTCGGCGGCCTCGCCGACCACCTCGATGTCGTCCTGCACCTCCAGGAAGGTGCGCAGACCGCGCCGGACCACCTGGTGGTCGTCCACCAGCAGGACGCGGATCGGTGACGTGGTGTCAGGCACCGGGGACCTCCAGTTCGACCAGGGTGCCCCGGCCAGGGGCGGACTCCAAGGACAGTCGGCCGCCGACCGCGGCGGCCCGGTCACGCATCGACACCAGGCCCAGGTGGCGGCCGGCCCGGCGAACGGATTCGGGATCGAAGCCGCGGCCGTCGTCGGCGACCGTCAGCCGGACGCCGCGACCGGGGGTGCCGGTCAGGGTCACGGTGACGGCCTTCGCCTGGGCGTGCCGCAGCGCGTTGTGCAGCGCCTCCTGGGCGACCCGCAGCACCGCCGACTCCTGACCGGCCGGCAGCGCGCGCACGCCGGTGGCGGTGAAGTTCACGGTGGCGCTGTGCGCCCGGTCGAGCACCTGGATCTGCGAGGCGAGGGTGGCGACCAGGCCGTCCTCCTCCAGCGCGGCGGGGCGCAACTCGATCACCACGGCGCGCAGTTCGTCGGCGGCCTCGGCGGCCAGCCGGGCGACCTCGGCGAGGTTGTCGCGGGCCCGGGCCGGGGCGCGGTCGACGAGTTTGGCAGCGGCACGGGCGGTGAGGCGCAGCGAGAAGAGCTTCTGCGAGACGGCGTCGTGCAGGTCGTGGGCGATCCTGGCGCGCTCGCCGGACAGCGTGAGTTCGCGGCTGCGTTCGTACAGCCGGGCGTTGCCGAGGGCGAGCGCGGCGTGGGCGACCAGGATCCGCAGCAGCGCCTCGTCGTGCTCGGTGAAGCCGCCGGGCTTGTTGGCCAGGAACAGGGCGCCGGCCACCTCGTCCCCGTCCATGATCGGCATGCCGAGGAAGTCCGTCATGGCCGGGTGGGCCTCCGGCCAGCCGCCGAACGCGGGCGCGGTGCGGACGTCCTTCAGCCGGGTGGGTTCGCGGTCGTGCAGCATCGAGGCGAGCACGCCGTGCTGACGCGGCAGCGGGCCGATCGCCCGCCACGTCTCGTCGCTGACGCCGTCGACCACGAACTGCGCGAACCCGCCGTGGTCGTCCGGCACGCCGAGCGCGGCGTACTCGGCGCCCAGCAGGGTGCGCGCCGAGGCGGTGATCCGGCGCAGCACCTCGCGCACCTCGAGCGGTCGGCTCATCGCCAGCACGGCCGCACTGACCGCCTCGATCCCCTCCAGCGAGGGATCGCACCCGGGACTCTCCATGCCGCCACGCTACCGCCGCGCTCACGGCCTACGCCTCGGGCGGGGGACCTACGTCGAAGGGCCGGGGAAACGTGCTTCCCCAGCCCTTGTGCGCGACGTGCGAGTGGTCAGCCCTTCTGCATGACCTCGGGCTCGTGGCGCTTCTGGAAGCGCTGGATGGCGAAGGCCAGGCCGACCGAGATGAGGATCATGACGGTCCAGTTGAGGAACATGATGCCGGCGGAGTGGTCCCAGAGCTTGTCGAGCGGGGCGGTCTCCGGGGGCTTGGCCACGACCACGGGTGAGATGTGGGCGAGGTCGAGCGTGTTGCCGCTGGCGGCGACGCCCCAGCGGGCGGGCATCAGCCAGCCGAGCTGCTCCAGGCCGGGCTTGTCGAACAGCTGGAAGATCGCGCCGGTGAAGACCATCTGGACGATGGCGAACATGACCAGCAGCGGCATGGTCTTCTCGGAGGTCTTGACCAGGGAGGAGATCGCCAGGCCGACCATCATCGAGGTGAAGCTGAGCAGGATCACGCCGATGGACATCTCGACCGCGGGCAGGTGCTTGAAGATCAGGCCCTCGGCGGGGAGCTTGCGGACCTTGAACGCGATCGCGGAGATGATGCCGCCCTGCAGGAAGCTGATCGCGCCGAGCACGATGAACTTCGAGGCCAGGTACGCGGACCGGGACAGGCCGGTGGCGCGTTCCCGTTCGTAGATCGCGCGTTCCTTGATGAGTTCGCGGACCGAGTTCGCCGAGCCGGACAGGCAGGCGGAGAACGCGACGACCATCAGGATCAGGCGGGCGACGTCGTTGCGGCCGGCCGCGTTGTTGCAGGGCGCCAGGCCGCACTTGTCGGGGATCACCGCGGAGACCGCGCCGAGTACCAGTGGCAGGATCAGTGACAGCGCGATGAAGCCCTTGTCGGAGGCGATCACCGCCAGGTAGCGGCGGATCAGCGTCCACAGCTGCGAGCCCCAGCTCTGCGCCTTGGGCGGGCGCAGCTGGGTGAGCGCGTTCGGCTGGGCCTGGGTAACGGCGGCGTCCACGTTGGCCGAGTACTTCTGGTGGTGCACCGAGTTGCGGTAGCGGCCGGCCCAGTCGTGGTCGGGGAAGTTCTCGAACGCCTGGAAGACGTCGGCCCAGGTCTCGTAGCCGAAGAAGTGCAGGGCCTCCGCGGGCGGGCCGAAGTAGGCCACCGAGCCGCCGGGGGCCATCACCAACAGGCGGTCGCAGAGCGCGAGTTCGGCCACCGAGTGGGTGACGACCAGGACGGTGCGGCCGTCGTCGGCGAGGCCGCGCAGGGTCTGCATGACCTCGCGGTCCATGCCCGGGTCGAGGCCGGAGGTCGGCTCGTCCAGGAAGATCAGCGAGGGCTTGGTGAGCAGTTCCAGCGCCACCGAGACGCGCTTCTGCTGGCCGCCGGAGAGAGCGGTGATCCGGTTGTCGGCGCGCTTGTCGAGGCGCAGTTCGAACAGCACCTCGTCGATCCGGCGGTCGCGCTCGGCGGCCTCGGTGTCGCCGGGGAAGCGCAGCCGGGCCGCGTACTTGAGGGCGGTGCGGACGGTGAGTTCCTTGTGCAGGATCTCGGACTGCGGCACCAGGCCGATCCGGGAGCGCAGTTCGGCGAACTGCCGGTACAGGTTGCGGCCGTCGTACAGCACGTCGCCGCGGTCGGCGGGCCGGTAGCCGGTGAGGGCGCGCAGCAGGGTGGACTTGCCGGAGCCGGACGGGCCGATCACCGCGACCAGGGACTTCTCCGGGACGGAGAACGAGACGTCGCCGAGCAGGGTCTTCTTGCCGCCCTTGAAGTCGACCTCGACGGTCAGGTGGTGGGCGGAGAAGGTGACGGCGCCGTTGTCGACGAACTCCTGCAGCTGGTCGCCGACCAGCACGAAGGAGGAGTGGCCGACGGTCAGCCGGTCCTGCGGGCCCATCAGCTGGCGACGGGTCGGCTGGCCGTTCAGGAAGATCCCGTTGTGGCTGCCGAGGTCGACGATCTCCCAGCGGTTGTCCGGCAGTTGGCGCAGTTCGGCGTGGTGCCGGGAGACCTGGAGGTCGGAGACCACGATGTCGTTGTCGAGGGCGCGGCCGATCCGGATGGTCCGCCCGCCGCTCAGGCTGCGGACCATGGTCGGGTTGCCGAGCCCGCCGGCCGGCCCGGCCTGCTGCGGGGCCGCCGGGTGCTGCTGCACGGGCGGCTGCGGCTGCTGGAACTGCTGCGGCGGCGGGAACTGCTGCTGCGCGGCCTGCTGCTGGTGCGGGAACGGCGGCTGCGGGACGGGCTGCTGCTGCGGCGGGAAGCCCTGTTGCTGCGGGAAGGCCTGCTGCGGCGGGAAACCCTGTTGCTGCTGCGGGAAGCCCTGCTGCTGGTGAGGGGCCTGCTGCTGCGGCGGCGGGAAGCTCTGCTGCTGCGGGAAGCCGGGCCGCGGGGTGGGTGCGTCCCAGCCCTGCGGGATCGGCTGCTCGGCCGGCTGCTGCCACTGGCCGGGCCGGGCGGCCGGGCCGGGTCCGACCGGCGGCTGGCCGACGGGCGGCTGCTGGTACGGCGGCTGCGCCTGCGGCCCGGGGGCCCGGCTGGTGACGGCCTCGTGCAGCGGTCCGGGCTGCGCGGGCGCGGCGGTGGGAGCGGTGAAGGCCAGCCGGGGGCCGTTCTGCCCGTTGCCGAGGTGCACCACGGTGCCGGGGTGCAGGGCGCTCTGCTCGACCCGGGCGCCGGCCACGAAGGTGCCGTTGGTCGAGCCGTGGTCGGTGAACTGCCAGCTCGCGCCGTCGAAGCTGATGGTGGCGTGCCGCCAGGAGACCCTGGCGTCGTCGAACAGGAAGTCCGACGCCGGATCACGCCCGATGGTGTAGGCACGGCCGGGTTCGAGTACCCGCTGCCGGCCGTCGATTTCAAGTACGAGTTGCGGCAACTCTCCGCCCGCCCCGCTCTCCGGTCCCCCAGGATGTTGCATCTGACGGGGGGAATCATTCCAGCCGGGTCGGTCTGTCCAAAACCCGGTACACGGTTCTGTGACCGCCCGGCTACCGCTCGCGGACCTGCTGGGGTGTCCGCCGGGTGTCCCACGACCCGGACGCGGGCGGCTCGCGCGGGGACGCTCCGGGTAGCGTGGGGGGCACCATGAACGCAACAGATCCGGCCGCTCAGGCCCCTTCCGCCGCGCCGCCCGTGAGCACCGACACCGAGCGAACGCTGCTGGTCAAGGTGTTCGGCAAGGACCGCCCCGGCATCACCGCGGGCCTGTTCACCCAGCTCGCCGGTTTCGGGGTCGAGGTGATCGACATCGAGCAGGTGGTCACGCGTGGCCGGATAACGCTGTGCGCGCTGGTCACTCCCCCGCCCGCGGCGGGTGCCGAGGGCGACCTGCGGGTGACGGTGCACCGCTGGGCGGAGGAGCACCGGCTCCAGGCCGAGATCATTTCCGGCACCGGCGACAACCGTCCGCGCCGCGAGGGCCGTTCGCACGTCACGGTGCTCGGCCACCCGCTGACCGCGGCCGCGGTGGCGGCGCTGTCGGCCCGGGTCTCGGAGGCCGGCGGCAACATCGACCGGGTGTTCCGCCTGGCCAAGTACCCGGTGACGGCGGTGGAGCTGACCATCTCCGGCGTGCCCACCGAGGAGCTGCGCGCGGTGCTGGCGGCGGAGGCCGCCGTGCAGCGGGTGGACATCGCGGTGGTCCGCTCGGGGCTGCACCGGCGGGCCAAGCGCCTGGTGGTGATGGACGTCGACTCCACGCTGATCCAGGACGAGGTGATCGAGCTGTTCGCCGCCCACGCGGGCTGCGAGGCGCAGGTCGCCGAGGTGACGGCGCAGGCGATGCGCGGCGAGCTGGACTTCGCCGAGTCGCTGCGGGCCCGGGTGGCGCTGCTGGCGGGCCTGGACGCGGCCGTCACCGAGAAGGTCCGCTCGGAGGTCCGGCTCACCCCGGGTGCCCGGACCCTGATCCGCACCCTGAAGCGGCTCGGCTACCAGGTGGCGATCGTCTCCGGCGGCTTCACCCAGGTCACCGAGCACCTGGTGGACCGCCTGGGCCTGGACTTCGCGGCCGCCAACACCCTGGAGGTGGTGGACGGCAAGTTCACCGGCCGGGTCACCGGCGAGATCGTCGACCGGGCCGGCAAGGCCCGCTGGCTGGCCCGGTTCGCCGAGCAGGCCGGGGTGCCGCTGGAGCAGACGGTGGCGATCGGCGACGGCGCCAACGACCTGGACATGCTGAACGCGGCGGGCCTGGGCGTGGCGTTCAACGCCAAGCCGGTGGTCCGCGAGCAGGCCGACACCGCCGTGAACGTGCCGTTCCTGGACACCGTGCTGTACCTGCTGGGCGTCACCCGCGAGGAGGTCGAGGCGGCCGACGAGCTGGACGGCGCGCCCACCGGGGACTGATCGACCAATACCGAAGGGGCGGGGTCCGCGGACCCCGCCCCTTCGGTCTGCCTTCAGTCCTGTGGCATGAAGTACGACTCGAGCCGGGCCACGCCGGGCTCGACCAGCTTCCACGGGCCGTCGAAGCTGAGCACCGCCACCGCGGCGGGCGGGAAGCCGTTCAACCGCATCCGGTTGAGTTCCTCGGCGTCGCCCTCGTCGCCTGCCAGCACCTGGGTCAGGCCCAGCACGCCGGGGTTGTGGCCGACCAGCAGCAGGTCGCTGTGCTCCTCCGGGGTCTCCTGGATCACCTCGATCAGCTTTCCGGGCTGGGCCTCGTACACGCGGTCCTCGTAGACCGTCTTCCGGGGCCGCTTGGGCAGCTCGTGGGCGACCAGCTTCCAGGTCTCCCGGGTGCGCAGCGCGGTGGAGCACAGGACGTGGTCGGGATTGACGCCGGAGTCGGCGAGCCAGCGGCCGGCCTCGGAGGCCTGGCCGCGCCCGCGGTCGGCCAGCGGGCGGTCGTGGTCGTCGACCTGGTTGGGCCAGTCGGCCCGGGCATGACGAAGAACGATGATCCTACGAGGAGTGTCGGCGCTCATACCCCTAGAGCTTCGCAGAAAACCGCCGCCCGGGCGCGGGGTCGGGAAAGCTGCCACCCCTGCGGGTGGCAGCTCCACCGGTCCGGCACGGACGGCGGGCACCTGTCGGATCAGCCCATGTTCGAGGCGATCGACGCGACGATCGAGATCACCACCACGATGGCGGCGATCAGGCCGAGCATCTGCAGCAGCTTCTTCTGGCCGCCCTGGGGATTCGGTTCGAGAACTGGCATGTCGCCGAGCCTAACCGACCACCTCGTCCTCGATGTGCCGGGCCCGGGCGGCGCGCACGCCGACCAGGATCTGCGGCACCAGCAGCAGCGCCAGCAGGCCCAGCGGCAGGTACCACTCGCCGGTGTTCTCGTACAGGGCGCCCATCAGGATCGGGCCCGGGATGCAGATCAGGTAGCCCAGGCTCTGCGCGAACGCCGACAGCTGCGCCACCCCGCCCGGGGTGCGGGCGCGCAGGCCGAGCATGGTCAGCGCCAGCGGGAACGCGCACATCGACAGGCCGACCAGGATCGCCCACAGCCACGGCACCGTCCCGGCGGCCAGCATCAGGCCCAGGTAGCCCGCGATGCCGCACAGGCCGAGCACCACCACGTACATCCGCTGGTCGCCGCCCCGGGCGGCCAGGTTGGGCAGCACGAACGAGACCGGCACGCTGATCGCCATCACCACCGCCAGCAGCACACCGGCCGCGGACTCCGAGACGCCGGCGTCGTGGTAGATCTTCGGCAGGAAGCCCATCGTGCTGTACGCGCTGGTGGACTGGAGGCCGAAGAACGCGCCCAGCGCCCAGGCGGTGCCGCTGCGCAGGATCGGCAGCCGGGTGTGGGCCTGCGCGGCGGGGGCCACCGCAGTGCCCTTGTCCCGGCGCACGAACAGCACGACCAGCCACAGCGCCAGGGCCAGCACGGCGGGCAGCGCCCAGACGCCGAGGCCGAGCCGCCAGGAGCCGCCGAGCGCGTGGGCCAGCGGGACGGTGGTCGCGGCGGCCAGCGAGGTGCCGACCGACAGCGCCATCGAGTACAGGCCGATCATCGGACCGACCCGGTCCGGGAAGTACCGCTTGATCACCACCGGCAGCAGCACGTTGGCCAGCGCCACTCCGGCCAGCGCCAGCGCGGTGAGCAGCAGGAACACCGCGGTGGAACCGGTGAACGAACGGGCCAGCACACCGGCCGCGATGGCGCCCATCGCGGCCGTCACCACGGTGATCGGGCCCAGTCGGCGGGCCAGACCCGGAGCGGCGAAGCCCAGCAGCGCGAAACACAGCGGCGGCACCGCGGCGAGCAGGCCGGCCACCGTGGCGCTCATCCCGAGGCCCTCGCGGACCGGGTCGAGCAGCGCGCCGAGGCTGGTCACCACGGGACGCAGGTTGACGGCGGCGGCGGCCACACCGACGGCGAGCAGGACGGCTCCGCCGTTGCGAACCACCGACGGGGGGCCGGCGGCGGTGACGGTGGCGCTGGACGTTGGGGCTGGTCGAGGGTTCTCGGTCCCGGTCGCTGAGGGGTCTGCTGCGGTAGACATGGCGTAATCATAGAATCATGGGATGACTTAAGTCGCCCCGGTATCCTGATGACGTAAACCACAGAAGGAGCCCGACCTTGGCGCTGTCGACCACTCGCCGCACCCCGCTCTCCGACCAGGTGATCGCCCAACTCCGGGCCCAGATCACCTCCGGCGAATGGCCGGTGGGATCACGCATCCCCACCGAGGCGGAACTCGTCGACCAGCTCGGCGTCGCCCGCAACACCATCCGCGAAGCCGTCCGCGCCCTCGCCCACAACGGGCTGGTCGACATCCGCCAGGGCTCCGGCACCTACGTCCTCGCCACCAGCGAACTCGCCGGCGTGATGCACCGCCGGTTCGCCGACGCCGACCAGAGCCAGGTCGCCGAACTCCGCGCCACCCTGGAAACCTCCGCCGCCGGCTTCGCCGCGACCCGCCGCACCGCCCGCGACCTCGAACTCCTCGACGCCGCCCTGGCCCGCCGCGACGCCGCCTGGCACGCCGGCATCCCCGAGGACTTCATCCAGGCCGACGCCGCCTTCCACCACGCGGTGGTGGCCGCCGCCCACAACGACGTCCTCGCCGCGATCTACGCCGACCTCGGCGAGGTCCTGCTCGCCCACCTCCGCCACGACGTCGGCCCCGACCTGCTCCCCCACCGCTGGGTCTCGCACTCGGACATCCTGGACGCGATCAGGTCCGGCGACGCGGAGAAGGCCGCCGAGGCGGCGGGCCGGGCGATTGGCAGATGCAAGAGCTGAGCCCTGGAAACGGCGGGAGCCACAACAGCTGCGCGGGGAACGGCGGGAGCCACAACAGGGGCCCGGGGAACGGCGGGGCCGAGACTGCTGGTGATCAACAGGGCGCGGATTGGTCCCGTCGTTTCGGGTCCCGTCTTTTACCGGTAGCAGTCACGACCTACCGATATCCCTGACCACCAGCAGCTCGGCGTCGCAGTTCCCCGAGCCCCTGTTGTGCATGCTCGTCTGCCAAGCAGTTCCCGAGCCCCAGGTTGTGCATGCTCGGCTGCCTAACAGTTCCCGAGCCCCTGGTCGTGCTACTCGTCTGCCTCAGGCACCGATGGCGTGCAGCCCGCCGTCCACGTGGACGATCTCGCCGGTGGTCTTCGGGAACCAGTCGCTGAGCAGCGCGACGACGCCGCGGCCGGCCGGCTCCGGGTCGGTGAGGTCCCACTTGAGCGGGGAGCGGGAGTCCCAGGTGGCGGCGAGGTCCGGGAAGCCGGGGATCGACTTCGCGGCCATCGAGCCGATCGGGCCCGCCGAGACCAGGTTGCAGCGGATGTTGCGCTCGCCGAGGTAGCGGGCGAGGTAGCGGTTGGTGGACTCGAGGGCGGCCTTGGCCGGGCCCATCCAGTCGTACTGCGGCCAGGCGAACTGCGCGTCGAAGGTCAGGCCGACCACGGCGCCGCCGTCCTGCATGAGCGGGAGCAGCGCGGTGGTGAGGGACTTCAGCGAGTACGCGGAGACCTGCATGGCGGTGGCGACGGACTCCCAGGGGGTGTCCAGGAAGTTGCCGCCGAGCGCGTCCTGCGGGGCGAAGCCGATGGAGTGGACGATGCCGTCCAGGGTCGGCAGGTGCTCGCGGACCTGGTCGGCGATGCCGGCCAGCTGCTCGGGGTTGGAGACGTCGAGCTCCAGGACCTTGACCGGCTTGGGCAGCTTCTTGGCGATGCGCTCGGTGAGGCTGGGCCGGGGGAAGGCGGTGAGGATGATCTCGGCGCCCTGTTCCTGGGCGAGCTTCGCGGTGTGGAAGGCGATGGAGGACTCCATCAGCACACCGGTGATCAGGATCCGCTTGCCTTCGAGAATTCCAGTCATGGTCAGTTACCCATGCCCAATCCGCCGTCCACGGGAATGACGGCTCCAGTGATGTACGCGGCCTCGTCGGAGGCCAGGAACCGCGCGGCCGAGGCGATCTCGGCGGGGGCGGCGTAGCGGCCCAGGGGGACGCCGGAGACGATCTCCTTGCGGCGCTCCTCGCTGAGCACCGCGGTCATGTCGGTGTCGACGAAGCCGGGCGCGATCACGTTGACGGTGATGTTGCGGGAGCCGAGTTCGCGGGCCAGCGAGCGGGCGAAGCCGACCAGGCCGGCCTTGGAGGCGGCGTAGTTGGCCTGGCCGGCGGAGCCGCTGAGGCCCACCACGGAGGAGATCAGCACCACGCGGCCCTTGCGGGCGCGCAGCATCTTGGCGGCGGCGCGCTTCACGACCCGGAAGGTGCCGGTGAGGTTGGTGTCCAGGACGGAGGTGAAGTCGTCCTCGGACATGCGCAGCAGCAGGGTGTCCTTGGTGATGCCGGCGTTGGCGACCAGGACCTCGACCGGGCCGTGGGCGGCCTCGATCTCCGTGAAGGCGGCGTCGACCTGCTCGGTGTCGGTGATGTCGGCACGCACGGCGAGGACGTCGTACTTGGCGAGCTCCGCCGGGACCTCGCCGTTGCGGCTGGTGATGGCGACCTTGTCGCCCGCCTCGGCGAAGCTCTGGGCGATGGCGAGGCCGATGCCCCGGTTACCTCCGGTGACCAGTACCGAGCGGCTCAACGGTCCACCTCTTCCCTACTCGATGTGCGCGTGCCGATCGCACGCGTAGCCATCTGTGACGCTATCGGTAGGGTGCGAGCTCGGGCGAAGCGGCCTTGGACAGGCATTGCCGGGTGTGTTCTGTCGCATCCCGACAATCCGGGTGCGGGTCGGGCGTGGGGAACGCCCGGCCGGTGGTGGCCGTTGCCCCGGGGGTGTTCCGGAGAGTCCGGGCACCGTTTTCGAGCGAGCCGATCGGAGCGGACGCGATGAGTGGTGCACTCCCTGGCCGGGCGGGCCGCCGGGCGCTGGTGGCGGCGGCGGCACTGACGGTGGCGGGTGCTGCGGCGTGGGCGCTGCGGGAGCTGCCGGCCCAGTTCGGGCGCCGGCCGGACCCGTTGGACCCGCGGGTGCGGGTGTCTCCGCAGTACCGGGACGGGGTGTTCCACAACGCGCCCTCGCAGGTGTCGCCGGGCGTTCCGGGCAGCCCGGACGCGGCGACGCTGCGCCGGATGCTGTTCGAGAAGGACGGGCGGGTGCCGGCCGGTCCGGTGCCGCTGGCGGTGCCGGTGCAGCCGGCCGCGGCCTCCCAGGAGGTGGCGGTGACGTGGTACGGCCACGCCTCGGCGCTGCTGGAGCTGGACGGCTGCCGGGTGCTGGTGGACCCGATGTGGTCGGACCGCTGCTCGCCGTCCCACCTGGCGGGCCCGAAGCGGCTGCACCCGGTGCCGGTGGAGCTGGCGTCGCTGCCGCAGGTGGACGCGGTGCTGATCTCCCACGACCACTACGACCACCTGGACATGGCGACGGTGCGCCGCCTGGTGGAGCTCCAGTCGGCGCCGTTCGCGGTGCCGCTGGGCATCGGCGGGCACCTGCGCCGCTGGGGTGTGCCGGAGCACCGGATCATCGAGCTGGACTGGGACGAGACGTGCACGCTCGGCGAATTGACGCTGACGCTGACCGCCGCGCACCACTTCTCCGGCCGTGGTTTCACCCGCAACACCACGCTGTGGGGTTCGTGGGTGGTGGCGGGGCCGGAGCGGCGGGTGTTCTTCACCGGCGACTCCGGCTACTTCGAGGGTTTCGCCCGGATCGGCGAGCAGCACGGCCCGTTCGACGCCGCGCTGATGGCGATCGGCGCGTACGACGACGCCTGGGCGGACATCCACCTGAGCCCGGAGGACGCGGTCCGGGCGCATCTGGAGCTGCGCGGCGGTCTGCTGCTGCCGGTGCACTGGTGCACGTTCAACCTGGCGCCGCACCGCTGGGCGGAGCCGGTGGAGCGGCTGTTGGCGGAGGCGAAGGCGCAGGGCGTGCCGCTGGCGGTGCCGCGTCCGGGGCAGCGGGTCGAGGTGTCCGATCCGCCGGAGCTGGACGGCTGGTGGGAGGCGCTGTCCTGACCCGGAACTGACTGGGCGTCAGGGCGGTTCGGCGAATATTTGCTGGCAGAACGCCCTGCGGCCGGGGATGATGCGAGCGGGTGTGCCCTCGACCCGGGGGCGGCCCGCCGCACCTGACCCTCGACCCAGGGAGCCCGATGCCCCCCTCCGCGATGGACCCTCAGTTCCTCTCGTACCCGTTGCGCCCGCTGGCGGACGCAGCCCTGTCCCGGGCCCGGCAGTTGGGCGTCTCGCACGCCGATTTCCGGCTGGAGCGGGTCCGTTCGGCGTCCTGGCGGCTGCGTGACGCCCGGCCGTCCGGGTCGTCGGACACCGTGCAGCTGGGCTTCGCCGTCCGCGTCCTGCTGGACGGCGCCTGGGGCTTCGCCGCGGGCGTGGACCTGACGCCCGCCTCGGCTGCGGCGGTTGCCGACCAGGCGGTGGCGGTGGCCCGGCTGGCGGGCGGGATCAGCCGGGCGGCGGGCTCGGACGAGCGGGTGGAGCTGGCCCCGGAGCCGGTGTACCCCGACGTGGAGTGGGTCTCCGCGTACGAGGTGAACCCGTTCGAGGTGCCGGACGCGGAGAAGACCGGCCTGCTGGCCGAGTGGTCCGCCCGGCTGCTCGCGGCGGACGGCGTCTCGCACGTGTCGGCGGCGGTGCTGACGGTGCAGGAGAACAAGTTCTACGCGGACACCGCGGGCACCGTGACGACCCAGCAGCGGGTGCGCCTGCACCCGTGGCTGGAGGCCACCAGCGTGGACGAGCGCACGGGCGCGTTCGACTCGATGCGCACCATCGCGCCACCGGCCGGGCGCGGTTGGGAGTACCTGCGGGGCAGGGGCTGGGACTGGGACGCCGAACTGGCCGAGCTGCCCGAGCTGTTGGCGCAGAAGATGCGCGCGCCGAGCGTCACCGCGGGCCGCTACGACCTGGTGATCGACCCGTCCAACCTGTGGCTGACCATCCACGAGTCGATCGGCCACGCCACCGAGCTGGACCGCGCGCTGGGCTACGAGGCCGCCTACGCGGGCACCTCGTTCGCCACCTTCGACCAGCTCGGCAGCCTGAAGTACGGCTCCGAGCTGATGCACGTCACGGGCGACCGGACGGCCGAGAACGGCCTGGCCACCATCGGGTACGACGACGAGGGCGTGGCCACCCAGTCCTGGGACCTGATCCGCGACGGCGTCCTGGTCGGATACCAACTCGACCGTCCGATGGCCAAGTTGAAGGGTTTCGAGCGCTCCAACGGCTGCGCCTACGCGGACTCCCCGGCGCACGTGCCGGTGCAGCGGATGGCCAACGTCTCGCTCCAGCCCGCCGCCGACGGCCCCGACACCGCCGGCCTGATCTCCCAGGTGGAGAACGGCCTGTTCATCGTCGGCGACCGCTCCTGGTCGATCGACATGCAGCGCTACAACTTCCAGTTCACCGGGCAGCGCGCCTACGCCATCCGGGGCGGCGAACTCGCCGGGCAGGTCAAGGACTTCGCCTACCAGGCCACCACCACCGACTTCTGGGGCTCGATGAGCGCCGTCGGCGGCCCGCAGACGTACGTGCTCGGCGGGGCCTTCAACTGCGGCAAGGCCCAGCCGGGCCAGGTCGCCGCGGTCAGCCACGGCTGCCCGTCCGCGCTGTTCCGTCAGGTCAACGTGCTCAACACCCAGCAGGAGGCGGGTCACTGATGTCCCTCACGCACCCCCACGAGCTGGTGGAACGCGCCCTCGAACTGTCCCGCGCCGACGGCTGCGTGGTGATCGCCGACGAGGAGTCCACCGCCAACCTGCGCTGGGCCGGCAACGCGCTCACCACCAACGGCGTCACCCGTGGCCGCCGCCTCACCGTGATCTCCACCGTGAACGGCGCGCAGGGCACCGCCGCCGGCGTGGTCGCCCAGGAGGCCGTCACGCTCGACGAGGTCGAGCAGCTGGTGCGCGCCTCCGAGGCCGCCGCCCGGGCCGCCGAACCCGCCGAGGACGCCCAGCCGCTGATCACCGCCCGACCGGCCGACCCGCGCTTCACCGAGGCCCCACAGGTCACCGACATCGGCGTGTTCGACGCGTTCGCGCCCGCCCTCGGCGAGGCCTTCGGCCGCGCCCGCGCCAACGGCGAGCTGCTGTACGGCTTCGCCCGGCACGAGATGGTCTCCTCCTACCTGGGCAGCTCCACCGGCCTGCGGCTGCGCCACGACCAGCCCACCGGCACCGTCGAGCTGAACGCCAAGACCGCCGACCTGACCGGCTCCGCCTGGGCCGGCGCCGCCACCCAGGACTTCACGGACGTCGACGTCACCGCCCTGCACACCGACCTGACCCGCCGCCTCGGCTGGGGCCGCAAGAAGATCGACCTGCCGGCCGGCCGCTACGAGACGCTGCTGTCGCCGTCCGCCGTCGCCGACCTGCTGGTCTACATGTCCTGGTCGTCCGGCGCGCGGGACGCCGTCGAGGGCCGCTCGGTGTTCTCCAAGCCCGGCGGCGGTACCCGGATCGGCGAGCAGCTCAGCCCGCTGCCGCTCACCCTGCGCTCCGACCCGGCCGAACCCGGCATCCAGGCCGCCCCGTTCGTACTCACCCACTCCTCCGGCGAGAACGACTCGGTGTTCGACAACGGCGCGCCGCTGACCGGCACCGACTGGCTGCGCGACGGCAAGCTCACCCACCTGCTGACCACCCGCCACTCCGCGGGCCTGGCCGGCCTCCCGCTCACCCCGCCGATCGACAACCTGGTGCTGGAGACCTCCGCGCCCGACGCGCCGACGCTGGAGGAGATGGTCGCCAGCACCGAGCGCGGCCTGCTGCTCACCTGCCTCTGGTACATCCGCGAGGTCGACCCGGCCACCCTGCTGCTCACCGGCCTCACCCGGGACGGCGTCTACCTGGTCGAGAACGGCGAAGTGGTCGGCGCGGTCAACAACTTCCGCTTCAACGAATCCCCGGTCGACCTGCTCGGCCGGATCACCGAGGCCGGCCGCACCGAACGCTGCCTGCCCCGCGAATGGGGCGACTGGTTCACCCGGGCCGCGATGCCGCCGGTACGCGTGCCCGACTTCAACATGAGCTCGGTCAGTCAGGCCTCCTGACCGGCCGGCCGAATCCCCGGGGGGATCCCGATGGACGAAAAGCAGACCGTCAAGACGTCGAAGATGCTCAGCCGCATCCTGCGACACGACCCGGGCGCCATCGGGGTCACCCTGGACGCGGCGGGCTGGGTGGAGATCGACACCCTGCTCGCCGCGCTCGGCCGGCACGGCCGGCGGCTCAGCCGCGCCCAGCTCGACCACGTGGTCGCCACCAACAACAAGCGCCGCTTCGCCTACTCCGAGGACGGCCGCTCCATCCGGGCCAGCCAGGGCCACACCGTCGAGGTCGACCTCGGCCTGCCCGCCACCACCCCGCCCGACGTGCTGTTCCACGGCACCGCCGAGCGCAACCTCCGGTACATCCTGGCCGAGGGCCTGCGCCCGATGGCCCGGCAGGACGTCCACCTCTCCGCCGACACCGGGACGGCCGTCAAGGTCGGCTCCCGGCACGGCCGCCCCGTGGTGCTGGAAGTCGATGCGGCGGCGATGGCCGCCGACGGCCACGAATTCCGGGTGTCTGCGAACGGTGTCTGGCTCACCGACGCCGTACCCGTCCAGTACCTGCGCCGCACCGCCTGACCACCGGACGGACCCCACGTGGGTCCGTCCGGCATCAGCGGGGTTACCGTGGACGACCGTAGGGAGCCCGGAACCGATGGATGGATGGACCCATGCGCAAGAGCGCGGACGACGACCAGGTCTTCCGGATCACCGGTGCCCGCAGCAGCCTCAGCGAGGACGTCCGGGGCCGGCAGCGCCGCTACGTGATCTCCATGCTGATCCGCACCGTGTGCGTCCTGCTCGCCGTCATCCTCTGGGACGTCCAGCGCTGGCTCGCCTTCGCCGCACTGGCCGGCGGCGTGCTGCTCCCGTACTTCGCGGTCCTGATCGCCAACGCGGGCCGCGAGCGCGCCCCCGGCCTGCCCTCGACGTTCGACTTCGCCCCCGACACCCAGCTGATGCTCGGCCCCGGCGGGACGGGCGGCGGCGGGGCGGCGGCCGCCGCCACCGAGAACCGGCCACAGGATTGAGAATCCCTCAATTCCACTGTCCGATATGACCGTTCATGCGACGGTCTGACCGTCTGAAAGCTCAGACGATCCTCAAATTAATCACTGGACGGACGAGCTTCCGAGCCCGTTGCCGTGCCATACTTCCAGAGCGCTCCGCATCCCCCGTCGGAGCGACGGACCGACGCCGGGCAGCTCCCCCCGTGGCTGCCCGGCGTCGTCATGCCCGGGCATAGGATCGGACCCATGGACACCGCGCACCCCCTCTTCGGCACCCCCACCGGCCCCGAAAGCCCGGCCGGCCCCCCGAAGTGCTCCGCCAAGGGCTGCCGCGAGTCCGCCACCTGGACCCTGCTGTGGAACAACCCCAAGCTCCACACCCCCGACCGCCGCAAAACCTGGCTGGCCTGCGACGAACACCGCGACTCCCTCAGCCAGTTCCTCGCGGTCCGGGGCTTCCTGAAGGACACCGAGCCCTTCTCCGCGTAACGCGGCGCCCGCTCCCCCTCACCCAGTAGCGTGGTCTGCGTTTCGGTGCTTGGGGGATGCGGTGTCTCGTGGTGCAAGGCGAATGTCCCGGGCGGAGGCGCTGCGCCGCCGCGTCGACTCCCAGTTCGTCGGACGCCGGGCCCAACTCGCCCTGTTCGCCGACAACCTTCGCAAGAACCCCGACCCGGAGGCCGGGCCCGACCCCGCCGACTTCCTGTTCCACGTCCGGGGCGTCGGCGGCATCGGCAAGTCCACCCTGATCGCCCAGTGGCGGGAGACGGCCGGCCGGGCGGGCGGGCGCACCGCGCTGATCGACGACACCGACGTGCAGGGCGTCGACACCGCGCTGGCCGCGCTCGCCGCCCAACTCGCCTCGCCGGAGGCCCCGTTCAAGGACTTCGACAAGGCCCTGGAACAGTACCGGCGGGCCCAGGCCACCCCGGCCGACCTGCCTTCGCTGCCCGCCCGGGTGGTCGCCCACGCCGCTCTCGGCGCGGCCAACACCTTCGTTCCCGGCTCCGCCGCCTTCACCACCCCCGAGACCGTCGCCGAGAGCACCGACCGCCTGATCGCCGCCGTCCGCCGCCGCCGACCCACCGGCGACTCCGAACTCGCCACCCTCAGCCGGGCGTTCGTCACCGAACTCGCCCACCTCTGCGACCGCGAACCCGTCCCCTGGGTGGTGCTCTTCCTCGACACCTGGGAGATCACCGGCCGCCACCTCGACGGCTGGCTGCGCGAGTTGATCGACGGCACCTATGGCGATCTCCCGCTCGACGTGATCGTCGTGCTGGCCGGCCGCGACGAACTCGCCGAACGCGACTGGGCCCGCCTGCGCTCCGCCGTGGTGGACGTCGCCCTCGAAGCCTTCACCGAGCAGGAGGCCCGCGACCTGCTGGCGAGCCGCGGCGTGCACTCCCCCGACGCGATCGACGCCATCGTCCGGATGTCCCTCGGCCTGCCGCTGCTGCTGGCCCTGCTCGCGGGCACCGACCCGCACTCCGCCGAGGAGGTCGCCGACGCCGGAACGGACGCCGTCGACAAGGCAGTTCAGCGCTTCCTCCAGTGGATCCCCGAACCCGCCCTGCGCGAGACCGTCCTCGCCGCCGCCCTCCCGCCCCGCCTCGACCGCGACCTCTTCTGCCTCGCCGTGGACGACCCGACCGCCCCCGGCTGGGACTGGCTCCTCGACCAGCCCTTCGTCACCGCCCACGGCGACGCCCACCAGTACCACGCCGTCGTCCGCGCCAGCCTCCTGCGCCACCACCGCATCCGCGCCCCGCACGCCTGGCGCGGCGGGCACGCCCGGCTGGCGGAGCACCACGCGGCCGCCTGCGAAGCCCTCCAGGCCGAGCTCCCGCCGTCCCGGCTCCGCAGCAACGCCCGCTGGCTCCGCCACCTCCTCGACGAGACCTACCACCTGCTCTGCGCCGCCCCGACCACCCAGCTGCCGCCGGCGCTCCACCGCCTCGCGGAGGCCGCCGACCACTCCCCCGACTCCCTCACCGCCTGGGCCGAACTCCTCACCCTGGCCGCCCGCGACACCGCCGACGCCGACCTCACCCGCTGGTCCGAGCTGCTGCACACCGCCCTCACCACCCCCGACCCGGCCGAGACCGTTCTCACCGCCCTGGCCGCCCCCGGCCTGCCCGCCCGCCTCCGGGCCCGGGCGCTGACCGGGCAGGGCCACCGGTCGATCCAGCAGAACGAGGACCCCGCGGCGCTCGTCCTGCTGGACCAGGCCCTGCTGCTCGCCCCCGACCTGCTGCCCGCACTGATCCAGCGCGGCCGCGTACGCTGCTACCTCGGCCACCGCGACCTGGCACTGGCCGACCTGGACGCGGCGCTCGCCCGCACCCCGTTCGCCGCCGAGGTGCTCGCGGCCCGCGAGCACCCGGACCGCCTGGCGGCCGCCGTCTCCGACCGCGCGACGACCGTGGCCACCAGGCAGGAACACTCCGACGCGTTCTACTACCGGGGCTGGGTCCTGCGCCTGGTCGGCCGGCTGGACGAGGCGCTGGCCGACCTCGACGCCGCGGTGGTCCTCGACCCGGAGGACAGTTGGGCACTGTCCGAACGCGGCCAGGTGCACCACACGGCAGGCCGGTTCGACCGCGCGATCGCCGACTTCACCGCCGCCCTCGCCCTCGAACCCGAGCACGGCTCGGCCCTGATCCGCCGAGGCCTGGCCCAAGGCGCGGCGCACCGGATCGACCTCGCCATCGGCGACTTCGACGCCGCCCTCGCCCTCGATCCCTTCAACGCCTGGGCCCTGTGCGAACGCGGCATCGCCCACCGACTCGCCGACCGCCCGGAACAGGCGATCAGCGACTTCACCGCCGCGCTCTCCGTCAACCCCGGCTACGTCTGGGCCCTGGGCGAACGCGGCAAGACGCACTACCAATCAGGCCGGCTCTCCCACGCGGTCGCCGACCTGGACGCCGCCCTCGCGCTCGACCCGGACAACCCCGTCGTTCTGCGCGACCGCGGCGAGACGCACAGCCGGGCGGGACGGTACGGCCAGGCCGTCGCCGATTTCACCGCCGCCATCGCCCTCAACCCCAACGACTTCATCGCCCTGGTCTGGCGAGGCCGCACCCACTGCCGGGAGGGCCATCTCGACCTGGCCCTGGTCGACCTCGACGCGGCGCTCGCCATCAACCCCGCCGATCCCTGGGCCCACTTCTACCGCGGCGAGATCCATCAGGACGCGACCCGCCACCCGGAGGCGATCGCCGACTTCAGCGCCGCCGTCGCCATCGACCCGCAGCACATCTGGGCGCTGCTGCACCGCGCGAAGTCGCACCGGCGAACCGGCTGCCCCGACCAGGCGTCCGCCGACCTCGACGCCGCCCTCGCCATCGACCCCGGCTTCCACTGGGCCCTCCTCGAACGCGCCCACCTGCACCGACAGACCGGCCGCCACGACTTGGCCCTCACCGACTTCGACGCCGCCCTCACCATCGAACCCGACTCCCCCTGGCTGCTGCGCGACCGCGCCGAACTCCACCGCCGCGCGGGCCGCCTCGACGCAGCCGTCACCGATCTCAGGGCGTCCCTCGCACTCTCCCCCTACGAGATCGGCACCCACTGCGCACTCGTCGCGGTGCTCCGCCGGCAGGGCAAGTGGCAACCCGCCCGGGAAGCCCTGGACCAGGCCGCCCGGCTGGAACCGACCGCCCCCGGCGTACTCCGCGAAGAGGCCGTCACGCAGCTGTACGAGCACGGCCGCGAGGCCTCCACCCCGGCCTGGGACGCGCTGCTGGCCGCAGTCCCCCCCACCCTCGCGACCTCCCGGGCGGCCCTGGCGGTGCTGCACGCGGTGGCAGTCCAGGACGGCGAGCTCGGCCCCCCGATAGCCGAGTTCCTCGCCGTCCCGAACGCCCCCGACACCCACGACACCCTCCGCGAATACCTCCACGAACTGACCACCTCCCCCGCCGCCGCCCGCGCCGCCGCCGCACTCGGCCTGCTCGGTCAGGCACCCTAATTCGCTGGCGGCCGCCACCGGGCGGCAGTCATCCTCACCCCATGGCCGATCGAGCAAACTTCGTCGTGGTCCGCGAGAGCGGCGAGCACGAGCTGTACCTGTCCCGCTTCGGCGCCGTGTGGCTCGACGTCGACCTGCTGGCGGGGCCCGAGGCGACCCTCGCGATGGTCGAGGGGCTGCGGGTGACCGATTGGTGGCTGGACGACGTGATCTGCATGGGCGCGGCGCTGATCGATCTGGGTCGGAAGGTACTGCTGCTGTTCGCCTGGGAGGGCCCGAGCACCGAACTCCGCCACCGTGCCGCCACGTTGGAGCTGCTGCGGGAGGCGTGGGCGGGCTGGGAGGTGCGCTGGCTGTACGACGGGAACGCGGAGGTGCGGGCCTACCTGGGCCTGGACCCGGAGTTCGTCCGGGATCGCGAACGCACCATCTGGCCCGTTGCGTTGCTGGAACCCGACGACGAGGACCTTGCCCACCCGGCGCCGCTGGCCGCGGTGGTGACGGTCGGCTCCGACCAGTGCTTCGTGGTGGCGCACGTCGACGACCATCCGATCGGCGAGGGGGCCGCACTGCTCAACTGGCTGGCGGGCGCCCCCGAGCACGGGGTGTGCCGGGTGGCGGCCGATGCGGGGGTGCACATCGATCCGGCGCGGCGCCGGGTGGGCTGGTGGACGCTGGCGGCGACTGCGGAGGCGTACGAGATGCCGAAGCGGTGGCCGGGGTGGACAGTCGAGTTCTGGCAGGACCGCTGGGAGGAGCACGTCCGGTTGGCCGGCCACCGGTTCCAGCCACCCGCCGTCGAACCCGAGTTGGCACGGGAAGAGGTTCGCGAAGCCGTCGGGGAACGGCGCCGGATGACGGCACGTCAGGCGGTGCGCCTACAGTGAGGTCCGTGAATGATCTTCCCGCGCCCGGCGCGGCATCCGGCCGCCACGCGGTCGAGAACCTGATCGCCCGCTACGCCGAGCTCGTGGACGACGGCGACTTCGCCGGCCTCGCCGACCTCCTCTCGGACGCCGCCTTCACCGGCAGCGGCGACCCGGTGCGCGGGCGGGACGCGATCGAGCGGATGTTCCGGGGCATGCTGATCGTGTACGCCGACGGCACCCCGCGCACCCAGCACGTGACCACCAACCTCGCCGTCGAGGTCGACGAGGAGGCGGGTACGGCGTCGGCCCGCTCCTACGTCACGGTGTTCCAGTCGCTCCCGGAGCTGCCGTTGCAGGCCATCGTCTGCGGCCGGTACCACGACCGCTTCGAGCGCCGCGACGGGCAGTGGCGGTTCGTGGAGCGGCGCTTCCGCGCCACGCTGGTCGGCGACGTGAGCCGCCACCTCCGAAGCTAACCGCCGATCGCCGACATCGGCCGTTCGGGCTGGAGGAACTCCGGAGCGTCGATGCCCGCGCCGGCCTTCTTGCCCCACATCGCCGCCCGCCACAGCTCGGCCAGCTCCGCGTCGCTCGCGCCCGCCCGCAGCGCGCCGCGCAGGTCGGTCTCGCCGGTCGCGAAGAGGCAGTTGCGGACCTGGCCGTCGGCGGTGAGCCGGGTGCGGTCGCAGGCGCGGCAGAACGGGCGGGTGACGGAGGCGATGACGCCGACCGTCGCGGGACCGCCGTCGACCAGCCAGCGCTCGGCGGGGGCCGCGCCGCGGACCGAGGACGGTTCGGGAGTCAACGAAAAACGCGTGCGCAGCAGGGCGAGGATCTCCTCGGCGGTGACCATCTGCGAGCGGTCCCAGCCGTGTTGGGCGTCCAGCGGCATCTGTTCGATGAACCGCAGCTGGTAGCGGTGCTCGATCGCCCAGGCGAGCAGGTCGGCGGCCTCATGATCGTTGACGCCGCGCATCAGGACGGCGTTGAGCTTGACCGGCCGCAGCCCGGCGGCCTCGGCCGCGAGCAGCCCGTCCAGGACGTCCTGGTGGCGGCGGCGGCGCGTCAGCTTCGCGAAGGTGTCGGGGTTCAGGGTGTCGATCGAGACGTTGACCCGGTCGACTCCGGCGTCCCGCAAGGCGGTTGCCACCCGGGCGAGGCCGATGCCGTTGGTGGTGAGGGAGATCTCGGGGCGGGGCTCCAGCTCGGCACAGGCGGCGATGATGGAGACCAGCCCGGGCCGCAGCAGCGGTTCGCCGCCGGTGAAGCGGACTTCGCGGACGCCGAGGGTCCCGACGGCGAGTCCGACCAGCCGGACGATCTCCTCGTCGGTGAGCAGGTCGGACTTTCCGAGCCAGTCCAGGCCCTCCTCGGGCATGCAGTAGGTGCAGCGCAGGTTGCACCGGTCGGTGAGGGAGACCCGCAGGTCGACGGCCTGTCGACCGTAGGTGTCGAGGAGCATCCCGGTCCCGCCCTTCCTCGAAGAGCCGCACCGGCCCGGCCGCCACCCAGCGGCCGGGCCAGCTTAACCGGGCGCGGGACACGACCTAGTCCGCGCCCAGCCCGGTGAGTGAACGGACCTCCAGTTCGGCGTACTTCGCGGGGTCGGCCTGCTCGCGGGCCAGCCAGGTGCCGATCGCGCCGGCCAGGAAGCCGACCGGGATGGAGATCAGGCCGGGGTTCTCCAGCGGGAACCAGTGGAAGTCGCTGTGCGGGAAGAGCGAGGTCTTGGGGTTGCCGGAGACCACTGGCGAGAAGATCACCAGGGTGACGGAGGTGATCAGGCCCGCGTAGGTGGCGGAGACCGCGCCGACGGTGTTGAACCGCTTCCAGAACAGCGAGTACAGCAGCGTGGGCAGGTTGGCCGAGGCGGCGACCGCGAAGGCCAGCGCGACCAGGGCGGCGGCGTTCAGCTTGTCGGCGAAGATCGACAGCACGATGGCGATGGCGCCGATCGCGACGGCGGCGAGCTTGGCACTGGCCACCTCCTCCTTCTCGCTCGCCTTCCCGCGCCGGATCACGTTGGCCCAGAGGTCGTGGGCGAAGGACGAGGAGGAGGCCAGGGTGAGTCCGGCGACCACGGCGAGGATGGTGGCGAAGGCGACGGCGGAGATCACCGCGAGCAGCACGGCACCGCCGGTGGAGCCGGCCCCGCCGCCGAGTTGTTCGGCGAGCAGCGGGGCGGCGGTGTTGCCGGCCGCGTTGGAGGCCTTGATGGTCTTGGGGCCGACCAGGGCGGCGGCGCCGAAGCCGAGGGCGAGCGTCATCAGGTAGAAGACGCCGATGATGCCGATCGCCCAGAGCACGGACTTCCGGGCGGCTTTCGCGGTGGGGACGGTGTAGAAGCGGACCAGGATGTGGGGCAGTCCGGCGGTGCCGAGGACGAGGGCGATGCCGAGGCTGAGGAAGTCGAGTTTGGTGGTGCCGGTGACGCCGTATTTGAGTCCCGGTTCGAGGAAGGCGTGGCCCTTGCCGCTGGCGTCGGCGGCGGCGCCGAGCAGGCCGGACAGGTTGAAGTGGTACTTGGCCAGCACCATGAAGGTCATCGTCGCGGCGCCGGCGATCAGCAGCACGGCTTTGACGATCTGCACCCAGGTGGTGCCCTTCATGCCGCCGACGGTCACGTAGACCACCATCAGCGCGCCGACCGCCACGATGGTCCAGCGTTTGGCGCCGTCGCCGCTGACGCCGAGCAGCAGGGCGACCAGGGTGCCGGCGCCGACCATCTGGGCGAGCAGGTAGAAGATCGACACCACGATGGTGGAGATGCCGGCGGCGGTGCGCACGGGCCGCTGGCGCATCCGGAAGGCGAGCGCGTCGGCCATGGTGTAGCGGCCGGAGTTGCGCAGCGGTTCGGCGACCAGCAGCAGCGCGACCAGCCAGGCGACCAGGAAGCCGATGGAGTAGAGGAAGCCGTCGTAGCCGTACAGCGCGATGAGTCCGGCGATACCGAGGAAGGACGCGGCGGACATGTAGTCACCGGAGATCGCCAGGCCGTTCTGGAAGCCGGTGAAGGCACGGCCGCCGGCGTAGAAGTCGGCGGCGTCCTTGGTCTGGCGTCCGGCCCACAGCGTGATGCCGAGGGTGACGATCACGAAGACCCCGAACAGCGACATGATCAGGGTGCGGTGCTCGCTCGCGGAGCCGGCCAGCTGGATCATTCGGCACTCTCCCCGACGACAGCGGCGGTGGCGCGGTCGCGTATGGCGGCGGCGGCCGGGTCGAGCCGGCGGCCGGCGTGGCGGGCGTACCAGGCGGCGATGGCGAAGGTGCTGGCGAACTGGAGCAGGCCGAGCACCAGGGCCAGGTTGATGTTGCCGGCCACCTTGGTGTTCATCAGCCCGGGCGCGTAGCAGGAGAGCAGGACGTACAGCAGGTACCAGAGGACGAATCCGGCCGTGACGGGGAAGGCGAAGTTCCGGAAGGAGCTGCGCAGTTGGCCGAACTCCGGTGATTCCTCGATGCGGGTGAACGGTTCCGGGACGGTGTCGTGCGGGGGTGTCACGGCGGTGCCTCCTGACGTCTTCGGTGCGACGGACGATCGGATGGGCATGGGTCGTGTCGTGCGGAGTGCGGAGTGCGGAGTGCGGAGTGCGGAGCATGGTAGATCCGGGGTGCGGCCGCGAGAAGATCCCGTGCACGATCCGGTCGAAATCTGACCGGAACGCAGGACCGGGGCGGCCCGTCTCGGCCGCCCCGGTCTGACAATCAGTCAATCAATGCCCGCTGAGAAGGCTCAGAGAAAGGCTCAGAAGGCGATGCGCACCTTCAGCGCAGTCCGCTCGTCCATCGCCCGGTAGCCCTCGGGCACCCCGTCCAGGTCCACCGTCCGGTCGAACACGATGCCCGGGTCGATCGCCCCGGACAGCACGTCGGGCAGCAGCTCGGGGATGTACGCCCGGGCGGGGGCGACGCCGCCGCGCACCGAGACGTTCCGGTTGAACATCTGGCCGATGTCCACGCCCGCGCTGCCGCCGTGCGGCACGCCGACGTAGCCGACCGCGCCGCCGTCGCGGGCGATCGAGATGGCGGTGCGCATCGACTCCTCGGTGCCGACGGCCTCCAGCACGGCATGCGCGCCGAAACCGCCGGTCAGCTCGCGCACGGCCTCGATCGCCGCCTCGCCGCGCTCCGGCACCACGTCGGTGGCGCCGAAGGTGCGGGCGATCGCGGTGCGGCCCTCGTGGCGGCCGAGCGCGATGATCCGGCCGGCGCCGAGCCGGCGCGCGGCCAGCACGCCGCACAGGCCGACCGCGCCGTCGCCGACCACCGCGACGGTCGCGCCGGGCCGCACGCCCGCCGACACCGCGGCGTGGTGCCCGGTCGCCATCACGTCGGACAGCGCCAGCAGGGCCGGCAGCAGCTTCTCGTCGTCGGCGGCCTCCTTGGGCAGCTTCACCAGCGTGCCGTCCGCGAACGGCACCCGGACCGCCTCGCCCTGCCCGCCGTCCGAGCCGGGGATGCCCCAGAACCCGCCGTGCGGGCAAGAAGTCTGCAGGCCCTCGCGGCAGTACTCGCACACGCCGTCCGACCAGACGAACGGGGCCACCACCAGGTCGCCGACTGTGAGATCGCGCACCTCGGAACCGACCTCCTCGACGAAGCCGAGGAACTCGTGCCCGATCCGCTGCCCGGCCTGGCGCTTGGCCACACCGCGGTACGCCCACAGGTCGCTGCCGCAGATGCAGGCGTTCAGCACCCGCACCACGGCGTCGGTGGGCCGCTGGATCCGGGGGTCGGGCACCTCCTCGATCCGGATGTCCTGGGGGCCGTGGATCACGGTGGCGCGCATGAGGGTTGTCCTTCGTTGCAGAGGTCGGGTGCCTGGTTCGCACCCACTTGCCACTCTAGAACGGCCGTCCGGGCGACCGTTCCGGCCTGAGCCGTCCCCCGTTCCCCGTAAAGTGGTGCGCTATGTACGCGCCATTCCCCACCTCGCCGCTCCCGGCACAGCGCACCGGCCCCGGCGGGGACGCCGGGCGCGGCTTCGCGGTGGTCGACGTGGAGACCACCGGACTCGGGCGCTCGGACCGGGTGATCTCGGCGGGCATCTACCAGCTCGACCCGGACGGTGAGGTCACCGACCACTGGTACACCCTGGTCAACCCGGAACGGGATCCCGGCCCGGTCTGGATCCACGGCCTGACCAGCGAGGTCCTGGAGGGCGCGCCGACCTTCCCGGAGGTCGCCGACGAGTTCGCCGAGCGGCTGCGCGACCGGGTGATGGTCGCGCACAACGCGCTGTTCGACTGGAACATGATCTCCCGCGAGTTCTCCCGGGCCGGCCTGCGCGCCCCCGTCGAGCAGCGGCTGTGCACCATGGTGCTGGCCCGCGACCTGCGGCTGCCCCTGCCGAACGGCAAACTCTCCTCGCTGGCCGCCCACTTCGGGGTCAGCCAGCGCCAGGCGCACCACGCGCTGGACGACGCCCGGGTGCTCGCCGAGGTGTTCCGCCCGTCGCTGGCACTGGCCCGCAGCGGCGGGGTGCCGCTGCCGCTGACCACCTGCGTGGCCGTCACCGACCTGGGCGAGAGCGCCCCGGCCGGGCCGTCCCGCGGCTCCTGGAGCAGCTCGTACCGGCCCTCCCGCAAGCGCCCGGCCTGCCCGTACCCGAACCCGGGGCGCTGGGTGGACGGCTCGCCGCTGATGCAGGGCATGCGGGTGGCGATCACCGGCGACACCGCCACCGATCGCGAGCTGCTGGAGGACCGGATGATCGAGGCGGGCCTGCACATCGCCTCCTCGGTGAGCCGGCTCACCAGCCTGCTGGTCACCAACGAGCCCACCTCGTGGAGCGGCAAGGCCCGCAAGGCCCGCGAGTACGGCACCCCGGTGGTCGGCGAGGACGCGTTCCTGCAGCTGCTGCGGGAGGTCGCGCCGCACCCCGGTGCGTGACGCGACGGTAAGGAGGATTAGCGTGCCGGGTGTGTACCGATTCCTGCTGTCCGCGCGCTGGGCGGTCATCGTCCTGCTGGCGCTGGTGCTGATCCCGACCATGATCCGGTTGGGTTTCTGGCAGTACCACCGCCACGAGGCGCGGGTGGCCCGCAACGACCTGGTGGCCCGGAACCTGGGCAGCCCGCCGGTCGCCTTCGACTCGCTGTCCTCGCCGGGCTGGTCGGTCCCCGGCGGCGAGGTGTGGCGCACCGTCACCGCGCAGGGGCACTACGACACCGCGCACGAGGTCGTCATCCGCGGCCGCACCGAGCCGGGCGGCAGCTCCATCGGCTACTTCGTGATCACCCCGCTGGTGCTGGCCGACGGCAAGGGCTCGGTGCTGGTCAACCGCGGCTGGGTGGAGTCCGGCGCGGGCGCCGCCGACTTCCCCGCCGTGCCCGCCCCGCCGGACGGCGACGTGACGGTGACCGGGCGGCTGCGCGCCGACGAGACCTACGCCAAGGTGGGCCTGAAGAACCGCGGCGGCCTGCCCGACCGGATGTACAAGGTGATCAACACCGAGGAGCAGGCCAAGTTCTCCGGCACCACCGTGCTCGGCGGCTACCTGGAGCTGGCTTCCTCCCAGCCCGCCGCCGGCGCCTCCCCCACCCTGCTCACCGAGCCCGGCCACACCGACATCGGCCCGCACATGGCGTACGCCATCCAGTGGTGGCTGTTCACCACGCTGATCCCGACCGGCCTGGTCGTGCTGGCCCGCCGCGAGGCCAAGCAGCACGCGGCGAAGCCGGTGGCGGCCGAGGACGAACTGGTCGGCGCCGCCGGCTGAGCGGCTCAGGACCTACCAGCTGAGCGGCGGCGGGTCGAGCCGTTGCTCGGCCCAGATGGTCTTGCCGCTGCGGGTGTAGCGGCTGCCCCAGCGTTCGGTGAGCTGGGCGACCAGGTACAGGCCGCGTCCGCCCTCGTCGGTGAGCCGGGCCCGGCGCATCCGCGGCTGAGTGGCGCTCGGGTCGGAAACCTCGCAGGTCAGCACCGAGGAGCGGATCAGGCGCACCATGACCGGCCCGCCCGCGTACCGGATCGCGTTGGTGACGAGTTCGCTGAGCACCAGTTCGGTGGTGAACACCAGCTCGCCGAGACCCCACTGCTCCAGGGTGCGGCTGGCCGACTCGCGCACCCCGGCGACCGCCGCCGGGTCGGCCTCGATGGTCCAGGCGGCGGTGTCCTCGGCCGGCACCGGGTGCAGCCGGGCCAGCAGCAGCGTGACGTCGTCGCTCTGCCCGGCGGTGGCCATCTCGGCGACGATCGCCCGCCCGGCGGCGGCCAGGTCGCCGCGCAGGTCGGCCTCGCGGAGCTGGGTGGCGAGCTGGTCCATGCCCTCGTCGACGTCGCCGCCGTTGCCGCCCTCGATCAGCCCGTCGGTGTACAGCGCCAGCACGCTGCCGGCCCGCGGCGCGCACTCGGCGGTCTCGAACGGCAGCCCGCCGACGCCCAGCGGCGGCCCCGGGCTGACCGGCAGGTACTCGACCTGCCCGTCGGGGTGGACCAGCGCGGGCGGCGGGTGCCCGGCACTGGCGGCCTGGCAGAGCCCGGCCACCGGGTCGTAGACGACGTACACGCAGGTCGCCCCGGACGGGTCGGCGACGCCGCGTTCGCGTTCCTCCTCGCTGCCCTCGACGACCAGCTGGGAGACCAGGTCGTCCAGGTGCACCAGCAGTTCGTCGGGTTCCAGGTCCAGGTCGGCGAGGGTGCGGACGGCGGTGCGCAGCCGGCCCATGGTGGCGCTGGCCTGGAGTCCGTGGCCGACCACGTCGCCGGCCACCAGGGCGACCCGGGCGGAGGAGAGCGGGATGACGTCGAACCAGTCGCCGCCGACGCCGGTCGCGGTGTCGGTGGGCCGGTAGACGCTGGCGGTGGTGGCGGCGGGCACGGTGGTCTCGGCGGGCGGCAGCAGGCTGCGCTGGAGTCCGACGGCGGCCCGGTGCTCGCGGGTGTAGCGGCGGGCGTTGTCCAGGGCGAGCGAGGCCCGGGCGGCGATCTCCCGGAGCAGCTCCAGGTCCTCGCGTTGGTAGGCGCCCTCGGCGGGGTCGCGGTGGACGGTGACCCGGCCGAGCGGGCCGCTGCGGGCCTGTAGCGGGGCGCTCATCGACGGTGGTTCCGGGGTCGAGGAGAGCGGGGCGCCGAGCACCTCCCGGCCCAGCGGGCCGAGCGGCCGGCCGTCGGTGCGCGGCGGCCCGGCGGTGGCGGTGCGGCGGACGGCGAGCCGGCCCTCGGTGTCGGGCTGCGGTTCGTCGCCGGTGAACACGGCCTCGGCGATGTCCACCTCGACGCGGTCGCCGAGCCCGGGGACCAGCACCCCGGCCAGGTCCTCGGCGTTGCCGGCCACCGACAGCGAGCTGCCGACGGCGGCGGTGGCCCGGTGCAGCACGTCGGCCCGCCGCCGGTACCGGTACACCTCGGTGACGTCGCCGAACAGCGCGGTCACGCCGATCACCTTGCCGTCCAGGGACTGCAGCCGGAACGCCTGGATCTCCATCACCACCCCGCTGCGGGGGTCGTCCAGCGGGCGGATCCGCAGCGCGGTGCGCACCACCGGCTCCCCGGTGGTGACCACGTGCCGCAGCAGCGCCTCGGCGGCGTCGGCGTCCTCGGGCTGCAGGTAGTCGTGCAGCTTGGAGCCGGTCAGACCGTCGGGCAGGCCGGTGTAGGGCAGCAGGTGGGTGTTGGTGCGCAGCAGCCGCAGGTCGGCGTCGAACACGGCGAGGCCGAGCTGGTCCTGCAGGAACAGCTCCCGGGTGAACGCCTCGTCCTGGCGCCGCTGGGCGACCGTGTCGGCGGGGGTGGCCAGCACCAGGGCGCGCACCTCGCCGCCCTCGCCGGCCAGCGGCAGCACCTGGTACGAGACCTCCAGCGGAACCCCGGAGCCGGTGCGCAGCCGTACCTCGCCGGACCCGCGGTCGAGCAGGCGCTCCTCGCTCTCGTCGGCGAGCAGCTCGCGGGCGGGGCGGCCGGTGACCTGGGCCGCGTCCAGCGCGAGCAGCTGCTCGGCGGCGGCGGTCCACCCGACGACGCGGCCGTCGCCGTCGACCAGGGCGGCCGCGACGCCGTCGATGTTCGGCAACCGCCTACTTTCCATGCGCAGCACCTCGGGTGGGTGGTCCGGTCCTCCCCATCTTCGGACGGTTCCCGGCCGCGCGCCATTGACACCCGTCGCGGCACCCGGTGACCGCAGCTGGCCGATACGCACCCGTTGACGGCCCGCATTGGTCCAGTCCACATTGGCGGGTGCCGTTGTCCTGATCCGCTCTTCCCCCCTCTGGAGCGCACCGTCATGACGCACCGCACCCTCCGCATCCGGCCCGCCGCCACCGCCCTCTGCCTCGGCGCCGCCACCCTCGCGCTGCTCCCCGCCCCGGCCGGCGCCGCCCCGTCCCCGTTGGCCGGCGACACCGTCAAGGTCTCCACCGGCAAGGAACTCCAGGCCGCGCTGAACGCCGCCGTCCCCGGCCGGACCATCCAGCTCGCCGACGGCACCTACACCGGCAACTTCAAGATCACCGCCCCGGGCACCGCCGCCGCCCGGATCACCCTCACCGGCTCCCCGCGCGCCGTCCTCACCACCCCCACCGGCGGCGGCTACGGCCTGTCGCTGAACGGCGCCCCCTACTGGACCGTCCAGGGACTCACCGTCACGGGCGCGCAGAAGGGCATCGTGCTGGACGCCTCCGACTGGGTGGTGCTCGACGGCGTCACCGTTCACCACACCACCATGGAGGGCGTGCACTTCCGCACCTCCTCCAGCCACGGCGTGCTGCGCGGCTCCACCGTCCACGACACCGGCACCGCCCACGACGGCAAGGGCGAAGGCGTGTACGTCGGCACCGCCAACACCCTCACCGACCGCAGCGACTACGTGCAGATCCTGAACAACGTGATCGGCCCGAACATCGGCGGCGAGAACATCGACGTCAAGGAGGGCACCACCGGCGGCCTGATCTCCGGCAACCGCTTCGACGGCAACGGCCTGACCGGCGTCAACTACGACGACTCCTGGGTCGACGTGAAGGGCAACGGCTACGTCATCGAGAACAACACCGGCGTCCGCACCGTGAACGACGGCTACCAGACCCACAGCCAGCTCCCCGGCTGGGGCTGCGGCACCGTGTTCCGCGACAACCACTCCGACCTCACCGGCGCGACCGGCCGCAACCCCGCCAAGTACGCGATCGACGTCACGAACTACGACCGGACCGGCTGCCCCGTCACCGTCACCGCCGACAACACCGTCACCGGCCCCGCCGCCCTGGTCAACCCCGGCATCCCGGTGGGCTGACCCTCCCTCACCCCGCCAGGACGACCGGTCAGAATGGTCGGTATGGATCTCGGACTCAAGGACAAGGTGTACGTGGTCACCGGCTCGACCCGGGGACTCGGCCACGCCACCGCCGCACAGCTGATCGCCGAGGGCGCCCGCGTCGTCGTCACCGGCCGCACCGAAGACTCGGTCGCCGCCGCGGCCCACGCCCTCGGCGACCACGCGTACGGCGTGGTCGCCGACAACGCCGACCCGGCCACCCCTGGGCGTCTGATCGACGCCGCGACCAGCCGCTTCGGCGGCTTCGACGGCATGCTGATCAGCGTCGGCGGCCCCGCCGCCGGGCCGGTCGCCACCGCCAGCGACGAAGCCTGGGGCGCGGCGTTCGACTCCGTCTTCCTCGGCGCCATCCGCCTGGCCCGCGCCGCCGCCGAACGCCTCCCCTCCGGCGGCGTCATCGCCTTCGTCCTGTCCACCTCCGTCCGCCAGCCGATCCCCGGCCTCGGCATCTCCAACGGCCTGCGCCCCGGCCTCGCCATGGCCGCCAAGACCCTCGCCGACGAACTCGGCCCCCGCGGCATCCGGGTCCTCGGCCTCCTCCCCGGCCGCATCGACACCGACCGCGTCCGCGAACTCGACTCCCTCACCCCCGACCCCGCCGCCGCCCGCGAAGCCGCCACCGCCAACATCCCCCTCCGCCGCTACGGCACCCCGGCGGAATTCGGCCGCACCGCGGCGTTCCTGCTCTCGCCTGCCGCGTCCTACCTCACGGGCGTGATGGTGCCGGTGGACGGCGGCGCGACGCGGGGCCTGTAGGACGAGAGGGAGTGACTGCCAGCAAGGTCGCGACCAGGTGCAAGTCATTGCCCTGGGGCGCGATCTTGCCGGTGGCAGCCTTCCACCCCGCGCAGTTCTCCCCCAGCCCTTGGGGGCTGGGAGGTACCCCCACGCGCCCCCGGTCGCTCTCCCTCAGCTCGCGAAGGCCTGCCCGTGGCGATGCCTGCGGAACGCCGGTTGGGCGAGGGCGAGGGCCACGGTGAGGGCGATGGTGAGGCCGGCGACGGGGAAGAACGGGGCGGGGCCGATGCGGTGGACGATCAGGCCGGCGGCGGCAACCGAGATGGGGAAGGAGCCGGTGACGGCGAGCATCACCATGCTCATCACCCGGCCCAGCAGGCGGGTGGGTGTCCAGGTCTGAAGCATCGTCACGGCGACGATGTTCTGCCAGCCGCTGGCCACGCTGTAGACGGCTATGCACGCGCCCGCGCCGATCGCGCCGCCCGCGTACGGGACGCCGGCCAGGCCGATGCCCATCACCACCGCGAGCAGCGCGAACAGGCGGGCGGGCTGCTGGGTGGCCGGGGCCTTCGCGGCGATTGCCGAGCCGACCAGGGAGCCGATGCTGAGCACCGTCAGCAGGATGCCGTAGTCCGCGGCGCCGAGCGAGCCGTGTGCCCAGTCGGGGAGGGCGACCTCCATGGTGCCGTTGAAGGCGAGGTTGCAGACCAGGGCGACGACCATCACCACGTGCAGCAGCCGGCCGCGCCGCAGCACGTCGGCGAACCCTGGGCCGTCCGTCTCCGCCTCCGACGGGCTGCCCTCGGCAACTGGATCGGCCTTGCGGGGCCGCAGGCCCAGCAGCACGGCGGCGGAGAGCAGGAAGGACCCGGCATCGACGGCGAGCGCCGGGGTCGATCCCCACAGCGCGACCAGAATGCCGCCGATGGACGGGCCGAGCACGCCGCCGAACTGGTTGGCCATCGAGGACAGAGCGTTGCCGCGGCCGAGCTGTTCGGCCGGGAGCAGGGCGGGCAGCAGGGTGTACGAGGCGGGCAGGAACAGCCCGGAGCCGGCCCCCAACACCACGGCCAGCGGCGCGAGTTGGAGCAGTCCGGGCTCGCCCGCCGCAGCGACCGCGGCGAGCGCGCCGATCGCGAGGGCCCGGACGACGTCCGCGCCGAGCATGATGCGGCGGCCCCCGTAGCGGTCGGCGAGGATGCCGCCGAGCGGAATGGTCGCCACCCGGGCGATGCCGTAGCACGCCAGCACAGTGCCGAGTTGGGCCGTCCCGCCGCGGCCGCCCAGCACCAGCCAGGGCAGCGCGACGGCGTAGCAGTAGTCCCCCACCATCGACGCGAACTGCCCGACCACCAGCAGCCGGAACCCCGGCACCGCCAGCGGCCCGTTCCGCCACCCCCGCATTTGCTGCCCCCGCACGCATACGACCGACTCACGAACAGTCAGTCACCGTACTGCCGTTCGACCCGGCGGACCGGCCGTTCGGCAAAGCGGTGCGGATCTCTCCGGTCTCAGTGGACCCGCGGGGTCTTCTTCGTGCGGTCCTTGCGGGGGCGGGCCACCCGGAGGCGGAGTTCGGCGGGGAGGGCGGCCAGGCCGAGGGAGCGGCGGGCGCGTTCGACCGGGCCGGTGCGGTAGGTGCCGATCAAGGCGGCGGTGTCGGCGCCGGGGACGAGCCGCAGGGCGGTGTGCACCTCGGGGCGGCGGGCGGCGCCGGTGACCCGGACGGTGACGCGGTCGACCGCCGGGTGGGCGATGAGCTCCGTCTCGAGCGCGTCCTCGACGGCCCGGCTGCGCACGTGCAGTGCGAAGTGCGGCTGCCCGGGCGCCGCGGGGGACGGCAGGTCGAGGCCGGCCGGGCCGCCGCGGCGCAGCTGCGAGAACAGCCACCACAGCCCGCCGAGCACGACCAGCGCGGGCACCGCGATCGCCACCGGCCACCACCAGTCGCGGTCGGTCCAGCGGGTGCGGCTGGTGGCGCTGACCACCGGCTGGTCGGGCGAGGTGAGCGGCCACCAGTGCGGCGGGGTGATCCCGAGGTGCCGGTAGACGTCCAGCCCGCCGAGCAGCACCAGTGCTCCGCCGGTCAGCAGCAGGAGTCCGACCACGGCCAGAATGGCCCGGTTGACGGCACGTCGACTCATCGGGGCGGCTCCAACTCGGCCAGTTCACGGCGGTGGTGACGCTCCCGGACCGCCCGGGTGCGGACGTCCAGCCGGTGCGATACCACCAACACCGCGCGGTTGACGACACGTCGACTCATCGGGGCGGCTCCAACTCGGCCAGTTCACGGCGGTGGTGACGCTCCCGGACCGCCCAGGTGCGGACGTCCAGCCGGTGCGATCCCACCAACACCGCACGGTTGACGGCACGTCGACTCATCGGGGCGACTCCAACTCGGCCAGTTCACGGCGGCGGTGACGCTCCCGGACCGCCCGGGTGCGGACGTCCAGCCGGTGCGGGCCGGCCATCGGGATCCGGCCCAGCTCGTCCCGCAGGTGGCGTTCCACCGCGGCCGGGTCGGTGGTTCCGGCGACCGTCACCCGGGTGCGCCACCGCCCCACCTTCACCTGCCAGTGGTGCAGGTCCGCGCGCTCCTGGGCCCGCAGCGAGATCAGCGCGGCGACCGCGCTGCGGTGGATCGCCGTCCCGCGCGGCTCCAGCGCGAGCCAGCCGCGCAGCCCGCGCCGGAACGCCAGCGCCAGCAGCACCAGCCCGAGCAGCACCGCCCCGGCGGCGAAGCCCAGCACCCACGGGTCGTCGAGCTGCCGGGTCTCCAACTGGTGCGCCAACTCCCGCCGCCACGGCCGGGCCTGGCCACCGGAGCGCACCGCGATCACGTCGTACAGCAGCATCCCGGCGGCCACCACCACGACCGCCACCACCAGCGCCGTCACCACCCCCCGCTCGGACCGCAGCCAGCTGGCGGCGCTGCGCTTGCGCAGCTCCTTCGCCGTCGCACTCACCGCAGGCCCGCCGGGTGCAGGCGGTCCACGATCACCTCGGCCGAGGCCACGGCGGTGCCGGTCAGCTCGGCGACCCGCTCGCACGCCGCGTCCCGCGCCGTCCGGGCCAGCGCCGCGACGTCGCACGGGAACGGCAGCTCCACATGCAGGGTGAGCCGGACCCGGCCGTGCGTGTACAGCGCCGATGCCTTCGGCTGCGGCCCCGGCCCCGGACGGCCCCGCCACGCCGGGGCGAGCGCGTCGGCGACGGCCCGGGCCGCGATCCGGCGGTACACCCGGTCGGCGATCCGCTCACCGCCACGCTGCGCGGGCGGGCCCGCGACCGCCCCCGAGTACGCCATCAGCGCCGCCGGTCCCGGCCGCGCAGCAACTCGCCCAGCTCACCGAGCTCCAGATCCCCCTCGACCAGCCGGCCCACCACGAATCCCACTGCCCCGAGCGCCGCGACCAGCAGGAACGCCGCGAACCCGCCGAAGTAGCCGGCGAAGCCGAGGGCCATGCCGGCCAGCATGCCCACCAATGCCAGGTTCATCCGCCGCTCCTTCGCAGTCCGTCCCGGAAACTCACTGCACCCGCGGGCGCCGGCCCGAGGACGAGGCTTCCTCTTCCTCCACCTCGTCCAGCTCGTCCGGCAGGTGGACGTCGTTCACGGCGATGTTCACCTCGACCACCTCCAGGCCGGTCATCCGCTCCACCGCCTCGATGATGTTCGCCCGCACCTCACTCGCCAGCCGGGGAATCACCACCCCGTACTCGACCACCAGCGCGATGTCGATGGCGGTCTGCTTCTCGCCGACCTCCGCCTTGATCCCCCGCCCCACACTCGACTTCGACCCCGGCACCCGGTCCCGCATCGCCCCGAACGTCCGCGAGAACCCCGACCCCAACGCATGGATCCCCGCCACCTCCCGCGCCGCCATCCCCGCGATCTTCTCCACCACCCCGACCGCGAGCGCCGTCCGCCCCCGCTCATCACCCGCCGTCTGCGCCTCCACCGCGCCCTTCTGCAGATCCGCGGGCGTGGGGGTGTGTGGCTGCGCCATGTCGGGCCTCCTGGGGTCGGGTCCAGCTATATCCCAAATCACCCCCAACCCTGACATTCCGCCACGCACTGCGCTAGCGGATGCGGAAGACAGGGGCGCGGGGAACTGCGCGAAGCGGAAGACCCTAACCGCAAGATCGCGACGCAGGGCAATGACTTGCACTTGATCGCGACCTCACGGACGGGCTTGCGCTTGTCGCGCAGTTCCCACGCGCCCCTGGTTGTGCTCTCCCTGGCTTCGCTCCCCTTACAGCCCCGCGAGGTCCCGGAGGCGTCGCGCCTGCGACTCTCGCTCCGCCGCCCGCTGCTGCTCGTACGTGCGGTCGCCCGCACCTTGCAGCAGCGCCTTCGTCTCGATGACGGCGTTCCGCGGCGCAGCCAACAGCGCCGCCGCCAGGTCCTTCGCCGTGGCGGTGAGCTCCGCGGCCGGGACGGCGACGTTGGCGAGGCCCGTGGCGACGGCCTCTTCGGCGCCGACTCGGCGGCCGGTGGCGCAGATTTCCAGGGCGCGGGCGTAGCCGACCAGGTCGGTGAGGGGCTTGGTGCCGGTGAGGTCGGGGACCAGGCCGAGGGAGGTTTCCTTCATGGCGAACTGGACGTCCTCGGCGACGACGCGCAGGTCGCAGGCGAGGGCGAGCTGGAAGCCGGCGCCGACGGCGTGGCCCTGGACGGCGGCGATCGAGATCAGGTCGGTGCGGCGCCACCAGGTGAAGGCTTCCTGGTAGAAGGCGATGGTGGCGTCGAGTTCGGCGTCGGGGGAGGCGGCGAGCTGGAGGAAGCCGGTCTCGCCGGGGATGCCCTCGGGGGTGAACATGGCGCGGTCGAGGCCGGCCGAGAAGGAGGTGCCCTCGGCCTGGAGGAGGGCAACCCGGACAGTGCCAGGCAGGGCGCGGCCGATCGCGGCGAGGGCGCGCCACATGGCGGGGGTCTGGGCGTTGCGGCGCTTGGGGTCGCAGAGCGTGACGGTGGCGAGTTCGCCGTCCAGGTCGAGGCGGACGCCGGCCTGTTCCCACGCGGTGCGGTCGGCGTCGGGGATGTGGGTGGTCATGGCGGTGCTACCTCCAGCGACAGGGCGGGGACGCCCGCCGACCCCGACGGGCTACTGGAGAGTAACAAAGCACCGGATCCACGTACAGGAATGCCGGTGGAATGCTCGCGGAATACGAGGCGCAAGGGCCCGGAAACGGCGGTCGGCGGCTCGGGAGAACCCGGCCGCCGATCCGTGTGGAACGTCGTGCGTTGGCGAGCAGCGTGCTGGTGCAGCATGGGCGGCCGGGGCTGCTCGAGCACCGCCCGCCTGAGGTGATGGACCGTCAGGAACCGGCGGCCGCAGCGGCTTTGCCCTTGCCGCGCGTGGCACCGCCACGACCTCGAAGGTTGACCCCGGACTCGCTGAGCATCCGGTGGACGAAGCCGTAGGAACGGCCCGTCTCCTCCGCGAGGGCGCGAATGCTCGCGCCGGAGTCGTACTTCTTCTTGAGATCGGCCGCGAGCTTTTCACGCGCGGCACCTGTCACCCGGCTGCCCTTTTTCAGAGTCTCGGCCACCCGTGCCTCCTCGTAGAGGTGATCAGTCAGATTCCCATGATCACCCATTGCAAGGCTCCTGGCCACCCATTCGACAAGGTCCGTCACCGGAAAGCGGGCCCGTCCGGTGGTGTTCGCTGCGCACCAGGGCGCTCACGGAGGGTGTGCGCGCCCCTCCGCGATTCGCTTCGGTGAGCGAATCCGCTGCTCAGCCCGCCGGGCGGGCACGAAACGGCCCGGGCCTGCAGAGCCAACGGCTGTGCGGGCCCGGGCGTTCCCGGATTGGACGGACGACCGGTTCCCCTCGTACCGACGGCCGACCCGGCGTCTACTCGCCGGTTGCCTTCGGACCTCCGGGGTTCAGGCGAGCGACACCAGGTCGTGGTAGGCGGGGCTCCACAGGTCCTCGACGCCGTCGGGGAGCAGGATGATCCGCTCGGGCTGGAGCGCGTCCACCGCGCCCTCGTCGTGGGTGACCAGGACGACCGCGCCGGTGAAGGTGCGCAGCGCGCCGAGGATCTCCTCGCGGCTGGCCGGGTCGAGGTTGTTGGTGGGCTCGTCGAGCAGCAGCACGTTGGCGCTGGAGACCACCAGCGACGCCAGCGCGAGCCGGGTCTTCTCACCGCCGGAGAGCACCCCGGCCGGCTTGTCGACGTCGTCGCCGGAGAACAGGAAGGAGCCGAGGATCTTCCGGATCTGCACCAGGTCGGTGTCGGGCGCGGCGGAGCGCATGTTCTCCAGCACGGTGCGCGCGGGGTCGAGCGTCTCGTGCTCCTGGGCGTAGTAGCCGATCTTCAGGCCGTGGCCCGGGATCACCTCGCCGGTGTCCGGCTTCTCCACGCCGGCCAGCATCCGCAGCAGGGTGGTCTTGCCGGCGCCGTTGAGGCCGAGGATGACCACCCGGGAGCCGCGGTCGATCGCCAGGCCCACGTCGGTGAAGATCTCCAGCGAGCCGTACGACTTCGACAGGCCCTCGGCCGTGAGCGGGGTCTTGCCGCACGGGGCCGGGTCCGGGAAGCGCAGCTTGGCGACCTTGTCGGAGACCCGAACCTGCTCCAGGCCGGAGAGCAGCTTCTCGGCACGGCGGGCCATGTTCTGCGCGGCGACGGTCTTGGTGGCCTTGGCGCGCATCTTGTCGGCCTGCGAGTTGAGGGTCGCGGCCTTCTTCTCGGCGTTGGCGCGCTCGCGCTTGCGGCGCTTCTCGTCGTCCTCGCGCTGCTGCTGGTACTGCTTCCAGCCCATGTTGTAGACGTCGATCGCGGAGCGGTTGGCGTCCAGGTAGAAGACCTTGTTGACGACCGTCTCGACCAGGTCGACGTCGTGCGAGATGACGATGAAGCCGCCCTTGTAGGTCTTCAGGAAGTCCCGCAGCCAGGCGATCGAGTCCGCGTCGAGGTGGTTGGTGGGCTCGTCGAGCAGCAGGATGTCGGCGTCCGAGAACAGGATCCGGGCCAGCTCGACGCGGCGGCGCTGACCACCGGAGAGGGTGTGCAGCTCCTGGCCGAGGATCCGGTCCGGCAGGCCGAGGGCGGCGGCGATGGTGGCGGCCTCGGCCTCGGCGGCGTAGCCGCCCTTGGTGAGGAACTCGGTCTCCAGCCGGGCGTACTTCTTCATCGCGTTGTCGCGGGTGGCGCCCTTGCCGTTGGCCATCCGCTCCTCGTTCTCGCGCATCTTCTTGAGCACGGTGTCGAGGCCACGGGCGGACAGGATGCGGTCCCGGGCGAGCACGTCGAGGTCGCCGGTACGCGGGTCCTGCGGCAGGTAACCGACCTCGCCGGAGCGGGTGACGGTACCGCCGGCCGGCAGGCCCTCGCCCGCGAGCACCTTGGTGAGCGTGGTCTTGCCCGCACCGTTGCGGCCGACCAGACCGATCCGGTCGCCCGGGGCGATCCGGAAACTGGCCGACTCGATCAGGATGCGGGCGCCGGCACGAAGCTCCAGGGCGTTCGCGGTAATCATGGCTGGGGTCACTCCTAGACGTGGGGATGGCACTCAGCCATTCGCTTCAGTCTACGGGAGCGCGCGAGACGTTTTCCGGGGGCGTGGGAGGGCGCGAACCCACCGGGTCACTTCTCGCAGGTGGGCGTCGACGCCGCGAACGGCATCGAAGCGCCGCAGTTGGTCTCCCGGCCGCCGCGGGTGGTGTCGTAGACCCAGGTGCCGATCACCGGGCCGTCGTCGATCGCGATGCGGTGGCGGTCCAGTGGGCGCATCTTCACGTCGGGGCCGGTGTTGAGGAAGTTGCCTGGCGCGTTGAGCGCGAACACCATGACGCCGCCGGGCAGTTGGCGGGCGGCGCCGTTGGTGGGCACGCAGACCCGCGGCACCAGGACGGCGTCCTCGCTCTGGGCGGTGCGGGCCGGGTCGAAGGTGCAGCCCGCCGGGGGGCGGGAGTTGAAGCGCAGGTCGCCGTCGCGGTCGCGGAAGCCCATCAGCAGGCCGGGGGTGACCACGGTGACGAACGCGTCGGCCTTGGAGTCGGCGGAGGGGTGCAGGGCGGCGGCGGCGCGTTGCACGGCGAGGGCCTGGCGCTGCTCGTCGGTGCGGTCGGCCGCGCCGGGTTCGCCGTCGGCGCGCAGCCAGTCGGCGAGGCCGGGGACGCTGCGGTGCCAGCGGACGGAGTGGTCGGCCGGGTTGACGGAGGTGACCATGCCGTCGTCCCAGACCACGGCCGCGTCCTCACCGACCATGGTCAGGTAGAGCGCGGTGGCGCCGTCGCGGCGGTAGGACCACAGGTGTTCGCCGGTGCCCCTCGAGTAGGCCTCCACGCCGGGGCCGACCTTCAGGTCCAGGTCGCCGGTGCTGGCCGACTGTGCGCCGACCGGGCTGGCGTCCGCCGCTCCGGGCAGGACCTTGTCCCCGAACGGTTGCGGGCGGTTGGCGTGGGCCGCCGCGCCTGCCGCGAGGACCAGCAGTGCGGCGGCGGCGGGCAGTACCGATCGGGGCGACAGAGTGCGCAGCGGATTGAAGGACACGGCCGGAGCGTACCGTCCGGCCCCGACGGAATTCAGCTGGATTCGAACGCGCCACGCCGCCGCCGCACGCCTTATACGGTTCCGACACAACCGGTTGCGACCTGCGTCGGCAGGCCGTCTCCCGGTCGTTACGGCCCGCTAAGGTACGGCTTCGACCGGCCGACGGACTGTTACAGAGGTGAGACAGGGATGGAATTCGACGACGACGCCCAGCTGGACGGCTCGCAGGTGGAGGACCGCCGCGGCATCCCCGGGGGCGCCGTGGCGATCGGCGGCGGCGCGGTCGGCATCGTCGGCCTGATAGTGGCCCTGGTGCTGGGGCTGGACCCGTCCATGTTCAGCAACTCGCACAGCAGCAGTGCGCCGGCGGCGGGGAAGGCCACCGGCACGGCACAGACCTCGACCTGCAAGACCGGCGCGGACGCAAACAAGCGGCAGGACTGCCGGATCCTGGCGACGGTGAACAGCATCCAGAACTACTGGCAGGGCGAGTTCGCGAACCGCGGCAAGAAGTACTCGCAGGCGGACAGCGTTCTGTTCACCGACCGGGTCCAGACCGCGTGCGGCCCGGCGACCTCGGCGATCGGGCCGTTCTACTGCCCGGGCGACCACAAGGCCTACTTCGACCTCGGCTTCTTCAACGACATGGGCCGCCAACTGGGCGCCCAGGGCGGCCCGTTCGCCGAGGCCTACGTGGTGGCCCACGAGTACGGGCACCACGTGCAGACCCTGCTCGGCGTCAAGGTCGGCAACGACCGGCAGGGCGCGGACAGCGCCTCGGTGAAGTCCGAGCTCCAGGCGGACTGCTACGCGGGCGTGTGGACGCACCACGCCACCACCACCCCGCAGGCCTCCACCGGCCGTCCGCTGATCACCAAGCTGACCGACGACGACATCGCCCGGGCGCTGGACGCCGCCGAGTCGGTCGGCGACGACCGGATCCAGAAGCGCGCAACCGGGAAGACCAACCCGGAGACCTGGACGCACGGCTCCTCGGAGCAGCGCAAGCAGTGGTTCACCACCGGCTACCAGAGCGGCGACATGACCAAGTGCAACACCTTCGGATGACCGTGCGGCAATGACCCGATGGGGTGACATGCGACATTTCTGATGGTCTGTCAGGTTACGCTCCAGGCGCCCGAGTTGTCCCCGAGTCCGTTCGGAGTGAGCCCATGCGCCTCGGCCGTCTCACCCTGGCTGCCGCCGCTCTGCTGCTGATGACGACCGCGAGCGTGCCCTCGGGCACGCCGCTCAGCCAGACCGAGCGGCACGCGGCGCTCTCCTCGGACGCCATCCAGCCGCGCGGCGCGGCGCCCCGTCCGACGGTCCAGCGGGCCGTGCACGAGGTGCCGTTCGGCGCGTTCGTCGGTTCCTGGAACGAGTACATCCCGAACATCGCGAAGATGGCGTCCTGGCTGAACAACGCCAACATGCAGGTCGGCCACACCTATCTGGCAGGCAACAGCTGGCGGGACATCGAGGGCGAGCCGGTGGTGCTCGGCCTGTGGTCGCAGTGGCGGCAGGCCGACCAGTCCCGGCGGCTGGTGCTGGGCGTGCCGATGCTGGTCCCCAACGAGGGGAACGTGCCGGACGGCGAGGTGGCCGGCCTGCTGGCCCGCGGCAACAAGGGCGAGTTCGACCAGCACTTCCTGCGCCTGGCCCGCAAGTTGGTGGCACTGGGCGGCGGCGACACCACCATCACCCTGGGCTGGGAGATGAACGGCATCACCTACACCTCGCGCTGCCGGCCCGACCCTGGCGCGTGGAAGGCGTACTGGCGGCGGATCGTCGGCGTGATGCGCTCGGTGCCCGGGCAGCACTTCGCCTTCGACTTCACCCCCACCCGCGGGCTGGACGCGATCCCCTGGACGCGCTGCTACCCCGGTGACGACGTGGTCGACATCCTCGGGATGGACAGCTACGACATGCCCGCGGGCGGCACCTTCGACCAGTACGTCAGCGAGCCGTACGGGCTGCAGGACCAGGTGGAGTTCGCGGCCAAGCGCGGCAAGCCGGTCTCCTACCCCGAGTGGGGGCTGTTCCGCAACGGCGACAACCCGGAGTACGTGCGCCGGATGGTCGAGTGGATGCGCACCCACGACACCGCCTACCAGACCGTCACCGACTACTGCCCGCACGGCTTCTGGCAGTGCCAGGACAACCCGAGGTCGGCGGACGTCTTCAAGCAGTTGATGTCCGGCTCGTCCGGGGCGGCGGGGCCGGCCCTCATGCCGTCACCGAAGCCCGGCCCGCACTAGCGCCTCCTTCAGCTTCGGCAGCCTGGTCCGCAGCAGCCGCACGGCGGTGGTCCGGGCCCGCACCCGCAGGGCCCGGACGGCGGCGGACGGGGCGAGTCGGCCGGGGCCGAACACCAGCCGCTGGTTGGGCAGTTGGTCGGGCCGCCAGCGCTGCTTGTACGGCTCCTGGCCGCGCAGCAGGCTCAGTTGCGGGATCCCGGCGGCACGCACCTCGTCCAGTGCGCCGCCGAACAGCAGGCCGGCGATGTCCAGTCGCTCGCGCAGGCCGGGGTGGGCGCCGTACATGTAGAGGCCGGCGAAGGGGTTGCACAGCAGGATCAGGTCGACCGCGACCACCTGCCCGTCGAGCTCGAAACGCTGTATGGCCGCCCGGCGGGTGGCCACCAGGGCGGCGGTGGACTCGGTGAGGTGGTGCGCGAAGCGCTCGGTGCGGTGCTCGGGGGTGACGCCGCGGTCCTGCCACTGGAGGCGGTGCAGGCGCAGCAACTCGCGGACGGTGTCCGGGACTTCGTCGGCGGTGGCGGTGTGCACCCGGATCCCGGCCTCGGCGATCTTCCGCAGTTTGACCCGGCTGCGCTGCGCGGTCTTGCCGGGCAGCCGCTTGAGCAGCTGGTCCATCGGGACGGCGGGCAGGTACTGGCACATCGAGTCGGCGAACCGGTGCCGGCGGCCCGGCCAGTGCGCGAACACCCGCTGCAGGGCGGCCTCGGGGTGCACCTCGCGCAGATCCAGACTGTGCCAGGGGCGGCGCAGCGGCAGTGCGGCGGCGAGTTCGGCGGCGGCCCGGTCGGCGCACTCGTCGTCCAGCAGGACATCGGTGAAGTCGACCAGGCCCGCGCCCAGGTTGGTCAGGCCGCCGAACGGGCCCCGGCGGCGCAGTGCGGCGGCGGCGACCAGCCGGCCGTCGCGGCGGACCAGCACCAGGACCAGGGCGCCCGGGCGGCCGTAGCCCTGCCACCAGGAGCGCAGCCAGGGCGCGGACTGGAAGACCGTGGCGGTGGAGCAGCGGCGGTAGAGGTCGTCCCAGTCGTCGGCGACCGTGTCCAACGCGTCGTCGCTACGCAGGACTTCGGCGGTCCAGCGGTGGCGGTCGGCGGCGGCGTGGTCGGCCTGGGCGGGGACCTTGGCGGCGGTGGCGGGCGGCTGGCGGAGCTTCATCGGTACACCCCTTCGGTCCGCGGGGTCTCGGCCTGGGTGGGAAACACGGCAGTGGTGGAGCCGGGGTCCGGGCCGGGCCCCCGGCGGGTGAGCATCACCAGGGTGCCGAGCAGCACGCCGGCGGCGCCGCCGACCGCGGTGTCCAGGGTGGCGGACGGCGAGGCGGGGGCGTCGGGTTCGGCGGCGGCGGCCAGTTGGACCAGTTTGACGCCGGTCTCCTTGCTGCCGGAATTGCCGAACGCCATCAGCGACCGGGCGACCGCGCCGGCGTTCTGCACGGCGTCCTCGGGGCGGGGGCCGGTGCCGGTGATCTCGATCACCGGGGCGTCCGGGGAAGTGGTGCCGCGCACCAGGGCGGCCAGCGCGGCCACCGAGTGGTGGGTCTCGGCGGCGGCACCGATCAGCACCTGCGGCTGGCCGGTGAGCCGGCCGTACGCCTGGGCGAAGTTGACGGCGCTGGCGTTCTCACCGGCGTTCTGCGGGACCACCACCACGTAGGCGGAGGAAGCGTAGGACGGGTGCGAGACGACGGCGTAGCCGGTGCCGGCCGCCGCACCGAGCGGGACGGCGACGGCCATCGGCCACCAGCGGCGGGCCAGCGCGCGGAAGCGGCGGCGTGGTACGGGCATCGGGGACTCCAGGAAACGAGGGGAACGGGGTCAGCAGAGGCGGGCCGCCGCACCTGGCGGGACGGCCACGGCCATCGGCCACCAGCGGCAGGCCAGCGCACGAGCGCGACGGCGTAGTAGGGGCATCGGGGGACTCCAGAAACGAGGGAAACGGGATCAGCGGAGGCGGGCCGCCGCACCTGGCAGGACGGCCACGGCCATCGGCCACCAGCGGCAGGCCAGCGCACGAGCGCGACGGCGAAGTGCAGGCATCGGGGGACTCCAGAGACGGGATGGCGGGGGTCAGTGCGCGCCCGCGCGGCGGCGTGCGGGGTGGCGGGGGCCGGGCAGGGCGCCGGCGGACTCCCGGTAGAGGGCGGCCAGTTCGGCCGCGATCCGGGTGATGTCGTAGTGCGCGACGGCGGGCGGGACCGGGACGGGTCCGGGCGGTGCGGCGGCGGCGGCGGTCAACTCGCGGGTGTAGGCGGCGGGTTCGGACGGCAGCAGGCGGGCGTGCGGGGCGGCGCCGACCGGGAGTTCGGCCAGTGCCGGGCAGGCGGAGTGCAGCACCGGCAGTCCGGCGGCCAGGGCCTCCAGGGCGGCGAGTCCGAAGGTCTCCGCGCGGGACGGCGAGACCAGCACGTCCATCGCGGTGAGCAGTTCGGGCACGTCGTCGCGTTCGCCGGTGAGCACCAGCCGTTCGCGGACGCCCGACTGCTCGGCGCGGGCGGTGAGTTCGGCCCGTTCGGGGCCCTCGCCGACCAGCAGCAGCCGGGTGCCCGCCGGGAGCGCGGCGAGCGCCTCCAGCGGAACGTGGAAGCGCTTGCCGGGCACCAGCCGGCCGACCCCGCCGGCCACGAACGCGTCGGCGGGGATGCCGAGTTCGGCGCGCAGCCGGGCACGGTGGGCGGCCCGTTCGGCGGGTGGGAAGCGGTACCGGGCGGCGTCGATGCCGTTCGGCAGCCGCCGGACCCGGTGGGCGGGCACGCCCCAGGAGTCGAGCACGGCGGCGACCTGGCCGGAGACCGCCAGGGTGGTGCCGCCGAGCCGTTCGGCGGCCAGGTACAGCGCCTTGACGCCGGCCGAGGTGGGCCGGCCCTCGATCTCGCCGACCTGTAGCGAGTGCTCGGTGGCGAGCACGCCCCGCACCCCGGCCAGCCGGGCGGCGAGGCGGCCGTACAGCATGGCCCGGTACAGGTGGGTGTGGACCAGGTCGTAGCGGCCGGCCCGGATCAGCCGGGTGAGCCGGGGCAGCACGCCGAGGTCGCGGTTGCCGCGCATGGCGAGGTGATGGACGGTGAATCCGTCGGCGCGCAGTTCGCGGGCCACCGTGCCGGGGTTGGTCAGGGTGGCCACCTCGTGCCGCTGGTCCTTCGGCAAATGCCGCAGCAGCAACGCGAGTTGGCGTTCCGCGCCGCCCGCGTGCAGGCCGGTGACCACGTGCAGGACCTTCACCACCGCTCCCCCGCGGCGGGCTTCGGCGGGGCCCAGCGCAGTCCGGTGACGGCCTCGCGCCAGCGGTGCCGGCTGCGCTTGGCGCGCAGCCGCCAGGCGCCGTCGCGGTCGCCGACGTAGCTGCGCGGCAGGGCGTGCCGGCCGGTCAGCGAGGAGTGCTCGATGGCGCAGGCGTAGTCGTAGCCGGCGTCCCGTACGGCCCGGGTGGCGGGCAGGTCGACGGCGCCGTACGGGTAGCAGAAGCCGGTGACGGGGCCGCCGACCAGGTCTTCCAGGTCGCGGCGGCTCTCCTTGGTCTGGCGTTCCAGTGCGGCGGGCGGCAGCCCGGACAGGGCCTGGTGGCCCAGGCCGTGCGAGCCGATCTCCCAGCCCGAGGCGGCGAGTTCGATGACCTGGTCGACGGTCAGCAGTTTCTTCCGGGGGCCTTCGACGTCCCAGTGGTTGGCGGCGCCGAGCAGGTCGGGCATCACGTACGCGGTGGCGGTGAAGCCGTACTCGCGCAGCACCGGGACGGCGTGCCGGGCGAAGTCGGCGTAGCCGTCGTCGAAGGTCAGGCCGACCAGTTTGGACTCCCGGCCGAGGGCCTGGGCGTCGAGCAGTTCGCGGACGCTGACGCCGCGCCGGCCGGAGCGGTGCAGCCAGTCCATCTGTTCGGCGAACCGTTCCGGGCTGACGGTGAGCTGGTAGGGATCCTCGTCCTCCTCGGCGACCGAGTGGTACATCAGGATCCAGGGTGCGAGCCGGGGTGCGAGCACCTGCGCCGGCAGACAGGTTTCAACCATGCGGCTTCCCTTCGGCGGGTGAGGGGGCGTGCGGTCGCCGGGCCCGGGCGAGCATCGCCAGGACCGGTCCGCGGACCTCGGGGACGCCGAACAGCGTGCCGAGGGCCGCGAAGACCAGCAGGACGGTGGCGCCGCCGAGCAGGGCGGCGGGCAGCGGCGCGGTGGCCGCCCGGACGGCCAGCGAGCCGGCCGCGGCGGCGGCGATCGCGGCGGCCAGCAGCCGGGCCTGCCCGCCGAGCACCAGGCCGAGCCGCAGGGCGATGCCGCGCAGCATCAGGCCGCGCATCAGCAGCGCCGCGGTGAAGGTGATCCCGACCGCGTTTCCGGCGGCCAGGCCGGGCGCCCCGAAGTGCGGGGTGAGGGTGACGCCGAGGGTGAAGGTGACGACCAGTCCGAGCGTCATCGCGCCGACCGGGTACCAGTCCAGCCAGGTGGTCCGGTCGCCCTCGGCGCGCGGGGCCTCGGCGCGCCGCACCACCGGGCGGACGCAGAAGTACGGCCGCACCATCACGCCGATCATCGCCTGGGCGGGCAGGCCGAAGCTGTACACCCGGATGACGGCCGCGGTGGCCTCGGTGTCGGCGGGGCCGAACGCGCCGCGCTGGAACAGCAGCGAGACCACGGCGGGTGCGCAGGACAGCAGGAAGGCGGTGCCGAGCAGCACCAGCGCCGCCGCCTGACCGAGGTCCTTCTCGACCCGGTCGCGGGCGGCGGTGAGGTCGCCGGCGGCCATCGCCCGGGCCACCACGGGGAACGTCACGGTGACGATCAGGATCGCCGAGGTCATCGCCAACTGGCTGACTTTCGCGGCGTAGTTGAGGTGCGAGATGGTGCCGGGCGGCAGCGCCGAGCCGAGGTAGCGCTCGATGAACACCTGGGACTGCCGGGTCAGCGAGAACGCGGCCACCGGCAGCAGCGCCAGCGGGATCAGCACCAGCCCGCGCACGGCGCCGCGCCGCCGGGCCCGCCGCTTGCGGACGCGCAGCCTGCGGGCGAACGGCACCACCAGCACGCCCGCCATCAGCAGGCTGCCGAGCGCCACGCCGAGCGCGGCGGAGCGCACCCCGAGCAGGCGGTGGCCGCTGAGCAGCAGCGCCAGGATGCCCAGGTTGTACATCACGTAGATGACGGCGGGCGCGGTGAAGGCGTGCAGCGCGCGCAGCGCGGAGGCCAGGTAGCCGGCCACGCCGAACGGCACCACGGTGAACGCGGTGATCCGGGTGCAGGTGACGGCGAGCCGCGGGTCGGCCAGGCCGGGGGCGAGCAGGTCGACCAGCTGCGGGGCGAACAGCGCGACGGTGCCGGACAGCGTGCACAGCGCGAGCAGCAGCCAGGGCAGCGTGGAGCGGGTCAACTGCCGTACCGGGTCCGGCCCTTGGGGGCGTTCCTCGCGCAGTACCAGGGCCAGGCTGAAGGCCGGGACCATCAGGAAGGCCATCGCGTCCTCGATCAGCAGCGGCGCGGCGGTCTCCGGTACCGTCCAGGCGACCAGGAACGCGTCGGTGCCCTGGTTGGCGCCGAAGTAGCGGGCCAGCAGCAGGTCGCGGAGCAGGCCGAGGCCGGAGCCGGCCGCGCTGAGCAGCGCCGTCACGCCGAACGCCTTGGCCAGGAAGCCGCCCCGGGGTGCGGCGTCGTCGCCCTCGCTGCGGGGGGCCGGTACGGGGACGCCGGTGGTGACCTGCGCCACCGGCTGGTCTGTGGTCATGTGCCGTTCGCTCCACGGGAGTCGGGACCGTTCGCGGCCCGAGAGTCGGGCCCCGGCAGCGCGGTGCGGGCGGCGAGGCCGAGCACCACGGAGGTCAGCACGGTGGTGGTGCCGCCGATGTCGGCGTACAGGAAGTCCCAGAGCACCCAGCAGAGCAGCGCGAGGGCGGCCAGGCCGGGGCCGGTGGCGCGGCGCAGGCAGCCGAGCAGCAGGGTCAGGAACAGCGCGAGGTAGGCGACCACCCCGAGCAGGCCCTGTTCGCTGAGCACCAGGAAGTACATGTTGTGCGGGGAGAGCAGCGGTTCGCGCTGGAAGCCGATGGTGGAGTCCGCGGCGTCGCTGCCGGAGGAGAGCCTCAGCGGGGCGCGGCTGTCGCGCAGTTGCTGGAACGCCTTGGGTCCGGCGCCGGCCACCGGGTGGTCCTGCCAGATCCGGCCCGCGGTGGCCCACAGGTCGTAGCGGTCGGAGACGGACTGGTCGGGGGCGGCGGAGACCGAGCCGATCGAGCTGAGCCGCTCGGTGACGCCGGACGCGCCGAGGCCGAGCCCCCCGACCAGCACCACCGCGGCGGCGGCGCCGACCAGCACGCCCCTGACGGCCAGCCGGGCGTCGGCGCGCAGCAGCAGCACGGAGGCGGCGACGGCGGTGGCGATCCAGCTGCCCCGGCTGAACGACACGGCCAGCGGGAAGGCCAGGAACGCGGCGCTCGCCCACATCGCGCGGCGCAGCGCGCGGCTGCCGCCGGGGCCGCGTTCGGCCAGGCCAAGCCCGAGGGCGGCGAGCAGCCCGAACGAGACCACGCCGGACATCGCCATGATGTCGAGCGCGCCGAAGGTGCCGACGGCGCGGATCGGCTGCCCGGTGTAGGAGGCGCCGGTGCGGGTCAGGTACTGGGTGGCGCCGACCGCGCCCTCGATCAGCGCGGCCAGCACGAACGAGCCGAGCACCAGCCGCCGGTCGTCGCGGTCGCGGACGGCGAGCAGCACGGCGGCGGGCACCAGTACGAAGATCTGCGCCAGCCGGACGAAGCCGGTGAGGCTGGCCGACGGGTCGACGGAGTGCACGGTGGCCGCGGCGGCGGCCAGCACCACGCCGCCGAACAGCACGGCGGCCGCCGGGTCGAGCCGGGGCAGCCGGGCGCGCAGCAGTTGGACGGCGGTCAGTGCGACCAGCGCGAGCGAGGCCAGGTCGGCCGGGGTGACGTGGACGGCGGCGGTGACGTCCTTCTCGCCGGTGGGGACGCAGACCAGCAGCACGGTGGCGGCGGCGAGCCAGCTCGGCCGGGGTGCGAGCCGGCGCTGCCGGGGTGCGGCTCGGCCGGTGAACCGGCCCGTGGCGGGCGGGAGTCGGAGGGTGACGGCCACGGCCTGCGGTCAGCTCCCGTCCGGGCGGACCACGAGAGCGGCGGTGCGCAGCAGGATCTTGGCGTCCTGCCACAACGTCCAGCCCTCGATGTAGCGGTTGTCGAACCGGGCCCGGTCCTCGATGGAGGTGTCCCCGCGCAGGCCGCTGACCTGGGCCAGGCCGGTGAGCCCGGACGGGACGCGGTGCCGGTCGGCGTACTCGGGGTAGGCCTGGCCGAACCGCATGACGAAGTAGGGGCGTTCGGGGCGCGGGCCGACCAGGCTCATGTCGCCGCGGAGCACGTTCCACAGCTGCGGGAGCTCGTCCAGCGAGGCCTTGCGCAGGAACTTGCCGACGGTGCCCATCCGGTGGTCCTGCGCGATGTTCCAGCGGGTGGCGGACTCGTGTTCGTTGCTGGGGCGCAGGGTGCGGAACTTGAGGAGGGTGAACACCCGGCCGTCCAGCCCGGTGCGCTGCTGGCGGAACAGCACGCCCGGGCCGGTCTCCCAGCGCACCGCGAGGGCGCAGGCGGCCAGCAGCGGGGAGATCAGCAGCAGGCCGAGGCCGGCCGCGGCGATGTCGAAGCCGCGTTTGACGGCCCAGCCGTGGCGGCGCATCGCGGGGGCGCCGAGCCGCAGACAGGGGAAGCCCCACAGGTGGTCGCCGGTGCCCTGCACCGAGTCGAACTCGCGCAGGCCGGGCAGCAGCCAGACCTGGCAGCCGAGCCGGGCGGCGTGCCGCATCGCGGCCAGCGTGTCGGCGTCGTCGGCGGCGCCGCCGGTGGCCAGCACGTGGTGGACGCGGTAGCGGCGCAGCACCCGGCCGAGCACCTCGCGGCCGCCGAGCACCGGCAGTGGGCCGCCGGGGGGCAGCAGCACCGGGTCGGCGTCGAGGTAGCCGACCGGCCGCAGGCCGTACTCGGGTCGGGCGGTGAGCACGCCGGCGATCCGCTGGCCGAGTTGGCCGGCGCCGAGGATCAGCACCGGGCTGGGACGGCGGCGGCGGGCCCGGCGGGTCAGGTGGTGGACGTAGGCGCGGCCGAGGGCGGCGAGCGGGAGCATCAGCAGCAGCAGGCCGAGCAGTCGCAGCGGGCCCATCGCGCCGAGGTCGGTCCAGTGGCCGGTCAGGCAGGCGTCGACGGTGACGGCGAACGCGGTGGCGACGGCGGCGCGGGCGGCCAGCGCGGGGAACTCGTCGAGGGCGGAGAGGCTGAGCCGGCTGCGGTAGAGGCCGCCGGCCAGGTTGAGCGGGAGCAGTGCGGGCAGCAGCAGGAGGGCGGTGGCGACCGGCCGGGTGGCGGCCGGGGCGGTGACGGCGGCGGCCAGTGCGACCGCCAGGGTGTCGGCGGTGGCGAGGGCGAGCGGCAGGGCGACCCGAGAGTGCAGCCGGCCGCGGTGGCGGCCGACGCCGGCGTAGGTCCTGGTCGGCAGCGCCCGGGAGCTCGGCCGGTCGAGCAGTCCCGCGCCGTGATGGTTGCCGCGGCGACCGGTACCCGCCAGCACGTCGGCGGACCGCGGCACGCTCTCGTGGTCAATGGTCATCGGCGCACGAACTCCCCTGCTGTGAACCCGTCCGGGAAATCACCTGCTGCCGAGCACGGCGGTCGACCATTCCCCTGACAGAAAATGGGGATGAAGCAGGCAGAATCAGACATTACCGAACGCCATTGCACGCGCAGAGAGCTGACATGCCATTTCATTCCACCCGCCTAATAATCGGACATCCAGAAGGGAAGGCCACACCTGCACGGGCGGGCGTTCACGGTCTGACAAACGATCAGAACCACTGCGGGACACGGGATGTGCGACCCGCCGGGACCACCCGGGTCCGAACAATAGTCCGGTAAATCGCCGCCACCTGCGAGATTACTTGCCGGATATCGTGATTTTCAGCCACGTGTGACCCGGCCAGAACACCGCGCCGTTCGCATTCGATCCGATCCGACAGGAATTCGGCCAACCGTTCGCCCATCGCACGGGAATTCTCCGGCGGCACTACCGAACGGCCGAGCTCACCCGGCGGCACGCACTCCCGCGCCCCCGGCACATCGGTCAGCAGCACCGGCCGCCCGCAGGCCATCGCCTCCAGCGGCGCCAGCGCCATCCCCTCCCAGCGCGAGGGCAGCACCACCAGATCCGCGGCCGCCAACCACAGCCGCGGATCCGCCACATCGCCCACCAGCCGCACCCGCGACGGATCGGGCAGCGCCCGCACCCGGCCCGCCAGCGCCTCCGCGTCCGGGCCGCCGCCGACCAGCACCAGCCGGGCCTCCGGCAGCCGGCGCTGCACCTGCTCCCAGGCGTCCAGCAGGACGTCCTGGCCCTTCTGTCGGCACAGCCGGCCCACACACACCGCCAGCGGGACGTACTGCTCCAGGCCCAGGGCCATCCGGGCGGCCCGCCGGGACGCCTGGTCGGCGGGCGCGAAGTGCGCCAGGTCCACGCCGTTCGGCACCACCCGCCAGTCCGCGACCAGCCCCGCCGCCACGCCGTCCGCCTTCTCCTGCTCGCTGACGCACAGCACGATCCGGGCCCACCGGGTGGCGTGCCGCTCCCAGCGCAGGCTGACCTCGGCGAGGGCGCCCTCGACGGCGGCGAACGACCAGGCGTGCGGCTGGAACACCGTGGGCACGGCGCCGCGGGCGGCCAGCCGGCCGGCCAGCCCCGCCTTCGCGCTGTGCAGGTGCAGCACGTCCGGCGCGGCGCCGCGGATGATCCGGCGCAGCCGCCAGGCCTCGCCGACGGTGCCCGGCCCGGGCGAGCGCTCGGCCGGCCAGTCCAGCACCCGGGCGCCGGCCGCGGCGGCCTCCTGGGCGAGCCGGCCGCCGGGCGGGCAGGCCACCAGGACCCGGCAGCCGACCGCGCGCTGCCCGCGCACCAGGTCGACCACCACCCGGGCCACGCCGCCGTCGGTCGGTTGGGAGACATGAAGGATCGTCATCTGCACGGCCCGGAGCCTAAGTTGACGACCGCACCCGGCCGGGGCCGCTTCACCCGTCCCGGGGAACGGGCACACCCGTACGGCTGATGCGCCGTACGGGTGTGTGAATAGCCTCGGAGGGGGTGAGTGAGGCTCAGCCGAGTTCGGCCGCCAGGTTGGCCAGCACCTGGTCGTGGATCCGGTTCAGGCCCTTGGGCGCGAAGGTCCGCTCGAAGAAGCCGCCGATGCCGGTCGCCCCCGTCCAGGTCGCCTCGACCGTGACCTTGCTGCCGTGCTCGCCGGCCGCCGCGACCGTCCAGGTGATCACCATCGAGGAGTTGGCGTCGGTCTCCACCAGGGTGTCCGGGGTCGGCGCCGTCACCGTGAACAGGCAGTCCCGGACCCGCTTCTCGGTGGCCTGGAGCTTCCAGTGCACCTGGGTACCCGCGCCGGTGCCGCCGGCCCGCACCTCGTACTCGCTGTACTGCGCGGGCAGCAACTTCGGCCGGGTCACCGCGTAGTCGGCCAGCGCCTCGTACACCCGGGCCGGGTCGGCCCCGTACGTCCGCTCGGTGGTGGCGTGCACCTTGCCCATTCGCTCACTTCTCCTCGGTCCGGGTCATCTGCGCCTCTGCACATCTGCACTCGGCGTCGCCGCCAAGCCAACCATCGCGGCCTGCCCCCGCCAAACCGGGAACCGGGTCGCAACGCCTGTCCGGTCGGTCTTGTCGGATCAGCGCGCGGATCCCCCAGCCCTTGCGGGCTGGGAGGTGCCCCCATTTCGCGCCCGGCTGGGAGTGCCGGCGAACCGTCCTCGTACTGGGTGTACTTGGATGGTTTGCCGGTGCTTCCAGGCGGGATGATCCGGCTTCGCGCGCCCGGCAAGACCGGCCGGACAGGCGTTAGGGTGGGCGGATGCTGGATGAAGTGACGGCGCTGCGGTACGTCGATCCGCTGCGGGCGGGCGGTTCGGTGCCCGGGGTGGTGGAGGCCGACGACCTCGGCACGTACGTGGTGAAGTTCACCGGTGCGGCGCAGGGCGTCAAGGCACTGGTGGCCGAGGTGATCGTCGGTGAGCTGGCGCGGCGGCTGGGCCTGCGGGTGCCGCCGCTGGTGCTGGTGGACTTCGACCCGGCGGTGGCGGCGAACGAGCCGGACCAGGAGATCCAGGACCTGCTGAAGGCCAGCGCGGGCCGCAACCTGGGCATGGACCTGCTGCCGGGCGCCCGCGACTTCAAGCCGGGAATGATCGAGGTCTCCCCCGCCGAGGCCGGCCGGATCGTCTGGCTGGACGCGCTCACCGGCAACGTCGACCGCAGCGTGCACAACCCGAACCTGATGGTCTGGCACGGGAAGCTCTGGCTGATCGACAACGGCGCCGGTCTGATCTTCCACCACCGCTGGTCCTCGGCCCACGCCTCGGTGCACAAGCGCTACGACCTGAGCGGCCACGCGCTGGGCGGCTACGGCCCCGACGTGGCCGCCGCGGACGCCGCGCTGGCGCCCCAGGTGACGTCCCAACTACTGGCCGAGATCACCGAGTTGGTGCCGGACGCCTGGCTGGCCGACGAGCCGGGCTTCGACTCGCCCGCCGCCGTCCGGGCCGCGTACGTGGAACACCTGGCGGCCCGGGTCACGAACTCCGCGGCCTGGCTGCCGGAGGGGTTCGCCACCCCGGAGCAGATCCGCGCCGCCGAGGAGCGGGCCGCGGCGGCCCGCACGGCGGCCCGGCCGGCCTGGCTGAAGCAGGTGCCGAACCGGGCCGGCCTGGCCTCGGTGGAATCGGACTGGTCCCGGCACGTCGGCGAGGAGAACTGACCTGCGGTCGGCTGCGGCACGCGTGAGCCTGCCGGGCTCCCGGCATGTCAGCGAGGAGTGAACCGCCCACGCACCGGGGTTGACGCGGGTGCGTGGGCGACGTACGAGCCGCCCACGCACCGGGTGTTGACGCGAGGTCAGTTGCGCCAGGCGTCCGCGGCCTTGGCGGCGTTGACCACTCCGGCGCCGTAGAAGCCGTTGTTGGCGTCGGTGCCCTCGCAGGTGGCCTTGTAGGCGCCGGTGCCGCCGGGGTTGAAGACGCCGGCCGGGCAGGCGTGCGGGTCGGCCTGCTTCACCAGCAGGCTGCGCAGCTTCTCCGGGCCGGCGCCCGGGTGGCTGGAGGCGAGCAGCGCGAGGACGCCGGCCACGTGCGGGGTGGCCATCGAAGTGCCCGAGCTGTAGCCGTACTTGTTGCCGGGGAGGGTGGAGAGGATGCCGCCGCGGCGGTCGGGGGTGTCGGGCGTCTGGAAGACGGTGGCGTCGCCACCGGGGGCGGCGACGGCGACCTTGTTCAGGCCGTAGCTGGAGTAGTAGGACTTGTCGCCCTTGGCGCCGATCGCCGACACCGCGATCACGCCCGGCAGTTCGGCGGGCAGGTCGAGGCAGCTGGCGTCGATCGGCCGGCCGCCGGGGGTGGTGTCGTCCGGGCTGCTGACGTCGACGGTCTTGTGCGCCAGGTCGATGTTCTCGTTGCCGGCGGCGGCGACGTTCAGCACCCCGCCACGGCGGGAGTAGTCGACGGCCCGGCGGACGGCCTCGCTGACCGCGCCCTGGTCGGGGTCGCCCGCGCAGTTGAACATCCACGGGTCCACGTAGTAGCTGTTGTTGGTGATGGTGAAGTGGTGCTCGGCGGCCCAGACGAAGCCGCAGATCGCGTACTCGGGGTAGATGAACCCGCCGTCGTCGACCACCTTGACGGCGGCCAGCCGGACGCCGGGGGCGACGCCCTCGATGCCCTTGCCGTTCTTGGCGGCGGCGATGGTGCCGGCCACGTGGGTGCCGTGGGTGCTGGTGGTGGGCTGCCAGGACTTCCAGTTGGTGTCGGGGCTGCCGCTGAGGCAGGACGCGGAGAGCGCCGGGTCGACGTTGGCGGCGAGGTCCTCGTGGGTGGCGTCGATGCCGGAGTCGAGGACGCCGACCACCACGTCACGGCTGCCGAGCGTGGTCTTGTGCGCCTGGTCGACGCCGATCTGCCGCATGTCCCACTGGTTGGCCCAGAGCGGCTCGCTGCCGTCGGCGGTCGCGCCCGTGGGAACGTCGGACACCTCGACGGTGGTCTCCATGCCGCCGGCCTGGATGCCCGCGGTGCGGCTGGCGCCGACCGAGTCGATGGTCTTCGACTGGCGGAGCTTGGCGGCGAAGCCGGGGTCGTTGGAACGGGCGATCACCACGCCTATCTGCTCGTACGACGCGATCACGCTGCCGCCGGCCGCCTGGATCTCGCGCTCGGCCTTCTTGGTCTGCCCGTGGTTGGCCTTGGTATTGACCACGTAGTTCATCGGCTGGCCGGTGGCGGACGCGGTGGCCGCCGTGGCGGCGCCTGCCGCGGGTCCGGCGAGGGCGCCGGCGGTGACCAGCGCGAGACCTGCGGCGAGGAGGGCGGAGCGACGGATGCGGGGAACGCTCATGGGGGTTGACTCTCCCGACTGTCGGCGGACGCGATCGGTGTGATCGAAGACACGCGAATGGCCGGGAGACTATTCAGCCGATATGACAAAAATCAAGAGGTAGTAAAGCAATCGTCGTAGACCGAACGAGTGCCCGACCCACTGCCGGTCGGGCACCCGCCCCGGTCCGCCGGTGCCGGCTCGGCCGCCGAACAGCTCGCCGTGGGCGGCCGGCGCGGTGGCGATGTCGGCCTGCGCCCCACAGCTTCTGCACCGCGCTCTTCGCCGCCGCACTACCGGACTTGGCCGATCCGCACCGTCACCGGAGTGAACTTACGAACGCTCCGCCAGCACCCGGGCCAACCCGGCGCGCAGCCGCGCCGAGGCCCCGGCCGACCGCCCCAGCGCCCGCACCCGCTCGGCCGGAACGTCCAGCCGCGCCGCCAGCGCGAGCACGGCGGCGAACGGCCGCCGTCCCGCCCCGAGGCACTCGGCCACCGCCGCCAGCACGGCGTCCAGCACCGCCCCGTCCGCGCCCGGATGTTCGGCCAGCAGGTACAGCAGCCGGTTGTCGTTCCAGTCGCTGTGCCGGACCTCCGCCAGCCGCGCCAGCACGTCCGGCGGGGTGTGCGGGTTCTCGGCGAGCGCCTGGTCGACGAACGGCAGGCCGACGGCCGTGAGGGCGCGCAGCGCGGCAGGGTCGGTGGAGGCGCGGGCCTCGGCCAGGCGGTCGGCGGGGGTGGGCACTTGGGCTCCTCGAGTCGGCGGGATCTACCGGCGGGCGTCGACCTGGACGAGGGCGTGGCGGCCGTCCGTGCGCCACGAGGTCCCGGTGCCGTCGAGCCGGGCGACGGTCGCGGCGTCGAGGCCGACGATCACATCCGACTTCAGCGTCCGCAGGGCCGCGACCGGCGACGGGAAGTGACGCACCGTCTCGCCGAACGGCGTGGTCGGCGGCCAGAGCCGGTCGCCGACCAGGCGGCGGTAGTTGAGGTCGCCCTTGAGGATCGTCATCGTCGCGGCGGCGAGCCCGGTACGGAGGTCGGCCGGCAGGTCGTGGAACGGCAGCGGCGCGCAGAAGAACGGGTGCGTGCGGACGACGAGCGCACCGCTGTTCATCGCCCGCCACAGCCGCCCGCCGACCGCCCCGGCGGCGGCCGAGGGCGCGGTGCGCAGGCGCTCGACCGAGGCGAGGACGTCGGCCGTCGTCGCGTCCGACACGAAGTACGGCTGCGGCTTCACGTACAGGACGACCTGCGCAGCCGGGCCGCCGGTCAGCAGGTGGTCGATCAGCACCAGGTCCGGCAGCAGCTCCCGGCCGGCGTTGTCCGCGATGACGCAGACCTGCCCGCCCGTCGCCCGTCCGAGCGCGGTCCAGAGCGTCGCGCTGTCGTCGGCGACCAGGTCGGCGGCGGCCGTCCCGGTGGTCTCCGCGGTGATCCCGAAGCTGAGGTCCGCGCGGTTGCCCCACAGCGCGGACGACAGCAGCGCCTCCGCCCGGCGGGTCTCCGGCAGGCCGTCGAGCGCGCTCAGCGCGGCCAGTTCCTCGTCCACCGCCGCACCGGCCAGCTCGGCGTTCTTGAACGGCGCAAACGGGTCGACGCCCTGCCACGCGCCGGGCCCGAAGTACCCGGTGGCGTCGAGCAGTCGGCGGTAGAAGTAGCTCTCCGCCCACAGGAACGGCGCCTCCCCCCAGGGCCGCCCCCACAGCCCCTCGCCCCACGCCAGCCACCGCGCGGCGTCCGGGGCGTCCGCGCGCAGCGGCTCCAGGACGCCGGTGGTGCTCTCCACCAGCAGCCGCTCGACCGCCGCCCGCTCGGCGGGGCCGTACGGCAGCGCGTCGAGCACCTGCCGGACGAGCTCGGGGTGGCGCTTGTGGAAGACGCCCCAGGCGAAGGACCCGGGGACGTCGGCGCGAATCACGGGTGCGTTCGACACATCGGGGCTCGTCTCTCTCGTCATCGGCGGGCAGCGGGCCCGTCGGCTCCAGCCGAGACTAGACGAGGTGTCGTGGCCGAGGGCCTGTCCGGCTCGGCCGCGAGGCCGTCAACGGGCCGCCAGGATCTCGACCCCGTCGGCGGTGAGGCGTTCCAGGGCCGGGTGGGTCGGGGTGGCGTCGGTGATCAGGCCGGTGATGCGGTCCCATGGGAGGACGCGGAAGGGGGAGGCCGCGCCGATCTTTTCGGCGGAGGCGAGGATCCAGGTTTCGGCGGCGCGGGCGGCGAGGGCTCGTTTCATGGCGGCCTCGTCGGCGTCGCCGGTGGTCAGGCCGGCGTCGGGGTGGACGCCGGTGACGCCGAGCAGGCAGAGGTCGGCGGAGACGTTCTGAGCGGCCTCGACGGCGGCGGCTCCGCAGGCGACGGCGGAGTGCTTGAAGATCCGGCCGCCGAGCAGGAAGAGTTCGGCCCGCGGGTGTTCGAGCAGGGCCGCCACCACGGTGGGGCTGTGGGTGATCACGGTGCAGTCGAGGTCGGGCGGGAGCAGGCGGGCCACGGCGAGCGCGGTGGTGCCACCGTCCAGGATCACGGCGCTGCCGGGACGGACGAGTTCGACGGCCGCGGCCGCGACCCGGCGTTTGCCGTCGGGGGTCACCGACTGCCGCTCGGCGTAGCCGGCGGTGGCGGGCGAGGCGGGGAGCGCGCCGCCGTAGACCCGCTGGCAGAGTCCTTCGGCGGCGAGGTCGCGCAGGTCGCGGCGGACGCTGTCCTCGGAGATGCCGAGGTCGGCGGCGACGTCCTTGGCCACCACCTTGCCCTCGCGGGCCAGCAGGGCGAGCAGGTGGTCGCGCCGTTCAGCAGCCAGCATTTCTCGTTCTCTCCTGTTCTTGCACGTTTCTGCGTGTATGGTAGCGCCTCATGACCGACACCGACACACCCATGCTCGTCCTGATCGCCGGACCGTACCGCTCCGGCACCGACGGAGACCCGCAGGCGATGGCCGCCAACCTGGCCCGGCTGGAGGCGGCCGCCTGGCCGGTCTTCGCGGCCGGACACCTGCCGGTGATCGGCGAGTGGATCGCGCTGCCCGTGCTGCGCTCGGCCGGCGCGGGGCCCACCGACCCGCTCGCCGACGAGGTGCTGTACCCAGCCGCCGACCGGCTGCTCGCCCGCTGCGACGCCGTGCTCCGGCTGCCCGGCGACTCGACCGGCGCCGACCAGGACGTCGCCACCGCCCGCCGCCGCGGCCTGCCGGTCTACCACGACGTGTCCGAACTCCCGCGCCGCGCACCGCAGGTGGACCGATGAACGGACGCCCGGGCATCGACGTCCCCGACCACCGCGGCCGCACCGGCCTCGACCGGGCCGGGCGCGACCTGCGCGGCAATCCGGACGTGGTGGTGCGCCAGGTCGAACTCACCTCGCAGGGCTGGCACGTGCTGCGCCGCACCACCTTCGACCACCGCCGCCGCGACGGCCGCTGGACCACCGAGCAGCGCGAGACCTACGACCGCGGCAACGGCGCGGTGGTGCTGCCGTACGACACCGAACGCGGCCGCGTCCTGCTCACCCGGCAGTTCCGCTTCCCGGCGTACGTCAACGGCCACCCCGACGGCATGCTGATCGAGGCCGCGGCCGGCCTGCTGGACGACGACGACCCGGCCACCGCGATCCGCCGGGAGAGCGCCGAGGAGCTCGGCGTCGAACTCGGCCCGCTCACCCACGTGTTGGACGCGTTCATGAGCCCGGGTTCGGTGACCGAGCGGCTGCACTTCTACGCCGCCCCCTACCGGCCCGCCGACCGCACCGGCCCCGGCGGCGGGCTGGCCGAGGACGGCGAGGACATCGAGGTGCTCGAACTCCCCTTCGCCGAGGCGCTCGCGATGACCCGGGACGGGCGGATCGCCGACGGCAAGACCGTCCTGCTGCTGCAGTGGGCGGCCCTGCACGGGCCGTTCGCGCCGCCGCCGGTCCGTTGATCCGGCGCCCGGAATCGTGCAGAACCGTGCAGACCGCTCAGCAGCAGGCCGCTCAGCTCGGCGATGCGGCGAAGTCCTCGGCGAACAGCGCGAGCAGCACCACGTCGGTGGGGCGGCCGGCGAGCAGCACGTGCCGGCGCAGGCGGCCCTCCTCGGTGAAGCCGAGGCGGTGCTGGAGCTCCAGCGAGGGGTGGTTGTGGGCGAAGACCCTGGCGGTGGCCTTGAGGTAGCGCCGCTCCTCGAACTGGTGGCGGATCACCAACCGGGCGGCCTCGCCGGCGTAGCCGCGGCGGCGGTGCTCGGCGGCGATGGTGATGCCGTACTCGAACCAGCCGTTGCGCGGGTCGGCGCGGTGGACGCCGACCGAGCCGACGGGGGTGCCGTCGGCGCGTGACTCGACGATCAGGACGTAAGTGTCGCCGGACGGGTCGGCGGTGGCGTGCTCGCGGGCGAGGGCCTGCCAACCCTCGGTGGAGCGCGGCGGGTTGAGCAGGTCGCCGAGGTGTTCCTCCTGCTCGGACAGGCGGGCCAGCAGCGGCCCGTCCTCGGTCTCGACCGCCCGCAGGCGTATGCGTTCACCCAGCCAGTAACTCGTCATTCGATCTTCGTACCACTCGCCGCGGCAGCCCGTCCGGCCGTTCCGCGAACCACCGCAGCTCGCCAAAACGCCCCGCCCGGCGGCACCGGCACTAGAATCGGCCCCGCCCGGCGCGCGTACCGAGCAACACCCGGACGCCCCCGGCCAGTTGACAGCACTTCGAGGCGAGGGGCGGGCAATGTCGGGCGAGGAGATACCCGGGGCGCGGGAGGAGTTGCAGCGACGCGGCGAGCGGCTGTACGCCGAATTCGCGGCGGTGCTGGAGGCGTTGGCGCCCGGAATGGCGCCGCCGGCCGTGCTGCCGGAGTATCCGGACATCACCGCGTTCGGCAATCCGCTGAGCTTCGCCCACCACCGGCAGATCGTCCTCGACCCGCAGCCGGCCGACCCCGGCCTGCTGGCCCGGGCCGAGGCCGAACTCGCCGACTGGCAGCGGACGGTGGAGTACACCGAGACCGGCTCGGCGGTACTGCACGCCTGGCGGGACGGAATGACGATCCGGCTGCACATCAATCCGGTGCGCGGCCTGACGCTGTGCCGGGCCGATCTGGAGCCGATGGCGCTGTACGAGCCGGAAGTGTTCGTCCGCCCCGAGCCGCTGCTCGCGCCGGAGGACGTCCAGCCGGGCTACGAGCTGTGCCCGGAGTGCGAGGGGCGGTGCGCGTGCGACCGCTGCTGGGGCCGGGGCTGGGTGATGGGCGGCGTCACCTGGGGCGGGCGGACCGACGGCCGGGTCCGCTGCGGCGACTGCCAGGGCAGCCGGACGTGCCCGTTCTGCCGCGGCGCGGGCGAGCGGCCGGCCCGCTGAGACCCGCCCCGGGTCTTTGAGCTCCCCGAAAAAATTTCCGCGCCGACCCCGTGACATTCTCGGCATCCCGTCACGTCTGACGGGTGAACAAGATGCACGGCCGGGGAGAACATCGACGTGGCAGGAGCAGCAGTGCGCAGCGGCGACCTGGAGTACGCGGAGTTCGCCGCCAACCGGTCGGCCCCGCTGTACCGTTCGGCGTGCCTGCTGACGGGTGGTGACACCCACCTCGCAGAGGACCTGGTGCAGGAGACGCTGAGCCGCATGTACGTGGTGTGGCGCCGGCCGGGGCGGCTGTTCGGCGGCCGGGCGATAGAGAATCCGGCGGGCTACGCGCAGGGGGTGCTGTACCGGCAGTTCATCGACCACCACCGGCGGCGCAGTTCGCGCGAGCGTCCGACCGCCGATCTCCCCGACCTGCCGGACCCGACGGGCGACGACAGCACCCTGCGGATGACGCTGCTCCAGGCGCTGGCCCAACTCGCGCCGCGGGACCGCGCGGTACTGGTGCTGCGCTACTGGGAGGACGTCAGTGTCGAGGAGACGGCGACGATCCTGCGCTGCCGCCCGGGCGCGGTCCGCTCCCAGTCCTCGCGGGCGCTGGCCCGGCTGCGGGTCCTGCTGGGCGACGGCCTGACCGACCTCGCCGCGCACTGACGCACCGCCGGCACCGCCCCTGTTCTTTCCTTTTCGTTCCCGGAGACGGTGATCACGCATGCCCGCACTGCCCGAGCAAGACTTCGAGGACCGGCTCTGCCAGGTCTTCCGCGAGACCGGGGACAGCTTCGTCCCGGACACCCCGCTGCTGGCCATGGTCGGCGCGGCCCGGGGCCGCCGCCGCCACCGTCGCCGGCTGGCGCTGGGCTCGGCCGCCGCGGTGCTGGCCGTCAGCGGGGTGACCGCGGTCGTCCTGCCGAACGCCCTGTACACGGACAGCGTCGGCCCGGCGGCGTCCGTCGCGCCCACCCCGTCGGAGTCGCGTCCGTCCGACGCGGGGATCCCGGAGGAGGCGCACCTGGTGTCGGCGGTGGCGGAGCGGCTTCCGGCGGGCCTGCGGATCGTCCGCTCCAGCGGTTCGACGTTCGGCGCGACGCTCGCCCCGTTCGGCTCCGCGAACGCGCAACTGACCCTGGAGGACGGCCGGGGACCGAGCCTGCTGACGCTGGACATCACGAACACCACCGGGTGGGGACCGACGCACTCGTGCCCCGGCTACGACATCGAGGGCGTGACGTGCGTGCAGACGGCCGAGGACGACGGCACCAAGGTGGCCGTCACGCAGTGGACCGGCGCGGACCCGGGCCCGACCCCGCACAGGTACTCCGAGGTGCAGGTGGACGCCCCGGACGGCACGCGGGTCACCGCTACCTCGTTCAACTCCGCGACGCACGCCGGGGATTCGACCCGGCCGGACCCGCTGCTGACCGTCGACCGGCTCCGGGCGCTGGCCACCGACCCCGGCTGGCGCACCTTCAAGGCGATGCTCCGACCGGCAGTCACACCCAAGGACCCGCCCGAGCGGGTGCAGCAGCCCGACCTGTTGCCGGCCGGCCTGCAGGTGGTGTCCAGCACCGGCCCCGGTGGCCCGATGCAGCGGACGATGCTGGCCGCCGGCGACCGGATGGTCGAGCTGACCGTGGTGGAGGAGCAGGCGGAACCGTCGGTGGAGGCCTGGTTCGCGGACGCCCCCGCGCAGCCGGACGGCGCCCGCGTGCGCAGTGTCACCGGCCGCCCCGTCCCGAACGCCCAGGGCGCCACCGAGACGATCGTCGACGTGCTGGGCCGTGACGGCCACCGGGTCCGCGTGACGGCGGTCAACCCGGCGGGCGCGGGCTCGCCCGACGCGGGCCGGCCCCCGCTGCTGACGCTCGACCAGCTGACCGCGATCGCGACCTGCCCGGGCTGGACTGTGCCCCACCCGAAGTGAGCCGCGCCCGCCGGCCTCGGGTCAGTACCGGTAGCGGAGCGCCTCGACGATCTCCCCCGGCCCGAGTTCGGCGAACCGGGCGATCTCCGCCTCCCGGACGTCGATCACCGACTGCCACAGCGACTCCCCCATCGCGGCGCGCAGCACCTCGGACTTGCGCAGCGCGTCGACGGCCTGGCCGAGGGTGGTGGGCAGGCGTTCGGCGACGCCGTCGGGGTCGCCGGTGGTCTCGGCAGGCAGGTGGAGCGCGTCGCCGAGGCCGGCCAGGCCGGCGGCCAGCACGCCGCCGACGGCAAGGTAGGGGTTGGCGGCGGCGTCGAAGCACTTGACCTCGGCGTTGGCCTGTTCGGGCGCGGAGCCGGTGATCAGCCGCAGCGCGGCCTCCCGGTTCTCCAGCCCCCAGCAGCGGTGCGGGCCGGCCCAGTGGCCGGGGACCAGCCGCAGGTAGCTGGCCACCGACGGGGCGCCGAGCGCGAGCAGTGCGGGCAGTTCGGCGAGCACTCCGGCGAGGAACGCCTCGGCCTCCCGGGTGAGGCCGTGCGGGCCGCTGCCGCCGTGGCCGAGGTTCTGGCCGTCGCGCCAGAGGCTGAGGTGCAGGTGGCCGCCGTTGCCGACGCCGCCGGGGGTGGCGACGGGCGCGAAGCTGGCCCGCAGGCCGTGCCGCAGCGAGACGGCCTGCACGGTGTGCCGGACCAGCAGGGCGGTGTCGGCGGCCTCGACCGGGCCGCTCGGGGCGACGGACAGTTCGAACTGGCCGTCGCTGTACTCGGGGTGCAGTTGGAGCACCGTCAGCTTCTGTTCGCGCAGGGTGCGCAGCAGGTCGCGCAGGTAGTCGCTGTTGCCGATCATCCGGCGCATGCCGTACGCGGGCCCGGCCTCGCCGCCCTCGACGATCCACTCGACCTCGATGCCGGCCTGCACGGTGAGTCCGCGTTCGGCCAGTGCCTCGACGGTGCGGCGGGCGAACTGCCGCTGGCAGCCGGGGTGCGGCTCGCCCTGCTGGGTCCAGCGGTCGCCGGGCGCCCAGGCCCAGCCGGGCTGGGCGGCGAGCCGGCGCAGCGCGGCCAGGTCGGGGACGAGCCGCAGGTCGCCGAGCGCGCTGCCGGACGGGGCGAGCGAGTCGTCGACCAGCATCTGGTCGAAGCAGGGCGAGGCGCCGACGCCCCACCGGGCGGCGCTCTCCAGGCCGCGGACGGGCACGGACTTGACCCGCGTGACGCCGGCGTTGTCGACCCAGCTGACGATCACCCCGTCGACGCCCTCGGCCTCGATCCGGGTGGCGGCCAATCGGGCCTCGGCGGCGCGCTCGGTGCGCGGCTTCACGGTGCTCATGCGCCCATGCTGGCCTGCGGCGATGCGGCGCCCGGGCGACTCGGCCGAGAGGTCACCCGTCCGTGGAGGTTTCAAACGTGATGCGAGTCACATCGAATGATGAAATTCCGGGGACCAAGTCCCCGTTTGAAACCCTGTCCAAGCAGAAACGGGGAGTCCCTCCCCGCTCTTCCGGAACCTCTCCGCCCGCTCGAAGGGAGCACCGCACCATGACCACCGTCACCGCTCCCCGCCGGCGCGCGGACGCCACCCGCAACCGGGCGCGCATCGTCGCCGCCGCCCGCGAGGCCTTCGTCGACCACGGGGCGATGGCCCCGCTCGACGAGATCGCCCGCCGGGCCGGCGTCGGCAACGCCACGCTCTACCGGAACTTCGCCGACCGCCGGACGCTGATCCACCAGGTGTCGCTCGCCGTCATCGACCGGATCGTGGCGCACGCGCACGCGGCCACCGCCGAGGAGCCCGACTCCTTCGCCGCGCTCAGCCGCTTCGTGCACGCCGCCGCCGACGAACGGATCGGCGCGCTGTGCTCCCTGCTGTCCGGCACCATCGACCCGCACGACCCCGAACTCACCGACGCCCGCGCCGAGATGAAGCAGGCCACCGAAGACCTGATCACCCGCGCGCAGGCCGACGGACTGCTCCGCACCGACATCGGGGCGGGCGACCTGGTGGTCGCCGTCGCCCAGCTCACCCGCCCGCTCCCCGGAGCCGACTGCCTCGACCTGCACCCGCTGGTCCACCGTCACCTGCAGATCCTGCTGGACGGACTGCGCACCCTCTCCCCGTCCGCCCTGCCCGGCCACGCCGTGACCATGGAGGACCTCAGCCAGCGCGCCTGAAACCCCGCCGTTCCAGGCCGCCGACCCCCGGCACTCCCATTCTTCCGACAGGCGCCCGACCGGGCCGCCTGCCAGTTTTCGCACGCTTCGTACGCTCTCTCGCACTCACAGGTGGGTACCTCCATGTCCGAAACCCTCCAGCCGGATCCGCGCCGCTGGAAGGCGTTGATGTTCATCGCGCTGGCCCAGTTGATGGTCGTCCTCGACGCGACCGTGGTGAACATCGCGCTCCCGAGCGCCAAGGAAGACCTCGGCTTCGCCGACAGCACCACCCAGTGGGTCATCACGGCCTACGCCCTGGCCTTCGGCGGACTGCTGCTGTTCGGCGGCCGGGTCGCCGACCTGTGGGGCCGCCGCCGGACCTTCATCCTCGGCCTGGTCGGCTTCGCCGCGGCCTCCGCGATCGGCGGCGCCGCCGTCAACACCGCCATGCTGCTCGGCGCCCGCGCCCTCCAGGGCGTGTTCGGCGCGCTGCTCGCCCCCGCCGCGCTGTCGCTGCTCGCCGTGATGTTCTCGGACGGCAAGGAGCGCGCCAAGGCGTTCGGCATCTACGGCGCGGTGGCCGGCGGTGGCGGCGCGCTCGGCCTGATCCTGGGCGGCGCCCTCACCGAGTACCTGAACTGGCGCTGGACCTTCTACATCAACATCCCGTTCGCGGCGGTCGCCATCGCCGGCGCGGTCCTGGTCATCCGCGAGCCCGCCGGCAGCCTGAACCGCAACCGCCTCGACATCCCCGGCGTGCTGCTGGTCACCACCGGCCTGGTCTCCCTGGTCTACGGCTTCACCCGCGCCGAGAGCGCCGGCTGGACCGACGGCTCCACCATCGGCCTGTTCGTCGCCGCCGCGGTGCTGCTCGCCGCGTTCGTCGTGGTCGAGAGCCGGGTCAAGGCCCCGCTGCTGCCGCTGCGCGTGCTCACCGACCGCAACCGCGGCGGCGTCTACCTCTCGCTCGGCATGGCCGTGATCGGCATGTTCGGCCTGTTCCTCTTCCTCACCCTCTACATGCAGGGCGTGCTGCACTACAAGCCGGTCGTCAACGGCCTGGCCTTCCTCCCGATGGTGGCCGGCATGATCACCGGCTCCACCCAGATCGGCGCCCGCCTGATGACCCGGATCCCGGCCCGCCACCTGATGGCGCCCGGCTTCCTGGTCGCCTCGCTCGGCCTGTTGATCCTCACCCGGATCGAGGTCGGCACCTCGTACTGGCAGATCCTGCCCGGCCTGATCCTGATGGGCCTCGGCATGGGCACCGCCTTCATGCCCGCCATGAGCCTGGCCACCTACGGCGTCCAGCCCCGCGACGCGGGCGTCGCCTCCGCGATGGTCAACACCTCCCAGCAGGTCGGCGGCGCGATCGGCACCGCTCTGCTCAGCACCGTCGCCCACAGCGCTGGCACCGAGTGGGCCAAGGCCCACGCCGCCACCGCCACCGACCCGCAGCTGTTCGCCCTCCAGGCCCAGGTCCACTCCTACTCCACCGCCATCTGGTGGGCCGTAGGCATCCTGGCCCTGGCCTCCCTCACCGCCTTCACCCTGATCAACGCGGGCAAGCCCGAACACCACGCGTCCAAGTCCGAGATCGAGGACGCCGTCCCGGTCATGGCCCACTGACCCCCACCACACACGAACGGCCTGCCCGGAAACCCTCCGGGCGGGCCGTTTCGCGTGTCAGCGGACGAATTCCTTGAGGACTTCGGTGTCGAGAGTGACGTTCACCGGTTCCGGCACCTCCACGGTGTGCCCGTGGGTGAGGGTCACGACGCTTCCGTAGCGGCCACCCCCGGGCTCGCTGAACACCGCGACGGCCCCGGCCTCCCGGTCGACCAGAAGGAAAACCGGGATGCCGGCCTTGGCGTAGGCCACCGGTTTCTCCTCCCGGTCACACCTGTTGGCGTGCGGATCGTGGGAGGTCACCTCGACCGCCATCAGCACCTCCGCCGGATCGGACCACTCCCCCTGGGCGGCGAACGCGCGCCGGTGGGCAAGCACTGCGTCGGGTTTGGTGCGGCAGTCACCGGAGAGCAGCACGCGCCGCCCGGGGTAGAGGCGGAGATCCGGCCGCTGCGTCATGCAGCACTCGATCAGCCACATGACGATCTCGGCGTGGTCGCCGTCGGGCATCGGCTTGACCCGGAGCTTTCCGGTGACGAACTCGAATGTCACGTCGTGTCTCTCCGCCGCTTCCGCGATCGTTTCGAACTGGCTGGGGAACATCTGCGGACGTTCGCTGGTCATGCGGGCAAGGTAGGGGCAACCGCCGTCGCGCGAAGCGCGTTTGCCTCTTCCTACCCGCCAGTAGCTGGGCTACAGTGTCGGCACGCGCCAGCGCCGGGCTTCGGGAGCCGCACCGGGTGGTTGCGTTCTTCTCTCTGTGTGCGCGTCGGCGTCGCTTCATGATCTGTCGGAGCGCCTGAGCACCACGGCACTGCCCCTCGACGGAACCGGAGCGGACCGGTCCGTAGCGCGGGGTCGCCGCTGTTCTTCTTCCGTTCCCCTTTTCTCCCGCGCCGTCGGCGCACCCTCCCCCGTCGTACCCCCGGCATGCCCGGGCAGGTGGCGGGGGCCGTCGGCGCGGGCCCATGACTAAGGAGTCTGGTCAATGGAGCGTCCCTTCCCCACTGTTGCCGTGGTCGGCCTGGGCACCATGGGTGCCGGGGTGGCTGTGGCGGTGGCCCGTAGTGGCCGGCGGGTGATCGGCGTGGAGGCCGGTCCGTCGCAGGCGGCGCGGGCGCTGGCCCGGATCGAGGCGTCCACCGCCCGGGCGGTGGCGCGTGAGCGGCTGACTGCCGAGGAGCGCGCCGCGCTGCTCGCGCTGATCGAGGTCGGTGACGACCTGGCGGCGGCCGCGCAGGCGGATCTGGTGATCGAGGAGGTCCCGGAGGACCTTGAGCTGAAGCGTGGTCTGTTCGCCGAGCTGGACCGGATCTGCCCGCCGGAGACGGTGCTGGCGACCGGCACCACCGCGCTGAGCGTGACCCGGATCGCGGCGGCCACCGCCCGCCCGGAGCGGGTGCTGGGGGTGCACTTCTTCAACCCGGTGCACACCATGAAGCTGGTCGAGGTGGTCCGCACCGTGCTGACGTCGCCTCAGGCGGCCTCGCAGGTCGCCGAGTTGGCGCGCGACCTGGGCAAGGAGCCGGTCGCGGCGGGCGACCGGGCGGGTTTCATCGCCAATGGTCTGCTGTTCGCGTACCTGAACCAGGCGGCGGCGATGTTCGAGTCCCGGTACGCGACCCGGGAGGACATCGACGCGGCGATGCGGCTGGGCTGCGGCCTGCCGATGGGCCCGCTCGCGCTGCTGGACCTGATCGGTGTGGACACTGCCCGCACCGTGCTGGAGGCGATGTACGAGCAGTCCCGGGACCGGCTGCACGCCCCGGCGCCGATCCTCGGCCAGCTGGTCGCGGCGGGTCTGCTGGGCCGCAAGTCGGGCCGCGGTTTCTACACGTACGAGGCCCCGGGTTCGTCCCACGTGATCGCCGAGGAGGCCTCGGAGGCAAAGGCCCGTCCGGCCGGCCGCGAGGTGCGCAGCATCGGCGTGTGCGGCAGCGGGACGATGGCGACCGGCATCGTGGAGGTGTTCGCGAAGGCGGGCTTCCCGGTACTGCTGGCGGCCCGCAGCCAGGAGAAGGCGGAGCGGGCGAAGGCGCAGCTGGCGAAGTCGCTGGAGCGTTCGGTGGCCAAGGGCCGGCTGACCGAGCAGGCCCGGGACGCGGCGCTGGCGCTGGTCACCCCGACCGGCGGGTACCAGGATCTGGCGGACGTCGATCTGGTGGTGGAGGCGGTGGCGGAGGACCTCGCGGTGAAGCGCGAGCTGTTCACCACCCTGGACAAGATCGTCAAGCCGGGCGCGGTGCTGGCCACCACCACCTCCTCGCTGCCGGTGATCTCCTGCGCGACGGCGACCGGCCGTCCGCAGGACGTGATCGGCATGCACTTCTTCAACCCGGCGCCGGCCATGAAGCTGGTCGAGGTGGTCTCCACGGTGCTGACGGCCGAGGACGTCACGGCGACGGTGCTGGAGCTGTGCGGGAAGGTGAAGAAGCACCCGGTGGAGTGCGGCGACCGGGCCGGTTTCATCGTGAACGCGCTGCTGTTCCCGTACCTGAACGACGCGGTGCGGATGCTGGAGGAGCACTACGCGACGGTGGACGACATCGACACCGCGATGAAGCTGGGCTGCGGCTACCCGATGGGCCCGTTCGAGCTGCTGGACGTGGTGGGCCTGGACGTGTCGCTGACCATCGAGAAGGTGCTGCACCAAGAGTTCCGGGAGCCGGGTCTGGCGGCCGCGCCGCTGCTGGAGCACCTGGTGGCGGCGGGCTGCCTGGGCCGCAAGACCGGCCGCGGTTTCCGCGACCACGCGCGGCGATGACCGGCCGTCCGGCGTCCTCGCCGAGCCCGCGGCCGTCGCCCGCCGGGGGCGTCAACCCGGCTGCGCCGAGGCCCCCGTGGGGGTCCGGCGCGGTCTCCTCGCGGTGGCCGCGGCCCGCCGTGGTGCCGCCCTCGGTGCCGGTGCGCAGGGCCAGGCCGGCGGGGGCGGCACCGGGTGCGTGTAGCGTTCCGGACATGGATCGCCAGACCTCGCTTTCCCAGCAGCAGCAGCCGGCCGCCGGGCCGGACCAGTCGCGGTCGGGGGTGGAGTCCGGGCCGGGCAGTCGCCGGGCCGCCGCCCAGCGGCTGCAGATGCGCCAGGACCTCACGGCAGCGGCCATGCAGCTGTTCGCCACCCAGGGGTACGAGGAGACGACGGTCGATCAGATCGCGGCCGCCGCCGGCGTGGCGCGGCGCACCTTCTTCCGGTACTTCCGGTCGAAGGAGGAGGCGATCTTCCCGGACCACGACGACACCCTGGTGCGGGTGGCGGACCTGCTGGCCAGCGCGGAGCCGGAGGAGCACCCGCTGGACGTGGTGTGCCGGGGCATCAAGGAGGTGCTGCGGATGTACGCCTCCACCCCGGACATGTCGGTGGCCCGCTACCAGCTGATCCGGCAGGTTCCGGCGCTGCGCGAGCGGGAGATCGCGGTGGTCTCCCGGTACGAGCGGCTGTTCACCCGGTACCTGCTGGGCCGGTTCGACGCGGCCGAGCAGACCCCGCCGGGCTGGCAGCGCGGCGGGGACGACGACTCGATGCTGGCCGAGGTGTCGGCGGCGGCGGTGGTCGCGGCGCACAACCACGTGCTGCGGCGCTGGCTGCGGGCCGGCGGGTACGGCGACGTGGAGGCGCAGCTCGACCACTCCTTCGAGGTGATCCGGGGGACGTTCTGGCCGACCCCGCCGAGCGGTGCCCGCCGCCGCGGCACCACCTTGGCACCGGGTGCCAATGGTGACGGAGTGCCGCCGGAGGACCCGGCGGCCGTGAGCGCACTGAGTGCCAGCCCGGGCGGTGAGGTGCTGATCACAGTGGCCCGCACGGATGCCCCGCTGGAGACCGTGGTGGATTCGATCCGGGCCGCGCTGGCCGGGCGAAGTGCCCTGTAATCCAGGCAGTTTCCGCAGGTGACAGACAGAATCGAAGGCCCGTTCCCGGTTTCGGGAACGGGCCTTCGCGTGTTCCCGTCAACCCCCTGAGCCGCGTGTCCTGGCTCACGCCAGAAGTTGGCACCCTGTGTCTTTACGAGTGGCACAGGGTGCCACTACTTTGTTGCCACCGGTCGCGGCGCCGCGGCTCCCCACCTCGGCGCGCCGTCGTCCGGTGTCCTCCCACCTGGGGGACGTGCACCCGCGACTCCACCCATCCGTCGCACCACCGCAGTACCCATCCTCAGACCCTCAGCGAAGCCGGTGTCCGCTCCCGGCTCCCCCAGACGCCCTGTGACCCTCGCACAGGTACGCCTTCGGAGGCAGCCATGCAGGAAATTCTCGACGCGATCCTCAGCGGCAACGCCACGTCCGCCGACTACGCGGGCCTCGCGCTGCCCGAGTCCTACCGGGCCGTGACGCTCCACAAGGACGAGGAGCAGATGTTCGCCGGCCTCGCCAGCCGCGACAAGGACCCGCGCAAGTCGCTCCACCTGGACGACGTCGCGCTGCCCGAGGTCGGCCCGGGCGAGGCCCTGGTCGCCGTGATGGCCAGCGCCGTCAACTACAACACCGTGTGGAGCTCGATCTTCGAGCCGGTCTCCACCTTCTCCTTCCTGGAGCGCTACGGCCGGCTCTCCCCGCTGACGAAGCGCCACGACCTGCCGTACCACGTGGTCGGCTCCGACCTGGCGGGCGTGGTGCTGCGCACCGGCGCCGGCGTCAACGCCTGGCAGCCCGGCGACGAGGTCGTCGCGCACTGCCTGTCCGTCGAGCTGGAGTCCGCCGACGGCCACAACGACACGATGATGGACCCGGAGCAGCGCATCTGGGGCTTCGAGACCAACTTCGGCGGCCTGGCCCACCTCGCGCTGGTGAAGACCAACCAGCTGCTGCCCAAGCCCAAGCACCTCACCTGGGAGGAGGCCGCCTCCCCGGGCCTGGTCAACTCCACCGCCTACCGCCAGCTGGTGAGCCGCAACGGCGCCGGCATGAAGCAGGGCGACAACGTGCTGATCTGGGGCGCCAGCGGCGGCCTCGGCTCGTACGCCACCCAGTACGCGCTGGCCGGCGGCGCCACCCCGATCTGCGTGGTCTCCAACGACGCCAAGGCCGACATCTGCCGGGCCATGGGCGCCGAGGCGATCATCGACCGGTCCGCCGAGGGCTACAAGTTCTGGAAGGACGAGAACAACCAGGACCCGCGCGAGTGGAAGCGCCTCGGCGCGAAGATCCGCGAGTTCACCGGCGGCGAGGACGTCGACATCGTCTTCGAGCACCCGGGCCGGGAGACCTTCGGCGCGTCCGTCTACGTCACCCGCAAGGGCGGCACCATCGTCACCTGCGCCTCCACCTCCGGCTACATGCACCAGTACGACAACCGCTACCTGTGGATGTCGCTGAAGCGCATCGTCGGCTCGCACTTCGCCAACTACCGCGAGGCGTTCGAGGCCAACCGCCTGATCGCCAAGGGCAAGATCCACCCGACCCTGTCCAAGGTGTACACGCTGGAGGAGACCGGCCAGGCCGCCCTCGACGTGCACCACAACAAGCACCAGGGCAAGGTCGGCGTGCTCTGCCTGGCCCCGCAGGAGGGCCTGGGCGTGCGCGACCACGAGTTCCGCGCCAAGCACCTCGACAAGATCAATCTTTTCCGCGAGCTTGACGAGCGGAACAACAAGCACAGCCGGGACATCTGATGGCTGCTCAGGAACGCGACCGCCCCTGGCTGATGCGCACGTACGCCGGCCACTCCACCGCGAGCGACTCCAACGCGCTGTACCGGCGCAACCTCGCCAAGGGCCAGACCGGCCTGTCGGTGGCCTTCGACCTGCCGACCCAGACCGGCTACGACTCCGACCACGTCCTCGCCCGCGGCGAGGTCGGCCGGGTCGGCGTGCCGGTCGGGCACCTGGGCGACATGCGGACCCTGTTCGACGGGATCCCGCTGGAGCGCACCAACACCTCGATGACCATCAACGCCACCGCCATGTGGCTGCTGGCGCTGTACCAGGTGGTCGCCGAGGAGCAGGGCGCGGACATCGCCAAGCTCACCGGCACCACCCAGAACGACATCGTCAAGGAGTACCTGTCGCGCGGGACGCACGTCTTCCCGCCCGGCCCGTCGGTACGGCTGATCACCGACATGATCGCCTACACGGTGGCGCACATCCCGAAGTGGAACCCGATCAACATCTGCAGCTACCACCTGCAGGAGGCCGGGGCCACCCCGGTCCAGGAGATCGCCTACTCGATGTGCACGGCGATCGCCGTCCTGGACGCCGTCCGCGACTCCGGGCAGGTCCCGGCCGAGCGGATGGGCGAGGTGGTCGCCCGGATCTCCTTCTTCGTCAACGCGGGCGTCCGCTTCGTCGAGGAGATGTGCAAGATGCGGGCCTTCACCCGGCTCTGGGAGAAGGTCACCCGCGAGCGCTACGGCATCGAGGACGCCAAGCAGCGGCGCTTCCGCTACGGCGTGCAGGTCAACTCGCTGGGCCTGACCGAGGCGCAGCCGGAGAACAACGTCCAGCGCATCGTGCTGGAGATGCTGGCCGTCACGCTGTCCAAGGACGCCCGCGCGCGTGCCGTCCAACTCCCGGCCTGGAACGAGGCGTTGGGCCTGCCGCGGCCGTGGGACCAGCAGTGGTCGCTGCGGATCCAGCAGGTGCTGGCGTACGAGTCGGACCTGCTGGAGTACGGCGACCTGTTCAACGGCTCGCACGTGGTCGAGGAGAAGACCGAGGAGCTGCTGGCCGGCGCCGAGGCGGAGATCGCCAAGGTGCTGGGGATGGGCGGGGTGATCCCGGCCGTCGAGTCCGGCTACCTGAAGTCCAACCTGGTGGCCTCGCACGCCGCCCGGCGGGCCCGGATCGAGGCCGGCGAGGACCGGATCGTCGGCGTCAACTGCTTCGACACCACCGAGGAAAGCCCGCTCACCGCCGACCTGGACACCGCCATCATGGTGGTCGACCCGGCGTCCGAGCGCTCCGTGCTGGCCAACCTGGAGGCCTGGCGCGGCAGTCGGGACGAGGCCGCGGTGCAGACCGCGCTCGCCCGCCTCAAGGAGGTGGCCGTCACCGAGGAGAACCTGATGGACGCCACCCTGGCCTGCGCCCGGGCCGGCGCCACCACCGGCGAGTGGTCGTTCGCGCTGCGCGAGGTGTTCGGCGAGTACCGCGCCCCCACCGGGGTCGGCGGCGCGCCGGTCGCGGTCGCCGCCGAGCCGGGCGGCGAACTCGCCGCCGTCCGCGAGGCCGTGGCCGCCACCGCCGCCGAGCTCGGCACCGGCAAGCTCCGCCTGCTGGTCGGCAAGCCCGGCCTGGACGGGCACTCCAACGGCGCCGAGCAGATCGCCGTCCGGGCCCGCGACGCCGGTTTCGAGGTGGTCTACCAGGGCATCCGTCTGACGCCCGAGCAGATCGTCTCCGCCGCTGTCGCGGAGGACGTGCACTGCGTGGGCCTGTCCATCCTCTCCGGAGCGCACCCCGAGCTGGTGCCCGACGTCCTGCAGCGGCTGCGCCGCGCGGGGGTGGAGGATGTGCCGGTGATCGTGGGTGGAATCATCCCCGCAGCGGATGCCGAGGCCCTCAAGGCCGCCGGAGTCGCTGCCGTGTTCACACCCAAGGACTTCGGCATCACCACCATCATCGGCCGGATCGTGGACGAGATCCGGCTGGCCAACAGGCTTCAGCCGTGGGCCGCGACCACCGCCGCGACCAGCTGACCCCGGAAGGAACACCTCTCAAAATGACTGTGAACCGCCTCCGTCCGCGCCGTTCCTGCCTGGCCGTACCGGGCAGCAACCCGCGCTTCCTGGAGAAGGCCCAGGGCCTGCCCGCCGACCAGGTCTTCCTGGACCTGGAGGACGCCTGCGCCCCGCTGGCCAAGGAAGGCGCCCGCCACACCATCGTGGACGCCCTGAACAACGGTGACTGGGGCGGCAAGACCCGGGTCGTCCGGGTCAACGACTGGACCACGCACTGGACCTACCGCGACGTCATCACCGTCGTCGAGGGCGCCGGCCAGAACCTGGACTGCATCATGCTGCCCAAGGTGCAGGACGCCCAGCAGGTGATCGCGCTGGACCTGCTGCTCACCCAGATCGAGAAGACCGTCGGCCTGGAGGTCGGCAAGATCGGCATCGAGGCGCAGATCGAGAACGCCAAGGGCCTGATCAACGTCGACGCGATCGCCGCCGCCTCGCCGCGTCTGGAGACCATCATCTTCGGCCCGGCCGACTTCATGGCCTCCATCAACATGAAGTCCCTGGTGGTCGGCGAGCAGCCGCCCGGCTACGGCGCCGACGCCTACCACTACATCCTGATGCGCATCCTGATGGCCGCCCGCGCCAACGACCTGCAGGCCATCGACGGCCCCTACCTGCAGATCCGCAACCAGGAGGGCTACCGCGAGGTCGCCCGCCGCTCCGCCGCCCTCGGCTTCGACGGCAAGTGGGTGCTGCACCCGGACCAGGTCGCCGCCGCGAACGAGATCTACTCGCCCGGCCAGGACGACTACGACCACGCCGAGCTGATCCTCGACGCCTACGACTGGTGCACCTCCGAGGCGGGCGGCGCCAAGGGCTCGGCGATGCTCGGCGACGAGATGATCGACGAGGCCAGCCGCAAGATGGCCCTGGTCATCGCCGGCAAGGGCCGCGCCGCGGGCATGCAGCGCACCAGCAAGTTCGAGATCCCGGAGGCGTGACCATGCAGTTCGGACGCACCTACGAGGAGTTCGAGGTCGGCGCGGTCTACAAGCACTGGCCCGGAAAGACCGTCACCGAGTACGACGACCATCTCTTCTGCCTGCTGACCATGAACCACCACCCGCTGCACATGGACGCCAACTACGCGACCACCACCGTGCAGGGCAAGAACGTGGTGGTCGGCAACTACATCTACTCGCTGCTGCTGGGCATGTCCGTCCCGGACGTCTCCGGCAAGGCGATCGCCAACCTGGAGATCGAGTCGCTGCGCCACATCGCGCCGACCTTCCACGGCGACACCATCTACGGCGAGACCACCGTTCTCGACAAGAACCTCACCTCGAAGCCGGACCGCGGCATCGTCTACGTCGAGACCAAGGGCTACAAGCAGGACGGCACGGTCGTCTGCATCTTCCGCCGCAAGGTGATGGTGCCGACCGAGACGTACATCAAGGAGCGCGGCGGCGAGCAGCCCGGTCGCCCCGAGCCGCTGGCCTGACGCCCCTTCCAGACCCCGGACGGGCGGGCCGCCGTCATCGGCCCAGCCCCTACCCGGTTCCCGGGGGCTCCGCGGCAGCCACGCGCCGCGGAGCCCCCCAACCCCCAACCCTCTTGAGCAGTCACGGAGCCGCACGATGGGACGCCTCGCACAGACCGACGGCCTCACCGAGATCCAGCGGGACATCCTCGCCACCGTGCGGGAGTTCGTCGACAAGGAGATCATTCCGGTCGCGACCGAGCTGGAGCACAAGGACGAGTACCCGACCGCCATCGTCGAGGGCATGAAGCAGCTCGGCCTGTTCGGGCTGACCATCCCCGAGGAGTTCGGCGGCCTCGGCGAGTCGCTGCTCACCTACGCCCTGGTGGTGGAGGAGATCGCCCGCGGCTGGATGTCGGTCTCCGGCATCGTCAACACCCACTTCATCGTGGCGCACATGATCAACGCGCACGGCACCCAGGAACAGAAGGACTACTTCCTGCCGAAGATGGCCGCCGGCGAGCTGCGCGGCGCCTTCTCGATGTCCGAGCCGGGCCTCGGCTCCGACGTCTCGGCGATCTCCACCAAGGGCGTCAAGGACGGGGACTTCTACGTCCTGAACGGCCAGAAGATGTGGCTGACCAACGGCGGCACGTCCAGCGTCGTCGCGGTGCTGTGCAAGACCGACGAGGGCGGCAACACGCCCTACAAGAACATGACCACCTTCCTGATCGAGAAGACCCCGGGCTTCGGGCCGAACGAGACCGTCCCCGGCCTCACCGTGCCCGGCAAGATCGAGAAGATGGGCTACAAGGGCGTCGACACCACCGAGCTGGTGCTCCAGGACGTCCGCGTCCCGGCGGACCGGATCCTCGGCGGCGTCCCCGGCAAGGGCTTCTACCAGATGATGGACGGCGTCGAGGTCGGCCGGGTCAACGTGGCCGCCCGCGGCTGCGGCGTGGCCCGCCGGGCGTTCGAGCTGGGCATCGCGTACGCCCAGCAGCGCACCACCTTCGGCAAGAAGATCGCCGAGCACCAGGCGATCCAGTTCAAGCTCGCCGAGATGGCCACCAAGGTCGAGGCCGCGCACCAGATGATGGTGATGGCCGCCCGTAAGAAGGACAGCGGGCAGCGCAACGACCTCGAGGCCGGCATGGCGAAGTACCTGGCCTCCGAGTACTGCAAGGAGGTCGTCGAGGACTCGTTCCGGATCCACGGCGGCTACGGCTTCTCCAAGGAGTACGAGATCGAGCGGCTGTACCGGGAGGCCCCGATGCTGCTGATCGGTGAAGGTACGGCGGAGATCCAGAAGATGATCGTGGGACGCCGTCTGCTCGAGGAGTACCGGCTCGCCGACTGAGACCGTCCTGATACCGGGCCGGAAAGGCGGGCGTGCGGGCCCGCCGCCGGCCCGTCCGTGCCCGCCCCCGGCCTGGTCAGCCGGACCAGGCGGGCACGGCACTTGATGCGGTCGCCCGGCGCGTTTCCCCAGGTACGCGCCGGGCGGCCGCTTCCCCGCACTGCCTGTGACCGGCGTGTCACTGAGACGTGAATCACCCGTGACCCGGGACCTCTTGGGGAACCGGACCCAGTCCGGTTACGGTCGTACACATAGCAGGTGCCCGACTCGGCAGGCAGGCGTAGTTCGACTAGCAGGCGGCTTGCCCAGATACCGGCAGGTCCCGATAGCATCCACCGGGACAGCAGCCGTCCCACACAACTCGATCCCCGCGGTGGCCCTCGTCCAGGGGCCATTCAGTGTTCCCGCGCGGGGCCCGCGACAAAAGGTCCTCGATGCCCATCAGCCCGTCCCCTCACACCTCCGCCCAGGGTTTCGCCCCCGAGGGTCGGCGTCCCCGCGTGACCATTGCGCGCGGTGCCACCCCCTGGTTCGTTCCCACGCTGGCCACCGCCGCCGTGACGACCGCCCTCACCCGGCGCTCCGGCAAGTGGGCCCTGGCGGCCGTGCCGGCCTGCGCGCTCAGCGCGGGCATGCTGTGGTTCTTCCGCGACCCCGAGCGTGAGATCGGCGCCGGCAGAGTGATCTCCCCGGCCGACGGTGTGGTCCAGTCCATCGACGAGTGGCCGGACGGCCGCACCCGGGTCGCGATCTTCATGAGCCCGCTCAACGTCCACGTCAACCGCGCGCCGCTGGCCGGCAGCGTGACGTCCGTCGAGCACATCGCCGGTGGATTCGTCCCGGCGTTCAACAAGGACAGCGACCGCAACGAGCGCGTCGTGTGGCACTTCGACACCGAGCTCGGCGACATCGAGATGGTGCAGATCGCGGGCGCCGTCGCCCGCCGCATCGTCCCGTACATGGACGCCGGCACCAAGGTCGAGCAGGGCGAGCGGGTCGGCCTGATCCGCTTCGGCTCCCGCGTCGACACCTACCTGCCGGCGGGCGTCGAGGTTGGCGTCACGGTCGGCCAGAAGACCACCGCCGGGGTGACTCGCCTTGACCGTGACTGATCCGGAAACCCTAGTGGGCCTCGGTGACGAGGAATCCACCGAACTGCGCCGCCGCCGCTGGGCGCGGGACCGCGAACTCCGCGCGCCCCGCTCCCCCCAGCACCTGTCCACCGCCGACTTCCTGACGCTGGGAAACGCCGTCTGCGGCTTCCTGGCCATCTACTCGACCACCACCGGCATTTTGATGCCGCACCTCACCGGTGAGTCGAACGCGCCCGTCAAGCACAGTGCGGCCACCGTCGTCACGCTGCTGCTGGTCGGCGCCATGTGCGACCTCTTCGACGGCCTGGTGGCGCGCAAGCTGCGCTCCTCCGCGCTCGGCGCCGAGCTCGACAACCTCGCCGACCTGATCAGCTTCGGCATCGCGCCGGCGTACTTCGTCGCGGTCTGGGGCCTGGTCTCCACCGGCTCCAACCAGCAACTGTCCGCGTTCATCGCGCTGACCGTGCTGCTGGCGGTGGTGCTGCGGCTTGCCAGGTTCTCCGCCGTGAAGATGCGGCCGGGGATCTTCCAGGGCATGCCCTGCCCGATGGGCGCCATGACCGTCATCGCGATCGTGCTGCTCGACCCGCCGTTCGTCCCCGGCCTGCTGCTGATCTTCGGCGTGGCCTACCTGATGGTCAGCCGGATCGAGTACCCCAAGCCGCAGGGCCTGCTGGCCACCGCGACGGTGGCCTGGATCGTGGTCTCCATCGGCTGCCTGGCGGCCTGGGCCGCGGGCCTGCCCGGCGGCGACACCCTGATGCACATCGGCGCGCTCGCCCAGATCGCGCTGGCCGCGATGGCGCCGCTGCTGGTCATCCGCCGCAAGGTCGGCGAGAAGGTCGGCGTGGTCCGCGCCCGCCGCGCTGAGAACCGGGGCTAGCCCCGAAGCCCGATACGCGAGGAAGCCGCCCTCCTGGAGATTCTCCGGGAGGGCGGCTTCCTCGTTGTCGTGTTCCCCTTCGCGCAGTTCCCCGCGCCCCTGCGGGGCTTGGGAATCAGGCCCCGCCGGTGTGGACCGAGAAGGCGCTGCGGCGGGCGGCGCGGGCGACTGCCGGGTCGGGGTGGACGGAGGCGACGGCCGTCAGGACGCTCGCGGCGCGCGGGTGGCCGGACTGGCGGGCGCGGTTGAACAGGCGGACGGGTTCGCCCGCAGAGGCGCCCTCGACGTGGCCGACCAGCAGGTCGGTCTCGCCGTGGTCGAGCACGGCGGCCGCCGTGTCCACCCACAGCCAGGCGGCGTCCTCCGCGCCCAGCACGTCGGCCGGGGAGGCGCCCCCCTCGTCCAGCTGTTCGGCCAGCCAGAGCAGCGCGTAGGGCCGCAGGACGGGCTCCTCGACGGCGCCCCGGACGCCCTGCTCGGCGGTGGAGCCGGCCACCACCCGCAGTGCCTCGAAGGCCAGACCGCGGACCAGCGCGTCCTCGCCGCGGGCGGCTTCGAGGAGTTCGGCGACGGCCCGGTCGGCGGGGCGGGCGGCGACCCAGGCCCGGAACTCGGCGCGGGCCGGTCCTGGGCTGTAGTCGGCGCAGGCGCTGAGCAGTTCGAGGGCGCTCTGTTCGATGTGCCCGGCGGCGGTCTGCGCGACGGTGCAGATCTCCTCCAGCTTGGCGCGCACCGCCCAGTGGCCGAGCGGGGAGAGCTCGGCGGCCTCGTCCTGCCGGCCGAGCGCGCCGACGGCGGCCAGGCCGTCGAGCATCCAGTCCAGCACGGCGGCCACGTCGGCCGACGAGTGCGGGGTGTCGATCTGCGGCTCCCGGCAGGTGCCGCGGACCGCGGAGACCGCGGAGGCGGCGTGCGGGACCGGGGAGAGCGGGAAGGTGCCGCTGCTCGGGCCGAGGCGGCGCTCGTCGAGGCCGCGGCGGAGCAGTTCGAGCAGTTCGCTGTCGGCGACCGGCCCGTCCACCAGGTGCAGGAAGGACAGCAGCTGCGGGGCCTGGTCGACGGCCTGGCCGGCCAGCTGGGCGAACACCCCGCGCAGCGCGGCGGGCGGCACCGGGGCGAGCAGCGTCCAGGCGTCGAACAGCGCGGACCAGCCGCGGACCACCGCCTCGTCGTCGCGTTCCCAGGCGTGCAGCCGCCAGCCAGGTCCGGCGCCGCCGTCGCGGAGCTCGACCAGGCCGACCAGCAGCGCCTGACCCCAGGCGTTGGCGGCGGCGCCGACCGTCATGGCGAGGGCGCGGCCGGCGGCGCGGGCGTCCTCGGGGAGGAGTTCGCCGCGCTTGTCGACCTCGGTGAGCTCGCCGGCCCAGCGGGCGACGCGGACCGCGTCGGCGAGCATCCGGCGGGCCAGCGGGGCGAGTTCGGCGGGTGCGGGAAAGCCGTCCGGGACGGGCACTCGGCCTCGTCCGGGCTTGGCGGGTACCCGGCGGCGGTTGGCTGCGGGTACGGTGCCCTCCGCACGCCCGACGGCCGTACCGGGCAGACGGGTCACCGTCGCACCGGTGCGGTGGGGCGGGTGCGGGGCATCACGGTCGCGCGGGTTCCGAGACGTCACGCCGTGCAGTCTTCCCCTTGCACGGGCCTTCTGTCACATCGGCTGCCGGGCTGTCTCGGAGTATTGTCCGAACCCTTCGAACGACGGACGGACAAGCCGGGCCAAAGCGGGACGAACAACTCCACTTTCCGGCATGGACATGGCGTGAAGCGTGATCACTCCGATATGAGGACGCGGCGGGCCCGCTTCCGGTTCCCGCCCGGCCCTCACAGCAGCGGGGTGAGGAACCGGCGCAGCGCCTCGGTGTACCCGGCCGGGTCGGCGTTCCACAGCGCCGCGTGCTGCGCGTGCGGCACCGGGTGCAGGCTCACCAGGTCGTCCCGCTCGGACGCGAACCGCCGGGCCGCCGCCCACGGTGTGAGTGGGTCGTCCGGGCTCTGCAGCAGCAGTGCGGGGGAGGCGAGGTCGGCGCCGGACGAGATCCGGGCGAAGCCGGCCAGGTCCACGCCGGTGCGGCCCTGCGCGGCGAGGGTGCCGAGCTCGGCGAGCATCGGGGACGCCCCGAACCACCCCGCCGCCCGGCGCACCGACTCCTCCCAGTCCAGTACCGGGGAGTCCAGCACCAGCCCGCCGATCTGCCCCCGGTGGGCGGAGTGCGCGGCGGTGTGCAGCGCGATGGTCGCGCCGATCGACCAGCCGCACAGCACCACCTTGCCCGCGCCGAGGTCGAGCGCGGTGCGGATCGCCGCGTCGATGTCCTGCCACTCGGTCTCGCCGAAGTGCGCCAGCCCGTCCGGCGACGCGGGGGCGCCGGCGTCGCCCCGGTAGGTGACCGTCAGCGTGGGCATCCGCAGCGAGTGCAGCAGCCGCAGCACGGGCAGCGCCTGCGAACGGTCGGCGGCCGCGCCGTGGATCAGCACCGCCCAGGTGCCGCGGATCCCGGGGGTGCGCCAGGCCGGGAACGCCCCCAGCTCGCCGACCACGGCGGTCTCCACGAAGTCCAGACCGAGCGCGGAGCGCGGGTCGCCGGTCAGCACCCGGGCCGTGATCCGGACCTCGGTGCCGACGGCGAGCGTCCCGTACTCGGCGCGCTCCAGCCGCCGGGTGACCCGCCCGCCGCCCGAACCGAGCACCTCGCCGACCACGGCGTGGCCGCCCTCGTCCCACTCCAGCGCGTAGTGCCCGCGCCGGACGGTGTCCGGGGTCGCGGTCAGCGCCACCCGGCCCGGCCCGAGCTCCAGCACTTCGACCCGCGGCGGCGCGGCCGTACCCGGCTGCACCACCTGGTCCGACACCTTCCGGCCGAGCAGCAGGAACGCCGCCGCTCCGGTCCCTGCGGCGGCGGCTGCGACAACGGCGGCGGTTCCCCAACGCATGGCGGTCTCCCGGGGGCTGGCGGGTGCTTTGCCTCCAGTGCACCCGCCCACCGGCCGTCCGGCGAGCCGGGGCCCCGCTGGGAGTGACGTTCGCGGGCTTCGCCCTTCACCTGCGGCACCGGCCGGGGTGGTGGCCCCGGCCGGTGCGGGGGTGTCAGGCCTTGGCCTGGCCGGCCCCGGGGCGCTGCTTGTTGGCGTCGACGACCGCGCGGGTGACGATGCTGGTGCGCTCCACGACGGTGCCGGGCTTGACGCCGTTGACCTCCCGGATCTGCACGCCGCGGCTGCCGATGTACTGGTGGCTGTCCCGGTCGAAGATCCACTCCGACCGCTCGCCGGTCTGCGGGTCCAGCCGCGCCAGCGCGATCCCGTCGCGGTCGGAGGCGTCCTGCGCGTGCTCGACCACCACGACGCCCGGGATCTTGCCGGCCGCCTCGTAAAGCGCGCCGGCGAGGGCGGACGGCACGAGCTGCTCGCGGATGATGGAGCCGATCTCGTTGAACGCCTCCTGGTCACGGTCGTGGTTGCCGCTCGCCGTCGAGTAGGCGAATTTCAGCAGCGCGTCGGGGTCGGCGGGCTGGGCCGCGAGCCACTTGTAGGTCAGGTCCTTGCGGGGCTCGTCGCTGCCCAGCTCGATGCCGCCCTTGGCCTGGTAACCCGGCTCGTCCAGCCAGCCCTTGGTGCCGTCGAGGGACTTCCACGCCTCGCGGTCGTGCAGCGGCTGGACCCAGGTGGCGGACTCCCCGGTGTCCCCGTTGAAGCTGGAGGCCAGGAAGGAGACCCGGCTCTTGATGTAGATGTACTGGCCCGCTCCGGGCTGGGGCGTGGGGTTCGCCGTCGCGGCAGCGGCGAGCTCACGTACCGTCGAGGTGACCTTGACCGCGCTCCCCTCGTCGATCTGCACGACGGGCGCCTTGACCAGCTTCGGAGCCGCCACCGTCGTGGTGTCGGGCGAGCCGGCCAAGGAGACGACCACGGCGAGGGCAGCGGCCGCGGCGACCGGCACCGCGATCAGTGCGGTGCGGCGCAGCGGGCGCCGGGCCGGGGCGGGCGCGGGGGTGGGGTCGGACCGGTGGATCTCGCTCATCAGGTGCTCCTCGAGCAGGTGCTGGCGGTCGGCCGCCAGGCGGGGGTCGGCCGGTGCGGGCAGGAGGCGGGCCAGTTCCGCGTGGTCGAGCGGTTCGTTGCGCCGCCGCAGGTTGCGGATCATCGGTGCGTCTCCTTGTGCGGCCGGGCCGCGGTGTCGCGGCTGCCCAGTACTTGTCCGGGGATCGGGAGGGGTTCCGGGTTTTTTCTCGCGGCGCGCAGTTCCTCGTCCGCGAGTTTGCGCAGTCGGGTGCGGGCGCGGGACAGGCGCGAGCGCACGGTGCCGACGGGCACGCCGAGGGTGGTCGCCGCTTCGGCGTAGCCGAGCCCGGACCAGACGCACAGCGCGAAGACCTCGCGTTCCGAGCGCCGCAGCCGCGCCAGGGCCTTGCGGGCGGCCGCGAGTTCCTCGGAGTCGGCCATCCGGCCGACGAGTTCGTCCGCGAAGTCGGGGACCACGTCGGCGGCCGGCATCCGGGACATGGCCGCGCTGTGGCGGCGGGCGGCGCGCGTCGTGTTGCGCAGCACGTTCACGGCGATGCCCATCAGCCAGGGGCGCGGGCTGTCGCCCTCGTCGCGGAGCTTCCCGCGCAGGCGCCAGGCCTCCAGGAAGGTCAGCGAGACCACGTCCTCGGCCAGGGTCCAGTTCCCGGTCACGCGCACGGCGTGGCGGTACACCAGCGAGAAGTGGTCCCGGAACAGGTCACGGAACGCTTCGGGATTCCCGGCGCGCAGCCGGGAGTGTGGATGGTTCACGTCATGCCTTGTCCGGGCAGGCGCACCGGTTCCCGTGACGCAGGTCACTGGCCGGGGCCGGTGAGGCCCGGCTCGGGCGCGGTCAGTGCTTCCGGCAGGCCGAGGCCTGGAACTCCGCGACGGGGACGGTGAGCGTGATGCCGCTGCCGTCGGCGGCGGTGCCGTCGTAGCGGACGGTTCCCGGGGTGAGCTGCTTCAGGTCCTCGGGGGTGAAGGAAGTGGCGGTCGACGACCGGGAGTTGTCCTTGGTCCAGCCGTGGAGGTGGTAGGTGGTGCCGGCGTCGAGCGGGGTGGCGGACTTGCCTGTCTCCCAGCCGTCGGCGGGGGCGTCCAGGGTCCAGGTGGTCAGCCCGGGCTCGAGGGCGGTGCGGGCGGTCCAGGTGCCGATCGTCTCCTGGTGGCTGCCCTCGCTGGTGGAGAGCGTCGCTCCGTCGATCCGGTGGCCGCAGACCAGCATGACGCCGAGCGGCCGGCCGTCCTCGTTCACGGAGATCCCTGCGACGGCATCGCTCGCAACCGTGCACCCCGAGAGCGCCACCAGGGCGGCCAGGACCGCGGCCACCGGCACGGTGCGCCGGACCAGTTGTCGCACGATTCCTCCCCCGCCCCGCCCGTCCGGGCGTCGAATGTGGCTGCATCCTAGGGCCCGTCGGATGCGCGCTGACCTCGGCCCCAGCAGTGGGCGGGGTGTGACCAACTCGTCCGGCGCCTCGGTTGACTGGCCCGAAGCGGGCGTGGTGGGATCTTCGGGCCAAACGGAGGCAAGCAGAGGAAGCCGGTTCGAGTCCGGCGCGGTCCCGCCACTGTGACCGTTCACCCCGCGCGGGGGTGACCGGAAGTCAGGAGACTCTGGCCTTCGTTCCGTCGATCCAGGGCGCGGACCCTGAGTGAGGACACAACGCCATGCGGGCTGCCCCGTACCTGGTGGGCGCGGTCGCGGGGTATCTCGCGGACGCCCGGCTCGGAGACCCCCGGCGCGGACACCCCGTCGCCCTGTTCGGCACTGCCGCGGCCCGGTTGGAGCGCCGGCTGTGGCGCGACCACCGCGGGGCGGGAGCCCTGCACACCGCACTCGCCGTCGGCGCCGTCGGGGGCGGGGCGGCGCTCGTCGCGCGGGCCGTCCGTCGCTCGCCGCTCGCCGCGGCGGCGCTGACCGCGGGTGCGACGTTCACCGTCCTGGGCGGGACGTCGCTCACCCGGGAGGCCCGGGCCATCGGACGGTCGCTGGCCGCCGAGGATCTGACGGCGGCTCGGGAGCGGTTGCCGCACCTGTGCGGGCGTGACCCGTCGGGGCTGGACGAGCAGCAGGTGGCCCGGGCAGTGGTCGAGTCCGTCGCGGAGAACACCGCCGACGCGGTCGTCAACGCGCTGGTGTGGGGCGGTCTGGCGGGCGTTCCGGGGCTGCTGGCGTTCCGGGCCGTGAACACGCTGGACGCGATGGTCGGTCACAAGTCGGCGCGCTACCACCGCTTCGGCTGGGCCTCGGCCCGTCTCGACGACCTCGCGGGCTGGCCGGGCGCCCGGCTCACCGCGCTGCTGACCGTCGCAGCGTCGGACTCGCCCGCCCGGACCTGGCGGGTCTGGCGCCGGGACGGCTCCGCGCACCCGAGCCCGAACGCGGGCCAGGCGGAAGCCGCGTTCGCCGGTGCCCTCGGCGTGCAGCTGGGCGGGACGCTGCGCTACGGCGAGCGGGTCGAGCACCGGCCGGTGCTGGGCGCGGGCCTGCCGCCGGTCGGCCCGGCCGACATCGACCGTGCCTGTCGTCTCTCCCGCCGGGTCGGCGTGCTCGCGCTGGGCGTGACGCTCGCCGCGCGGGCGGTTCTGGCCGGACGGCGGCGCGGGTGAACCCGGCCGCGCTGCCCGCGCGGTGGGTGCAACTGGCCGTGCGGAACGGCGAGTTCGACGATCGTTGGGCTTTCGCCCGATTCGAAGGAGGTCGCCGGTGAACGGCGCGTTGCTGGTGGCCGGGACGACCTCGGACGCCGGAAAGAGTGTGGTGACGGCGGGGATCTGCCGGTGGCTGTGGCGGCAGGGGGTGCGGGTGGCGCCGTTCAAGGCGCAGAACATGTCGCTGAATTCGTTCGTGACGGCCGACGGGGCGGAGATCGGGCGTGCGCAGGCGATGCAGGCGCAGGCGGCGGGGGTGGAGCCGGAGGCGGCGATGAACCCGGTGTTGCTGAAGCCGGGGGCGGACGGCCGGAGTCAGGTGGTGCTGATGGGGCGGGCCGTGGCGGAGGTCGGGGCGCTGGACTACCGGGACCGGAAGCCGGTGCTGCTGGAGCGCTCGCTGGAGTGCCTGGCGGACCTGCGGTCGCGGTTCGACGTGGTGGTCTGCGAGGGTGCGGGCTCGCCGGCGGAGATCAATCTGCGGGACCGGGACATCGCCAACATGGGCCTGGCGTCGGCCGCCCGGCTGCCGGTCGTGGTGGTCGGGGACATCGACCGCGGCGGGGTGTTCGCGTCGATGTTCGGGACGCTGGCGCTGCTGTCGGCGGACGACCAGTCGCTCGTCGCGGGCTGGTTGGTGAACAAGTTCCGCGGTGACGCGCGTCTGCTGGCACCGGGGTTGGAGATGCTGCGGCAGTTGACGGGGCGTCCGGTGCTGGGGACGTTCCCGATGCTCCAGGGGCTGTGGCTGGACGCGGAGGATTCGCTGGATCTGGCGTCGGTCGCGCAGCGCCCGGCGGCAGGTGGGCCGGTGGGGGCGGAGGTGTTGCGGGTCGCGGTGGTGCGGTTCCCGCGGTTGTCGAACTTCACGGACGTGGACGCGCTGGCGCAGGAGCCGGGCGTGCTGGTGCGCTGGGCGACCCGTCCGGAGGAGCTGGCGGACGCGGACCTGGTGGTGCTGCCGGGGACGCGGGCGACGGTCGCGGACCTGGCCTGGCTGCGGGCGCAGGGCCTGGTGGAGCCGCTCGCGCGGCGCGTCGCGGCGGGGCTGCCGGTGCTGGGCGTGTGCGGCGGGTACCAGATGCTGGGCCGGGAGATCGTGGACGCGGTCGAGTCCCGGGCCGGCACGGTGGACGGGCTCGGGCTGCTGCCGACCCGGGTGGTGTTCGGCGCGGACAAGGTGCTGGCGCGTCCGACGGGCGTGGCGCTCGGTGAGCGGGTGGCGGGTTACGAGATCCACCACGGGGTGGTGTCGGTGGACGGCGGCGAGTCGTTCGTCACCGACACCGACGGCCGGGCGCTGGACGGCTGCCGGGTCGGGCCGGTGTGGGGGACGACCTGGCACGGGGTGCTGGAGAACGACGCGTTCCGCCGGGCGTTCCTCGCCGAGGTGGCCCGCGCCGCAGGGCGGGCGTTCGTCCCGGCGCCGGACACCTCGTTCGCGGCGGCGCGGGAGCAACGGCTGGACGCACTGGGCGACTTGGTGGCGGAGCACGCCGACACGGACGCGCTGTGGAAGCTGATCGAGAACGGGGCGCCGGCAGGTCTGCCGTTCGTGCCGCCCGGAGCCCCGGCTCCGGTGGAGATGGAGAGGTCGAAGTGACTGAACTGACCGATGCCCGTTACCCGTTCACGGCTGTCGTGGGGATGGACGACCTGCGGCTGGGCCTGTTGCTGAACGCGGTGTCGCCGGCGGTGGGCGGCGTGCTGGTGCGGGGCGAGAAGGGCACCGCGAAGTCGACCATGGTGCGCGCGCTGGCAGGGCTGCTGCCGTCGATCGCCACCGTGGCCGGCTGCCGGTTCGCGTGTGATCCGGCGTCGCCGGACGCACAGTGCCCGGACGGCCCGCACTCCAATGAGGGGACGGCGGAACGTCCGGCATTCCTGGTGGAGTTGCCGGTGGGCGTCTCCGAGGACCGGGTGGTCGGCTCGCTGGACCTGGAGCGGGCGCTCGCCGAGGGCGTGAAGGCGTACGAGCCGGGGCTGCTGGCGAAGGCGCACCGGGGCGTGCTGTACATCGACGAGGTGAACCTGCTCCAGGACCACCTGGTGGACCTGCTGCTGGACGCGGCGGCGATGGGGCGTTCGTACGTGGAGCGCGAGGGCGTGTCGGTGCGGCATGCGGCGCGGTTCCTGCTGGTCGGGACGATGAACCCGGAGGAGGGCGAGCTGCGGCCGCAGCTGCTGGACCGGTTCGGCCTGACGGTGGAGATCGCGGCCACCCGGGACGCGGACGAGCGCGCCGAGGTGGTGCGCCGCCGGCTCGCCTACGACGCCGATCCGGCCGGTTTCGCGGCGAGTTGGGCCGGGCGCGAGCTCGAGCTCGCCGAACGGATCGGCGCGGCACGGGAGTTGCTGCCGTCCGTCGAGCTCTCGGATCTGGCGCTGCGTCAGATCACGGCGGTATGCGCGGCGTTCGAGGTGGACGGCCTGCGCGCCGACATCGTGATGGCCCGCACCGCGGTGGCGCTGGCGGCCTGGGCGGGTCGCACCGAGGTGCTGGAGGAGGACGTCCGCAAGGCCGCCCAGCTGGCACTGCCGCACCGGCGGCGGCGCAACCCGTTCGACGCGCCGGGCCTGGATCAGGAGCAGCTGGACCGGACGCTGGCCGAGCACCAGGAGCCGGACGGCGAGGGCCCGAACGACGAGGGCCCCGGCGACGGTCCGGGCGACGGCGGCAATGGTCCGGACGGCGGCGGCTCCCCCGCACCGTCCGACCCCACCTCTCCTGCGCAGGAGGCGAGTTCGGAGGCCCCGCCCGCGCCGCCGCAGCAACGGCCGGGCGGCTCCCGGGAGTCGTCCCCGGTGGCGTCCGAACACCCCTACCGGACACGGCTGTTCAAGGTGGACGGCACCGGCCGGGGCGCGCAGGGACGGCGCTCCCCCGCCGAGACGGACGCCGGGCACACCGTGCGGGCGCGCCGGCCGCAGGGCCGGCTGACCCGGCTGCACCTGAGTGCGACGCTGCGCGCGGCGGCGCCGCACCAGGTGGCGCGCGGACGGGCCGGCCGGGCGCTGGTGCTGCGGCGGGACGATCTGCGCGAACAGGTGCGCCGGGGGCGGGAGTCGAACCTGGTGCTGTTCGTGGTGGACGCGTCCGGGTCGATGGCGGCCCGGCAGCGGATGACGGCGGTCAAGGGCGCGGTGCTGTCGCTGCTGATGGACGCCTACCAGCGGCGCGACAAGATCGGCATGGTGACGTTCCGGGGCTCCGGCGCGGAGCTGGCGCTGCCGCCGACCTCCTCGGTGGAGGTGGGCGCGGCCCGGCTGGAGCAGTTGCCGACCGGCGGGCGAACGCCGTTGGAGGCGGGCCTGCTGCGGGCGCACGAGGTGCTGCGGGTGGAGCGGCTGCGCGACCCGGACCGGCGGGCGCTGCTGGTGGTGGTGACCGACGGCCGGGCGACCGGCACGCGCGACGCGGTGGCGCGGTCGCACCGGGCGGCGGGGCTGCTGGCTGCGCAGGGGGTGGCCGCGGTGGTGCTGGACTGCGAGTCCGGCCCCGTCCGGCTGGGCCTGGCAAGGGAGTTGGCGGCACACCTGAACGGTGACGCGGTGAGCCTGGACGAGCTGCGGGCCGAGGGCGTGGCCGCGCTGGTGCGCGAGGCCCGGACGGCGATGACCTCCACTGCTACGACCTCCACGACCTCTACGACCTCTACGACACGAAAGGCGGCGTGAGCAGGATGCCCAAGGGAGTTGCGGAGAACGTCCCGGACGACGGACTGACCACCCGGCAGCGGCGGACACTGCCGATCACGGCGGTGCACACCGGCCCGGGCAAGGGGAAGTCCACGGCGGCGTTCGGGATGGCGCTGCGGGCCTGGAACCAGGGCTGGCCGATCGGGGTGTTCCAGTTCGTCAAGTCGGCGAAGTGGAAGGTCGGCGAGGAGAACGCGCTGCGGGTGCTCGGCGAGTCCGGGCAGGGCGGCACGGTGGCGTGGCACAAGATGGGCTCGGGCTGGTCGTGGGTGCAGCGCGACATCGAGTCGTCCGAGGAGGCGGCCCGGGAGGGCTGGGAGCAGGTCAAGCGGGACTTGGCGGCCGAGACGTACCGGTTCTACGTACTGGACGAGTTCACCTACCCGCTGCACTGGGGGTGGATCGACGTGGCGGAGGTGGTGGAGGTGCTGCGCGACCGACCGGGCAGCCAGCATGTGGTGGTGACCGGCCGCAACGCGCCCGAGCAGTTGCTCGAACTGGCCGATCTGGTCACCGAGATGACCAAGCTGAAGCATCCGATGGACGCGGGCCGCAAGGGCCAGCGCGGTATTGAGTGGTAGACCCTTGAACGACAGCATTCCCCGACTGGTGGTGGCCGCCCCGTCCTCCGGCGCGGGCAAGACCACGGTGGCGACCGGCCTGATCGCGGCGCTGGCCGCGCGCGGGCTGAAGGTGTCCCCGCACAAGGTCGGCCCGGACTACATCGACCCCGGCTACCACGCGCTGGCCGCCGGGCGTCCGGGCCGCAACCTGGACGCCTGGATGAGCGGCCCGGAGCGCATCGCCCCGCTGTTCGCGCACGGCGCGGCCGGGGCGGACGTAGCGGTGGTCGAGGGCGTGATGGGCCTGTACGACGGGGCGGCGGGGCGCGGCGAGTTGGCGTCCACGGCGCAGGTCGCGAAGCTGCTGCGGGCGCCGGTGGTGCTGGTGGTGGACGCCTCTTCGCAGTCCCGTTCGGTGGCGGCGCTGGTGCACGGCTTCGCGTCCTGGGACCCGCAGGTGCGCCTCGCCGGGGTGATCCTCAACAAGGTCGCCTCGGACCGGCACGAGACGCTGCTGCGGGAGGCCCTGGAGGAGGGCTCCGGGGTGCCGGTGCTCGGCGCGGTACGGCGGGCGAAGGCGGTGGACACCCCGTCCCGCCACCTGGGCCTGGTGCCGGCCGTCGAACGCTCGGCGGAGGCGCTGCGGGCGGTCCGCGAGATGGGCGAACTGGTCGCCGCCTCCGTCGACTTGGACGAGGTGCTGGCGCTGGCCCGGACCGCCCCGCCGCTGGATTGCACGGCGTGGGACCCGGCGGCCGAGGTGGAACCGCTGGTCGGTCCCCGGCCGCGGATCGCGCTGGCCGGCGGCGCGGCGTTCTCCTTCTCGTACGCGGAGAACGCCGAACTGCTGACCGCCGCCGGGGCCGAGGTGGTGCCGTTCGACCCGCTGCACGACGAGCAACTGCCGGAGCGGACCTCGGCGTTGGTGATAGGCGGCGGGTTCCCGGAGGTGTACGTCTCCGAGCTCAGCGCGAACGCCTCCCTGCGGGCGGCGGTCGCCCAACTCGCCGCGAGCGGCGCCCCGGTGGTCGGCGAGTGCGCCGGACTGCTCTACCTGGGGCGGGAGTTGGATGGCCTGCCGATGTGCGGGGTGCTGGACACGACGGCCCGGATGACGCCCCGGCTGACCCTCGGCTACCGGGAGGCGGTGGCGCTCGCCGACTCGCCGCTCGCCGCGGCCGGGTCCCGGGTGCGCGGCCACGAGTTCCACCGCACCGTCACCGACCCGGCGGCCGGCCCGTCCCCCGCCTGGGGCTGGCGCACCCCCACCGGCCCGCACACCGAGGGCCACCTGCACGGCTCGGTGCACGCCTCCTACCTGCACCTGCACTGGACGGGCGCCCCCGCCCTGCCGACCCGGCTGGTCCGGCACGCCGCCGCCTGGGCCGCCTCGCACGACGGGAGCTGAGGGGAGCCGCCGGGAGCTACCAGGAGCTGACGGGAGCCGACGACGGATCGGCCGCGCGAGCCGGGCTCGCGCGGCCGACCGGGCCGGTCAGGCCGGGGGACGGCCGGGGGCGGCCGGTCAGACCGGCTGGCTGCCCTTCTTGGACGGCTCCTCCTGCGCGGTCGCCAGGCCCAGCGCGCGGCGCAGCGAGATGATCTCCTCGTCGCCCAAGTTGTCCTCGGCGACGCCCAGTTCACGGCGGAGGGTGGCGTTGTCGGTGGACCGGTAGGCCGCCAGGTAGTGGTCGGACGCGGTCATGGACTTCGCGATCAGGCGGTCGACGGTCGCCTTGTCGGCGGTGTTCCAGTGCGCGGCCTTCAGCATGGTGGCCTGCTTGGTGGCGGCCACGCTCATGTCCTTGGCCCAGGCCCGGAACGCCTGCGGGTCGTCCTCGACCTTGGTGTCCTCGTCCGGGCCGTTGATCCAGGCACGGTCGAACTGGTTGGTGGCGTCCAGCAGTTGACGCTGGTCGGTGGTCAGGGTGCTGGGGTACTTCTGCAGCGATCCGGTGCGCGACGACTTGTCCTCGTTGCCCAGGAAGCAGACGATGCGGCGGCTGCCGGAGGTGTTCCAGCCCAGCCGGTCGGGGAAGTAGTAGAAGGTCGACACCGAGTCCGGAATCGTCCAGGTGTCCGCCACATAGGTGTCGACGTGCGCCGGGCAGACCTCGTCGGCCTCCGCCTTCAGCGCGTCCTCGCCCGGGTACTTGCCGTCCTGCTTGCTGGTGGGCTGCGTCCAGTAGACCTCGCCGTGGTGCGAGGACGTGCAGTCCACGGGCTTGGCGAAACCGGTCATGGCCCGGTTGAAGCACTGGCCGACCCGCAGCCGGAACGGCGAGTCCGGCGTGGCGGCGTTCGACGTCGACGTGACGTGCGAGGGCGTGGAACTGTCGTCCTCGAAGTCCTGGACGCTGAAGGTGCCGCCGATCACCGAGAGCACGAACAGCACCATGCCGAGGCTGCCGGTCACGATGCCGGAGATGGCCAGGCCCTTGCCGCGCTCACCGGTCCGCTTGATCTGGCGCAGCGCGCCGATGCCCAGGCCGATGCCGATGAAGCCGAAGTAGCAGCAGACGATGCCGGTGATCAGCGAGGCGATGGCCAGGTTGTTGGTGTACAGCGACCGCTGCGGCTGCGGGTACATCATCATCGGCCCGGTCGGCGCGCCGGGCATGCCGGGTGGCGGGTACCCGCCCGTCCCCCACGGCTGCTGAACACCCGTCGGCGCCCACGGGTTGCCCCCGGCGGTCGCGTCGGTCTGGGCCGCGCCCCACGGGTTCGCCCCGGGCGGCACCGGCGCACCGGGCGGGACCGGCGCACCGGCCGGCGCGGCGCCGAGTTCGGGCGGCGGCGCGACGGGCGGCGCCCACGGGTTCGCGGGCGCCGGCGGCGCGGCGGGGGCCGGCGGCGCGTCAACTGGCGTGGTGGTGACAGCCGGTGCGTCGACGGGCGCGGGCTCCGGCGCGTCGGACTGCTTGCTGAACGAGATCGCCGCCGGTGCATCCACGGCAGGCCCGACCGCGACGGCGTCAGCGCTCTCCGCGTCCGCCGCTTCCGCGGCGGGGGCCGACTCGGGCGCGGCCGGCTGCTTACTGAAGGAGACCGCGGCCGCTGGCGCTGCGTCTGCGGCGTCAACCGTGGGCGTGGCGGGCGTGGTCGGGGAGTCGTCCCGGGCGGCGTCGGGGACGGCCTCCCCGGAGCGCTCCTGGTCGAACGACATGGGTTTCCCCCTTGGGGCGTGGAACTGTTCGACGGCTGCGCGAATATAGCGGACCGGTCCGTCGCTCTCCCAACGAGTTCCGCGCCGAAGTTCCAGCACCGTGAGCGTGACCATTGCATGCAATGCATGCATCGCACTACGCTGCCGCCGTGCAGACCGAGAGCACCCGCCGCAGCCTGCGGGAACTGATCCTGGACGGCCGCTACCCACCGGGGGCGCGGCTGGGCGAGGTGGAGGTCGCGGAGACCCTGGGGGTGAGCCGCACTCCGGTCCGGGAGGCGTTCCGGGCGCTGACCGCGGACGGCCTGCTGGCCGCCGCCGGGCGCGGCGTCCGGGTGGTGGAGCTGTCCGCTGAGGAGCTGTCGCACGTCTACCGGGTGCGGGCCGCGCTGGAGGCGCTGACCGCCGAGCTCGCGGCCGAGCGGCAGCGGGCGGGCCGGCTGGCCCCGGCCGAGCTGACCGACCTGGCGGCGCTCGCCGACCGTACGCACCGGGCCACCGTGGAACGCGAGTTGACGGAGGCGGTGCGGCTGAACCGGCAGTTCCACCGGCGGGTCGCGGAGCTTTCCGCCAACCCGGTCGCCCTGCACTCGTTGGAGCGGCTGTGGGACCAGATCCAGGTCTCCACCCACCGTTCTCTGCACGCGCCCGACCGCACCGCCCTGGTGGACGACCAGCACCGTGAGCTGCTGGCCGCCGTGATCGCCGGGGATCCGGCCGCTGCCGGGGCGGCCGCCCGGCGGCACGTCCTGGACACCTGCGCCGCCGCCCGGCCGCCCGAGAAGGAGTGACCTGATGGCCCTGTCCCACCACTACGCGGTCCGTGTCGACTGGACCGGCAACCTCGGTACCGGTACCGACACCTACCGCTCGTACTCCCGCGCCCACGACATCTCCTCGGACGGGGTGCCGACACTGCTCGGCAGCGCCGACCCGACGTTCCGCGGCGACCGTTCGCGGTGGAACCCGGAACAGTTCCTGCTGGCCGCGCTCGCCCAGTGCCACATGCTGTCGTACCTGTCGCACTGCGCGCGCCAGGGCGTGGTGGTGCTGTCCTACACGGACGAGGCGGAGGCCACCATGGAGACCGCGGGCGGCGGCGGCCACTTCACCGAGGCGATGCTGCGGCCCCGGGTGGAGATCGCCGACGAGTCGATGCGCGAGCAGGCCGAGGCCCTGCACGGCCCGGCCGGCCGGGACTGCTTCATCGCGTCCTCGGTGAACTTCCCGGTCCGCCACGAGCCGGTCATCACGGTGCGCGCCACCTCCTGACGCACCTCCTTGATGATCCGTCAACTTCCTTGGTATAGCTGGCTACAGTGCTTCCGCTGAGGCTGACTCCAGGAAAGAGACGGAGGCCTGCCGGATCGATCCGGACGTGACAACGGCGAAGACTCGTGGTCATGCGAATCACTCAACGAGGCGCCGCCCTCGCCGCCGCCACCACCGTCCTGCTCGGCCTGACGGCACCGCTCGCCGCCGCCGCTCCCGCCCCTGCCCGGCCCGCCTGGGCCGCCTGCACGGACGGGGCGGCGGACGGGCGGCAGCAGTGCGCCGAGGTGACGGTCCCGGTCGACTACCGACAACCCGACGGGCCGTCACTGACGCTGGCGATCTCCCGGATCACCGCCGCCAAGCCGGATCAGCGGCGCGGCGTGCTGGTGCTGATCCCGGGCGGGCCGGGCGGCTCCGGCCTGAACGGGCCGAGCAGCGCCGTGAAACGGCTGCCCCAGTCGGTGCTGGACAGGTACGACCTGATCGGCTTCGACCCACGCGGCGTCGGGCGTTCCAGTCCGGTCTCCTGCGGGCTCGACTACGCCGACCTGGCACCCGGCAAGCTGCTGCCCTGGCCCGCGCCCGACGGGCACGGCGGCGATGCCAACCTGACCACCGGCCAACGCATCGCCGACCGCTGCGCGGCCAACGGCGGCCCGGTGCTGCGCAGCATCACCACCCGGAACGAGGCGCGGGACATCGACCGGATCCGGCAGTCCCTCGGCGAGCGCCGGATCTCCACCTGGGGCGTCTCCTACGGCACCTACGCGGGCGCCGCGTACGCCACGATGTTCCCCGACCGCACCGACCGGATCCTGCTGGACAGCAACGACAACCCGGATCCGGCCCTGGCCGAGCGCAGTTGGCTGGCCGCCTTCGCCACCGGCGCGGAGGACCGCTTCCCGGATTTCGCAGCCTGGGCGTCCTCCCCCGAGGCCGGCGAGTTCCGGATCGCCGACACCCCCGAGCAGGTCCGCACCGCCTACCTGACGGCCGCCGAGCAGTTGGACGCGGCCCCGCTGCCCTGGCCCGGCCACAACCCGGGCGTACTGGACGGCAACGGCGTGCGCGGCACGCTGCTGAACAGCCTGTACGCGGACGCCAAGTTCCCCGCCGCGGCCGCTCTGATCCAGGCCGCCCAGGGCCACCGCCCGCTGCCCGAGCAGGGGCCCGCGCCGGACGCGGCGGAGCTCGCGCAGATGCAGGCTGCCACGGCGGTCACGGTCGCCACCCTGTGCAACGACGTCAGCTGGCCGCGCGACCTCGGCTCGTACGCCGCGGCGGTGGCCGCCGACCGGGTCGCGCACCCGCTCACGGCCGGCATGCCGGTGAACGCCTCGGCCTGCGCGTTCTGGCACTGGCAGCCCGCCGAACCGCCGGTCCGGGTCACCGACGACGGGCCGTCCAACGTACTGATGGTGCAGAACCTGCGCGACCCGGCCACGCCCTACGCGGGGGCGCTCAAGCTGCGCGCGGCGTTCGGCGACCGGGCCAGGATGGTCACGGTCGACTCCGGCGGCCACGGCTCCTACCTGTCCCACGGGAACGCCTGCGGCGACGCGCTGGTGTCGGAGTTCCTGGCCACCGGCCGCCGCCCGGCCCGGGACGCGTTCTGCCCGAAGGCCGGGTGAGGCCGGTGCGCGGCCCGATCAGCACCCGTCCGTCCGGGGTTCGTCCGGCCGGTGGCGGTGCGTCGGGCCGCGCCCGGTCGTCAGCCCAGGTCGCGGCGGCGCAGCCCGGCCAGGCCCGCCCCGGCGGCGAGCGCGGCCAGCGCGGTGGTCCACAGCAGCGGCGCGGCGGTGAACGTCCCGCCGGGCAGGTGCGGAAGGTGCGTGAACGGCGACAGGTCGAGCACCCACTGCGGCAGTTGCAGGATCGGGCCGAGCCAGGCGACCAGCACGAACACGCCGAAGCCGGCCCAGCCGGCCGCCGTCCAGCGCGGCAGCAGGCCGTACACGGCGAGCGCCACGGCGGCGGTCAGCCACACCGCGGGCAGCTGGACCAGCGTGGCACCGAGCATCCGGGCGACGGCGTCGCCCGTCCCGTGGCCGGCGGCGCTGCCGAGCGCGGCGCTCTGCGCCAGCCCGGCGGTGAGGCCGGCCGCGGCCAGCAGCACGGTGGTGCCGAGCAGCGGGAACAGCAGGTGTCCGCCCGCCCAGCGCAGCCGGGAGACGGCACCCGCCAGCACCGGTTCGGCCCGGCCGGCGCTCTCCTCGGCGCGCAGCCGCAGCACGGACTGCACGGCGTACACGGCGGCGATCATCCCGAACACCCCGGCGATGGTGGAGAGATAGGCGTTCAGCACGCCCTGCTGTCCGCCGAGCCGGGCCATAATGTCGGCCATCTGCTGGTTGTCGCCGACCAGGTCGACCACGCCCTTGGCGACGCTGCCGAACACCGCGCCGCCCGCCGCGAAGGCCAGCGTCCAGCCGATCAGGGCGCCGCGCTGCAGGCGGCGGGCCAGTGCGGCGGCGTCCGCCAGGCCGGGCGCGGCGACGGCGGGGCCGGGGCGCTGCGGGAGCAGCCCGGCGCCCAGGTCGCGTCGTTCGACCAGGGTGCGGGCCAGCGCGGTGAGCAGCGCGGCCCCGCCCAGCGGCAGTACCAGCACCCACCAGCGGTCGCCGGCGAACGCGCGGACCTGCTCGCTCCAGCCGATCGGGGAGAGCCAGCTCGCCCAGCCCGTGCCGCTGCCGGAGTCTCCGACGGCGCGCAGCACGAAGGCGAGGCCGATCGCCGCCCCGGCAAGGCCGTTGGCGGCCCGCCCGGTCTCGGCGATCTGCGCGGTGACGGCGGCCAGCGCGGCGAAGAACACCCCGGTGGCGCCGAGCGCGAGGCCGAACGCCAGCGCCCCGGCGGCGGATTGACCTGCGGCCAGCAGGACGATCGTCACCAGGGCGGCCAGCGCGGCGTCGGCGGTGAGGGCGGTGGCGAGTGCGGCGGTCAGCGGGGCGCGGCGGCCGACGGCGCCGGCGCCGATCAGTTCGAGCCGCCCGTCCTCCTCCTCGGCGCGGGTGTGCCGCACCACCAGCAGGGTGGACATCAGCGCGGCCAGCACCGCCCCGAAGACGCCCATCCGCCACGCGGTCAGCCCGCCGATGGTGGAGCCGTCGAAGATCGGGCCGTACAGGGCGCGCAGCGAGCCGTTGCCGTCGATGCTGGCCGCGAAGGTCCGCCGGGAGGCCTCGTCGCTGTACAGCGTGCGGAAGGAGAAGGCGGTGGAGGCGACCATGCCGGTGCCGATGTACACCCACACCGGCAGGGCGATCCGGTCGCGGCGCAGGGCGAGGCGGTAGAGGGTGCCGGTGCCGGTCAGCGCGTAGCCGCTCATCGGGCGGCCGCCGTCGAGGTCGACGGGGTGTCGGCCGGGTCGTTCTCGTAGTGGCGCAGGAAGAGTTCCTCCAGCGTGGGCGGCCGGCTGGTGAGGCTGTGCACGCCGACGGCGGTGAGCTCGGTGAGCAGGGTGCCGAGCTGTTCGGTGTCGACCTGGCAGCGCAGCCGGTTGCCGTCGATCGTCAGGTCGTGGGCGTAGGCGGGGTGCGGCGGCGGCCCGGTGAGGACGGCGTCCACCGAGGTGCGGGTCAGGTGACGCAGGTCGTCCAGGGTGCCGGTCTCCACGGTGCGCCCGGCCCGGATGATCGACACCCGGTCACAGAGCGCCTCCACCTCGGACAGGATGTGGCTGGACAGCAGCACCGTGGCGCCCCGGTCGCGGGCCTCGGCGACGCACTCGCGGAACACCTCCTCCATCAGCGGGTCCAGGCCGGAGGTGGGCTCGTCCAGGATCAGCAGGTCGGCGTCGCCGGCGAAGGCCGCGACCAGCGCGACCTTCTGCCGGTTGCCCTTGGAGTAGGCGCGGCCCTTCTTGGTGGGGTCGAGCTCGAAGCGCTCCAGCAGCGCGGCCCGGCGGGTCTGGTCGAGTCCGCCGCGCAGCCGTCCGAGCAGGTCGATCGCCTCCCCGCCGGAGAGGTTGCGCCACAGCGTCACATCGCCCGGCACGTAGGCGATTCTGCGGTGCAGCGGGACGGCGTCGCGCCACGGGTCGCCGCCGAGCAGGGTGGCGGTGCCGGAGTCGGCGCGCAGCAGGCCGAGCAGGACGCGGATGGTGGTGGACTTGCCCGACCCGTTGGGGCCGAGGAACCCGTGAACCTCGCCCTGCTCGACCGTGAGGTCCAGTCCGTCCAGGGCGCGGGTGCGGCCGAAGGTCTTCACCAGGCCGGACACCGAAATGGCGGTCGTCATGAGCTCGACGCTACTCTTGTTTCACAAATCCGTGAAGTTGCCGAAAGTCCCGGATCTTCGCGTTGCTGCCGAAGGTGTGTGAAGGTGGGCGGACGCCCGGTCGGACGGATGTCGGGGAGGGTTCCGGTGGTGCAGGCGAGTGAGGTGGGCGACGTGGGCGACGTGGACGCGCAGCGGGATCCGGCGGCGGTGTCGGAGTTCGTGGAGCGGTTCGCCATGGTGCTGGCGGACGCCGGGTTCCCCCGAATGTCGGCCCGGGTGTTCACCGCCCTGCTGACCGCCGACTCCGGGCGGCTGACCTCCGCCGAACTCGGCGAACTGCTCCAGATCTCCCCCGCCGCCGTCTCCGGCGCGGTCCGCTACCTGACCCAGGTCGACCTGGTGAGCCGCGAACGCGAGCCCGGCACCCGCCGCGACCGCTACCGCATCCACGACCACGTCTGGTACGAGGCCACCGCCAACCGCGACCGCACGCTGTCCCGCTTCGAGTCCAGCCTGGTCGAGGGCGTCGACGCGCTCGGCGCGGACACCCCGGCCGGCCAACGCCTCGCCGAATCCCAGGAGTTCTTCGCCTTCCTGCGGGTCGAGATCCAGCAGATGATGCAGCGCTGGCGCGACCGCGAGAAGTGAGCGACCGCTATCGCTGCCGTTCCCGCACCCGCGGACCCCGCGGCCCCCACAGCGGCATCGAGAGGACCAACAGGACCAGCACGGCCACCAGCCCCGCGGTCCACCGCACCGCACCGCCCGGATCGGGCAGGTTCTCGGTCGGATACTGCCGGCCGGCCGGGTCGTACGTGACCTCCAGTTGGTTGCCGACGTCGCGGCCCTCGCAGGGGCTCAGCCGCTTGGCGATGTCCTGACCCTCGGCGGTGCGCAGCAGGCAGTACCCGGCCGCCTTGCCGTTGCGGGGATGGACGGCGGTGATCCCACGCAACGGGGTTGGCCGCGCCGAACTGCCAAACCGCCAGCCACGACAGCGCAAGGCTCCCGAACAGCGCGGGCACCGTGTACCACGCCCAGAAACGGTGCGGGTGTTCCGTCGACTTCGAAGCCATCATTCCTGTCGATCGTTCGAACGCCGGGACGGGACACCTGTTGGTGCCCGCCATCGGCTACCGCTTCCGCCCCTCCAGGCTCCGCCCGCGCAGCCCCCACAGCGGGAGCAACAGCACCAGCAGGGCCAGCGCCGCGCTCAGCCCGGCGACCCAGCGCTCCGCACCGGACGGGTCGGGCACCTCCTCGGTCGGATCCTGCCGGCTGGCCGGGTCGTAGGTCACGTCGAGGTGGTCGCCCACCTTGCGGCCCTCGCAGGGGCTCAGCCGCTTGGCGATGTCCCGACCCTCGGCGGTGCGCAGCAGGCAGTACCCGGCCGCCTTGCCCTCGCTCGGGTGGACGGCGGTGACCTCGGCGAGCGTCCGCTCGCCGTCCTCGGCCAGCACGCTCTGGCGGTACGCGACGGTGCCGACGAATCCGATCGCCAGAAGCAGCACGAGGGCGAGGACCGCCCCGACCGCACCCGCCCTGGTGCGGTACGGGTACACGATCACCTGCATCAGCAGCGCCGCCAGGACGAAGATCGTCGCCCCCTCGGCGAACCCCGTCCAGCCGAGCTGCCGGTCCGTCAGCCAGATCAACGCGAGGCCGCCCGCCAGCGTCGGCAGCGTGACCCGCGCCCAGAAACGGTGCGGATGCCGCACCGGCTTCACACTCATCGCCGCTCCCCCCGTTCGTCGTTCGAACGAGGGGAGGCTACTTCGCAGTTGGCGCGGTGTGGACGGTCAGTCCTCCGCAGCGTCCCGGTCGCGCTCCAGACGCGGGCCCAACCGTCCCCACAGCGGGAGCGACAGGACCAGCAGGGCCAGCCCCCCGCCCAGCCCGGCGGCCCAGCGCACCTCGCCGTCCGGGTCGGGCGCGCCCTCGACCGGGTCCACCCGGCCGGCCGGGTCGAAGGTGACGCTGACGTGGTCACCGACCCGGTAGTCGTTCGAGTGGATCCGGCCGGAGATGTCCCGCCCGTCGGCAGCCCGCAACTCACAGGTCGGCGTCCCCCTTCCCTTGCCCGGGTCCACGGCAATGACCTCGGCGACCGTCCGCTCGCCGTCCCGGGCCAGCACGTCGTGCTGCGCCGCGTCGACCCCGGCGAACCCGAGAAGGACCACCAGCGCGCCGGACGCGAGCGCCGCGACCAGGCCGACCACGGTGCGGTAGGAGAACGCCATCACCAGGACCATGGCCAGTGCCAGCAGCGCCAGCGCCCCCTTCAGGGTCCCCGTGCGCCAGCCGAGGTGCTGGCTGATCAGCCAGATCAGAGCAGAGTTGGCGACCAGCGTCGCAGGCGCGAACCGCACCCAGAAACGGTGCGGGTGTTCCTCGGACTTCACGTCCATGTCGATCCCCCCATTGATCATTCGGATCAAGAAGGACGCTACTCCTGCCCATGAGCCACCGTCAGTCGGGGTGCCCGGCCCACCGCTTGCCCTGGTGGGGGTGGGTGGCGGTGACCACGGCGAACGTCCGATGACCGTCGCGAGCAGCTGCCGGCATCGGTGGCCGGCTACACCCGCCAGTCCGCGGGCCCGCCTGCGGCCACCGGCTCCGACGGCCCGCCGGGGCGCTGCCGGCGGCGGCCGGCCCAGAACGGGAGGGAGACCAGCAGCGCGACCAGTGCGGTGCCGACGCCCGCCGCCCAGTGGAGGGGGGTGTCCGCGTCGAGGGGTTCCCAGATCGGGGCCTGCCGGTCGGACGGGTCGGCGGTCACCGTCAGCTGGCGGCCGACATGGAGGTTGCAGGCGTCGAGCGGGTGGCGGATGGCGGTGCCGTCGGGTCGGCTCACCTCGCAGGTGGGGAGGTGGGTGCCGTTGCGCGGGTGGACGGCGGTGACGGTGACGGTGATCTGCTGCCCGTGGTCGGCCAGTGACCCGGTCCGGACCGCCGCCATCCCGGCGAAGCTCAGCCAGAGCGCCAGCCCGCCGGCGACGAACGCCGCCACCCCTCCCCGGGGGGTGCGGTAGTTCAGCGCGACCACCAGGATCAGCGCGGTCGGCGTGACGGCGTGCAGCAGCTCGACGGCCTCCGAGCCGCCGAACAGGTAGGTCAGCACACCGATCGGCGCCGCGCAGCAGAGCAGGGTGAGCAGCGCGTACAGCGACCCGCGCCAGGGCCGGCCGGTACCGGTCTTCTCGTTCATCGCGTCCTTCGTGTCGATCTTGACGCGGGGACCCTACCGGCGGCGCGGCCGGGCTGTCAGCCGAGATACGCGGGGGCGACGGCGGAGCGCACCAGGACGGCGGGGGCGCCGGTGCCGTCGGCGGGGACGGTCCACAGGTCGGAGCCGTAGTCGCCGGGGAGCGAGTACATCAGCGTGTGCCCGTCGGACCAGAGTGCCTGGTCGTCGATGTTGCGCTGCTCGACGGTCGCGGTCTCGGTCATGGTGGCGAGGTCGAGCACGTACAGCCGCCAGGGCGCGGCCGGGTCGGCGCCGGCCACCCGCTTCTTGTAGGCGACCCGGGTGCCGTCCGGGGAGAGTGACGGGCATTCGACGTTCTGGTGCAGGGTGGTCAGGGTGCGGGCGGCGAGGTCGCCCTGGACCAGGTAGGTCTGGCCACCGGTGGCGACCGTCGCGTAGAAGCGGTTGTCGTCGGTGGCGAAGGTGACGCCCCAGACGTTGAGGTCGGACGCCTGGACGGGGTGGCCGTCCTTCAGTACCTGGAAGGTCTCCAGGTTGTCGTAGAACTGCCAGTTGCGGGTGTCGACGATCGCGGTGCGGGTGGAGAAGTCGGTGCCCGCGTAGGAGTCGCCGCTGACGAACACCGTCCAGCCGGCCAGGTGTCCGGACGGGGAGACCCGGGCGCGGGTGGGGATGCCGGGCGCGGGGAAGCGCTTGATCTCGTGCAACGAGGCGTCCAGCACGGACGCGTGGTAGGTGTCGTCGAGCGCGCCGTGTTCGGCCTGCAGGCAGATGCCGGTGCCGGCGGCGGCGTGGAAGCGCAGGCATTTCACACCGGACGCGGTGCGGGCGCCGTCCGGGTGGTCGGCGGGCACGGCGGCGACCTCGTCGCGGTGCGGGCCCCAGGCCAGGTTGCGCAGCAGCAGTTGACGGCCCGCCGACTCCAGCGTCACCGCCCCCTCGCGCACTGGTGGCCCGCCGGCCTGCTCCTGGTTGCGCCGGTCCGCCCGGCCGGCGGCGTACCGGACGGCGAACGTCCCGATGCCGGCGAGCAGCACCACGGCGGCCACCAGCACCACCAGCTTCCGCCGCAACTGGGCGTCCCCGACCGGGGGTTCGGGCGCCTCGGAGTCCGGGTCGACGGCAACGGGAGCGGTCATGCGAGGTGCCCTCCGGACGGGGGTTCGGGAACGGCGGTCGGACGGAGCAGGCGGGTGGCGGCAACGGCCGCGACGGCGAGGGCCAGGGCGGTGCCGGTGAGGGCGGCGCGCGGGCCCCACAGCGTCCAGGCGGCGCCGAAGGCAAGCGAGCAGACGAAGCGGGCGAGCGCCTGGCCGGTGCCGACCAGGGCCTGCCCGGCGCCCTGCTGCCCGTCGGGGACGGTCGCGGCGGTGGCGGCGGCGAGCACCCCGTCGGTGGCGGCGTAGAAGGTGCCGTGCAGCAGCAGGACCAGCACGGCGGCGCTCGCGCCGCGCAGCGGGGAGAGCACCACGCCGTACCCGGCGAGCAGCACGGCGTGGCCGGCCAGGAACAGGGTGCGGCGGCCGATCCGGTCGGCGATCATGCCGAGCGGGACGGCGAGGGTGAGGAAGACGGCGGCGGTGCCGAGCGGCAGCAGCGGGAACAGGTGGGCGGGCAGGCCGAGTCGGCGTTGCAGCAGCAGGTACAGGAAGGAGTCGCTGACGGTGGTGAGGCCGAGCAGTACGGCGGCCAGGGTGAGCCGGCGCAGCGCGGGGCGTCGCAGCAGCGCGAGCGCGTCCCGCAGGGTGGGGCGCGCCCCCGACTCGACAACAGCAGTGGTGGCCCGTCCCGGCACGAACAGCACCAGCAGCAGCACGCCGAGCACCGCGACGCAGCCGGAGACGGTGAACACCGCGCTGTAGCCGGCGCGTTCGGCCCGGTCGTCGGCGATCCGCAGCACCGCGAAGGCGAGCAGCGGGCCGAGCAGTGCGCCGGTGGTGTCCATCGCGCGGTGCACGCCGAACGCCCGGCCGCGGTGCTCGGGCGCGGTGGCCAGCGAGATCATCGCGTCCCGGGGTGCGGTGCGCAGCCCCTTGCCGGTGCGGTCGATGGCGAGGACGCCGCCGATCAGCGGCACGGTGTGGACGAGCAGCAGCAGTGGCTTGCACAGCGCGGACAGGCCGTAGCCGATCCCGGCGACGAGCTTGTGGCCGCGCGGGCTGCGGTCGGCGAGGTGGCCGCCGAGCAGCCGGACCAGCGCGCCGACGCCGTTGTTGATGCCGTCGAGCAGGCCGAAGCCGAGCGGGGACAGGCCGAGCGCGGCGACCACGTACAGCGGCAGGACGGCGCTGACCATCTCGGAGGAGACGTCGGTGACCAGGCTGACCGCGCCGAGCGCGAGCACGGTGCCGGGGACGGCGGCGCGCCGCCCCGGGCGGGTGCCCGGGGCGGCGGCCGTCTTGGTGGAGCGGGCGTCCGCGAGGTACATCCGGCGTCAGTTCCAGATGCCGGTGATGTCGGAGGCGGAGGCGGCGTTGCCCGCGTGGGCGCTCAGGCCGGCCAGGTCCTCCAGGGTGCGCAGCACGTTGTAGTGGTTGTAGGTGGTGGCGCTGGTGGAGCCGGGGATGACGTGCTGGCCGTAGACCACGGTGGGGATGCGGTTGCCGGACAGGCTGTTGTCCTCGTCGAAGGTGACCACCAGCAGGCTGTTGTGGGTCTGCGCCCAGGTGGCGTACGCGCTGAGGTTGTTCTTGATCCAGGTGTCGCCGGTGGAGACCGAGCAGTCGTGCATGTCGCTGCACAAGTTCGGCACCACGAAGGAGACCTTCGGCAGCGTGGTGTAGTCGGTGGGGAACTGGGCGAACGTGTAGGCGGTGTTGGTCGGCACGTTGGAGAAGCCGAACCACGGGTTGTGCTTCTGCGCGTACTTGCCGCTGGAGCAGACCGTGGAGCCCTGGCTGGGCAGGGTCTCGTTGTAGGAGCCCCAGCTCTTTCCGGCGGCGATCAGCTCGGAGGCCAGGTTGGGCGCGGTCATCGAGCCGACCTTGACGCAACTGTCGTCGGTGCGGCCCTGGTTGGAGCCGGAGAACAGCATGTAGTAGTTCGGCTCGGACGGGTGGGTCAGGCCGTAGGACTGGGTGAGGTTGGCGCCGCCGGCCACCAGCGTGCCGTTCAGGTACGGGGCGCTGGAGCTGCCGATCACCTGGCTGTAGGCGTGGTTCTCCATCACCACCACGATGACGTGGTCGGGCGCGGGCAGCGCGGCGGCCTGCGCGGTGGATCCGGTGGCGGCCCACAGGCCGAGCGAGGCGGCGGCCAGGGCGACGGTGCTTCCGATCGCGGTCAGGCGGCGCTTGGTGCGGCGGCTGAGCGGTGCGGCAGTCATGGCGAGGTCCCTCCGGGGCAAGGAACGTGCGGGACAGGGCTGTTGGAGCACGCTTGGTGGAACACGCGTTGGAGCTCGGAGCTCGGAGCTCGGAGCTCGGAGCTTGGAGCTTGGAGCGCCGGAAACGCTAGGGGTGAGCGGTGACCGGCACGCCTTTTGACAGGTTAAGAACAAGCGAACGCTTGGTCGGCCCACAAGCCCGCACGGGCACTTTTCGGCCAGCGGAGAAGCGGCGCGGCTCACACCTGTCCCGATTGACCCGCCTCGGACCGACATGGTGGGATCTTTCCGGCCCGGCGCGCACGACCGGCGCGGTGAACAAGCAGGTGAACGAGCAGGTGAACGAGCAACGGGAGGGCCGGGCGTGACAGCCACTCCCCGTGTCGTACTCGGGCTCGGGCTGCGCCGCGGCACCCCCGCCGCCGAACTGCTCCGCACCGCCGACGCGGCGCTCGCCGCCTGCGGCCTCGACCGCTCTGCCGTCGCCCTGGTCGCCACCTTGGAGAGCAAGCTCGCCGAGCCCGGACTGTGCGCCGCCGCAAGGGAGTTGGACGTCCCCGTGGTCGGCCACCCGGCCGCCGCGCTGGCCGCCGTCCCGGTGACCGGCTCCGCCCGGGTGGCCGCCGCGGTCGGCACCCCGAGCGTCGCGGAGGCCGCCGCGCTGACCTCGGCCGGGCCCGGCGGCCGCCTGCTCGCGCCGCGCACCGCGACCGCGACCGCCACCGCGGCCCTCGCCGTACCCGCCCAGGAGGCCACCAGGTGAACACCGAGCCCGATCTGCGCCATCACGGCGACGCCGAAGTCCGCTCCGCCGGCCTGGTCGACCTCGCGGTGAACGTCCGCACCGGCACCCCGCCGCCCTGGCTGCGCGCGCACCTCGCCGCCACCCTCGACACCCTGGCCGCCTACCCGGACGGCACCGCGGCCCGCTCCGCCGTCGCCGCCCGGCACGGCCGCCCCGTCGCCGAGGTGCTGCTCACTTCCGGCGCGGCAGAGGCGTTCGTGCTGCTCGCCCGGGTGCTGCGGCCGCGCCACGCGGTGGTGGTGCACCCGCAGTTCACCGAACCGGAGGCGGCGCTGCGGGACGCCGGGCACACCGTCCACCGCGTCCTCCTCACGCCGAAGCAGGGCTTCCGCCTGCTGCCCGGGGCCGTTCCCGAGGACGCCGACCTGGTGGTGATCGGCAACCCCACCAACCCCACCTCCATCCTGCACCCGGCCACCGACCTGGCCGAACTCGCCCGGCCCGGGCGGACCCTGGTGCTCGACGAGGCGTTCATGGACACCGACCCGGGCGAGACCCAGACCCTCGCCGGGGCCCGCGGCCTGCCCGGCCGGGTGGTGGTGCTGCGCAGCCTCACCAAGACCTGGGGCCTGGCCGGCCTGCGAATCGGCTACCTGCTCGCCCCCGCCGACCTGGTCACGGAACTCGCCGCCGCCCAGCCGCTGTGGCCGGTCTCCACGCCCGCGCTCGCCGCCGCCGAACTCTGCTCCGCCCCCGCCGCCCTCGCCGAGGCCGACGCCGCCGCCCGCGCCACCGCCCTGGACCGCGAGCACCTGCTGAAGGGCCTCGCCGCACTCCCGGACGTCCGGGTGCACGGCGACCCCGCCGCCTCCTTCGTCCTCATCCAGCTCCCGGACGCCGCCGCCGTCCGCGACCGCCTGCGCACCGCCGGCTTCGCCGTCCGCCGCGGCGACACCTTCCCCGGCCTCGGCCCCGACTGGCTGCGCCTGGCCGTCCGCGACCGGGACACCACCGACCGCTTCCTCACCGCCCTGGCGGCCGCGATCTCCCGCTGACGGTCAGTGCACCTCCACCCGGTCGCCGACCTCCACGGTGCCCGGGGTGAGCACCTGCGCGTACACCCCCAGGCACGGCAACGGGCCCATGCCGGGCAGCGGTTCGACCCGGTTCAGCCGGGCCGGGCGACGCAGCGCCTCCGGGTCGGCGGGCAGCTCGCCGTGCGCGAGGGTCGGGACGGCGCAGCGCGGGCTGGCGGCGATCAGCCGCAGCCGCAGGTCCGGGCCGACGGTGAGCTCGCGGCCGACCCAGGCGTTCTCGTCGAACGGCTCCCCGTCCGTCTCCAGGACCAGATTGGGCCGGTAACGGACCGCCGGCGTGCCCGCCAGGCTGGCGGTGGTGATCAGGTGCAGCGGCGCGAAGTCGAAGAAGCTGCCGGGGGCGGCGGCCTTGCCGAAGTCCTGGACGGTGTACTCCACTTCGGCCTCGATACCGTCCGCCAGCACCTGCTCGGGCACCGAGCGCAGCAGCACGGAGCCGGCCGGCCGCTCGGTGATCAGCCGGACGGGGCGGCCCAGCAGCGCGCTGATCCCGGCCTCGTCCAGCTCGCCGCCGTCGGGGCCGGTGATCCGTACCCCGTCGTCCTTGGTCTCGGCACTCATCGTCAGCAACTGCCGCCAGGCACGCGGCTGTTTGGCGCTGGCGATCCGGCCGGTGGTGACGTCCAGCAGGGCGCGGCGGCGGTCGCCCTCGATGCCGCGTTCGTCGATCCGGGCCCGGACGATCTCCTCGCCGAGCATCGACTTCACGGGGTGGCGGTACAGCGCGGCGACCTTCAACGGGTGATCTCCTCGGCCCAGTCGGTGAGTTGTACGAAGTCCTCGGGCCGCAGCCCGTACCGGTGATCGATCTTCAGGGTGAGGGCCGGCCCGGGATGACGGTCGGCGATCCACGCCGCGTCCTGTGGCTCGATCTCGTCGTCCACCCAGGCGAACGGCCGCCCCGCCGCCCAGGCCACCAACTGCCGGGTCTTCCAGTGCAAGCCGTCCGGATCGCCGCGGTGCATCGACTCCCAGTCGACGTACGGCAGTTGCGGCAGCCCGAGCAGCGGCGACAGGTGCTCGTTCGCCTCCGCCCGCCACGTGGTCGCCCACACCAGGCGGTACGGCAGCGCCAACAGGGACGGGCCGTGGCCGGGATGCAACCACACCCGCAGCGGCTTCGGATTGCGCACGCCCATCTCGCGCTGCCGCTGCCGCCAGGACTGCGACTCCACCCGGTGCGTCAGGTACCCCTCGGGCCGCCGGTACGGACTCCCGACGTACGGCGCGATCGGTCCGTCGACGTCCAGCATCAACAAGGGACGGTCCGTCATGCGTTCCTCCTCGGCGGCCGATGCCGGATTCTCCCCCACCCGCACACCCTCCGGCCAGCGCTTTTGCCCTTGGGGCGGCACGGCCCGGCGACCTTCAGCGGCCGAGCTCCCCGGCCCAGGCGGTGAGTCGGGCGAAGTGCTCGGGCCGCAGCCCGGACCGGTGGTCGATCTTCATCGTCAGTGCCTCGCCGGGGTGATTGGCGGCGATCCACTCGGTGTCCTGGGGTCCGATCTCGTCATCGACCCAGACGAAAGGCCGCTGGTCGGCCCAGCAGACCAGTTGCCGGGTCTTCCAGTGCAGGCCGTCGGGGTCCTTGTGGTGCATCGACTCCCAGCTCACGTAGGGCAGTTGCGGCAGGCCGAGGAGCGGCGCCAGGTGCTCGTCCGCCTCCGCCTGCCAGGCGGTGGCCCACACCAGGTCGTACGGCAGGGCGAGCAGGGACGGACCGTGGGCGGGGTTCAGCCAGACCCGCAAGGGCTTCGGGTCGGTCACGCCCTTGTCGAGCTGCCGCTGCCGCCAGGTCTGCGACGGCACCCGGTGCGTCCGGTAGCCCCAGGGGCGGAAGAAGCGGTCGAACGGGGCGATCGGCCCGTCGACATCCAGCATCAGCAGCGGACGGTCTGTCATGTGCTCCCCCTCGGTCGGCCCGTGCCGGATTCTCTCCCGCACCCGGGCCGTCCGACCACCGCTTCGGACCAAGAGGGCCGGGTCCCAGGGCACCCGCAGTCAGGAATGCTGCTCCGCCTGCCAGTTGCGGGCGGCGGCGATGCGGCGGGTGGCGCTGGGGTGGGTGGCGAGGAGGAGTTCCAGGGCGCGTGGCGGGTTGGGGTCGGAGACGTTGGCGACCGCGAGGCGGCGTTGCATGGCGATGAACTGCTCGGTGTCGCCGGTGAGTTCAAGGGCGTGGCGGTCGGCGCGGGTCTCGATCCGGCGGCTGACCGCGCACTGGGCGGGGAGGCTGAGCGCGCCGAGCAGGGCGGCGAGGGCCGCGAACAGGGGCAGCGAACGCGGGTCCTGCGGGGTGGCGGCGCCCGCCGCGTCCAGCAGGGGCTGCCAGGCCAGCAGCGCGGCCAGCACCGGCACCACGACGGCCGCGCCGAGCGCACCGAGCACGGTGCCGGTGGCGACGTCGCGGTGCTTGACGTGGCCGAGTTCATGCGCGGCGACGAGTTCGACCTCGCGTGCCTCGGCGGTCTCCAGCAGGGTGTCGTAGACCACGATCCGCCGGGTCGGGCCGAAGCCGGACACGTACGCGTTCAGCGCGGTGGTGCGGCGGGACGCGTCGGCGACCAGCACGTCGCGCACCGCGATGGCGTCGCGGTGGGCCAACTCCAGCAGAGCGGTGCGCAGTTCGCCGTCCGGCATCGGGGAGAAACGGTTGAACAGCGGCTCGAACACCAGCGGGTGCAGGAACGACATCGCCACCGTCAGCAGCGCCGCGGCCAGCGCGCCCGGTACCCACCAGCCCGTCGGCGAGTGCCCGATCAGCGCGTACAGGCCGAGCGCAAGCGGCAGGAACAGTGCCAGCGTCACCGCCGTCCCGCGCGCCGCGTCCACCGCCCAGCCCTTCCAGCCCTGGGTGACCAGGCCGAAACCGGCGCGGGCGGTACGGACCTTGGCCGAGAACGGCAGCGTCACGGCCCGTCCGAGCAGCACCAGCGCGGCGCTCCCGCCGAGCACCTCGGCCGCCCAGCTGCCACCGAACCAGCCGCCGACCGCCGTCACCAGCCCCGCCCCGGCCGCCGTGAACCCGAGCACGGCCGACAGCGCCAGCGAGGCGAGCTGCCCGCCGAGCGCCCACGGCAGCTGCGCCCGCCGCAACGCCCGGCCGCGAGCCACCTCCTGCGGGGTGAAGTCACCGGACGGAACGGGGGTCGGTGTGTCGGCCATGCCCCCAGCGTAGTGACCGGGCGCGCCGTCGGACCCCTGCGCCCGGCGCCTGCCACCCGCCGAGCGGCCCGGCCGACCGTCAGGCCGCCGGCGCCGCCAGCGCCGCCAGCGCCGCCGCGAGCCACCCGAACACGGGCGTCAGCGGCGGCGGCACCGGCCAACCGTTGATCCGGGCGAGCAGCTCCCAGTAGCGCTCGACCCGGGGGTCGCCCGCCACCTCCAGCCTGGTAAGCAGCCAGGTCCGCAGCGCGGCGTCGTCCGGCCGTTCGAAAACCTCCGCGTAGCGGGCCGTCAGCCCGGCCACCACCCGCGCGGCCTGCGCCGAGCCCGGTTCGACGCCGGACTCCAGCGCCGCGCCGACCGCCTCCCGGACGTGCTCGGTCAGCTCGTGGTGCAGCCCGGTGGTGTCGCCGGCGGCGCGTTCCGTGGCCTGGTAGGCGGCCATCCGCCGCAGCGAGGCGCGGAACTCCTCGTCCCGGGTCAGTTCGGCGAGCTCCACCCACGCGGTCACCTGCGCGGCGCTGGGTTCTTCCGGCAGCTCAGGCACCGCCGTCCGGAGCAGTTCCACCAGTTCGGGGTTGGCGTCCACCGCGCCGAACGTGTCGTCGACGAACTCCTCGATCATGCGGCGGCGTTCCTCGTCGGGCAGCCTCGCCAGTCGGTGCATCAACGCGATCTCCTCTCCTTCGCTTCCCTGTTCGGCGACCGCGCGGAGCACGGCCCGGCGCAGTCGCAGGGCGCGGATCTGCACGTCCAGGGCGTCGGCGTGGGCCCGCGCCACCTCGCCGACCGTGGTCTCCCGGTCCAGCACCCGGCGGATCGTGCCCAGGTCGAGCCCCAACTCGCGCAGTGTGCGGACCAGTTCGAGCCTCGCCACGGCCCGCGCCCCGTACCGCCGGTACCCGGCCGCGCTGCGGTCGGTGGACGGCACCAGCCCGATGTCCGAGTAGAACCTGATGGTCTTCACCGTCAGCCCGCACCGCCGCGCCAGTGCCCCGATCGTCACGAGCTCCTCGCCGTCCATGACCCCAACTCTGCGGTCTCCCCCCACAGGAGACTCAAGCCGAATATCCCGTCGGCCGGAACGGGCGGTCCGGCCTACGATGGCCCGATGGTGGGCGAAGAGAGTCTGCGGACTGCACTGGACTTCCGTCGCGGGTTCGCCCGCCGGCAGGCCGACGAAGTAACCGAACTGCCGGGCGGGTTCGCGGTGTTGAGCGAGCGATACCGGTACTCGCACGAGCACAACCAGCTGATCCTGGACGCCCCGCCGAGCGGGGTGGACGCGGCGGGCCTGGCCGAGGAGGTGCTCGGGCACCTGGAGCACCGGCGGATCGCGGTGTTCGACGACGCGTCCGCGCAGGCGCTGGCCCCGGGCCTGGTCGCGGCGGGGTACCGGCACGAGGTCGAGCTGGTGATGGTCCACCAGGGCCCGGTGCCCGCTCCCGGCGGCGCCGAACAGGTCGAACTGGCGGAGCTGGCGCCGATGCTGGAGCGCCAGTGGCGCTGCTGGCTGCCGTCGGCCCCGGACGATTCGATCGCGCAGCTGGTGTCGCGGCGCACGGCCCGCGAGGCCGGCGCGGAGCGGGTGCTGACCCTGGCCGCGCAGGACGAGGACGGCGAGTTCGGCTCCTGGGCGGACCTGTACCAGGACGCGGCGGGCACCGCGCAGGTCGAGGATCTGGCGACGGCGGAGCACCATCAGCGCCGCGGCCTCGCGGACCGGGTGCTGACCACCGCCCTGCACCTGGCCGCCGAGCAGGCCCCAGACGGCCTGCGCTTCCTGGTCGCGGACGCCGAGGACTGGCCGCAGGCGTGGTACGCCCGGCGCGGATTCGTGCCGGTGGGCCGCACCCACGGCTTCGTCAAGATGTGACCGAAAAACACGACGGCGCCCGCCGAACCCCCGAGCAAGGGTTCAGCGGGCGCCGTTGCGTGACGCGTGGCGGATCAGACCTGGCCGGCCTTCTCCAGGGCCTCGCAGCAGGTGTTGATCATCAGGCGGGTGACCACGTACGGGTCGACGTTCGCGTTCGGGCGGCGGTCCTCGATGTAGCCCTTCTGCTCCACCTCGACCTGCCACGGGATGCGGACCGACGCGCCGCGGTCGGAGACGCCGTACGAGTAGACGTTCCACGGGGCGGTCTCGTGCTTGCCGGTCAGGCGGGACTGGATGTCGTCACCGTACTGGTTGACGTGCTCCAGCACCTTCTCCTGGGAGGCGCCGAGCGACTCGCAGGCGGTGATGATGGCGTCGTAGCCCTCGCGCATCGCCTTGGTGGAGAAGTTGGTGTGCGCACCCGCGCCGTTCCAGTCGCCACGGGCCGGCTTGGCGTCCAGGGTGGCGTCGATGCCGAACTCCTCGGCGGTGCGGTAGAGCAGGTAGCGGGCGATCCACATGTCGTCGGAGACGGTCAGCGCGTCGACCGGGCCGATCTGGAACTCCCACTGGCCGGGCATGACCTCGGCGTTGATGCCGCAGATCGCCAGGCCGGCGTCGATGCAGCGGTCGAGGTGCAGCTCGACGATCTCGCGGCCGAAGACCTCCTCGGCACCCACGCCGCAGTAGTAGCCGCCCTGCGGGGCCGGGTAACCGCCCTCGGGGAAGCCGAGCGGGCGGGAGCCCTTGAAGAAGGTGTACTCCTGCTCGATGCCGAAGATCGACTCCTGGGCGGCGTACTTCTCGGCGACCTCGCGCAGCAGGGCGCGGTTGTTGGAGGCGTGGGCGGTGCCGTTGGTCTCCAGCACCTCGCACAGCACCAGGATGTTGTCGCCGCCGCGGATCGGGTCCGGGACGACGCGCACCGGGTCGAGCACGCGGTCCGAGGCGTGGCCCTCGGCCTGGTTGGTGGAGGAGCCGTCGAAGCCCCAGGTGGGGATCTTGTCCGCGTTCGGCAGGACCCGAGTCTTGGAGCGCAGCTTCGCAGTCGGCTTGGTGCCGTCGATCCAGATGTACTCGGCCTTGATTGCCATCGCGGTGAACCTCACTGCTCGGGTGGTGGGTGCCTGCGTAGCCTCGCAAGCCGCCGTTTCCCGGTTGTTCCTCCTATGTAACGCCCATGTGAACCAACGGACCGCAGCGGTGTGCTCACCCTCCGAGAGGCGCCGGAGCGTGAGCACACCGCCGGGGTTCAGCGCTGGCGGGCGTGCGCGGCGCGCTTGCGGCGGGTCATCCAGACCGCGGCCCCGCCGGCGACCAGCAGGGTGACGCCGGCGGCGGCCATCGCGGTGGTGCCGGTCGAGCCGGTGTACGCCAGCTCCTCACCGGCCTCCTTCGGCGCCGTACGGTTCTGCGCGGTCCCGGCCGCGGAGCCGGACGGGCTCGGCGCGCCGGAGGTGGCGGCGGCGGGCGTGACGGCCGCCACCGGCTTCTCGCAGGACACCCCGGCGACCGTGACCTTGCCGTCCACCTTGGCGACGTTCAGGTTCAGCGGGTTGATCGACACCTGCACCTCCAGCGCGGAGGCGGCGGCGGTGCTGCTGGTGACGGTCTTCTTGGAGAACTCGACGTCCACCGAACCGATCGCCGGAACGTCCACGTGGGTGGGCGAGTTGAGGCCCACCGTCACCGACTTCCCGAGCACCGTCAGCTTCACCGGGGCGGTCACCTTGGCGGTCGGCTGGCCGTCCACCGGGCAGGTCACCTCGGCGCTCATCGCGTCCAGCCCGAGCAGCGTGGTCAGCGGCAGACCGGGGACGTGCACGTCCGCGCCGACCAGCTGCACCGAGGCGGTGGCCAGCTTGTCGTCCACCTTGGTCACGGACTTGCCGACCTGGGCCTTCACCAGGTTCACCGGCTTTCCGTTGTCCACGCCGTCGACCGCGGCGGTGAGCATCGCCCCGTCCCGCTGGGCCGGCGACTCCACCTTGTTCAGGGCCACCTCGACCGGCACCTTCACCGCGTTCAACAGCTCGACGTTCAGGGCGAGTTCGGCCGTCACGGCACTCGCCTTCCCGGGCTTGGCCGGCGTACTGCCGTCGGCCGCGTAGGCCGGCAGCGGCAACGCGAGCGCGAGCGCGGACACGGCCAGGGTGGACACGGCAACCGTGCGCAGAACAGACATGACAGGAACCCCCACACATGGTGAACGGCAGAGCGCACCCGCGACCTCACCCGGCACACCGGCACGGGGAGGGGGCTCGCGCTCTCGACTGCCGCCAGTCTTCTCGAACCGTGCGTCACCCCAGCAACACGGAGCGTCAGTTCACTCCTTCGAGTGAGGTTGACGATCCGGACTGACCGTTTCCGGAGAGATTCCGGCACGCATCGGAGCCTTCCCAGCGGGGCGGGTCGCAGGGCAGAGTGACCAACCATGACGGTGGGAATCATCATCTTGGCGGTACCGCTGGGCTGTTGGCTGCTCGCGGCACCGAAGGGGTGGGTCAGGCCGGTGATCGCGGCAGTGCTCGCGGCGGCGACGCTGACAGCAGCGGCCGGAATGCTGAACTGGCTTCCCCAGCAGGTGCGTTGGACGGGCCTGGTGGGCGCCGGGTGCGTCCTGGCCGTGGTGCCGCTGGTGGGTCTGGCCCTGGTGTGGCCCGTGCACAAGGGCGAGAGCGGCGACCGCCGGGGGTTCGCGGCCGCGCTGATGGTGGGCTGCGCGCTGCTGATGGGGGCGGCGAGCTGGCTGTTCGGCTCGTTCCTGCACGACAACGGGCGTCCCGCCGAGATCCCGGCCGCCTCGGAGCTGGCCCCGCTGCCCGCCGGGCTCCTGATCACCTCCGAGCGCTCCGGCTGCGGCAGCGGATCCGCGGACTTCTGCGAGCACGGCCTGGACGTGGGCGGCACCTCCGGCCAGAACGCCGGCCAGGTCCTCGACCAGGTCCGCGGCCACCTGACGGCCTCCGGCTGGCCGCTCGCCACCGACAGCCGCGGCGGCTGGTCGGCCTGCCGGACCCACGGCTCGCTGCTCGACGCCTACCAGGTGTGCGTCTTCGTGGCCGGCACCGACACCGGCGCCACCGTCACCCTCGGCACCACCTCCAAGTGGTGACCCGCCACCCCTCAACCGTCCCAGCGCCGCAGCCGCAGCAGGCCGAGCGCCAGCGCGGGACGGGTGGCGGAGACGTGGTTGGCGATGCCCGCCTTGACGGCGATCAGGCCCACGCTGCGGGTGACCACGTCGTGGATCTCCCGGGCGATCCGCAGCCGCTCCTCGCGCCCGGCCCGCGCCCCGGCCTGCTCGATGGTCCGGCGCATGCCCTCGGCACCACCGACAACTGGTGACCCGTCAGCCGTCCCAGCGCCGCAGCCGCAGCAGGCCGAGGGCCAGCGCCGCGACCGTCCAGGCCAGCAGCACCAGCAGGCCCCGGAGCTGGTCGTGGGAGCCGACCGTGAGCAGTTCCGCCCCGGCCCGGTCCGGCAGGTAGCGGGCGAGCTCCCTGGTCGCGCCGAGCAGCGACAGCAGGTGCGAGCCGGCCAGCACCATGGGCAGCAGGACGACCAGCGGCACGACGGCATTGCGCGCCGCCGCGGCGAGGCCGGCCGCGAACAGGCTCATCAGCACCAGGTAGCCGACCGCGCCGACCAGCGCGGCGGGGACGCCGTCGGCGCCCGGGCCCGCACCGTGCGGGCCGAGCGCGTACTGGGTGACCAGGTACCCGGCCACCGTCACGGGGGCGCCGACCGCGAGGGCCGCCAGGGCCGTCGCGACGGTCTTCGCCAGGTAGAGCCGGCCCCGGTCGGGCACCGCCAGCAGCGAGGTCCGCAGCATGCCCGAGCCGTACTCGCCGGCCACCGCCAGCACCGCGAAGACGATCAGGGCGAGCTGCCCGTACCCGATGCCGTCCAGGCCGGTCTGCTCCGGGGTGAAGTCGGCGCGCAGCAGCGGGCTGTGCGACTCCAGCGCGGAGCGGGCGGAGGCGCCGTCGAGGGCGCCGATCGCCAGGCTGACGGGGGCGAACAGGAGCAGGGAGAGGAAGGTGCCGCGCACCCTGCGCAGCTTGACGAGTTCGCCCCGCAGGGCGGCCAGGGTCTCAGGCACGGGCGGTGTTCCTCTCGGCGAGCAGGGCGAGGAAGGTTTCCTCCAACGAGTCGGTCCGGGTGGCCAGTTCGTCGAGCGGCAGGCCGCGGGCGGCGGCCAGTCGGCCGATCTCGGCCGCGGGCAACCCGGTGACCTGAAGGCTGCTGTCCGCAGCGCATTGCACGGTGGCGCCGGCCCGCTGCAACTCGGCTGCCAGAAGCGCCGGTTCGGGGGTTCGGACCTGAACGTGGGCGCGGGCGTGCCGGGCCAGGAACTCCTCCAGCGTGGCGTCCGCGACCAGTCGGCCGCGATCGACCACGACCAGCCGGTCCGCGACCATCGACATCTCCGCCATCAGGTGGCTGGACACGAACACGGTGCGCCCCTCGGCGGCCATCGTCCGCAGCAACTCCCGCAGCCAGCGGATGCCTTCCGCGTCGAGGCCGTTGACCGGCTCGTCCAGCACCAGCACCGGCGGGTCGCCGAGCAGCGCCGCGGCCAGCCCCAGGCGCTGGGACATGCCGAGGGACAGTGCTCCGACCCGCTTGCCGGCCGCCGCGCCGAGGCCCGTCAGGTCGAGCATCCGGCCGACCCGTTCGGGCGCGATGCCGTTGCTCCGGGCCAGCCAGCGCAGGTGGTCGCGGGCGGTGAGGCCGCGGTGCGCGCCGCCGCCCTCCAGCAGGGCGCCCACCTGCCGTGCTGGGAAGGGCAGTTGACGGTAGGGCAGGCCGTTGATCAGGGCGCTGCCGCCGTCCGGGCGGGTCAGGCCGAGGATCATTCGCATGGTGGTGGTCTTCCCGGCGCCGTTCGGGCCGAGGAACCCGGTCACGGCACCGGGCCGGGCGGCGAAGGTCAGCCCCTCCAGGGCGGTGTGCGGGCCGTACCGCTTGGTCAGGTCGTTGACGTCGATCACGCCGTCCAGTCTCGGCGGGCCACGCCGGCGCCACATCGGGCCACGGTCCGGTCCCGCCCGCGCCGGGCCGCCGCCCGAACCCCTACCTGGGGATGAGTTCTCGTCAGTACGGCAGCACCGCGCGGACGGTCCAGCCGCCGCCGTCGCCGGGCCCGGCCGTGAGGGTGCCGCCGTGGGCGCGGGCCCGCTCGCGCATGCCGGGCAGGCCGAGGCCGCCGCCAGGCACCGGCCCGGCCGACCGGCCGTCGGACGGCCCGTCGTCGGACGGCCCGTCGTCGGCCACCTCGACGGTCAGCTCGCCGTCGGCCGCGACCACCCGGACCCGGCAGCGGGTGGGGGCGGCGTGCTTGGCGGCGTTGGTCAGCGCCTCCTGCACGATGCGGTACCCGGCGAGCGCGACCCCGCCCGGCGGCTCCACCGCGCACTGCGTCGTCAACTCGGCTCGCACCCCGGCCAGTTCGGCGGCGCGGACCAGCTCGGGCAGGTCGGCCAGACCCCGGGCCGGCCGCAGGTCGCCCCCGTCGTGGCCGTCCTCGCCGCGCAGCACGACGAGCGTCGCGCGCAGGTCGCTCAGCGCCTTGCGGCTGATCTCCTCGATGGCCGTGAGCGCGAGCCCGGCCTCCTCCGGGCGGGTGGCGGCGAGGTGGTTGGCGATGCCCGCCTTGACGGCGATCAGGCCCACGCTGTGGGTGACCACGTCGTGGATGTCCCGGGCGATCCGCAGCCGCTCCTCGCGCCTGGCCCGCTCCCCGGCCTGCTCGATCGTCCGGCGCACGCCCTCCCGGCGTTCCCGCACGGCGAGGCCCGCCGCCCAGGTGGCGCCGAGCACCAGCACGCCGAAGAGCACCTGCACGGCCTGCGTCCCGCCCGGGTAGTGCGGGCTGCCGCCGACGGTCAGCAGGGCCACGCCCGCCACGCTCGTCCCGCCGATCACCGCCGCGCTCCGCCCGAACGGCGGCGGACCGGTCAGCAGCGCGACCGGGTACGCGGCGAAGGCGGCGGCCAGGAACGCGGTCGGCGCCAGGCCCAGCGGCACCGAGGCCACGGCCACCGCGAGCACCGTGAGGAACACCGGCCACGGCCAGATCCGTCGGACCACCAACGGAACCGCCGCGGCAGCCGCCCACAGCATCCACCCGGGCACACCGTCCCCGACCTGCCGCCGCAACGGGGACAACGCCGGCAGCAACGCCAACCCCAGCGCGACGGCGGCGTCGATCGCGATCAACTGCCGTACCACGTAAGCCTTTCGGAATGCGGACACCATGCCGCCGACACTAACTCGCGGCCGGCGTCAGAGCTGCGGCATGCCGGGCTCGGCGACCCCCGCCTCGTAGGCGATGATCACCAGCTGGGCGCGGTCCCGGGCGCTCAACTTGGCCAGCAGGCTGCCGACATGGGATTTCACTGTGGGCAGGCTGACCACCAGCCGCCCGGCGATCTCCTGGTTGGAGAGCCCGTTGGCGATCTGCACCAGCACCTCGTGCTCGCGGCGGGTCAGCCCGACCAGCCGCGGCTCGGGCCTGGCGGGTCCGGCGCTCCAGGACAGGTCGGCGATCAGGCGCCTGGTCACGGTCGGCGACAGGACGCCCTCCCCCGCCGCGACGGTCCGGATCCCGGCCACCAGGTCGGCCGGCGTGGCGTCCTTCAGCAGGAAGCCGCTCGCCCCCGCCCGGAGCGCCGGATACACGTACTCGTCCAGGTCGAACATGGTCAGCGCCAGCACGCGAACACCCGCCAGTTCGGGGTCGGAGCAGATCTCCCGGGTGGCGGCGATGCCGTCGAGCGCGGGCATCCGGAGGTCCATCAGCACGATGTCCGGCCGCAGTTCGCGCGCGAGCCGGACGGCGTCCGCCCCGTCGGCGGCCTCCGCCACCGTCGTCATGCCGGGCGTGGAATCCACCAGCAGCCGGAAGCTGCCGCGCAGCAGCGCCTGGTCGTCCGCGATCAGCACCCGAATCGTGTCCGCCATGGCCCCACCCTATGCGCCACCCGCCGCCACCCGGCCGGGAGTTCGGACTGCGGGCGGCAACGCCGGACACTTCGCCGCCGCGCTACGTAGTCACGGGCGGGGAGACGTGATCAAGTGCCTGTTCACTCCAGATGATCTTGCCGGTTTCGGTGTAGCGCGTGCCCCATCGGTCGGCGAGTTGGGCGACGAGGAAGAGTCCGCGTCCGCCCTCGTCGGTGGTGGCGGCGTAGCGCAGGTGGGGTGCGGTGCTGGTACCGTCGGAGACCTCGCAGACCAGGGCGGCGTCGCGGATCAGGCGCACGTGGATGGGTGGGGCGCCGTAGCGGACGGCGTTGGTGACCAGTTCGCTGAGGATGAGTTCGGTGGCGAAGGCTTCTTCCTCGATGCCCCAGGCGTCGAGTTGGTCGTTGACCGCCGCGCGCACGTGGGCGACTGCGGCGGGGTCCTGGGGGACGTCCCATTCGGCGATGCTGCTGGGGCTGAGGGTGCGGGTGCGGGCGACCAGGAGGGTGACGTCGTCGTTCTGACGGGCGGGCGGCAGGCGGCGCAGGATGGCGGTGCAGGTCTCCTCCGGGGTGCGGTGCGGGTGGGCGACGGTCTCGCGCAGCAGTTGGAGGCCGCTGTCGATGTCCTGCTCGCGACTCTCGATGAGTCCGTCGGTGTAGAGGACCAGGAGGCTGCCCGGTGGCAGATCGATCCGGGCGGTCTCGTAAGGCAGAGCGGTCAGGCCGAGAGGGTGCCCCTGGGGGATGTCCGGGTAGTAGGCGCTGCCGTCGGGGTGGACGACGACGGGCGGCGGATGGCCGGCGGTGGCCAGCGTGCAGTGACCGGCGGTGGGGTCGTAAATGGCGTACAGGCAGGTGGCGCCGGTGATGGTGTCCTCTGCGTCGGCGGTTTCCCGGTCGATGCGTTGGACGAGTTCGTCGAGGTGGCCGAGGAGTTCGTCCGGGGGGATGTCGAGAGCGGAGAAGTTGTGCACGGCGGTACGCAGGCGGCCCATCGTCGCGGCGGCGTGGATCCCGTGTCCGACGACGTCACCGACGACGAGGGCGGCCCGGGTGCCGGGCAAGGGAATCACGTCGTACCAGTCGCCGCCGGCCCCTTCCTGGGCGGGCAGGTAGCGGTGGGCGACCTCCAGGGCGGCTTGCGGCAGCAATTCGCCGGGCAGCAGGCGGCGTTGGAGGGTGGCGGCGAGCGTGTGCTCGCGGGTGTACCGGCGGGCGTTGTCGATGCACAGGGCGGCGTGCGCGGTGAGATCCTCGGCGACGGAGCGGTCGTCCTCCTCGAAGGGTGCCGTGGTGTCGGCGCGCCAGAACTCGGCCACCCCGAGCATGATGCCGCGGGCCAGCAGCGGGGCCGCGATCATCGAGTGCACGCCGTGGTCCAGCAGGGCGCGGGCGGCGGGCGGGTCCACGTCCTGCCACGCGGCGTCGTCGGCGAGACGGGGTGCGAGCCTGGCGCGTCCGGTGCCCAGGCTCCGGCCCTGGGGAGTGGCCCAGCCGAAGGCGATGGTGCGGCCGATCGGGAAGAAGGGGGCGTCGTCACGGATGCCGCCGATCGCCACGCGGACCACCTCACGGCAGTCCCGCTCGGTGGGCTCTTCGCCCGATACGACTCCGGGGGCCAGGTCGACGGTGACGAAGTCGGCGAACCGGGGCACGACTGCCTCGGTGAGCTCCTCGGCGGTGCGGGTCACGTCCAGGGTCGTCCCGATGGCGGTGCTGGCCTCGTGCACCAGGCGCAGGCGACCGCGTGCCTGCTCCGCCCGTCCCGACAGGCTGCGCAGTTCGGTGGTGTCACGCAGGGTGGCCACGCTGCCGGGCGGGCCGTCAACCTGGCCGGTCGGCCGAATGTTCACCGCCAGCAGCCGCTCTCCGGCTGCCACCACCTCGTCGCTGACCGTGGTGCCACCGGCCAGCAGGTCCGCCGTCGGCGACTCCAGACCCAGCTCCGGCACCAAGCGGCCCTCGCAGTCGGGCGGCAGATCCAGCAGGCGCCGCGCTTCGTCGTTGGCGAGCACCACCCGGCCCTCACCGTCGACGATCACGACGCCCTCGCGTACCGCGTGCAGCACCGCGTCGTGGTGCTCGTACATCCGGGTCATCTCGGCCGGCCCCAGGCCCCGGGTCTGCCGGTTGAGCCTCCGGCTGATCAAGGCCGTCCCCAGCACCGACACCGCCAGCGCACCGGCAGCCCCGATGGTGAGGACGCGCACGCGCATGCCGACGACACCGTTGATGTCGCTGATGTGAGTGCTCGCGGCCACCCACCCGACGAACCGGCCGTTGTCGTAGACCGGGACCCGGGCGACCATCTGCTTCCCACCGGCGCTGGTGTGCACGATTGCGAAGTTCGGATGGTCGCGGGACAGGGTGGGCACGATGTTGGGCTCCACCATCGTGCCGACCCGGTACGGGTAGCGGTCGGTCACGCGGACGTACTGCGCGTTGATGACCTGGATGCCCGTGTCGCCCAAGGCTTGCGACGCTGCCAGGGCCTTGGGCTCGAGGATCGCCGACGGGTTGCTGGTGGCCAGTGCGGGCACCACCCCGGCCGAGTTGGCGAAGGTCTGCGCGACGGCCATCGCCCGGCTCCGGGCCCTCTCGTTGATGTCGTCGTGTGCCTGGACCAGCAGCTCCGCCAGGGCGGTCACGACCAGCAGCAGCACCACCACCAGCTGCATCACGAACACCCGGCCCGCGAGGCTGCGCGGGACGAGGAACGCCGCGCGCCGTCGCCGGCCGGAACCGCCCCGATCAGCCGCAGAGCCTGACGACCGCGGTTCTGCAGCCGCCTCTCTGCCACGCGACAGGGCGGCTCGCCAGGTACCGAACCGCGCCATACCCCACACCTACACCCGTGGTGAAGACCGGGCCAGCCGGAAGCTGCCGCGCAGCAGCGCCTGGTCGTCCGCGCTCAGCACCACCCGAATCGTGTCGGCCATGGCCCCACCCTGCGCGCCACCCGCCGCCACCCGGCCGGGAGTTCGGGTTGCGGACGGCGACGCTGAACACTTCGCCGCCACGGTACGTACTCACGGGTGGGGAGACGTGAAGCCGTCCGGCTTCACGTGAGCGTTTCCACCGAAGGAGGAGAAATGCTGCGCATCGTGGCGACAGGGCTCCTCACCGGTCTGCTCTGCCTCGGCGGCGCGGCCACCGCGATGGCCGCCGCCAACCCGAGCGGGACCGGACCCCCGAACCAGTCCTGCCAGAGCTTCGAGACCCCCGGCACCGGCGCCGGGGCCCCCGGACACTCCGGCACCTCCCCCGGCTCGGTCTTCAACGAGCCCGGATTCGGCAGCACCAACGGCGGCACCGGCGGAGCGGCCTACAACAACGCGGGCGCCCCGTCCCAGTACGACGTCGCCTGCTTCCAGGTCGCCCAGCACTGACCCCACCGGCCCGGGCCCCGAACCCGGGCCACCCATGTGCCCCCGGACAGTTACGGCAGGCGCCAGTCCACGGGCTGCCCGCCCTGCCGGACCAGCAGGTCGTTGGCGCGGCTGAACGGCCGCGAGCCGAAGAAGCCGCTGGACGCGGAGTACGGGCTGGGGTGCGACGACTCGATGCTCGGCACCTGCCCGAGCCACGGGCGCAGTTCGCGGGCGTCGCGGCCCCAGAGGATGGCCACCAGCGGGCCGCCTCGGTTGGCGAGGGCCTTGATGGCCTGCTCGGTGACGGCCTCCCAGCCCTTGCCGCGGTGGCCGTTGGTCTTGCGGGTCTGGGTGGTCAGCGCCCGGTTGAGCAGCAGGACGCCCTGGTTCGCCCACGGCGTCAGGTCTCCGTTGGACGGCGGCGGGAAGCCGAGGTCGTTGCCGTACTCCTGGTAGATGTTGACCAGGCTCGCCGGTATCGGACGCACCTCCGGCGCGACCGAGAAGCTCAGGCCGACGGCGTGGCCCGGCGTCGGGTACGGGTCCTGACCGACGATCAGCACCCGGACGTCCGCGAACGGCTGCTGAAAGGCCCGCAGCACCTGCGGGCCCGGCGGCAAGTAGGTACGCCCGGCGGCGAGTTCGCCGCGCAGGAAGTCGCCCATCGCGGCGACCTGCGGGGCGACCGGCGCGAGGGCCTGGGCCCAGCCGGGTTCAACGATTTCGTGCAAGGGTCGAGCAGCCATGACGAAAGCCTATCGGCCGCACTGACAACGCCAGTTCACGAGGTCGACGGCCGCACCCAGCGCGGGGCCTCGTCGTCCGGCCGGTCGGGGCTGCCGAAGTGGAACGGGACGCCGAGCTCCGCCGCGACGCCGCGCCCGATCCGCTCGGCGGCGACCGCGATGTGCGGGCGGCCGTCGATCCGGTCGTCGGAGCCGAGGTAGCGGGCGGCGTTGCTCCCGTACACGGTCACCAGCCGGTGGTCGCGGCTCCCGCCGACCGCGACCAGGTCGACGAACCAGTTCTGGACGGTGTCCCCGTCCCAGACCGCCTCGACCGCCAGCACCCGCTCGCCGACCTCCCCGGCCCGCCGCACCACCGCCGCCGGATCGAGGGGAACGTTCGCGGGGTTCGCGACCCGGTCACCGTAGTGCTCGCAGCGCGCCCCGACGATCGCCTGGGCCTGGTGCAGCCCGATCCCGTGGCTGACCCGCCCCGCGTCCAGCAGGATCTTCATCGCCCAGACCAGCCGGAACTGCAGCACCAACCCGTCCACCTGCGCGCGGACCTCGGCAGGCAGCGTCTCGAACCACGCGAGGGCCTGCTCGTCCGTCATCCGCTCCACGTCACACCACCGCGCCGTTGAGCACGATGTGCCGCGGTGCCCCCAGCACCCGCAGGTCCGCGCGCGGGTCCGCGTCGTAGATCACCAGGTCGGCGGGGGCGCCCTCGGTGAGGCCGGGGCGGCCGAGCCACTCGCGGGCGGACCAGGTGGCGGCGGCGAGGGCCTCGGTGGGGGTAAGGCCGGCCTTGGTCAGCTCCAGTGCTTCCTCGCCGACCAGGCCGTGGGCGAGCGAGCCGCCCGCGTCGGTGCCGACGTAGATCGGGATGCCGGCGTCGTGGGCCGCGCCCACCGTCGCGTAGCGGTTCTCGTGCAGGCGCCGCATGTGCGCGGACCACTGCGGGAACTTGGTCTCGCCGCCGTCCGCGAGGCCCGGGAAGGTGGCGATGTTGACCAGGGTGGGGACGATCGCCACGCCGCGTTCGACGAAGGCGGGGATCAACTCCTCGGTGAGGCCGGTGGCGTGCTCGATGCAGTCGATGCCTGCGGCCAACAGGTCGGGCAGCGATTCGGTGGCGAAGCAGTGCGCGGTGACCCGGGCGCCCTCGGCGTGCGCGGCGGCGATCGCCTCGCTGAGCGCGTCGCCGGGCCAGCAGGCGGCGAGGTCGCCGACGCCGCGGTCGATCCAGTCGCCGACCAGCTTGACCCAGCCGTCGCCGCGCCGGGCCTCGGCGGTGACGTACGCGGCAAGGTCGCCGGGTTCGATCTCGTGCGCGTAGTTGCGGATGTAGCGGCGGGTGCGGGCGATGTGCCGCCCGGCCCGGATGATCTTCGGCAGGTCGGCGCGGTCGTCTATCCACCTGGTGTCGGCGGCGGAGCCGGCGTCGCGGATCAGCAGGGTGCCGGCGTCCCGGTCGGTGAGGGCCTGCTTCTCGCTGGTGGCCCGGTCGACGGCGCCGTGCGCGTCCAGTCCGACGTGGCAGTGGGCGTCGACCAGGCCGGGCAGCGCCCAGCCGGTGAGGGTGGCGGCGGGTTCGGCGGCGGGCCGCGCGAAGGTCACCCGGCCGTCCACCGCCCAGAGTTCGTCCCGGACGTCCTCCGGCCCGACCAGTACCCGGCCCTTGATGTGCAGCACCCCACCGTCTGTCATGCCTGGCACTGTACTCGGCAGCCGTGCGGGCGCACGGGGCGATCTGCGGCACACTGTTCGACGGCGACCCCCTCGTCGCCCCGGCGAAACCCCGTTGCCCGAAAGGCCTCCCCGCATGCTGCTCGACCTTCCCCCGATGACCGCCGACCGGTTCGCCGCGATCGAGGACAAGGTGGCGGCGCTGCTGCACACCGAGGCCGACGTGATCGTCACCCAGGGCGAGGCGCTGCTGCCGCTGGAGGCGGCGATCAAGGGCGCGGCGCACCCGGGTTCGACCGCGCTGAACGTGATCACCGGCCCCTACGGCCAGACCTTCGGCGGCTGGCTGCGCGACGCGGGCGCCAAGGTCGTCGACCTGGCCGCGCCGTTCGACGCCGCCGTCACCGCCGAGCAGGTCGCGGACGCGCTGCGCGCCAACCCGGAGATCGACTTCGTCTCGCTGGTGCACGCCGAGGCCGCCACCGGCAACACCAACCCGGTCGCCGAGATCGCCGCCGTGGTGCGCGAGCACGGCGCGCTGCTGATGCTGGACGCGGTGGCCTCGGTGGCCGCCGAGCCGCTGCTGACCGACGCCTGGGGCATCGACCTGTGCGTGATCGGCGGCCAGAAGGCGATGGGCGGCCCGGCCGGCGTCTCGGCCGTCTCGGTCAGCGAGCGGGCCTGGCAGCGGATCGAGGCCAACCCGGCCGCGCCGCGCCGCTCCTACCTCTCGCTGCTCGACTGGAAGGCCCGCTGGACCGACGCCGGCCGCACCCAACTGCCCCACGCCCCCGCCCAGTTGGAGATGCTCGCACTCGAGGAGTGCCTGGACGCGATCACCGCCGAGACCCTCGACGCAGTCATCGCCCGCCACCGCGCCGCAGCCGCCGCCACCCGCGCGGGCGCCACCGCCCTCGGCACCCTCACCCCGTACGTCCGCCTCGCCGAGCACGCCGCCCCGGTCGCCACCACCCTGCGCACCGCCGACGGCCTCGACGCCACCGAACTCGCCGCCGAACTCCGCCGCCACGCCCCCCAGTTGCCCGTCCAGGCCGGCGGCGGCGCCCTCGCCACCACCATGCTCCGCCTCAACCACTACGGCCCGGCCGCCACCGCCGAAACGGTCATCGCCACCCTGGAAGCCCTCGCCCAGGCCACCGACGTCTCGGCCGCGGCAGCGGTGGCGGCAGCCACCGAGGCCTGGGAGCAGGCGATCTGACGCTGCGCCACAGCCTGCGGCGGCGGTCCGGGACGACGAGGGAGCACGGATGTACATCACCAGAGTCCAGCTCAGGAACGTGAAGGGCTTCACCGGGAAGCGCGCCGTGGACCTGCCGCTGGCGGGCGGCAGCGGCTGGACCGTGCTGGCCGGACGCAACGGCTCGGGCAAGTCCACCGTGCTCCAGGCGATCGCCCTGGCCGTGAGCGGCCCGAGCGTCGCCCAGGCCCTGGTGCCGGACTTCACCGGGTGGGTGACCACCGGGGCCAGGCAGGGGGCGGTGGACATCGAGGTGACCCACAAATCGCCGCTGGACAGCTTCGCGGGAGCAGGCAAGACCCCGCAGGGACCCATCTCGCTGGGACTGCGCTGGACACCTCCGCCCGCCGACGCCGATCACCCCGCCCGCCCCGCCCTGAGCGCCTTCCCCAGCACGACGAAGAGCGGCTCCCGGGGCCCCTGGGCGGAGAACTCGTTCGGCTGGTTCTGCGCCGGCTACGGCCCGTTCCGGCGACTCACCGGTGGGTCCAGCGAGGCCCAGCGCCTGATGATCAATCAGGGGCCTCGAGGTCGCCTGGCCACGCTGTTCCACGAGGACGCCTCGCTGGCCGAAGGCGTGGCCTGGCTCATCGACCTGCGGCTGCGGGCGTACGAGGAGGAGGACCGGCCAGGCGGAGCGGCGGCACTGCTCGCAAAGGTGCTCGGCCTGCTCCAGGACGGGCTGCTGCCGGACCAGTACCAGATCCAGCGGGTGACGGCCGACGGGCTGTGGGTCCGCGAGCACGGCCGGAACGGACGGGGCTTCCCGCTGCGGGAGATGAGCGACGGCTATCGAACGGTGGTGGCGCTGGTGCTCGACATCGTGCGCCAACTCCACAGCACCTACGGCACCCTGCTCTCCCAGCCGATCCCCGGCGGAGGCATCGCGGTCCACCTGCCCGGCGTGGTGCTGATCGACGAAGTGGACGCGCACCTCCACGTCACCTGGCAGCGCAAGATCGGCGACTGGCTGCGGCAGCACTTCCCGGCGATCCAGTTCATCGTCACCAGCCACAGCCCCTACATCTGCCAGGCCGCCGACCCGGGCAGCCTGATCCGCCTCCCGGGCGTCGACGAGCAGCACCCCGCAGTGGTCGTCGACGATGACCTCTACCACCGGGTCGTCTACGGCAGCGGCGACGACGCCGTGCTCTCGGAACTGTTCGGCCTGGAGACGCCCTACTCGAACCGCGCCGAAGGGCAACGCCGGCGGCTGGTCGCGCTGGAGCGCAAGGTGTACGCCGAAACGGCCTCCGCCGAGGAGATCGCCGAGTACCAGGAACTCGGCGAGCGACTCACGAGCTCACTGAGCAGCAGGGTGGCCGAGGTGTCCGCCAGGCTGGAGCCGGACCGGTGATCCCGCTCCCCCGCACACCCCTGCCGGCCGAGTCCGCGCAGTTGCTGACCAAGTGGACCGGACGCGTGGCGGCGGCCGGCGGCGACTCGAAAACGGCCCGCGACCACTGGAAGCGGGCCGCGGCACCCAAGCAGCACATCCACCGAACCCTGGAACCGATGGCCCGCGGCAACCTCCGGTGCATGTACTGCGACGACAGCCGGGGCACCGGCATCGACCACTTCCAACCGATCGACAGCGCCCCGCTGCGGGCGTTCGACTGGCCGAACCACCTCTTCGCCTGCTCCTTCTGCAACAGCAACGCCAAGCGGGACGCGTACCCGGTCGACACAGACGGCACCTGCCTGTTGATCGACCCGACCGCCGAGGACCCCGCCGACCACCTGGTGCTGTTCCTGAGGAGCGGCGAGTACGAACCGGTCGTCGGGTCCCGGAAAGGCCGGCGCACGATCGAGGTGTTCGGCCTCAACCGGGGCGACCTGGTCAAGGGCCGCCTGGACGCCTTCCACCGCGCCTGCTCCAACATCCGCGACTGGTTCACCCTGGTCCAGGACGGCGACCCGCACGCGGACGATGTGGCGCGGGCCCTGCTGGACTCCCCGTTCGTCGACGTCGTCCACGCGATGACCCGGCTGAAGCCGACGCTCGCACCGACCGTCGTCGGGCAGCGGACGGTGGCCGCGCTCGACGCCTGGCGGCTGGCACACCGCCTCTGACTCGGTGTTCGAGTCAGAGCGCCGCCGGGAGCTCGTCGCAGATCGCGTCCAGGGCCTCCTCGTCCACCGCGCGCACGGCCAGCCACGCCCCATCCTGAATCATCAGCAGGGCGTCCGGACGCGCGAAGAACCGGGTGTCCACGCCGGGTGCGTGCACGCGCGGCAGCTCCGTCCAGCCGGTCAGGTCGTTCGGGTCGACCTCGGCGCCGTCCACGAACGCGCTGTCGTCGAACAGCGGCTCGGCCAGCAGGATGCCCAGGCACTCGGCGGAGAAGCCGGCCGTCCACGGGGTGAGCTCCACCTGCACGGACGGTGCGACGTCCGGCCAGGCGACGGTCGGCGGGTCGTCCTGGTCGAGGGCGGCGAGCGGGATGCCCCAGTAGGCGCAGGACTGGTTCTCCACGCGATAGACCAGGCAGTCCTGGTCGAGGTAGAGCTTGTCCGGTGGCAGCAGGGTGTCCTGGTTGCTGGTCAGGTCGGGCCGGTTGCCGATCAGCCGGTATGCCTCGCGCAGCGCGGCGGGCAGGCGCAGCCCCAACCGGGCCTCTGCGGCGTCGAGTTCGGCATCGGTACAGCCGCTGTCCGGGATCAGCGGGGCACCCCAGAAGGCGGCCAGGTCGGCGATCAGCCGCCAGGCGGCGGCGCGGTCGGCGAGGGCGGCGGGCAGCTCACGGGCAAGGTCCAGCGTCATGCCTCGCACGCTAGCGGCCCCCACGGACAGGGTTCGGCTTCCGGTGGCCGACCGTTCACCGCCTGGGCAACCGGTGTACGCAAGCGCGGACTTGGCTGAGCAGCCACGCGAAGTTGTCTGTACAACCGGAGGCTGCTCCCATGCCCGTCCCCAACCCCTTCTGGCTGCGCGACAACTGTCCGTGCACCGAGTGCCGCAACCCGCGCAGCGGGCAGAAGCGGTTCCAGATCGGCGACCTGCCGGACGGCCTGACCGCCGCCGAGGCGCACCGGGACGAGAGCGGGCTGAGCGTGGTGTGGTCCGACGGCCACCGCTCGCACTACCCGACCGGCTGGGACGCGCCCGAGGACGCGGCCGGCGACCACCGCACCGAGCACGGCAAGCGCCTGTGGCAGGCCGCCGACTTCGCCCGCGGCCTGCCCGAGGCCGACTGGTCGAGCTACCTGTCCGACCCGGAGGAGAGGACCGCCGTCCTCTCCGCCGTCCGCCGCTCCGGCTTCGCGGTGCTCCGCGGCGTCCCGGTGGAGGAGCGTCAAGTCCTCGCCGTGGCAAGGACGTTCGGGTATGTGCGGGACACCAACTACGGCGAGCTGTTCGACGTCCGGGTGGAGCCCGACGCGGTGAACTTCGCGTTCACCGACGCCGCCATCGCCCCGCACACCGACAACCCGTACCGCGACCCCGTCCCCACCCTCCAGCTGCTGCACTGCCTGCGCAACGAGGCCGCCGGCGGCGACTCGGGCCTGGTGGACGGCTTCCGCGCCGCCGCGCTGCTGCGCGAGGAGGACCCGGAGGCGTTCGCGCTGCTCGCCCGCACCCCGGTGCCGTTCCGCTACCGGGACCGCACCGCCGACCTGGCCGCCGAGCTGCCGATGATCGGGCTCGACCCGCGCGGCGCGATCCGCGAGATCCGCTTCAACAACCGCTCCATCGACACCCTGCGGACGCTCGACGGCGCGGAGCTCGACGCCTTCTACGCCGCGTACCGGCGCTTCGCGGCGATCACCCTCCGCCCGGAACTCCAGCTCGAGTTCCGGCTCGGCCCGGGCGACTGCCTGATCTTCGACAACACCCGCCTGCTGCACGCCCGCACCGCCTTCGAACAGGCCGGCGGCCGCCACCTCCAGGGCTGCTACGCCGACCTCGACTCGCTCTCCTCGACCCTCTCCGTGCTGCGCCGCAACGTCGCCGCGCTCGACGAACTGGAGGCCCTGTTCGCGGGCGAGGGCGCCGGCGAGTACCTCGGCGAGGCCGTCACCATGGCCGAACACATGCTCCAGGCGGGCCAGTTGGCCCGGACGGCCGGCGCCCCGCCCGCGCTGGTCGCCGCCGCGCTGCTCCACGACATCGGCCACTTCCGCGGCAGCGGCCTGAAGCTGATGGCCGGCACCGACAACCGCCACGGCGACACCGCCGCCGGCTGGCTCTCCCGGTACTTCCCCACCGCCGTCACCGAGCCCGTCCGCCTGCACGTCCCCGCCAAGCGCTACCTCTGCACCGCCGAACCCGACTACTTCGCCAAGCTCTCCCCCGCCTCCGTCCACACCCTCGGCCTCCAGGGCGGCCCGATGACGCCCACCGAGGCCGAGGAGTTCGCCGCCGGCCCGTTCGCCACCGACGCCGTGACCGTCCGCCGCTGGGACGAGGCCGCGAAGGACCCCGCGGTCGGCACCCCGGCGTTCGCCGAATTCCGGCCGCTGCTCCTGGAGTTGATGAGCTGACAGACTGTGTCAACCCTGACCATCGTCAGGGGTGCCGGTTGACTTTCGGGCCGGGCCACACGGGCACCCCGGCTCGTACCGTCCGGACCATGACGTACACGCACAGGAAATCCGGGACGGGGGCCAGGCCCGTCCTCGCCGCGGCCGTGCTCAGCGCGGGGGCCGGGGCGGTGGTACTGCTGGCGCCGAAGCAAGGCGGAACGGAACCGGCGCGGTGGTCGGCCGACGGTTACCGCCGGGTGGCGGAGGCCGTCGGCGACGCCCCGCACGCGGTGGCCGCGCTGCTGGAGCCGGCCACCGAGGCCGGGCTGCTGGTGCTGGGGCTGCTGCTGACGTACTGCTGGTGGACGGCCCGGGCCCGCCGGGCCGCCCGGGTGGTCGCGGGGGTGGCGCTGGTCGGGCTCGGCACGGTGCTGGCCTACGGGACGAGCGAGGTGCTGAAGGTGCTCCTCGACGAGGAGCGGCCCTGCCGGGCACTGACCGGGCTGCCCGGCACGGCGGTCGGCGACTGCCCGCCGCCCGGTGACTGGTCGTTCCCCAGCAACCACGCCACCCTGGCGGTCGCGCTGGCGACGGGGCTGGTCCTGCTGCGCCCGCGCTGGGCGCTGCTGGCCGTCCCCGTCGGCGGGGCCACGGCCGCGCTGCGGGTGGCTGCCGGGGTGCACTACCCGCACGACGTGCTCGCCGGCGCCGCCCTCGGCGGAACGGTCACGGCGGCCGTGGTCCTCGCCCTGCGGCCGGCGGCCACCCGCGCCGTGTCGGCCCTGACCGGGGTGCCGGTGCTCGGGTGGCTGCTGTCCGCCCCGCCCGCCTCAGTCCCGCGGACCGCCCGCGCAGTTCGCGCCGAGGGTCAGCCCGGCCTCGTGCGCGAGGACGGCGGCCGCCGCCCGGTTGGCCACCCCCAACCGCGCCAGGATGGAGCTCACATGGGCCTTCACGGTGCCTTCGACCACGCCCAGCCGGCGGGCGATCCGGCCGTTGGACAGTCCGGCCGCGATCAGCGTCAGCACGTCCCGTTCCCGGACGGTCAGGGCGGCCACCTGTTCCCGGGCTCCGGCACGCCGGTCGGCGGGGCCACCGGCCCCGGTGGCGGCCAGGTGGGCGACCACCCGGGCGGCCACCTTCGGTGAGAGGTAGGCCGCCCCGGCGGCCACCGCGTGCACCCCGGCGAGCAGTTCCTCGGGCTCGCCGGACTTGATCAGGAAGCCGTTCGCGCCCCCGCTGAGCGCGCGCAGGATGTAGTCGTCCTCGCCGAAGGTGGTCAGCATCAGCACCCCGGTGGCCAGGCCGCTGCGACGGATCTCGGCGGCGGCCGCGATGCCGTCCGTCCCCGGCATCCGGATGTCCAACACGGCGACGTCCGGCCGGTGACGCCGGACCAGCTCGACGGCCTCCCGGCCGTCCCCGGCCTCGGCGACGATCTCGATGCCTGGGTCGGTGGTGAGCACGGCGCGCAGCCCCGCGCGGATCATCGGCTCGTCGTCGGCGAGCAGCACCCGGATCGGTGCGGGTGTCATCAGCAACTCCTGTCGGTCGTTCAGCACGTATGGGGAATGGTCAGGAGACGAGCACGTCGCGCGAGACCAGCCGGGAGTCCTGGAAGCACAGCCGGTACGCGTCGCCCGCCCGGTCCACGAACAGCTGGGCGGTGATGGCGTAGTGCACGCACGAAACGCCCTCCCCCGGCGGCGGCGCGGGCGTCGACGACCCGTTCGGCGGCCGGTACGGCAACCGGTGGCCCGGCAGCACCCGCTCGACCGAGGCCTGGTCCTGCCCCACCTGGAGGGTGGCGTACACCTCCGGGTCCAGCACCGACAGGCTGACCACGTACAGCGTCCACGCTCGCAGCGCCACGGTCAGCAGCACGGCCGTCACCAGCGGGACGAGCACCACGGCAGCCAGCGTCCGGCCGACCCTGCGCCGGGCGCGCCGCAGTTCACGCACCGGCGACGGCGGGGCGGCGGGCCCCGGCGGAACGGGCCCGGCGGGACGGCGCGGCAGCTCGGCCACCACCTCGAACCCGCCGTCCGTTCCCGGACCGTGCGCGAAGCTCCCACCCGCGAGCCGGACCCGCTCCGCCAGCCCGACCAGGCCACGCCCACCGCCCGCCGCCGGCACTCCCGGGGCGACGGGCGCCGGGCCGTTGGCCACCCTGACCCGGGCACCCTCGGACGCGTACGCCACCTCCACGGTGACGCCCGCCCCCGGGGCGTGCTTGGCCGCGTTGGTCAGCGCCTCCTGCACCACCCGGTACGCAGCGTGCTCGGTGGCGCGCGGAAACCCGTCCGGCTCACCGGTGATCTCCGAACGGACGGCCAGGCCGGCCGCGGCCGCCTCCGCCACCAGGTGCGGAATGTCCGCGTCGGCCGGTCCGCGACCCGCGTCGCCCTCGTCCCGCAGGATCCCGATCACCTCGCCCAGCCGATCGACGGCAGCGGCCGCACCCGCCCGGATCTCCTGGGCCGCCTCCCGGTGGGGCTCCGCAAGGTCGGGGGCGAGCTTCAACACCCCGGCGCGCAGAGCGATCAGGCTGAGATCGTGCCCGAGGGCATCGTGCATGTCCTGCGCGATCCGGGCCCGCTCCCGCAACCGCGCCTGCTCGGCAACCAACTGCTGCTCCCGCTCCAGCCGCTCCGCCCGCTCCCACCCGGCCCGCACCAACTCCTGCGATTGCCGCCAGAACCGGCCCAGCAACCACGGCCCCATCCCCGTGCACACGGCGAGCACGACGAACCGCAGCCCCAACAGGATCCAGGCCGGCACCGACCCGACCACCAGCACCCCGCCCGCCACCAGCACGGCGAACACCACCGCCGCCGACCGCACCCGTTCCGTCCGCAGCCCCGCCAGGAACGAGAACCCGACCGCCGGCAGCACCCACCACAGGCTCGTGACGCCCAGCCCGACACACCCCGCCGCCACCACCGGCAGCGCCGCCCCACTCATCCGCATGCCCACGACCCTACGGGGGCCGCCCCCACCTGCGAATCTGCCGAAAGTCATGCCTGCGGCCACGGAAGTCGACGGGCTAACGCTCCCGGGGCCGCAGCTCGAACCACACCGTCCGCCCACCCGCCCGGGGCTCGGCCCCCCAGCGGTCGGCGAGCCGGGCCACCATCAGCAGGCCGCGTTCGGCGTTCTCGTCGAGCGGGTCGGCCGCCTTCAGGACGGGCAGTTGGTGGTGGTCGTCGGTGATCTCGACCAGCAGCCGGTCGGTGCACACCAGCCGCACACCGACCGGTCGCCTGGACACCCGCACGGCGTCGGCGACCAGTTCACCGGCCAGCAGTTCGGCGAGGTCGAGGTCGATCTCCAGCCCCCATTCGACGATCCGGTCCCGGACGAGTCCCCGGGCGTACCTCGCCGCCCGGGTGCGCTGCGGCAGTACGTGGATCGCCACCCGTTCCAGGGGGATGCCGTCGAGTCCCACCACCAACAGCGCAAGGTCGTCCCGGCGGGCCGTCAAAGACAGTTCCGCCAGCAGCTTCTCGCAGACCAACTCCGGTTCGGAATCCGGCCCGATCAACTCGGCGCAGCGCTCGGCGAATTCCTCGAACCCTTCGTAGTCACGCAGCGGGAGCAGACTGTCCGAGCCGAGCACCAGCATCGAGCCGTCCGGCACGTCCACGGCGACGGCAGTGAACGGCAGGCCCCCGGTGCCGATCGGGAGGCCGGGCGGCACGGCGAGCCACTCGACGGTGCCGTCGGGATGGCGCAGCAGCGGCGGCGCGTGGCCGGCCGAGGCCACCTCGCAGCGGCGGGCGATCGGGTCGTACACCAGGTAGAGGCAGGTCGCCAGCTGAGCGACGCCGAGGCGCAGGACCAAGTCGTCGAGGTGCCGTAGCAGTTGTGCGGGCGGTACGTCGAGCAGGGTGAAGGCCTGCACCCCCGCCCGGAGCCGGCTCATCGTCTGGGCGGCTTCCAGGCCGTGGCCCATCACGTCGCCGACCACCAGGGCGACCCGGTTGCCGGTCAGTTGGACGACGTCGAACCAGTCGCCGCCCGCCCCGGCCCTGCGGTCGCCGGGCAGGTAGCGGTGGGCGGTCCGCACACCGGCGATCCGCGGTGGGCGGGACGGGATCATCGAACGCTGGAGGGCCTCCGCCAGCCGTGCCTCCGCCTGGTGCAGCCGCGCGCTGTCCAGCAGTAGCGCCCCGCGTTCGGCGAGTCCGCGCAGCAGCGGAACGTCGGCGGACTCGAACGGCACCCGGCCGGACGTCCGCAACAGTTGCAGCACCCCGAACACCCGCCCCCGGACCGTCAGCGGGAGGGCCAGCACCGACGATTCCGGGCCGGGTTCGTGACCCTCGTCCACCAGCGTGAGGACGGGTTCGCCGTCCTGCAGGGCGCGCCCGACCGGGGTGCCGGGCCCGATGCTCAGCACCGCGCCCATCCGCGGCGAGACCCCGAGCAGGCCGTCGCTGTCCCCGGCGTGACCGGCCAGCCGAAACCTGCTGTTGCGCCGCGGCAGTTCGTCCTCCGCGAGGGTGTCGACGAACTCGGTCCGCAGGTAGACCGTGGCCAGGTCGGCCCAGCCCGGCACGAACACCTCGCACAGCTCGGTGATCGTGGTGTCCCGGTCCACGGTGGTGCCAACCCTGCGGCCGAACTCCCGCGTCAGCACCGCCGCCGGCGACTCCAGTTCCGCCCGGTACTTGAACTCCCGTTCGTGGCGCGCCCGTTGGGTGACCAGCGCAGCCTCGGCGGCCAGCAGCCGGGCCTCCAGGCGGACGCACTGCTCCTCCGCGTCGTGCCGCAACTCCTGGGCGCGCGCCAGCTCCGCCCGCAGCAGATCCAACTCCCGTTTCAATGCGCGCAGTTCCTCGCGCGCATGCTCGGTGTCCGGCCCGTCCGCCCACCGCTCCAGCTCCCCCGGCCCGGTCCCGTACCGCGCCGCGGCCCGGTCCGCCTCCAGCTGCCGGTAGCGCTGTTCGGCCTGCTGTGCCTGCGCCTCCGTCGCCGCCAGCGAGGCCAGCAGGTGCCGTTCCCGCACGTCCGCCAACTGCAACTCGCGTTCCGCGGCGCCCAGTCGGTCGCGCAGTTCCTCGACCTCGTGCCGGGAGGCGTTGCGCACCCGCAACGCCTCCATCCGCAGCCGGTGGACGTGTTCCTGCACCTCGGAAGTGACCGACTCCCCTGTGGTCTCGGCGACTTGACGCAGCAGCTCGTCCACGAAGTCCTTCGGAGCGATCCGCACCCCGCTGAAGTACCGCGAGACAGTGCCCTTGTCGTAGTTGCAGCGAGCGGCGTAGCGGGTGAGCGAGATCCCCAGGGCCTGGAACAGCTGCCCCAGGAAGGCCGTGAAGGCAGCGACTTCCGGCTCGCCGCCCTGCGGTTCGAGCGTCACGGGCTCCCCTCCCCGGCCGTTGCCGGGAAGTGGCAACCCGTTGCGCCTGGTGCAACCCTCGGCCTGCGTCGAAGACTAGGAGAAACCCTCAACCCCCCGCAGCGAAAGGCGCATTGATGTTCACCGCAGTCGTCCGACAGCTGGCCGCCTGCCAGCGCGCAGTGGTCGTGGCCCTGGCCCTGCTTCCCATGATCCTGGTGACCGTGGCCTGCCTGCCCGCCGTCCTGCTCCTGCCCGCTTTCCCGGGCGGAATACGCCGCCTCACGGCCCTGCTCACCCTGCTCCGCCGCTGGACGGACACCGTCCTGTCCCGGAGCTAGTACCGGTGGTCCGTCCGGCCGTCAGGGACGGTCGGTTCAGGCCGCGTTGATGCTGTGCAGGATGTCCGTCCCGGCAGCCTGCCGGGCGGGCCAGAGGCCGGCGATGGTGCCCACCGCGCCGGCGCAGACCAGGAACAGGAGCAGCTCCCCGAACGGCAGCACGGTGCTGATGCCGGGCAGCGGGACGGACAGGGTGCTGACCGCGGCCTTGGCCAGGTAGCTGCCGAGGGCCATGCCGACCACGGCGCCGAAGACCGAGACGACCGCCGATTCGAGTCGGACCATCCGCTTGATGCCGGCCCGGTCCAGGCCGAGTGCGCGCAGCAGGCCGATCTCGCGCTTGCGTTCGAAGACGGACATCGCCATGGTGTTGACCACGCCGAGGGCCGCGACCAGCACGGACATGCCGAGCATGACGTACAGCAGGCTCATCGTGGCGTTCACGGTGGAGCTGTAGTCGTCCGCCATGGCCTGCTTGTCGCGGATCACGATCACCGGGTTGTTCCCGGTGGCGGTGGCGATGGCCTGCTTGAGTTCCCGGGTCGGCCCGTTGGTGCCCTTGACCAGTGCCTGGACGATGAAGGGCTGCGGGTTGTGCGCGGCGATCACGGAGTTGGCGAGCAGGACCGGGGAGAGCAGCTGGTTGTTCTCGAAGACGCCGCCGACGGTCAGCGCGCTCTCCGTCCCGTCGGGGTTGCTCATCTTGACGGTCGAGCCGGCCTCGAGGCCCTCGCTCTTCGCCAGGCCGGCGTCGATCAGCAGCCGGCCCTGCTTCAGGGTGTCGGCGGAGCCGGCCGTCATGGACAGCTTGACCAGCTGGTCGAAGGTGTCCGCGTCCAGGCCCTCGACGGTGTGCGGGTTGCCGTTCACCTTGGCGTTCACCGAGGTGACGGCGCTGACCGAGGTCACGCCCGGCACCTTGGCGATGTCCGCGGGGACCTGGGCGGACAGTCCTCGGCCGTTGGTCATGGCGACGGCGAGGTCGGCCTTGACCGCGCCGTCCACGGATCGGGCGGTCACGTCGGTCACCGAGGCGCCGACCACGGTCATCGCGGTGACCAGGGTGAGGCCGATGGCAATCGCGCCGGCGGTGGCCGCGGTGCGGCGCGGGCTGCGTACCGCGTTCAGTGCGGCCAGCTTGCCGGGGGTGCCGAACAGCCGGACCAGGACCGGGCGGGCCAGGCCGATCGCCGGACGGGAGAGCAGCGGCAGCAGGATCAGGATCCCGATCGCGGCGAGCGGCGCACCCCACCGAATGAACTGCTGCTTGCTGTGGTCGGACACGATGCCGAGCGTGATCAGCCCGAGGCCGAGGGCGGTGATCAGCCCGCCGATGCTGTTGCGGATCAGCAGGCTCCTCGGGGTGGCAGGCCGGTCGCCGCTGCTCATCGCGGCCACCGGCGCGATCCGGGAGGCCCGGACGGCGGGCAGCAGGGCGGAGACCACGGTGACCAGCACGCCGACGGCCAGCACGGTGACGGCGGTGCCCGGTGAGACGACCACCGAGCCGGTGGGCATGCCCCGGTTGACCGACTTCAGGCCCCACTGGAGGCCGGCGCCGACGCCGATGCCGACCAGCAGGCCGCCCGCCGCGGAGACCAGGCCGATCAGCGCGGCCTCGGCCAGCACCGACCCGGTGACCTGGGACCGAGCGGCACCGATCGCGCGCAGCAGCGCCAATTCCTTGGTCCGCTGGGCGATCAGCATGGTGAAGGTGTTGGCGATGATGAAGATGCCGACGAAGAGCGAAACCGCGGCGAAAGCGAGGAGGACCTGCCCCAGGCTGTGGGTGCGGCGGGAGATCATCTCGGACTGGGCGGTCCGCAGCTGCTCGGCGGTCTGCACGGTGAACCGCTTGCTGTACGCCACCACCGGCGTGATCTGCTCGCGCAGCGCCTGGGCGGAGACGCCGGGCTCGGCGGTGACCTCGATGCTGCTGAACTGGCCGGGCGTCAGCAGCGCCTGCTGCGCGGAGGCGGTGTCCAGCAGGGTCAGCGAGCCGCCGCCGGCGACCATCGGGTCGGTGGTGGTGAAGATTCCGGTCAGCCGGGTGTCCACGGCCGGGCCGTTGGTGGCGATCCGCACGGTGTCGCCGACCTGGTAACCGCCGGACTCGGCGGTCTTCCGGTCGAGGGCGATCTCGCCGGTGGCGCGCGGGCCGCGGCCCTGGACCATCGGGTAGCGCGGGTCGTTGCCGGAGGCGTCCGGCACGAAGTTCGCGGACCTGGCGCTCCACGCCGGGCCGATCAGCTTGTTCTGCTTGTCGGCGACGCCAGTGAAGTCACTGACCACCGCCCGGGTCTTCGCCACCCCGGGGAGCGCCGCGACCTTGGCGACGGTCTCCTCGTTCAGCTGGGCCGAGCTCCGCTGGCCGCGGAAGCCGCCAGAGGCCGACGCCGCCGGGTCGGAGACCATCACCGACAGGTCGTCGAAGCTGGTCGAGTAGCTGTTCCGGGTGGCCTGGTCGACGGTGTCGGAGAAGACCATGCTGCCGGCCACGAAGGCGGTCCCGAGCATGATGGCCAGCGCTGTCATCAGCAGTCGGCCCTTGTGGGCCAGCAGATTGCGCAGTGCGGTGCGGTACATGGGAGCTCTGTCCTGACCGAGGCGGGCGGCCGGGAAGCGGCCCGGACGGCGACAACTCCATCTTGCGGCTCCGGACCTGACGGTGCGTCAGCCCACTGACGTACCGTGCGGGCGTACGCGGCAGCGTCCGGTCCACCCCCGGGACGACGCCCTGGGGGTGAGCCCACCGCCACCCGGAACGCGACGGTCGCCGCGACGCGTGCGAGCGGCCGCGCCACCAGCGCGAGGCGCCCGCGCCCGCGCCAGGACGAGGCCGCCGCGCCGGCTCGCTAGGCCAGCGCCGCCGTCAGGTCGATCTCCACCAACTGCCCGCGGTAGCCCAGCGCGGCGACGCCGAGCAGCGTGCTGGCGGTGGCGAACGCGGGGGCGAGCGGGCCGTCCTGCAGGTGCTTCCAGGCGGCCCCCAGCTCCTCGCTCCGGTCGCTGACGACGTAGATCACCGAGCGGACCACCCGCTCGGGGCCGACGCCGGCGGCGGCCAGGGCGACGAGCGAGTTGGCCACCACCTGGTCGATCTGGGCGAACAGGTCGCCCTCCCCGACCAGAAGCTCGTCGCGGTCGAGCGGGCACTGCCCGGCCAGGTGCGCGGTGCGGCCGGTCTCGGTGATGGTGATGTGGGCGTAGCCGGCGGTGGGGTGGAGTTCGGCGGGGCTGATGCGGGTGATGTCGGTCATCCGCCGATAGTGCCCCGCGAGCGGAGCCGCAGGCATCCGAATATCAGTCGTTCTCCCGCGCGTGCCGCGAAAGTGCCGACGAGGCAAGGGAGTTGTGGATGGAGAAGGCCACCGTCCCGGGCAGGTACCGGTCCTGCGACCATTCCACCGGCGTGCCGGTCGGGTCCGTGGTGCGGCGCTTCTCGCGCAGCAGCGGGCTGCCCCGCCGGCAGCCGAGCAGCCGGGCGTCGTCGGCGTTGGCGCCGACCACGTCGATGGTGTGGTCGGCGTCGCTGAACAGGATGCCGTGTTCGCGCAGCGGTTCGGTGTGCGAGACGGCGTCGGGGGGCAGTTGGGCGACGAGTTCGCCGACCCGGGGCGGGTAGACGGTGCGTTCGACCATGACGGGGGTGCCGGAGAGGGTGCGCAGGCGGAGCATCGCGTAGACCTCGGTGCCGGGTTCGAGGCGCAGTTGTTCGCGTTCGGCGGCGTCGGCGGGGCGGCGGACGATGGATTCCAGTCGGCCGCCGGGTTCTTCGCCCATGGAGCGGGCCCAGTGGGTGAAGGAGAGCAGTTCGGAGAAGGACTGCACGCGGGCGCTGCCGAGGACGACCCGGCGGGTGCCGCGGCGGGAGGTGACCAGTCCGTCGGCGCGCAGCAGGGCGAGGGCCTGCCGGACGGTGCCGCGGGAGACGCCGTACTGCTCGGCGAGGGCGCCCTCCGCCGGCAGTCGTCCGGCGTCGCCGAACGAGCCGGAGGTGATCGCTTCGCGCAGGTCGGCGGCCACCTTGCGGTAGAGCGAGCCGGCGGCGCTGTCCTGGTCGGATGCCACGTGCGTCGATTTCCCTTGCCTGGTAAGGAGATTGGGCCGTGTCCGCGCTGTGATCGCGCGTACACCATTGACTGTAACCGCTGTCACCGCAGCGTCCGGCGCCGGGCGCGACCGTTCCGACAGCCGCCCCCTGCGCTGGGCCGTCCGTTCACTTTCCCGTCACCGGCCTCGGGCGTACTTACCTCGGGCGACGGAAGTTGGCTGGCCAACTTGGCCAGGACCCGACACGTGTCACTACCCGACACATCCCGCGCCGCGCACCGAACACCTCTTGTGATCTCTGCAGCTCCACTTCCTTCAGGAGACCCTCCCGTGACCGTGCACCGCCACCGCGCCGCCGCCCTCGCGGCCGTGCTGACCGCTGCCGCGCTCTCCCTCTCCGCCTGCGGCTCCGCCGGCCAGGCCGCCAAGTCCGGTGACGCCAAGGGCGGTTCGGGCAACGCCAAGACCGCCACCTCGCTGGCCGACTTCGGTGGCATGGACGGCCTGGTGGCCGCCGCGAAGAAGGAGGGCAAGCTGCACGTCATCACCCTGCCTCGCGACTGGGCCAACTACGGCAAGCTGATGGACGACTTCAAGGCGAAGTACGGCATCGAGATCGAGGACGAGAACCCGGACGGCTCCAGCCAGGACGAGATCAACGCGGTCAAGTCCCGCAAGGGCCAGGACCGCGCGCCCGACACCCTGGACCTGGGTTCGGCGTTCGCGCTGTCCGCCGCCAAGGAGGGCATCCTCGCCCCGTACAAGGTCGCGTCGTTCGACAAGATCCCGGACACCATGAAGGACGCGGCCGGCCTGCGGGTCAACGACTACGGCGGCTACGTCTCGATCGGTTGCGACGCCAAGAAGGTCGCCAACTGCCCGAAGACCTTCGCCGACCTGCTCAAGCCCGAGTACAAGGGCCAGGTCGCGCTGAACGGCAACCCGACCAAGTCCGGTTCGGCGTTCGGCGGCGTGTACGCGGCGGCGCTGGCCAACGGCGGTTCGCTGGACAACGTCCAGCCCGGCATCGACTTCTTCGCCAAGCTGAAGCAGTCCGGCAACTTCAACCCGGTCGAGTCCACCCCGGCGACCGTCGAGAAGGGCGAGACCCCGATCTCGATCGACTGGTCGTACCTGAACGCCGGCTACACCGACGAGTTCAAGGGCAAGGGCGTCGACTGGCAGGTGTCGATCCCCTCGGACGGCTCCTACGCCCAGTTCTACAACCAGGCCATCAACAAGGACGCCCCGCACCCGGCGGCCGCCCGCCTGTGGATGGAGTACCTGTACTCCGCCGAGGGCCAGAACGGCTTCATGGGCGGCTACGCCACCCCGGCGCTGTTCGACGCGATGAAGAAGGACGGCACCCTGGACGCCGCCGCGGCGGCCAAGCTGCCGCTCGTCGAGAAGCCGTTCACCACCTTCCCCAGCTCGGAGCAGATCGACGCGGCCAAGAAGGTCGTGACCGAGAACTGGGCCAAGGCGATCGCGGGCTGATCACCGACATGACCACGGCTCCCACCCCGGTGCCGGCCCCGGCCGCCGCTGACCTCAGCGGCGGCCCGGTGGCCACCGACACCGCCATCACCTCCCCTGCCCCCACCCCGCTGAACTCCACCCCTGGGGCCGCCGGACGCCGCCTGCTGCGCGGCAAGTCCTGGCTGGCCACCGTCCCGCTGCTGGCCTTCTTCCTGATCGGCTTCGGCCTGCCGGCCATCGCCATCGTCACGGGCGCGTTCACCGTCTCCAGCGACGCGGAGACCGGCGCGGGCTCGTTCACCACCGCGAACCTCACCGACTCGGTGCAGGGCGCCTACTGGACGGCGCTGGTCTCCAGCGTGAAACTGTCCGCGCTCACCGCCCTGATCGCCACCGCGGTCGGCGTGCCGATCGCCCAGGCGGTGCTCACCTCCCGGTTCCGGGTGCTGCGCGAAGCGGTGCTGACCGCCTCCGGCGTGCTCGCCAACTTCGGCGGCCTGCCGCTGGCGTTCGCCTTCGTCGCCACCCTCGGCAACGCCGGCGAGCTGACCAAGATGTTCCACCTGACCGACCACGGCTGGTCGCTGTACAGCTTCACCGGCCTGACGGTCGCCTACCTGTACTTCCTGGTTCCGCTGATGGTGCTCACCATCACCCCCGCGCTGGAGGGCCTGCGGGTCCAGTGGCGCGAGGCCGCCCAGAACAACCGGGCCACCAGCCTCCAGTACTGGCGGCACGTCGCCCTGCCGATCCTGTTCCCGTCGCTGCTCGGCGGTTTCGTGCTGCTGTTCGGCTCGGCGTTCGCCGCGTACGCCACCGCCGCCGCGATGGTCGGCGCCACCGTGCCGCTGATCAGCCGCCAGATCGCCGACGCGCTGTCCGGCAACGTGCTGACCGGCCAGGGCAACCTGGCGCTGGCGCTCAGCCTGGACATGATCATCGTCGCCGTCCTGGTGATGGCCGTCTACCTGCCCCTCCAGCGCCGGAGTGCCCGATGGCTCAGCTGATCTCCCGTCTGCGGGTCTGGCGCGGGGCGGTCCTGCTGCTGGCCGGCCTGTACTTCCTGATCCCGATGGCCGCGTCGGTGTGGTTCTCCATCGACAACCGGGGCGGCATCACCTTCGACGCCTACACCGGCCTGCTGTCCGCCCCCGGCTTCACCGACAGCCTGCTGCTCACCCTGGAGCTCGCCGCCGTCACCGTGGTGGTGCTGCTGCTCCTGCTGGTGCCCGCGATGATCGCCGTCCGGCTCGGCTCGCCGAAACTCCGCCCGGTGCTCGAAATCGTCTGCACCCTGCCGCTGGTGGTGCCGCCGGTCGCGCTGACCGCCGGCCTGATCGGCGTGCTCCGCTGGGGCCCGGACTACCTGATGGAAACCCCGTTCTTCCAGACCTTCGTGTTCATCCAGCAGCCGGAGTTCCCGCTGGTCCTGGTGATCGCGTACGTGCTGATGGCGCTGCCGCTGGCCTACCGCGCCCTGGACTCCGGCCTGCGCGCCGTGGACGTCCGCACCCTGGTCGAGGCCGCCCGGAACTGCGGCGCGAGCTGGCCGCGGGCCGTCGTCCAGGTGATCCTGCCGAACCTGCGCGGCGCGCTGCTGAACGCCTCCTTCCTCACCCTGGCCATGGTCCTCGGCGAGTTCACCACCGCCTCGATCCTCGGCTACCAGCCCTTCGCCGTGTGGATCTACTCGGTCGGCAACAGCCAGGGCCAGATGTCCGTCGCGGTGTCCGTGCTCAGCCTGCTGATCACCTGGGTGCTGCTGCTCCTGCTGGCCGCCGCCGGCCGCGAGCGCCGCCACAAGACCGCCACCGCCTCCTGAGCCTCCCCGGAGACCACCACCCATGAGCACCGCCACCGCCGCCCCCACCGCAGCCACCGGCACCAGCGCCACCGTCGAATTCCGCTCGCTGCGGCGGCAGTTCGGCGCCACCACCGCCCTCGACGGCCTCGACCTCACGGTCAACCCGGGCGAACTCCTCGCCCTGCTCGGCCCGTCCGGCTGCGGCAAGACCACCGCGCTGCGCATCCTTGCCGGGTTCGAGACCCACGACTCCGGCGAGGTCCTGGTCGACGGCGAGGACATCACCCGGATCCCCGCCCACAAGCGCGACGCCGGCATGGTGTTCCAGTCCTACAGCCTCTTCCCGCACCTCACCGCCGCCGACAACGTCGCCTTCGGCCTCCGCATGCGCGGCGCCGCCAAGGCCGAACGCCGCAAGCGCGCCCACGAGTTGCTCGAACTCGTCGGCCTGCCGCAGCGCGCCGACCACTACCCGCACCAGATGTCCGGCGGCCAGCAGCAGCGCATCGCCCTCGCCCGCGCGCTCGCCCTCCAGCCGCGCGTCCTGCTCCTGGACGAGCCGCTGTCCGCCCTCGACGCCAAGGTCCGCCTCTCGCTGCGCGAGGAGATCCGCCGCCTCCAGCAGGAACTCGGCATCACCACCCTGTTCGTGACCCACGACCAGGAAGAGGCCCTCTCGATGGCCGACCGGGTCGCCGTCCTGCGCGCCGGCCGGCTCGAGCAGTGCGCGACGCCCTCCGAGCTGTACTCCCGGCCGGCCACCGCGTTCGTCGCCGAGTTCGTCGGCACCATGAGCCGCATCCCGTGCGTGCGCACCGCCGACGGCCAGGTCGAGGTGCTCGGCCGCCGCCACCCCGTCGACGGCACCCTCCCCGCCGACGGCGACCTGCACGTCCTGGTCCGCCCCGAGAACGTCCAGCTCACCCCCGCGACGGACGGCCCCGCCCAGGTCATTGCCGCCTCCTTCCTCGGCGCCGTCACCCGCCTCACCGTCCGCCTCCCCGACGGCACCGAAATCAAGTCCGACCTCCCCACCGAAACCGCCGCCACCCTCCCCCTCGGCACCCACGCCACCCTCACCCTCCCCACCCGCCCCGTCCTCGTCGACCGGGCGTCCTGACGCCCCGCCGGGGAATCGCTGCCCTCCGGGCAGGAAGCCCAGCACTCCGAAGTCCCGCGCCGCGAAGGTCAGCGCCGCGAAGGTCAGCGCCGCTGAAATCCCGCGCCCCGCAGGGGCGCGGGGAACTGCGCGAGACGGAAGGCACCAACTCAAAACCCGCTCGCCGACGGCCACTTGCCGCCCCGTAGCGCCCTCTCCGTTCCTCGCCCCCAAGAGTTCCGCGCCCCGCAGGGGCGCGTGGAACTGCGCGAAGCGGAAGGCAACGAGCCGCAGCCGCTCGCCGACAACCACCTGCCGCCCCGCACCGCGTCACCTCGCACCGCGACACGTCGCGTTGCCCGATGAGCCACGTAAGGTACCGCCATGCCTGCAACCCACCCCGCCGCCGTCCTGTTCGACATGGACGGCACCCTGGTCGACACCGAGCACCTCTGGTGGCAGGCTGCGGCCGAACTCGCCGCCGAGCTCGACCTCACCCTCACCGACGCCGACCTGCCGGACGTCCTGGGCCAGGCCGTCGAGCACACCGCCGCCCACCTGCACCGCACCAGCCACACCGCCCGCGCCGAGTCCGACCTCGTCGAGCACCTGAACAACACCTTCGCCGCCAAGGTCGAGGCCGAGATCGTGCCCCGCCCGGGCGCCCTCGCCCTGCTCGCCGCGCTCCAGGAGGCCCGGATCCCGGCCGCCCTGGTCTCCGCGTCCCCGCGCCGCGTCGTCGATCTCGTGCTGAGCGCTCTCGGCCCGCACTGGTTCGCCACCACTCTCGCCGCCGAGGACACCCCCCGCACCAAGCCCGCCCCGGACCCGTACCTGGCCGCCGCCGACCGTCTCGGCCTTGACCCGGCCGCCTGCGTCGCCGTCGAGGACACCCCGACCGGTGTCGCCTCCGCGCACGCCGCCGGCTGCGCCGTCCTCGCGGTGCCGTCCACCGTCCCGATCCCGGCCGGCGACGGCATCACCGTGCTGGACAGCCTGGAGCGCGCGGACCTCGCGCTCCTCGGCTCCCTCACCGTCGCCCCGGCGTCCTGATGCCGTATCTGCTGCTCGCCCTCGCGATAGCCAGCGAGGTCTGCGCCACCAGCCTGCTCAAGCTCACCGACGGCTTCTCCCGCCTGTGGCCGAGCCTCGCCGTCGCCGTCGGCTACGTGCTGTCGTTCTACCTGCTGGGCCGCGCCCTCAAGCACATACCGGTCTCCGTCGCGTACGCGGTCTGGTCCGGCGCGGGCACGGCCGCGGTCGCGGCCATCGGCGCCACCTTCTTCGGCGAGTCGCTGGGCCGTCTCCAGTGGTGCGGCATCGCCCTGGTGATCGCCGGCGTGATCCTGCTCAACCTGCGTTCCAGCCACTGACCGCCGCACCACCGCTCCCCGAGCACCCCCGCACCACCGCTCCCCGAGCGCCCCCGCACCACCCGACCAACCCGCGGTCCACCCGCTGACCTGCACAGAAACCGAGTTGACCGCCCCGCCGTCACTCGGCCAGCATCCCCTCATGCCCCTGCAAGCCACCCTCGCCCGCGCCGACGCCGATCTGGCTGCCGGCCGCGTCCCGATGGCCCGGCAGCGGCTGCGCAGCCTGATCGCGGACCACCCGACCGACCTGACGGCGCGCCACCGGCCGGCCGCCGTGTACCGCCTGCACCTCGAGCCGGCCGAGGCGGGGCGCCAGAACTTCCTGGACGAGTCCGCCGACCCGGCGGAGACCGCGGCATTCGAGGCCCGCCACCCGGATCCGCTGCGCCGGATGATCGCCCTCTGCCGGCGCGCCCCCGAGGACCACGCCCCGACCGGGACGGCCCGCGCCCGCCTTACCGCCCTCCGCGAGCCCGCCCTCCGCGAGCCCGCCCTCCGCGAGTCCGCCGCCGGCGGCGACGGCGGCCCGGTCACCTGGACCGATCCGTACATCGCCCCGGAGGACCGGGTCCCCGGGCCCGAACCCCGCGGCTTCCTGCTCCCCACCTGCCTGATCACCGCCGCCGCCCTCCTCTCCCCGGCCGTGATCGGCACGATCACCACCGTCCGCCGGTTCCTGTGAAAGCGTCCACCAAATGACCGAATCCACCCTGGCCAGAGCCGAGAAGGACGCCCGCGAGGGCCGCCCCGACCTGGCCCGCCAACGTCTGCTCGGCCTGCTGACGAGCCGCCCGACCGACCTGGCGCTCCGCCACCACCTCGCCGAGCACTACCGCCGGATCGGCCACCTCGACGAGTCGGGCCGGTGGAACTACCTGGACGAATCGCTCACCACGGACGAACTCCTCGCCTTCGAACGCCGCTTCCGCGCCCCGTCCCGCCGGCTGGCCGTCCTGCGCTGGCCCGACCCCGAGCACAACCCGCCGCCGACCCCGCTCGCCCGCCGCCGACTCGCCGCCCTCCATCACCAGGCCACCGGCACCCCACCCACCTGGCCCGACCACCCGGACGACGCGGCAACGACGAACCCGCCCCCGCCCCCGGTCCCGCCCCAACAGCCGTCACCGCGGCCCAAGTTCGCGCCACCCCCGCCCGGAATGCCGATGTACGTCGCCGCCTTCCGCCTGACGCTGCTCGTCGCCGCCGGCGCGGCCCTGATCGCGCTGGTCCTGCACCAACTCAGTTGACCAGCCGCCCCCGGGCGGCAATGATCCGGGCCGTGAGCATCGAGTCCACCCTGGCCAAGGTCGACACCGACCTGCGCGAGCACCGGGACGACTTGGCCCGGCGGCGGCTGCGCGGCCTGGTGTCGAGCTACCCGACCGACCTGACGATCCGCCGCCGTTTCGCCAAGGCGTACCACGACTGGATGCACGCGGCCCAGGTCGGCCGGTGGAACTTCCTGGACGACGCGCTGACCTGGCCCGAACTCGAAGCGTTCGAACGGCAGTTCCGCGACCCGGCCCGCCGTCTCAAGCTGCTGGTCTGGCCCGATCCCGAGCGCAACCCGCCGTCGACACCGACGGCCCGCCGCCGACTCGCCATCCTGCACCGCGAGGCAACCGGCCGTCTCCCCGCCTGGTCGGACCTTCCGGACGACGGCCGGGAGGAAATCCTTCCGGTCCCGTCCGCGCCGCCGGCCTCGGACGAGCAGCTCCGCGAGCTCCGCCGCCGCCTCGCAGCCGGACACCTGCCCTCCACCGAACGCTGAACCCGCCTACGCCGCCCGCTACTTGAGCGAGTCCCGCAGCGCGTCCACCCGGTTCGCGGAGGCGGTGAACGCGTCCCGGTCCAGGCCCCCGGAGTCCAGCGCGCCCGCCAGGGCCGTCGCGGCCTGGTCGCCCTGGTTGACGTCGCGGGCGGAGCACAGGATCAGGTCGACTCCGGCGTCCGCGACGGCGAGCGCACGCTTGCCGGTGCCGCCGACGGGGTCGAGTGCCTTGGCCTCCAGCGCGTCGGTGACGGTGACGCCCTGGAAGTGGAGGCGGTCGCGGAGTTCGTCGCGGACGATGGTGCCGGACATCCCGGCGGGGGTGCCGGGGTCGAGGGCCGGATAGATCGCCCAGGAGAGCATCACCAGTTTGACGTTGGCGGCGACCGCGTCCTGGTAGGGGCGTTCGTCGACGGTGCGCAGCTGGTCCGCCGAGACGTTCAGGGTGACGGGTTCCTCGTCGGTGTTGGCTCCGGCGGGGGCGCTGCCGAGGCCGGGGAAGTGCTTGGCGGTGGCGGCGACGCCGGCGCCCTGCTGGGCCTTGATGAACGCGGAGCCGAGCTTGCCCACGACCGCGGGGTCGGTGCTGTACGAGCGCTGGGCGCTGTCGGCGAAGTCGCCGGGGGTGCGGAAGACGTCGAGGACGGGCGCCAGGTTGAGGTTGAGTCCGAAGCCGGAGAGCGTCGCGGCGGCCTGGCCGCCGGTCGCGGTGGCGGCGGCGGTGGGGTTGGCGGCCCGGCCGACGTCCTTCGCGGACTGGGCGGGACCGCCGGGCAGTCGCCGGACCAGGCCGCCTTCCTGGTCGGTCATCAGCAGCAGCGGCCGGGGGTGCGGGGCCTGCTGCTCGGCCTGCCGGAGCTGGCTGACGGCGGTGCGCAGCACGGACGGGTCGTTGCCGACGTTCTCGGCGAAGAAGATCACTCCGGCCACCCGGCCTTCGCGGATGCGTTGCAGCAGCGCGGCGGGCGGGGTGGTGCCGGGGTAGGAGTAGACGATCCGCTGCCCGGCGAGGTCGGCGGCGGCCGCCGACGGCTGGGCGGTCGGCGAGGCGGTCGGCGACGGCGAGGCGGTCGGCGAGAGCGACGGCGACGGGCTGGTGGGCTGCGCGTTCGTGGTCGGCTCGGCGCTGCCGGTCGCGGGGCTCGGGGACGGACTCTTGGCGGGCGATCCGCAGCCGGCGGCCAGCGCCAGTCCGAGCGTGAGCAGGCCGACCGACCTCAGTGAGAGCGACATACCGTCAGATAAGCACGCGAACAACCATCGGGCCATCCCACGCGCGCCCTCGGGCTGGCCCACCCGCGCCCCGGGGCGTCACCGCCCCGGGGCCACTGAACAGCACGTCAGCCGAGCAGCACGCCAGCCGTACAGCACCTCAGCCGTACAGCACCTCAGCCGAGCAGCACGCCAGCCGTACAGCACCTCAGCCGAGCAGCACCCCCGGCAGCTCGGCGATCGAGCCGAGCACATGGGTGGCGCCGTCGGCGCGCAGCCGGGCCTCGTCGTGGGCGCCGGTGAGCACGCCGGCCACCACGGACGCGCCGGCCCGGGTGCCGGTGAGCATGTCGTAGCCGGTGTCGCCGGCCACCGCGATCTGCCGGACCGAGTCGGTGCGGGTGCGCAGCAGCGCGGTGAGCACCATGTCAGGGTAGGGGCGGCCGCGGCCCGCGTCGGCGGGGCACAGCGTCAGGTCGGCGACGGACTCCCAGCCGAGCGCAGCCAGGATGCGGTCCTGGGTGGTGCGGGAGAAGCCGGTGGTGAGGACGACCTTCCGTCCCTGCCCGCGCAGTTCGGCGATCGCCTCGGCAGCGCCGGGCAGCGCCTCGCAGCGGCCTTCGTCGACCAGGCTGTCGTAGCCGGCCTCGAAGGCCAGGTTGGCGGCCTGGGCGCGGTCCTCGTCGCCGAACAGGTGACGGAAGACCGAGATCTTGGACTCGCCCATGGTGGCGCGGACGTGCGCCAGCATGCCGGCGTGCTCGGGGCTGCCGGGTTCGACGCCCTGGGAGCGGGCGGCGGCGGCGAAGGCGAGCTCCACCAGGCCGTCGTCGGCGACGGTGGTGCCGGCCATGTCGAGCACCACCAGAGTCACATCGTGCGTGGTCATGTTCTGCCTATGCGATCGAAGGTGTCAGAGGCCGGCGAGGTCGGCGGTGGTCTCGGCGATGGCGGGCGAGCAGGTCATGCCGCGGCCGCCGGGGCCGGTGACCAGCCAGGTGCCCTCGGTGATCTGCTGGCGGTGCACCACCCGGGTGGTGTCCAGGCACTGGGCGTAGACGCCGGCCCAGCGGCGGCGGATCTTCGGCAGCGGGCGGCCGAGCAGCGTCTCGGCGACCTCGGCGACGTGCTCGTAGGGGTCCTCGACCACGTCGAAGCCGAACGGCTGGTCGTACTCGTGGGTGTCGCCGATGGTGAGGCCGCCGTCCTTGCGCTGGACCATCAGCAGCTGCATCTTGTGCTCGGCGGCGACCGGCGGCTGCGGCTGGCCGGCGCGCAGCGCGTCCAGCTCGGGGCCGATGAAGGCGGGGTAGTAGCGGAACGAGTCGCCGTCGGCGACCGAGGTGGTGAGCGTCTCGCCCAGCGGGTCGGTCTGCATCATCTGCAGGCGCACCCGGCGCACCGGCAGGTCGGGGGCGAGTTCGCGGACCAGGCCGCCGAGCCAGGCGCCGGTGCACAGGATGACCTGGTCGCCCTGGTGCAGCTGCCCGTGGTCGTCGCGGACGGCGGCGGTGCCGACCACCTCGCGGACCTCGCGTCCGGGCAGGAAGGTGTAGCGGCCGGTGGCCTCCAGCGCGGCGCGCAGCGCGGGCTGGGCGACCCGGGATTCGACGGCGCCGTCCCGGGTGCAGTGCAGGCCGCCGAGGAAGTCGCCGCGCAGCGCCGGGTTGAGGGCCCGGACCTGGTCGGCGTCGAGCAGCCGGTAGCCGCGGGCGGCGGCGTCGGGCAGGTTCACGGCGGCTTCGGCGACGGTGAGTTCGGCCTCGGTGCGGGCCAGCGTGAGCGAGCCGTTGGGGCGGAACCAGAGGCCGGGGACGCGGGCGCCGATCTGCTCCCAGAGTTCGCGGGCGCGCAGCGCGACCTCGAGTTCCTCACCGGCGGCGCGTCCGCTGACCCAGACCAGTCCGAAGTTGCGGACGGACGCGCCGCGTGCCTCGGCCTCGCGCTCGATGTGGACGACCTCGTGGCCGCGCTCGACGGCCTGCCAGGCGTGCATGGTGCCCAGCACGCCGGCTCCTACGACGATTACCTTCATGCGGACAGGCTCGGGCGCCGAGGTGGCCGCAGGTCGTCCGGCTCCCGTCGGACAGGTGAACCGCCCGCAAGAGTTGTCCATACAACCTGCGAGAGGTCAGGCGGCTCCGGCTCCGAACAACCTGCGAGAGGTCAGGCGGCTCCGGCTCCGAGAACGGGGCCCAGCGGGCCGGTTCGCAGGCGGGAGACCAGCGGTGCGGCCCGTCCGGCGAGCGCCGCCAGCGGGAGCGCCACCACGATGCCGACCACCGCGGCCACCGCCACGTCGTGCGGGTAGTGCGCGCCGACCCAGACCCGGGAGGCGCCCATCAGCACGGCGGCGACCAGGCCGATCCAGCCGAGCCGGCGGTCGGCGTACCAGAGCGCGGTGGCGGCGGCGAACGCGATCACCGTGTGGTTGCTGGGGAACGACCAGTCGCCGGGCGCCGGGCAGGCCTCGAGGGTGAAGCTGCCGGGAATCTGCTGGCAGGGCCGGTTCTCCTCGACGATCCCCTTGAAGACCGAGTTGACCAGGTACGCGCCGACCACGATCAGCGGCGAGGCCAGCACCCGGGCCATCACCACCGAGTCGGCGGCCCGGGCCCGCCACCAGCCCCACACCATCAGCAGCGCGAACACCGCGAGGCCGTACGCGGACCATTCCTTGGTCAGCTGGTCGAACCAGTGCGGGGCGGACTCGGCCCACCCGGTGACCCGGGTGTAGAGGCTGCCGTCGATGCCGCTGCCGTCGTAGGCGAGCAGGCGGGCGGAGGGATGAACGTTCGGAGTCACAGGGACAACATGTACCAGAACGGACGCGGCGTGCGGCGTGCTCGCGGTTCCGAGGAGCAGTGACTGGGGCAAGGCTGGCGGACCTCCCGTTACCTTGGGGGGGTCCGGTTCCGGGCACCCCCTTGGCGTCTACAGTGGTGTAGACGTCGATCGACAGGACTGTAGACGAACGCCGGAGGTTCGCGCGACATGACGGACACGACCGCCCGTCGGCCGGCGGGAGAGCTCGAAGCCCAGGTGCTCGCCGTCCTCTGGGCCGCCGGCACCCCGCTCACGCCGCAGCAGGTGCAGGACGCGCTCGACGCCGACCTGGCCCGCACCACCATCGCCACCATCCTGGCCAGGCTGCACGAGAAGGGCACCGTCGCCCGCACCAAGGCGGGCCGGGCCTTCGCCTACACCCCGACCGTCCAGGACGCCGACGGCCTCGCCGCCCGCCGGATGCGCACCGAACTCGAACGCGGCCGCGACCGCTCCACCGTGCTCGCCCGGTTCGTCTCCGACCTGTCCGGCGAGGACGAACGGCTGCTCCGCGAACTGCTCGGGGAGCAACCGTGACCTGGGCCGTCTGGATCCCGCTGCTGCTGCCGCTGCTCGCCGCCCCGCTGGCCCGCCGGCTCACCGAGCAGCTCGCCCCGCGCGCCGCCGCACTCACCCTGGCCAGCACCGCCGTCGTCCTCGGCACCGCCGCGCTGGGCTCGCTCGGCCTGCTCACCGTCACCGGCCTGCTGCACCTGCCGTACATCGGCGCGCTCGCCCACTTCTCCCCCGCCCACGGCCTGCCCGACGCACTCTCCGGCACGCAGTGGGCGCCCGCCGCGGCCGCCGCCGCGCTCGCCCTGCTGGTGATCGGCGCACTCGCCGCCCGCACCGCCCACCACCAGCTGGCCGACCTGCGCCGCGCCCGCCGCGCCACCGGCGGGGCGCCCACCGGCCTGCGCGACCGGCTGCGCCGCACCGGCCCGGCCGCGCTCACCGTCCTCGACGACGACCGCGCCGACGCCTACGCGCTGCCCGGCCGCCCGCCCCGGATCGTCGCAACCACCGGCATGCTGGCCGCGCTCAGCGCCCCCGAGCGGGCCGCGCTGCTCGCCCACGAGCGCGCCCACCTGGCCGGCCGCCACCACCTGCTGCTGGCCGCCGCCGAGTACGCCGCCGCCTGCCACCCCGCGCTGCGGCCGCTGCGCGGCTCGCTCGGCTACCACCTGGAGCGCTGGGCCGACGAGTGCGCCGCCGCCGAGGTCGGCGACCGGGCGCTCATCGCCCGGGCGATCGGCCGCGCCGCACTCGCCGCCGCCCGCGCCCCGGCCGCCCCGCGCCCCCGGCTCGCGCCCGCCGCCGCCGGTGGCCCGGTGCCCCGCCGGGTCCGCGCCCTGCTCACCCCCGGCCCCCCGCGCCACCGCCGCGCCTCCCGCGCCCTGGCCGCGCTCGCGCTGGCCGGCTGCCTGGCCGGCACCGCCGTCACCATCGCGGAGGCCGGCCACGACCTCCACCGGGCCGTCGAAACCGCCCAGGGCGAGCGCCCCGCACAGCACCGCTGACCGGGCGGAACCGGCCAGTGTGCACCGGCAGCCGCCGCGTGCACGAGATCATTTCCCCGGTTCGGCGTGTCCACGCCGAACCGGCCTACGCTGACAGCCGACGTCGACACGGGGGGTACGCATGCAGCACGGCAGCAGAGGCGTCCGGCCCCCGACCCGCGTGCACCTCCCCGCCCGCGCATACGAACGGATCATGGCGGGCGAGCGGCCCGCCCCCGACGACGACCACCCCGTCCGACCGGAGATCGAGGACTCCTGGGCCCGCCTGCGCCGCCTCGGCCTGGACCCGGAACGCCCCCGCGAGACCCACCGGCTGCCGCCCGCCGAACTGGAGGAACTGCGCCGCGCCACCGGCCTGGCCGCCGTCCTGCCGGTGCTGCGCTCCACCCTGTTCGCGCCCGGCGACTCCACCCCGCTGGTGCTCGCGGTCTCCGACCCCAAGGCCCGGGTCCTGTGGATGGACGGCGAGCAGCGGCTGCGCCGCGCGGTGGACTCGATCGGCTTCGAGCAGGGCGCGCTGTGGGCCGAGGAGGAGGTCGGCACCAACGCCATCGGCCTGGCCGCCCGCACCGGCCGGCCCGCCAAGGTGCACTCCGCCGAGCACTACCTGCGCAGCCACCAGAACTGGAGCTGCTACGGCGTGCCGATCCGCGACCCGCGCACCGGCCGCCCGGCCGGCGTGGTCGACCTGAGCGGCCCCGCCGCCGGCGACCACCACTACCTGCGGCAGCTCGCGCTGACCGCCGCCCGCCTCGCCGAGACCGAACTGCGCGCCGCCCACCTGGAGGCCCTGCACCACCTGCGCACCGTCGCGGTACCGCTGCTGGCCCGCTTCGGCGGCCCCGCGCTGGTGGTCGACCCGGCCGGCTGGACGGCCGCCGCGGTCGGCGTCCCCGCCTCGCCCCGGCTGGCGCTGCCCGCCGAGAACTGGGAGGGCGGCGGGGTGCGCTGGGTACCGACCCTCGGCGAGTGCGTGGTGGAGCCGCTGGCCGACGGCTGGCTGATCCGCCCGTCCGCGCCGCGGCCCGCCGAGGACGCCGAGCACCCCGGCGCCGGCCTGATCGAACTCGACCTGCGCCGCACCGACCGTCCCGAGCTGCGGGTGAACGGCAGCGCCGGCAGCTGGTCGCACACCCCGAGCCCGCGGCACACCGAACTGCTCCTGCTGCTGGCCCTGCACCGGGACGGCCTGAGCGCCGCCGAACTCGCCGAGGAACTGTTCGCCGACGCCGCCCGCACCGTCACCGTCCGCGCCGAACTCTCCCGCCTGCGACGGCACTTGGGCCCGCTGCTGGAGGCCCGCCCGTACCGGCTGGCGAACTGCGCCCAGGTGACGGTGCTCGGCCCCGACGACCCGTACGACCTGCTGCCCGGCTCGGCCGCCCCGGCCGTACGGGCACTGCGGGCCGACCTGGCACACGGCGTACTGCGACTGCCCGGAGCGGCTCAGCCCTCGGCCAGCAGCTTCGCCAACTCCTCGTCGTCGGGCAGCAGTTCGGCCTCCTGGCCGTCCGGGACGATCCGGTAGCTGTGCTCCAGCCAGTCCTTCACCTGCGGCCGGGGCACCTCCAACAGCGCACTGCCGTGCGGGGACTCCAGCGCCAGGTGCAGGGTGAGCCCGTGGCACGGGCAGTGAGTGGGCCACAACTTGACGTCGCCCTGGCCGGACAACGAATCCAGGCCGTCCCGCAGCAGATCGCGGGAGAACACCCAGTCCGCCTCGTCGGGACGCCCCGCGTGGAACGTCAGGCGCACCTCGTACGGCGCGGCGGCGTCGTAGCGGAACCGCGTCCGCACCTCGCCGACCTGCTCCTCGTCCAGCGCGATCCGCAGCACCAGCGTCTCCTCCAGCACCCGGGGCACGGCGGCACCGGCCGGCTCGCCGCCCGTGGGGGTGGCGGCGAGCGGCTGGTCGGACGGGGCGGGCAGCGGATCGCGCGGCATGACTGTCTCTCCGGGGCGGGCTGGGTGTCCGCCAAGCCTGCTCCCGCACACCGGCGCCCGCAACGGTTGCAGGGGGTTGCACGGGTGTCCGCTTCCGGCCGGCGGGCGGCGGCCCGATTCGCACCCGGGTTCGGTCCGGAATCTGGCGGACCGTCAGGCCGCTGGTACTCTCGTCCTTCCTCCGCCGTTCGTCCGGGCACCCCCGGCGGCGCGGGATGCGGCGTGGCGTTCGGACCGAACGCCGGACGCGGACCAGACCCAGGAAGGGGAGCCCGGTGGCGCTCCGCGAGCACTCCCGGCCCGTCGCCGCCGGGCGAACCGGCCGGCACGGCCGCCCCCGGCCCTTCGGCGGACGGCTCCGGCTGCCCACCATCCGCTTCTCCGGCGCGGCGATGGCGATGTCCACGGTGGTCGGCATCAGCCTGGCCACCACCTGGCTGCTGAACGAACAGCAGCAGATCGGCCGCCGCCCCGGAGTCACCGTCGGCGGCCCGCCCGTCCCCAGCCCCGACGCCTCGCCCACGACCGACGCCACCCCCGTCGACGAGCCCACCGACACCCCGCCGCCCCCGCGCAGCTCCGCGACCGCCTCCCCCGTCCCGGGACCGACCCGCACCGGAGCCCGCCCCGCAGCCGCCACCGGCCCGGCCGCACCCTCCGCTTCGCCGAGCATCCCCGCCGCCCCGTCGACCCGGCCCTCGCCGTCGATCCCCGCCGGCCCCACCACGCCGTCCCCGACGCCGTCCCCGAGCGACACCCTCTCGCCCCTGAACCCCGCCGAGCCTTCACCGACGGCCGCGCCCGCCCCCTCGCAGCCGCTGAGCGGCACCGCCCGGGTGGACGCCCTGGGCCGCGCCGGCACCCGGCACGTCGTACAGATCCAGCTCGACGAAACGATGACGGCCCTCCAGGTCGAGTTCCGCCTCGCCCGCCCCGCCGCCCTCCCCGGCACCGCCCCCGCCACCGACCTGCCGGGCGCGGTCGCCACCATCGCCCTCGAACGCGACACCCTGATCTACCGCTTCACCACCCCGTCCCACCTCCAACTGCCCCCCGGCACCTACACCTTCACCGTCACCGGCGCCCTCGCCGCCCCCACCCCCACCACCCCGGAAACCTGGACCGCCTCCGCCTTCGCCCTCCCCACCACCCGCGCAGTCGCAGCCCGCGGCAGCTTCTGAGCCTGCGGCAGGGGGGAAGCGGAGCCCCCGCCAGGGGCCCGGGGAACGGCGGGGCCGTGCCTGCGGAGGATCAACAGGGCGCGGAGCGTTCCGCCGTTTCTGGCCCCCGTCTCTGACCCTCCGCAGCCACGGACAACCGCCGTCCCCGGGCCCCTGGTTTCGCACCCCTACTCGAACGCCACCCGAATCGCCCGCGCCCGCCGCAAATCGTCCGCGCAGTCGGCCAGGTTCCGCCGCAGCCCGGGCGTCAACTCCGGCTCCGCGAGCGCAGCTTCGGCCGCAGCCACCACCTCGGGCGTCGCCTGGTCCACCGGGAACAGCGTCCCCCCGAGCAAGTGCGCGACAATGTCGCCGCGGTCCGAGGCCTCCCCGATCCGCTCGAAGTACCGCAGCGCGTACGCGGCCTTCTCCTCCGGGTCACCGGAGGCCCAGAAACCACGCGCGGTGGCTTCCAGCAGACGGTTGGACATCGACTCGGGCGTGAACAGGACCTGCCACGCCGCGGCCTTGGCCGCACTCTCCGGCCGGGCCGCCCGGCACTGCGCGGCGCCGAACTCGGCCTCGGTGCCGGGCTCGCGGGCGAGCTCCGCAGCGATCTCGTCCTCGGAGAGTTCGCCGAGCGAGGCCAGCCGGGCCAGGCCCGCCCAGCGCAGCTCGGGGCCGATCTCCAGCCCGGCGGGGACCCCGTCGCCGGCCAGCCAGCCGCGCAGTTCGGCGAGTTGCTGCTCGCCGCCGGAGGCCTCCACGGCGACCCGCAGCGCGGCCAGCCGGATTCCGTCGCCGGCGCCGCCGGTGACCAGCGCGCGGGCGGTGCGGCTGAGCGCGGCCAGGCCTTCGGTGCGGCGTTCGCCGGTCAGGTGCCGGCCGACGACGTGGAGGTGGGCGAAGGTGAGCACCGCCTCGACGATCGCGTCGGAGGTCTCGGCGGGCAGGTGCCGCTCCAGCAGGGCGAGGTAGGCGACCGGGTCGAGCTCGGCGTCCCGGACCAGGTCACGGGCGTGTGCCCAGAGCACGGCGCGGGTGACGTCGTCCTCGACGGCGGACAGCGATTCGGTGACGAGCTGCCAGGAGTGCGCGTCCAGGCGGATCTTGGCCCAGCTGAGGTCGCCGTCGTTGGGGACGACCAGCTGCGCGCCGGCCTCCACCAGGGCGGGCACGGCGACCCGGCGGCCGGGGGCGAGCTCGACGGCGGCGCGGCCGACGGGGACGACCCGGCCGTCCTCGATCCGGTAGCCGCCGACCTCGATCAGGTGCGGCCGCTCGCCCTCGTTGACCACGGTGAGCGCGGTCAGGGTGCCGTCGGCGGCGCGCTCGGTCTCGGCGCGCAGCGTGTCGACGCCGCTGGTGCGCAGCCAGCTCTCGGCCCAGGCGTGCACGTCGCGGCCGCTGGCGGTGGCCAGCGCGGCCAGGAAGTCGGGCAGTTCGGCGTTGCCGTACAGGTGGTCGGCGAAGTAGGCGTTCAGGCCGGTGAAGAACGCCTCGTCGCCGAGCCAGGCGACCAGCTGGCGCAGCACGGAGGCGCCCTTGGCGTAGGAGATGCCGTCGAAGTTGACCATCGCCTCGGCGACCGAGCGGGTGCCGTTGCCGGCCACCGGGTGGGTGGAGGCGCGCTGGTCGGCGTCGTAGCCCCAGCCCTTGCGCTGCACCGAGAAGCCGGTCCAGGTGCCGGTGAAGCGGGTGGATTCGGCGGCGATCCGGTAGCCGAGCATCTCGGCGAACGACTCGTTCAGCCACAGGTCGTCCCACCAGCGCATGGTGACCAGGTCGCCGAACCACATGTGGGCCATCTCGTGGCAGACCACCATGGCGCGGCGCTCGCGCTCGACATCGGTGGCCGGCGAGCGGAACAGCATCTCGTCGCGGAACACCACGCAGCCGGGGTTCTCCATCGCGCCCCAGTTGAACTCGGGGACGAACGCCTGGTGGTACTCGCCGAACGGGTAGCGCTCGTCGAAGAATTCGTGCAGCCGGTCGAACGAGGCGGCCGTCACCTCGAACAACTCGGGGGCCTCGCGGTCGAGTTCGGCGGCCAGCGAGCGGCGGGCGTGCAGGCCGAGCGGGATGCCGTCGTGCTCGCCGTACACCGAGTGCAGCGGGCCGGCCACCACGGTGAACAGGTAGGTGGAGATCGGCTTGGTGGCGACGAACTCCCAGTGCCCGCCCTCGGACTTGACCGGCGCCCCGTTGGAGACCAGGGTCCAGTCCTCGGGGGCGGTGGCGGTGAGGGTGATGGGGGCCTTCAGGTCGGGCTGGTCGAAGCAGGCGAACACCTTGGCCGCCAGGTCGGGGCCGCAGGTGGCGTACAGGTAGACCGCGTCGTCGGCGGGGTCGGTGTAGCGGTGCAGGCCCTCGCCGGTGCGCGAGTAGCGCATCTCGGCCTCGATCAGCAGCTCGTTCTCGGCGCGCAGTCCGGGCAGCGCGAGCCGGTTGCCGTCCAGGGCGGCCACGTCCAGCGGCTGCCCGTTCAGGACGGCCCGGTGCAGGGTGGCCGGCTCCAGGTCGACAAAGCTGTCGCTGCCGGGCTCGGCGCATCCGAACCGGATCACGGTGGTGCTGCCGAACCGGTCCGGTCCGCGGGTCAGGTCGAGGTCGACGGTGTAGCCGTGGACCGCCAACAGGCGGGCACGGACAGTTGCTTCGGCTCGTTGCAGTGCTGGCATGACTGCATGCTCGCCGAGCCCGCCCGGGACCGGCAAGCGGGTTCGACCCGGATTCGCTGGCGGCGTACCAGGGGCGGTCCGGGGAGTTGGCTAGGGTGTGTCGCGGCGGCGAGTCGAGGAGGAGCACGTGACGACAGTTCTGGTGCGGGGCGGCAATGCGTCGCTCGGCGCGAGCCGGGTCGTGGTGGAGGTCACCGCGCGCAAGCAGCTGGACGTGTCCGCGCTGCTGCTGACCCAGTCCGGCAAGGTCCGTTCGGACGCCGACTTCGTCTTCTTCAACGCCCCCACCGGCCCCGGTGTGACGCACCGTCCGGCCGCCGGCAGCAACCCCGACGCGATCACCGTCGACACCGCGGGCGTGCCCGCCGACGTCACCCGGATCGTGGTCACCGCCTCCCTCGACGACCGGCAGGCCACCTTCGCCGGCACCGAGCCCACCGCGACCGTCCGGGACGCCGACAGCGGCCGCGAACTGTTCACCTTCACCCCGCCCCGGCTCGGCGGCGAGACCGCCCTGGTGGTGGTCGAGGTGTACCGGCGCGGCGCCGAATGGAAGATCCGCGCCGTCGGCCAGGGCTACGCCAACGGCCTGGCGGGCATCGCCACCGACTTCGGCGTCACCGTCGAGGACGCACCGGCCGCGGCCGCACCCCCCATGCCGTCCGGCTCCCCCGCCGTCGGCAAGATCACCCTCGACAAGGGCAAGGTCAACCTGGTCAAGGGCGGCTCGGTCTCCCTGGAGAAGGCCGGCAAGCCGTTCCTCGCCTCGGTCCGGATGGGCCTCGGCTGGGAACCCGCCACCCACGGCCGCGGCATCGACCTGGACGCCTCGGTGATCGCCTTCGACGCCCGGCGCGAAAAGGTCGACACCGCCTGGTTCATGAAGCTCTCCGTCTTCAACGGCGCCATCGCCCACTCCGGCGACAACCTCACCGGCAAGGGCGGCGGCGACGACGAAGCCATCACCGTCCACCTCGAAGGCCTGCCCGCCGAGGTCTGCGGCCTGGTCTTCGTCGTCAACTCCTTCTCCGGCCAGAAGTTCACCGACGTCAAGAACGCCTACTGCCGCCTCACCGACGCCGCCACCGGCGAAGAACTCGTCCGCTTCGACCTCACCCACGCCGAACCCCGCACCGGCGTCGCCATGTGCAAACTCGTCCGCCAGTTCTCCGGCGAATGGGTCATGACCGCCCTCGGCGAATACGTCGACGCCAAAACCGCCCGCTCCATGGTCCAGCCCGCGGCGGCGATGCTCTGAGCGCCCCCCGTGCCGGCGCCGCTCCGCACCCCCGGGGTCACCCTGGTCGATCCGTCCGCGATCGGCCGGGCCGCAGCAGCCCGGGACGCCGTCCTGCGCTACCGGGTCGACACCGTCGCGGCCACCTCCCGCGCCGACTTCTTCGACGCCGTGCGCGGCGCGCTCCCCATGGACCCGCCGCTGCTCGGCCGGCGCGGCTGGGACGCCCTCGCCGACTCGCTGTGGAGCGGCCTGCACGGGGCCCCCGGCGACACCGCCCTGATCGTCGTGACCGACCTCACCCTCCTGCACGACCGGGCCCCCGGGGAGTTCCGGACCGCCGTCGGCATCCTCACGGAACTCGCCGACACCCTCACCGACCCCTCCTTCACCGGGGGCCGCCCCACCTCCCTGCACTGTCTGATCGGCCTGCGCGGCGCGGCCGGCTGACGGCCCTCCGCACGCCGACGGGGCCCGTGGCGTCATGCCACGGGCCCTGTGCGGGAGTTGAGCCGTCGTCAGCCGCGGGTGGCCATCGCCCGCAGGAAGAACGTCAGGTTCGCGGGGCGCTCCGCCAGGCGGCGCATGAAGTAGCCGTACCACTCCTGGCCGTACGGCAGGTACACGCGCATGGTGTTGCCGGCCTCGGCGAGGCGGAGCTGCTCCTCGGGGCGGATGCCGAACAGCATCTGGTACTCGAAGGAGGTGACGTCGCGGCGGTTCCACTCGGCCAGCTGGCCCGCGATCTTGATCATGTTGGGGTCGTGCGAGGCCACCATCGGGTAGCCCTGACCGGCCATCAGGACCTTCAGCGCGCGGACGTACGCGAGGTCGACCTCGTGCTTGCCCTGGAAGGCGACCGACTCGGGCTCCTTGTAGGCACCCTTGCAGATGCGCACCCGGGAGCCCTCGTGGGAGAGGTCTCGGCAGTCGGCCTCGGTGCGCCGCAGGTAGGCCTGCAGGACGACGCCGAGCCACGGGAAGTCGGCGCGCAGTTCGCGGGCGATGCCGAGGGTGGAGTCGGTGGTGGTGTGGTCCTCCATGTCGAGGGTCACCGTGGTGCCGGCGTCGGCGGCGGCCTGGCAGATCCGGCGGGCGTTCTCCAGCGCGATCTTCTCGCCGTCCACGGGCAGGAACTGGCCGACCGCGGAGAGCTTGACGGAGACCTCGGCGTTCGCGGCGAGGCCGGTCTCCTTGAGGGCGGTCAGCAGGTGCTCGTACGCCAGGGCGGTGCCGGCCGCCTGGGCGGCGTCCTTGGTGTCCTCGCCGAGGTGGTCGAGGGTGACCTTGCGGCCGCTGTTGACCAGCGTCTCGGTGGCGTCCACGCCCTGGTCGAGGCGGTCACCGGCGACGAAGCGCTCGACTATCGCGTGGGTGGGCGGGAACTTCTCGACCATGGTGCGCACCTGCGGGGAGCGCGAGGCGGCGAGGAGGGCGGAACGGAGCATCGGTACTCCCGGATCAAGGTTCAGCTGGTGGCGAGAGGTGGCGGGGCGGCCGGGGTGGCGGCCGCCCCGCCGAAGAGCACAGCGGGGCTGGGTCAGCCCATGTGCGGGTAGCGGTAGTCCGTCGGCGGGACGAACGTCTCCTTGATGGACCGGGTGGACGTCCAGCGCATCAGGTTCTGCTTGGCACCGGCCTTGTCGTTGGTGCCGGAGGCCCGGCCGCCGCCGAAGGGCTGCTGGCCGACGACGGCGCCGGTCGGCTTGTCGTTGATGTAGAAGTTGCCGGCGGCGTTGCGCAGCACGTGCATGGCGTGCTGCACGGCCTCGCGGTCCTGGGCGATGATCGAGCCGGTCAGGCCGTAGGACGACACCGACTCCATCTGCGCGAGCATCTCGTCGTACTTGTCGTCCTCGTAGACGTGCACGGAGAGGATCGGGCCGAAGTACTCGTCCTTGAAGTACTCGGCGGTCGGGTCCTCGCAGACCAGCACGGTCGGGCGGACGAAGTAGCCGACCGAGTCGTCGTACGTGCCGCCCGCCAGGACCTCGACCTTCGGGTCGGCCTGGGCGCGGTCGATCGCGGCCTTGTTCTTGGCGAACGCACGCTCGTCGATGACGGCGCCCATGAAGTTCGCCAGGTCGGTGACGTCACCCATGGTGAGCCACTCGACCTCGTCGCGGAAGTCGTCCTTCAGCTCGGCCCAGATCGAGGCCGGGACGTACGCGCGGGACAGCGCCGAGCACTTCTGGCCCTGGAACTCGAAGGCGCCGCGGGTCATCGCGGTCTTCAGGATCGCCTTGTCGGCGGACGGGTGGGCGACCAGGAAGTCCTTGCCGCCGGTCTCGCCGACGATCCGCGGGTAGGTGCGGTAGTTGGCGATGTTCTCGCCGACCGTGCGCCACAGGTGCTGGAAGGTGGGGGTGGAGCCGGTGAAGTGGATGCCGGCCAGCGCGGGATGCTTCAGCGCGACCTCGGAGACGTCCAGGCCGTCACCGGTGACCATGTTGATGACGCCCTTGGGCAGGCCGGCGGCCTCCAGCAGACGCATCAGGTAGTGCGCGGCGAACTGCTGCGTCGGGGACGGCTTCCAGATCACCACGTTGCCCATCAGCGCGGGCGCGGTCGGCAGGTTGAGGGCGATCGCGGTGAAGTTGAACGGGGTGATCGCGTAGACGAAGCCCTCCAGCGGGCGGTGGTCCATGCGGTTCCACACGCCGTCCGAGGAGATCGGCTGCTCGGCCAGGATCTGCCGGGCGAAGTGCACGTTGAAGCGCAGGAAGTCGACCAGCTCGCAGGGGGTGTCGATCTCCGCCTGCTGGGCGGTCTTCGACTGGCCGAGCATGGTGGCGGCGGCCAGCGTCTCGCGCCACGGGCCGGCCAGCAGGTCGGCGGCGCGCAGGAAGATCGCGGCGCGCGAGTCGAAGGAGAGCGCCTGCCAGGCCGGGGCGGCGGCCAGCGCGGTGTCGATGGCCTCACGCGCGTCGTCCTGGGTGGCGTTGCGCAGCGTGCCGAGCTTCGCCGCGTGGTTGTGCGGCTGCACCACGTGGAACTCGGAGCCACCGCCGAGGCGCTGCTCGCCGTTGATCGTCATGGTGAGCTGGATCGGCCCCTGGCCGCCCAGCTCCTTCAGCTTCGCCTCCAGGCGGGCCCGCTCGGGGCTCCCGGGGGCGTAGCTGTGGACCGGCTCGTTGACCGGCGCGGGGACCTGGGTCACAGCATCCATGGCGCACGCTCTCCTTCTCGTCATGGGACGCCGACGGGGTTCACACGTCGGCCATGTCACGAACGCTATTCCCCGTCCTGGCCGCCAACTGTTGGCCGCGCCGCCAAAGTCCCCCGCTCGCCGTTGTCCGCCCGGACGAACACCGTCACGTCCCGGTCACGGCCGCCGAATCCTGTCCGGCTCACTAAACTCGGGGCCGGGATGTTGTCCGCCCCGACGAAGACCCGACGGGCTCGACGGACCCCGCCAGACCCCGACAGTGACTCGACGAGGACCCCGCCCATGAACGGCCTGCCGCTGCGCCAGTTGCTGATGTCGCTCGGCGAACCCCTGGTCGAACTCCAGGCCGCGCCGGCCGGCCTGGACGTCCCGGTCCGCGACGTCGCCATCCTCGACCCGGAGGACCCGCCGACCGCCGCCCCGGGCGAGCTCGTCCTGGCCATCGGCGCCCGCGGCCGCGCCGCCCTCCCCGCCCTGCGCGCCGCCGGCCGCGCCCGGGCCGCCGCCGTCGCCGTCAAACTCGACGGGCCCGGCCAGGCCGACGCGCTGCGCGAGGCCGCCACCGAAGCCGGCGTCGCCCTTCTCTCAGTACGCCGCGAAACCCGCTGGGAACACCTCGACTCGCTCGCCCGCGCCCTGCTCGCCGGACCCGACAGCGGAGAACCGGGCGAGGCCGACACCGGCGACCTCTTCACCCTCGCCCAGACCGTCGCCGTCCTCACCGGCGGCATCGTCTCCATCGAGGACACCTCCAGCCGGGTCCTCGCCTACTCCCGCACCTCCGACTCCGACGAGGTCGACGACCTGCGCCGGCTGTCCATCCTCGGCCGCCAGGGGCCCGAGCCCTACCTCGCCAAGCTCCGCGAATGGGGCGTCTTCTCCCACCTGCGCGGCTCCGACGGCGCGATCGAGATCGCCGCCCACCCCGAACTCGGCATCCGCCGCCGCCTCGCCATCGCGATCCGCTCCGGCGCCCAGCCGCTCGGCACCATCTGGGTCCAGGAGAGCACCCGCCCGCTCGCCCCCACCGCCGACCGCGCCCTGGTCGGCGCCGCCCGCGTCGCCGCCGGCCAACTGGTGCGCCGCCGCCGCGAGTTGTCGGCCGACGCCCGGCTCACCCAGACCCTGCTCACCGGCCTGCTGGAAGGCTCCACCGGCCCCCAGTCGCTCGCCACCCACCTCGGCCTCGACCTGCGCCGCCCCGCCACCGTCCTCGCCTACGCCCCGGCCGCCACCGCCGAACGCGACGTCGAACTCTCCCGCGACGAAGTCACCGGCCTGATCTCCGTCCACACCGCCGCCCGCCACCGCGGCGCCCTGCTCGCCCCCGTCGACTCCCGCATCTACGTCCTGCTGCCCGAACTCCCGCCCGCCCTCCCGCAGTCCACCCTCCGCGACTGGGCCCAGGAAACCGTCGACGCCGCCCGCACCCACCTCGCCATCCCCCTGCGCGCCGCCATCGGCCCCACCGTCCCCGGGCTCGCCGACGTCCCCTCCTCCCGCGCCCAGGCCGACCGCATCCTCGACGCCATGGGCCGCGGCGGCGTCGTCCCCGACGTCGCCGCCCTGCACGACGTCCAGGCCGAAGTCCTGGTCTCCGAAGTCCTCGCCCTCCTCCAGGACCGCCCCGAACTCCGCGACCCCCGCCTCACCGCCCTCACCACCTACGACACCCGCCACCACACCCGCCTCGCCGAATCCGTCCTCGCCTACCTCGAAGCCCTCGGCGAAGTCCGCGCAGCCGCAGACGCCCTCCACATCCACCCCAACACCCTGCGCTACCGAGTCCGCAGAGCAGAGCAGTTGACCGGCCTCGACCTGACCCAACCCCAACAACGCCTCCTGGCCATGCTCCAACTGCGCCTCTCCGACTAACGGTCCGCGCCCCGCCAGGGGCGCTGGGGGTCCCCCCAGCGGAGCGCGAGCAACCACCCACAAACGGCAAGGTCCGCCCAAGGGAGCGCAACACCCCTCCCCGGGCGGACCCACCAGTCACGTCACATCCGGTGCCACGGCCCACTGATCGCGAGCATGATCCCCGGCTCCTGAATATTCGCGAACAACGTCCGCCCGTCCCGCGAGAACGTCACCCCGGTGAACTCGCTGAACTCCGGCTTCTCCGCCGTCCCCAGGTTGAGCTCGTTCCGCGCCAGCGCATACGTCCGCCCGTCCGAAGTCGCCCCGAACAGGTGCTGCAGCCCGTTGCCGTCCTCGGCGATGATCAGCCCGCCGTGCGGCGACACCGTGATGTTGTCGGGGCCGTCGAAGTTCCCCTTGTCCGTCCACACATCCGCGTTGACCCCGAGGATGACCTTCAGCGTCAGCGTCCGCCGGGCCGGATGGTAGAACCAGACCTGCCCGTCGTGCTGCAGCGGCGACTCCTCACGCGCGAACGACGACACGAAGTAGATGCCGCCGTCCCCCCACCACATGCCTTCGAGCTTGCGGGCCCGGGTGATCTCGCCGGCTGCGAACTGCTTGCGGATCGAGGTGGTGCGGGCGTCCCGGTCCGCGACCTTGACCCAGTCCGCGCCGTACGTGGTGCCGGGCTTGGTGGCGCGGGAGAGGTCGTCGACCAGCTTGCCCTGGGCGTCGAACGCCTTCAGCGCCTCCAGCACGCCCGCGTCGGCGGCCAGCGTGCGCAGCTTGCCCTTGCCGTGCCGGAAGCCGGCCGGCGGCGTCCAGCGGTAGAAGAGGCCGTTGGGCTTGGCCGCGTCCTCGGTGAGGTAGGCGTGGCCACGCTTCTCGTCGATGACGACGGCCTCGTGCGGGAACCGGCCGAAGGCCTTGATCGGCTGCGGGTTCCGGTTGGCGTCCTGGTCGTGCGGGTCGACCTCGAAGACGTAGCCGTGGTCCTTGGTGAAGCCGTTGGTGCCGGCCTTGTCCTCGGTCTCCTCGCAGGTCAGCCAGGTGCCCCAGGGGGTGGCCCCGCCGGCGCAGTTGGTGGCGGTGCCGGCGATGCCGACCCACTCCCGCACCCGCCGCCTGCCGTACCCGTGCCCGCGACCGTGATCGTCGCCGTCCTCCTGGAAATGACCACGCCCGGACACCTCCACGACCGTGCACCCACCGGCCGCCGCCGGGTCGTACACGTAGCCGTCCAGCAGCGGCACGGGGTGCGGCCAGTTCGCCCGCGGGCCGGCCAGTTCGTGGTTGTTGACCAGCAGGGTCGCGCCGTGGCGGCCCTCGAACGCGGCGGTGCCGTCGTGGTTGCTGGGGGTGCTCTCGCCGGTCAGCAGGGTGGTGACGCCGGTCCGGGTGATGATCTCGTAGGAGAAGCCCCTGGGCAGTGCCAGGATGCCCTCGGGGTCGGACACCAGCGCGCCGTAGCCGACCGCGGCGTGCCCGGCCCCGGCGAGGGCGGCCTCGCCGCCGGAGGGAGCGGCGATCGCCCCGGGCGCGGTGGCGAGGACCTCCGCGCTTCCGGCGATCAGGACGCCTGCGCCGAGCACGGTCGAACGGTTCAACAAGTCCCGGCGGGACAGCGACATGACGGTCACTCCTCAGCGGAAGGAGACGGATCGGTGACCGTCAGAGTCCGGCCCGCGCGTGAACCGGGCGTGAATCGGACGCTACGTCAAAGCGCCGATCCACCGACCGTTTTGCCAACCGGAGACGACCCCGTGACCGGGTCTTTACCACTGGTTCCGGTGCTGGGTACGCTCGACGCGCCACTGCTCCCAGGCGGTCAGCCAGGCGTCCTCCGTGCCGGACGGCAGCTCGGGCGTGCCCCCGGCCCACAGGCGTTCCCAGGCGCGCTGCGCGGGCAGGCTCGGCACCTCACTGGCGAACACGGTGTACCGCACCACCTCCTCGGCGGCCGCGGCGCCCTCCGCGGTGCCGGTCAGCCAGTCCACGTGGTGGGCGAGCCGGCCGAGGTGGTTGACCATCGAGGTGACGGCGCTGTCCGCCTCCTCCTCGGTCTCCGAGGCGAGCCACATCTGCTGGCGCACCACGGTCTCCCAGCGGGCCTTGCGGTCCGCACCGCGCAGGTACCGGGGGAGCCTCGCGCTGCGGCCGGCCCGGAGCTGGGTGACCATCGCGGTGGCCCGGGCAATGCCGTGCTCGACGAGTTCGCGGTGGGCGGTCAGGCCGAGCTCGGCGGGTGTCGGTTCGGCCGCGGGCTCGGACGCGGTGGTCCGGCGGGCGGCCAGGGTCCGCAGCAGCGCGGTGCGGCCGATGATGTACTGCTCGAAGTCGGCGATTCCGCGCAGTTCGATCGCGCCGGGCGGCACCCCGCGTCCGGTGACGGTGACGGTGGTGCCGTCCATCCACAGCCGGCCGGCCCAGACGGTGCCGGCGCCGGGGCGGCGGTCCTCGTGGATCTGCAGGGCGCGCGGGTCGCCGTCCACGGTGATCCACTCGCGCAGCGCCCGCACGCCGCCGGGGGTGTCGCCCTCGTCGATGCCGAGCTGCTCGTACACCCGGTCGCGCTCGTCCTCGACCACGTCCTCCAGGTCGGGCAGCGGTTCGGTGAGTTCCGCGCCGGGCCGGTAGGTGCGGACGGTCACGTACGGACCGTCCGCACGGTTCCAGTCACCGGAGCGGACCTCCACCCAGCCGAGTTCGCCGTTGTCGACCTGGTACTCGGCGAGGACGTCCCGCCCGGGCAGGCCGCCCGCGCGGTGCTCCCAGCCGAACACCGGGAACCCGGCCCCGGCCATCAGCCGCCGGCTGTACGCCTCCTGGTCCGCGTAGACCTCCTCGATCTCCCACGGCCCGCTCGCGTGCTGCCTCTTCATTTCTCGCCGCACCCCCGGCACTCGCCACACCGTTCCGCTGCCGGGCGGGCCCGGCACGGCGACCACCATACGGCCCGGGGAACCTGTCGATCCATCAGCTCCGCAGTGGTCTTCCGCCAGGGTGACGCGGCGGGAACCCGCCCGGGTTGCCCGTCAGCGCTGCGCCCTCAGCGAACGGGCCTTGATCGCGGCCCGCCGCGCCTCCTTGGCGACCTTGCGGTCCAGGTGGAGCGCGCCGATGACCTCCAGCACCTCGGGCGTCAACGGGTGCGGCACCCGCCACACCTCACCGAAGTAGCTGGCCGGGTTGTCGGTGACCGGCAGGTCGGCGACCAGCGCCTGCAGGCGGCCGCCCTCACCGGCGGTGAGCAGCAGCACGGCGGCCACCGAGTCGACCACCCGCCACAGCGCGTCGGGGCGTTCGGCGGCCTCGACGTCCTCGCCGCGGGCGCGCAGCCACTCGCGGGCCAGGCCGCCCAGCTCGGGGTCGTCGACGACCTCCCGGACGGCGGGGACGGCGTCCTCGCCGAGCTCGCCGAGCGCGAACCCGCAGTAGTAGCGGCGCACCGGCGACTGCACGTCGCGGCCCCGCCCGCCGGACAGCAGCGCGCGGGCGGCGTCGGTGGCGTTCTCCCGGGCGGCCAGCCAGGCCTTGAGCTCGGGCTCGGCGAACGTGTTGCCGTTCTCGGCGAGGGCGCGCAGCAGGGCGGGGCCGTCGAGGTCGGCGAGGTCACCGATCAGCGGGGCGTCGAGGCCGTCGGCGATCAGCCACTCGCGGACGGCGTACTGGCCGAGCGGGGTGAGCCGGACGGTGCCGAAGCGAGCGGCGTCCTCGTCGGTCAGCGGGTGCTCGGGCTCGGCGGCGGCGTCGTCCTCCTCCTCGAACAGTTCGGGGTCGATCGGCGTGTGCTCGACCAGGCCGAGTTCGGCGAGGTCGCCGAGCATCGGGTCGAGGACGACCATCAGGTCGGTGATCTCGCCGAGCATCTCCTCGTCGGGCTCCTCGCCCTCGGGGACGACCAGCAGCGCGGCCAGCACGCCCAGCGGGACGGTGGTGTCGGCGCCGGGCTCGGCGAACGCGGTGGACTCGTACAGCACGTGCAGCGCCTCGTCGAGGATCTCGGCGGCCTGGTCCCGGGCGTCCTCCACCTCGGCCAGGCCCTCGGGATCGTCCCGCTCGCTGCCCTCGACCACGTCCGGGTCCACCGACTCGGCCTCGGCGGCGAGTTCGCGGACCAGTTCGGCGGCCTCGAACCACAGGCCGAGCACGGCCGCCGGCTCGCCGGCCTCGACGGCGGGCAGGTCGGCGCCGGGGACGGCGATGTGGGTGCCGCCCTCGGTGGTGCCGGTCTCCACCGCGCCGAGGTCGCAGGCCAGCGCCCAGGCGCGCATCGCCTCGACGACGTCCTCCTCGTCCGGGTTCTCGATGCCGAGCATCCGGGCGGCCCGGATCCGGTCCTCGGGGCCGAGGTCGCCGTGCTCGTCGACGTCGCGGTGCGGGTCGACCCAGCGGGCCAGCGCGACCACCTGGGCGATCAGCGGGACGGCGAGCGCCGCGTCGGCGAGTTCCCGGTCCGAGGGCAGCACGATCGGCGGGATCAGCACCGCCGTGTCGTCGGGGTCCTCGTCGCCGCTGCTGGAGCCGTACAGCTCCGCGAGGTCGTAGTCGGCGGGCAGCAGGCCCTCGGCGTCGGACGGCTGCTGCTCAGGGGTCTTACGGCTTCGTCCGGCCATCGCGCGCGAACTCCCGCTGTTCGTCGGAGGTAACCGCCGCCCGGTGGGCGGTCCGACAAATGGGCGGACGCCGGGGCATCGGCGGCGCGGACCGGTGTGTCGGCCCGTCAACCCAGCGTATCGGCCGCCACCACCGAAAGCGTGAGCCGCCCGGGCGTCCCCCCGAACGAGTGGGACGGTGCGGCCGAACGAGTGCCCGGGTGCACGTATCCTTCGGTGGGCGCCGCGCACCACCCCCGCGCGTGCGTCCCCGGAGCGACGGAGCTCCGAACCCCAAGAACCACGTGCACACCCGCGCCGACCGGGCCAGTCCGCCATGCCACCACTCCCCGGCCTGGCCACGCCCGGCGGCGCCCGGCCACAGGAGACCCCTGCCATGGCGGACCTCTCCCCCGCCGGCCCCGGCCTGAGCACCGCTCAGTACGCCGGCCGCCGACTGTCGGAGGCCCTGCTTCCGCTGGAACTCGCCCCTCGCAAGCAGCTCCAGCTCTCCGCGATCAGCCGATGGAACGCGCTGCGCGGCATCCGGGTCGGCCTGGTCGCCGCCGGCCTGCTGCTGATGCTGATCGGCGCCAACCTGGTCACGCCGCTCTACCCCGCGCTCCAGCAGCGGCTCGGCCTGACCCCGCTCGACACCACGATCCTGTTCACGGTCTACGTGTTCGCCCTGGTCCCGGTACTGGCCGCGGTCGGCCACTGGTCGGACCACCTCGGGCGACGCGCCATGATCCTGCCCGCGGTCGCGCTGTCCGCCGCCGGCGACGTCGTCTTCGCCACCGCCGGCTCCTTCTGGCAACTGGCCGCCGGACGCGCCGTCCAGGGCATCGCCGTCGGCCTGTCCACGGGCGCGGCGGGCGCCGCCCTCGGCGACCTGCTGCCCGACCGGCCCACCCTCGCCGCCAAACTCACCCTGGCCTGCTCGGCCGGCGGCGTCGCGCTCGGCCCGCTGGTCGGCGCGGCCATGGCCTCGGGTTCGAACCCGCTGCCGGGCCTGTTCCTGACCCACGCCGTCGCGCTGCTCGCCCTCTGCGTACCCCTCGCCCTGGTGCACCCGCGGATGCCCGGCTCGGTCCGCCCCCCGGCCTCCCCGCCGCGCATCACCACCCCCACCCACCTGCGCCCGCAGCGCCTGCGGCTGCCCCGCTCCGGGCGCCGCGAGTTCCTGCTCGCCTCCGGCGCGGGCTTCGTCTCGTACGCGGTCTTCGGCGTCTACCTGGCGCTCGCCCCGGCGTTCTCCAGCACCCTGCTGCACACCGACTCCAAGATGGCGGGCGCCGCCGTCGCGGCCCTGCTGCTCGGCTCCTCAGCAGCCGCCCAGCTGCTGGTCCCGCCCACCTCCGACCGCATCGTGGTCGCCGCCGGCCTGACCGGCCTGGCCACCGGCCTCGGCCTGCTCACCGCGGCCGCCGCCACCGGCACCCCCGCACTCCTCTTCATCGGCAGCGTGGTCGCCGGCGTCAGCCAGGGCATCGCCTTCCGCTCCCTGTTCACCGCCGCAGTGGCCGCCCTCGACCCCGCCCGCCGCGGCAGCGAACTCTCCACCCTCTGGGTGATCGTCTACCTCGGCTCCTCCGCCCCGATCATCGCCGTCGGCGCCCTCACCCGCGCCTACGGCCTGATCCCCGCCATCACCACCTTCGCCGCCCTCGCCGCCACCGCCTCCCTGGCCCTGGCCGCCGCCGTCCTGCGCCGCAAGGACTGACCCCCCGCCGCGAGGCGGACATCCCCGAAGGCGACACCCGCCGGGCCGGGCCGAGGACACCCCCGCCCCAGCCCGGCCCGGCAGCGCCCTCGCCGCCACCGCGACTGGCTGGCCAAACTGCATCTGGTGGCGGCGGGCTGCGGGCTGCGGGCTGCGGGCTGCGGGCTGCGGGCTGCGGGCTGCGGGCTGCGGGCTGCGGGCTGACCACGGTCTCCCCGGCGATGGCCGCCGCCGCGCCGCCGGGCGTGCGGGTGCTGCCGGTGCGCGGCGGCCCGCAGGAGGTGCGCCGGCTGCTGCTGGCCCGGCTGCCCGACCGTCCGCAGTCGGGCCCGGTCCGCCAGGTGGCGGCGGCGCTGCGGGAGGCAACGATCAAGTGAGCACACGCAGCAGGGGCGGAACCCGAAGGTCCCGCCCCTGCCAGAAGTACTACTGACCGATCAGACGTTGAAGCCGAGCGCGCGCAGCTGGTCGCGGCCCTCGTCGGTGATCTTGTCCGGGCCCCACGGCGGCATCCAGACCCAGTTGATCCGCAGGTCCTTGACCAGGCCGTCGGTGGCGGTCCGGGCCTGGTCCTCGATCACGTCGGTGAGGGGGCAGGCCGCGGAGGTGAGGGTCATGTCGACGGTGGCGGTGTCGTCCTCGTCGATGTGCAGGCCGTAGATCAGGCCCAGGTTGACGACGTCGATGCCCAGTTCGGGGTCGACGACGTCCATCAGGGCCTCCATGAGGTCCTCGGTGGTGACGGTCCCGGCGGTGGTGAACGCACCGGGGCTGTCGGACACCGCGACCTCGGCCGTGGCGGCCTCGGGGGTCTCGTTCTCGCTCATGAATTCAGTGTCCTTACCGGAACGTCAGTCGGAAATCTCGGGGTGGCCGGCCAGCGCCTTGGCGGTGGCGTCCTTCCAGGCCATCCAGCCGAGCAGGGCGCACTTGACCCGGGCCGGGTACTTGGAGACCCCGGCGAACGCGACGGCGTCCTCCAGGATCTCCTCGTCGCCCTCGGACTGGCCCTTGCTCTGCATCAGCTCCAGGAACGCCTCCTGGACCTGCTGCGCCTCGCCGACCGTCTTGCCGACCACCAGGTCGTTGAGCACGGAGGCGGAGGCCTGGCTGATCGAGCAGCCCTGCGACTCGTAGGAGACGTCCGCGACGACCGCGCCGTCGAGCTTCACCCGCAGGGTGATCTCGTCGCCGCACGTCGGGTTGACGTGGTGCACCTCGGCGTCGCCGTCCCGCAGCCCCTTGCCGTGGGGGTTGCGGTAGTGGTCCAGGATGATCTCCTGGTACATCGAGTCGAGCTTCATGCGACCACCTCAGCCGAAGAAGTTGCGGACGTGGTGGAGGCCGTCGATCAGCGCGTCCACCTCACCGGGCGTGGAGTACAGATAGAACGACGCCCTGGTGGTCGCCGGAATTCCGTACCGCAGGCAGACCGGCCGCGCGCAGTGGTGGCCGACCCGGACCGCGATGCCCTGCTCGTCGAGCACCTGGCCGACGTCGTGCGGGTGGATGTCGCCGAGCGTGAAGGAGATCGCCGCGCCGCGGTCCACGGCCGTGCGCGGGCCGATGATCCGCAGGTCGGGGACGTCCAGCAGGCGCTCGATGGCGTACTCGGTGATCGCGTGCTCGTGCGCGGCCACGCGGTCCATGCCGATCGCCGACAGGTAGTCGATGGCGGCGCCGAGACCGACGGCCTGGGCGATCGGCGGGGTGCCGGCCTCGAACTTGTGCGGCGCGGGGGCGTAGGTGGACGAGCCCATGGTGACGGTCTCGATCATCTCGCCGCCACCGAGGAACGGCGGGAGGTCCTCGAGGAGCTCCTGGCGTCCCCACAGCACGCCGATGCCGGTCGGGGCCAGCATCTTGTGGCCGGTGAAGGCGACGAAGTCGGCCTCCAGCGCCTGCACGTCGAGGACGGCGTGCGGGGCGGCCTGCGAGGCGTCGATGGCGACCAGCGCGCCGACCGACTGGGCCTTGCGGACGATGGTCTCCACCGGGTTGATGGTGCCCAGCAGGTTGGACACCAGGGTGACGGAGACGATCTTCGTCTTCTCGGTGATCAGCTCGTCGATGTTGGACAGGTCGAGCCGGCCCTCGTCGGTCAGCCCGAACCACTTCAGCTTCGCGCCGGTGCGCTGCGCGAGCAGCTGCCACGGAACGATGTTGGAGTGGTGCTCCATCTCGGTGATCACGATCTCCGAGTCGGCGTCCACCCGGTACGGCTCGTCGGCCCAACCCAGCATGTTGGCAACGAGGTTGAGCGACTCCGAGGCGTTCTTGGTGAAGATCACCTCGTTCCGGCTGGGCGCGTTGATGAACGCCGCGACCTTGTCCCGGGCGCCCTCGTACAGCGCGGTCGCCTCCTCGGCGAGCACGTGCACGCCGCGGTGGACGTTGGAGTTGTGCTGCTCGTAGTAGGCGTTCAGCGCGTCCAGCACCTGGCGCGGCTTCTGCGAGGTCGCCGCGTTGTCCAGGTACACCAGCGGCTTGCCGTCGTGCAGCACCCGCGACAGGACGGGGAAGTCCTTGCGGATCGCGTCGGTGTCCAGGAGTCCGGTCAGATGGGAGTGGGTCACTCGGAAGCGCCGCCCTTCACGTAGCTCTCGTAGCCCTCTTCCTCCAGCTTGTCGGCGAGCTCGGCACCGCCGGACTCGACGATCCGGCCGCCCGCGAAGACGTGCACGTAGTCGGGCTTGATGTAGCGCAGGATGCGGGTGTAGTGGGTGACCAGCAGGGTGCCGACCTCGCCGGTGGAGCGGACCCGGTTGATGCCCTCGGAGACGATCCGCAGCGCGTCGACGTCCAGGCCGGAGTCGGTCTCGTCGAGGATCGCGACCTTCGGCTTGAGCAGCTCGAGCTGGAGGATCTCGTGACGCTTCTTCTCACCGCCGGAGAAGCCCTCGTTGACGTTGCGCTCGGCGAACGCCGGGTCCATCTGCAGGGCGGCCATCGCCTCCTTGACCTCCTTGACCCACAGCCGCAGCTTGGGGGCCTCGCCGCGGACGGCGGTGGCGGCGGTGCGCAGGAAGTTGGAGACCGAGACGCCGGGGACCTCGACCGGGTACTGCATGGCCAGGAAGAGGCCGGCCTTGGCGCGCTCGTCGACCGACATCGCCAGCACGTCCTCGCCGTCCAGCAGCACCTCGCCACCGGTGACGGTGTACTTGGGGTGGCCGGCCAGCGAGTAGGCCAGGGTGGACTTGCCGGAGCCGTTCGGACCCATGATCGCGTGGGTCTCGCCCTGCTTGACCGTCAGGTCGACGCCCTTGAGGATCTGGCGCGGGCCGCCCTCGGCGTTGACGGAGACGTGCAGGTCGCGGATTTCAAGCGTTGCCATGGGGTACTCAGTTCTCCTGGTTGACGGAGACGAGCACATCGTCCCCTTCGATCTTTACGGGGTAGACGGCGACCGGCCTGGTCGCGGGCAGCCCGGACGGCTTTCCGGTGCGCAGGTCGAAGCTGGAGCCGTGCAGCCAGCACTCGATCATGCAGTCCTCGACCTCGCCCTCGGAGAGCGAGACGTTGGCGTGCGAGCAGATGTCGTTGATCGCGAACACGCCCTCGTCGGTGCGGACGATCGCCACCGGGACGCCGTTCAGCTCGACCTTCTTGGGCACGTCCTCCTGCAGCACGCTCAGCGCGCAGGCACGCAGGTAGCCGGCGCTCATGCGACCGTCTCTTCCAGCTCGGCCTCGATCTTCTCCATCAGGCGGTCCTGGATCTCGGCGACGCCGATCTGCTGGACCAGCTCGGCGAAGAAGCCGCGCACCACCAGGCGGCGGGCCTCGTCGGCCGGGATGCCGCGGGACTGCAGGTAGAACAGCTGCTCGTCGTCGAAGCGGCCGGTGGCGGAGGCGTGGCCGGCGCCGACGATCTCGCCGGTCTCGATCTCCAGGTTGGGGACCGAGTCGACCCGGGCGCCGTCGGTGAGCACCAGGTTGCGGTTGAGCTCGTAGGTGTCGGTGCCGACCGCGGCCGCGCGGATCAGCACGTCGCCGATCCACACCGCGTGCGCGTCCTCGCCCTGCAGCGCGCCCTTGTAGGCCACGTTGGAGCGGCAGTGCGGGGTGTCGTGGTCGATGATCAGGCGGTGCTCGAGGTGCTGCCCGGCGTCCGCGAAGTACAGGCCGAACAGCTCGGCCTCGCCGCCGGGGCCCGCGTAGGAGACCCGCGGGTGCAGGCGCACCACGTCGCCGCCGAAGGTGACCACCACGGACTTGAAGGTGGCGTCCCGGCCGACCAGCGCGTTGTGCTGGGCGGCGTGCACCGCGTCCCGCTCCCAGTCCTGGACGGAGACGAAGGTCAGCTTGGCGCCGTCGCCGACCAGCAGGTCGACGTTGGCGGCGCGGGTGCCGGTGCCGGAGTGGTTCAGCACCACGACGGCCTCGGCGAACGGCTTGACCTCGATCACCACGTGGGCGAAGCGGACCCCGCCCTCGCCGTGCACGTCGATCCGGACCGGCTCGGTCAGCACCGTCTCCTTGGGGACGGTCACCACCAGGGCCTGCTCGAAGGCGCTGAACGCCTGCGCGGCGATCCGGTCCACCGGGGTGCCGGCCTTGCCGACGCGGGCGTCGTCGCGGCCGACCAGCTCGGAGGTGACACCCTCCGGCAGGCCCAGCTCGATCTTGTCCTCACCGCGGACCGCGTCGACGGCCGTGCCGTCGTGCAGGCCGGCGAGGCGGTGCATCGGCGTGAAGCGCCAGTCCTCCTCGCGGCCGGTCGGCACCGGGAAGTCGTTCACGTCGAAGGACGGCTTGACCGCGACGCGGGCGTCGATCGGCTGCCGGACGCTCTCGCGGCCGGTGCCCGGACCGGCGAGCTGCGCGCCGGCGCCGGCGGTGCCCACCTCGATCGAACCGGCGGTGGTGGAGCCGGGAGTGTTCTGCTCAGCCATGGCTGTTCGTGTTGCTCTCTTTCGGAAATGGTCGACGGACGGGCGGGGGCTGACGGCGCGTCAGCCGACCGCGCCCTCCATCTGCAGCTCGATCAGCCGGTTCAGCTCCAGCGCGTATTCCATCGGCAGCTCGCGCGCGATCGGCTCGACGAAGCCTCGGACGATCATCGCCATCGCCTCGGTCTCGGTCAGGCCGCGGCTCATCAGGTAGAAGAGCTGGTCCTCGGAGACCTTGGAGACCGTCGCCTCGTGGCCCATCGACACGTCGTCCTCGCGGACGTCCACGTACGGGTAGGTGTCCGAGCGGGAGATGGTGTCGACCAGCAGCGCGTCGCACAGCACGTTCGACTTGGCGCCGTGCGAGCCCTCGCCGATCTCGATCAGACCGCGGTAGGAGGTCCGGCCGCCGCCGCGCGCCACCGACTTGGAGACGATGTGCGACGAGGTGTTCGGCGCCATGTGGACCATCTTCGCGCCGGCGTCCTGGTGCTGGCCCTCGCCGGCGAACGCGATCGACAGCGTCTCGCCCTTGGCGTGCTCGCCCATCAGGTAGACGGCCGGGTACTTCATGGTGACCTTGGAGCCGATGTTGCCGTCGACCCACTCCATGGTCGCGCCCTCGTACGCCACGGCGCGCTTGGTGACCAGGTTGTAGACGTTGTTCGACCAGTTCTGGATGGTCGTGTAGCGGCAGCGGCCGCCCTTCTTGACGATGATCTCGACCACCGCGGAGTGCAGCGAGTCCGAGGAGTAGATCGGCGCGGTGCAGCCCTCGACGTAGTGGACGTAGGCGTCCTCGTCGACGATGATCAGCGTCCGCTCGAACTGGCCCATGTTCTCGGTGTTGATCCGGAAGTAGGCCTGCAGCGGGATGTCCACGTGCACGCCCTTCGGCACATAGATGAACGATCCGCCGGACCACACCGCGGTGTTCAGCGAGGCGAACTTGTTGTCGCCCACCGGGATGACGGTGCCGAAGTACTCCTTGAACAGCTCCGGGTGCTCGCGCAGCGCGGTGTCGGTGTCCAGGAAGATGACGCCCTGCTCCTCCAAGTCCTCACGGATCTGGTGGTAGACGACCTCGGACTCGTACTGGGCGGCGACACCGGCGACCAGGCGCTGCTTCTCCGCCTCCGGGATGCCCAGCTTGTCGTACGTGGCCTTGATGTCGGCGGGCAGGTCCTCCCAGGACTCGGCCTGCTTCTCGGTCGAGCGCACGAAGTACTTGATGTTGTCGAAGTCGATGCCCGACAGGTCGGAGCCCCAGGTCGGCATCGGCTTCTTGCCGAACAGCTTCAGGCCCTTGAGGCGAAGGTTGAGCATCCACTCGGACTCGTTCTTCTTCGCCGAGATGTCGCGGACGACGTCCTCGCTCAGGCCACGCTTGGCGGCGGCACCGGCCGCGTCCGAGTCGGCCCAGCCGTACTCGTACGTGCCGAGACCTTCGAGCTCGGGGTGTGCGATGTCAGTCATGCGAGGTTCCTCCGCGCGGTGGAGCCGGTTTCGTCGGACGTTCGATGGAGGTACCGGCAGTCGGCACGGCACCGGGCGTCCCGGAGGACGACGGTGCGGCACCGGATGCCGGCACATACGTGGTGCAGACCCCGTCGCCGTGGGCGATGGTGGCCAGCCGTTGCACATGGGTGCCCAGGAGCTGCGAGAAGACCTCGGTCTCCGCCTCGCAGAGCTGCGGGAACTGCTCGGCGATGTGCGCGACCGGGCAGTGGTGCTGGCACAGCTGGGCGCCGGCCGGGGCGGCAGGCGCCGGGGCGGCGGACGGGACGGGCCGCACCGTGGCAGCGTACCCGTCGGCGCTCAAGGCCCGAGCGAGCGCCTGGGCCCGCTGCGGGGCGTCGGCCTGTTCGACCTCGCCCCGGTACTTCCGGCCCTGCTTGGCGAGCCGGGCCCGGGCGAAGGCGGCGACCGCCTGCTCGCCCGCCTCGCCGCCACCGGCGGCCTCCGAGATCCAGCGCAGCGCGTCTGCGGCGAGCTGGTCGTAGGCCTGGTAGAAGGCGTCCCGCCCGCCGTCGGTCAGGGCGAACACCTTGGCCGGACGGCCCCGGCCGCGGCTGCCGTAGACCCGCTGCTCGCGGGACTCGACCAGCCCGGCGGCGGTCAGGCCGTCCAGGTGGCGGCGCACCGCGGCGGTGGTCAGGCCGAGGCGGCCGGCCAGGTCGGCGGCCGAGGACGGCCCGTGGTCGAGGATCGAACGGGCGACCCGGTCCCGGGTCGCCCGGTGGCCCTCGGCGGCGAGCGCCTCCGCCGGAGTCGCGGGCACGGCACAGTCGGGAGCCTCGGGCTCCCGCTGAGCGTCGCGCTCGCGAATCTTTTTCACAACACGATTGTTGCTTAATTCGTCCGCGGGAAACAAGCCGTGACCCCGGTCTCACCGGTGGCCTCCATCACGGAAGGCATGCCTTACCTGATGAGGGCCGTGAACTGCTCCTACACTCGCCGGTATGCATGCAGACCCCGCCGTCGAGGTGACCGGACTGGTCAAGCGGTACGGCGACAAGACCGCCGTGGACGGCCTCGACCTGGCCATCGCGCGCGGAACCGTCACCGCGGTGCTCGGCCCCAACGGCGCGGGCAAGACCACCACCATCGAGACCTGCGAGGGCTACCGCCGCCCTGACGCCGGCACCGTCCGGGTCCTCGGCCTGGACCCGGTCGCACAGGCCGGGCAGCTCAAGCCGCGGATCGGCGTGATGCTCCAATCCGGCGGCGTGTACGCCGGTGCGCGCGCCCTCGAAATGCTCCAGCACACCGCGAAGCTCTACGCGAACCCGCTGCCCGTCGGCCCGCTCGCCGAACGCCTCGGCCTGGACTCCTGCGGCCGCACCCCCTACCGCCGGCTCTCCGGCGGCCAGCAGCAGCGCCTGGCCCTCGCCATGGCCGTGGTCGGCCGCCCCGAACTGGTCTTCCTGGACGAGCCCACCGCCGGCCTCGACCCGCAGGCCCGCCGCGCCACCTGGGACTTGGTCACCGAACTGCGCACCGCCGGCGTCACCGTCGTCCTCACCACCCACCAGATGGACGAGGCCGAACAGCTCGCCGACGACGTCGCCGTCGTCGACCGCGGCAAGGTCATCACCCAGGGCTCCCCCGACGAGCTGCGCGGCCCCGACGCCCAGCTGCGCTTCGACGGACCGCCCGGGCTGGACCTGGCCGGCCTGCGCAAGGTCCTCCCCGACACCGCTCTGGTCGCCGAGCCCTCCCGCGGCTCCTACCGCGTCGAGGCCGCCCTGGACGCCGCCCTGCTCGCCGCCGTCACCGGCTGGTGCGCCGAGGCCGGGGTGATGCCCGACAAGCTCGCGGTACAGCGCCGCAGCCTCGAAGACGTCTTCCTCGACCTGACCGGACGGGACCTGCGATGACCGCCACCGACCTCACCCCCCGCCCGGGCGCCGCGCCGGTCGGCCGGATGCTGCTCGCGCAGACCGCCCTGGAGACCAGGATGCTGCTGCGCAACGGCGAGCAGCTGCTGCTCACCGTGGTCATCCCCACCGTGCTGCTGGTGCTGTTCTCCGCCGTCGACGTGGTCGCCGTGGACGGCCCCGGCAAGCGCGTCGACTTCCTCGCCCCCGGCCTGCTGGCGCTCGCCGTGATGTCCACCGCCTTCACCGGCCAGGCCATCGCCACCGGCTTCGAGCGCCGCTACGGCGTCCTCAAGCGGCTCGGCGCGACACCGCTGCCCCGCTGGGCGCTGCTCACCGCGAAGACCGGCTGCGTGCTGGTCACCGAACTGCTCCAGGTGCTGCTGCTCTCCGGCATCGCGCTGGCCCTCGGCTGGTCGCCGCACGGCAACCCGCTGGCGGTCCTGCTCCTGCTGGTGCTCGGCACCGCCGCGTTCTCCGGCCTCGGCCTGCTGATGGCGGGCACGCTGCGCGCGGAGGCCACCCTGGCCGGCGCCAACCTGGTGTTCATCCTGCTGCTGCTGGCCGGCGGCGTGGTGGTGCCGCTCGCCAAGTTCCCGGACGCGGTGCGCCCGGTGCTGGAGCTGCTGCCGATCTCGGCGCTCTCCGACGGCCTGCGCTCGGTGCTCCAGCTCGGCCACGGCATGCCCTGGTCCGACCTCGGCGTCCTGGGCGTCTGGTCGGTGCTCGGCCTGGCCGCGGCCGCCCGCTTCTTCCGCTGGGAGTAGCCCCCGCTGCCCTCGGGGGCCACGTCCGGGCTCAGGAAGCGGCGCCGGCCTTCTTGCGGCGTGCCGCGTAGACGATCCCGCCGCCCACGCCGAGCACCGCCGCGCCGCCCACGGTCAGCGCCAGCAGGCCCTCCGACCCGGTGAACGCCAGCCCGCCACCGCCGCTGCCACCGCCCGCCTGGGCGGAGTGGCTCGCGGACGGGCTCACCGAAGCGCCGCCCGGCCCGCTCGGGCTCGGCGACTCGCTGCCGCCCGGCGTCGAGGCGCTGCCCGACGGCGACGGGCTCTCCGACCCGCCGCTGCCCGCGGACGGCGAGGGCGACGCGGACGGGGCCCCGGACGGCGAGACCGGCGGCACGGTGGTCCCCGGCAGGCAGCCCTCGAACGGGTAGTGGTGAGTCTCGGCCCCGCCACTGCCGGTGAGCGACTTCGCCCACACCGAGCCGTTCACCGGACCGCCCCTGCCCAGGTCGAACGCCGCGTTCGGCGCCAGGATGCTGCCCGGCCAGGCGTTGCCGCTGTGCTTGGTGATCTTCGTGGCGGTGGGGAAGTTCCACAGCAGCCTGGCCCGCTCGGCGCCGCCGTCCGCGGACTGCAGCTTGTCGTCCAGCAGGTAGCCCTTCTTGGCGTTGTCCCAGATCAGGAACCCGCTGGTGGGCGCCTTGGTCTGGTCGTAGCCGCCGCCGGTGACGGTGATCACGGTGGACGAGCCGGCCGGGACCTTCAGCTGGATCTCGCCCGCCCTCTGCAGGGTGTCCGCGGTCACCGTGAAGAAGTTGGCCTTGGCGTCGGCGCCGGTGAAGGTCAGGGTGCGGCCGTCCGCCACCGGGGCCGCGCCCGCGGTCTTCGCCAGCTCGGCGGACACGGCCCGCAGCTTGGCGAACTCGGCCGCGAAGTCGATCGGCGACGTCCCCTTGGTCACACCGTCCATCGCTCCACCGAGGTTCCGCCCGGCGTAGACGCCCTTGCCCTTCTGCACGTGGACGGGTCCCTTGATGTCGCCGCCGACCACCAGGGAGTAACCGCCGGGCAGGGCCTTGACCTCATCGGCGGTGAGCTCCTGCCCCACCGAGAAACCGGCCTGGCTGAAATCGGCGTTCCCACCGATCGCGACGGCGCCTTCGGCGTCGGGACTGTGGGTGTCGTCACCCTCGATGAACTCGCCGTACTTGCCGGCGACGCCGAGGCTGAAGCAGTTGCCCTCGCCGGGGGAGGCGGTCGCGGGGGTGGGCGCGACCAGGGCCGCGAGGGCGAGCGAGCCGCCGAGCGCCACGGCGGCGGCGGATATGGACTTGCGCATGTGCAGGACTCCACGGGTGGAGAAGGGCAGGGGGAGATGAGCCCAACCTGTGAAAGGTCTGGACCAAGTCGCACCCTTTCGGCCACTCACCAGTAGGTCAAGACCAACGCACCGACACGCTCGATCCGTCCGTTTTGTCCGCGCGCCCCTCGCGAGGCCCGCTGCCGCACCCGCGCCGCCGGACCACCGTGTAAGCCCGCCTACGATGGTCCGGTGACCAACCCGTTCTCCCTCCTCGCCGAGCGCTGGCACCCGAGCGCGCAGCACGTCCGCCGGGCGGCCATGGCCGCCCTGGTGATGAGCGTGGTGATCGTGGTCACCGGCGGCGCCGTCCGGCTGACCGCCTCCGGTCTCGGCTGCACCACCTGGCCGCGCTGCACCGCCGAGAGCCTGACGCCGACGCCCGAGATGGGCATCAACGGCGTCATCGAGTTCACCAACCGGATGCTCACCTACGTGCTGTGCGCGGCCGTCGGCTGGGCGATCCTGGCGGCCCGCTGCGCCAAGCCGTGGCGGCGCTCGCTGACCAAGCTCGGCTGGGCCCAGTTCTGGCTGGTGATGAGCAACGCGGTGATGGGCGGCATCACCGTCCTGACCGGCCTGAACCCGTACATCGTGGCGGCGCACATGGTCGCCGCGCTGGCCCTGGTCTGGGTCGCGGTGGTGCAGTGGGAGCGCACCCGGGAGGGTGACGGCGCGCCGCGGGCCCTGGTCGCGGAGCCGATCCAGCGCCTCGCCCAGGTGCTGGTGCTGACGATCAGCCTGCTGGTGGTGGCCGGTACGGCGGTCACCGGCGCGGGCCACCACCCAGGAGCCTCGTCCAAGGACGGTAAGCCGGTGTACCGCATCCCGATCGACTACGACCGGCTCGTCCAGGCCCACGCCGATCTGGTGTTCCTCTCGGTCGGCCTGACGCTGGCGGCGCTGCTGGTGTTCGCCGCCGTGAAGGCCCCGCCGGCCGCCCGGGCCCGGGTCCGCGAGCTGTTCGGCCTGCTGATGATCCAGGGTGTGCTGGGCTTCGTCCAGTACTTCACCGACGCCCCGGAGATCATGGTCGGCGTGCACATGCTGGGCTCGGCCCTGATCCTCGGCGCCGCCGTCCGCATCCCGCTCGCCCTGCGCACCCGCGCCGAGATCCCGGCCCAGGCCACCGCCCCGTCGACCGAGCTGGTCGCCTGAGCGACACCCCGAACGCAGAAAAGGAGCGCGGACAGCTGTCCGCGCTCCTTTTCCGTCCGCCGGGGCGGACTAGGGTCTGTCCGGTCGATCTTGTCGGATCAGCGCGCGGCTCCCCCAGCCCTTGCGGGCTGGGAGGTGCCCCCATTTCGCGCCCGGCTGGGAGTGCCGGCGAACCGTCCTCGTACTGGGTGTACTTGGGCGGTTTGCCGGTGCTTCCAGGCGGGATGATCCGGCGTCGGGCGCCCGGCAAGATCGGCCGGACAGACCCTAGATCTGGATGCCCGCCATGCGCTTCCACTCGTACGAGCTGGTCTTCACCTTCAGGCCCAGCTCGCCCTCGAAGTCGTCGTGCAGGGTGAGCCCGGCGAGCTCGGCGGCCCGGCGGCCGATCGCGTAGGTCGGCGCGACCTGGTCGCCCCAGGTGCCGTCGGCGCCGACCACGACGATCCGGGTGGCGGTGCGGCCGACGTACTCGACGACACCGTCCGCGTGGCCGCCGTGCTGCTTGGCGAAGCTGCTCAGGTGCTTGGCAATGCGCTTGGCGCGACGCTCGACGCGGGCGTCCGGCGCGGCGGTGGTGGCGGTCTCTGCGCTGGTCATGCCCGCATGCTACCGACCGGTAGCGCCGCTGGCGACGGCACCGCCCTGTGCCGACGGCCACATGGCGGGCAGCCGCAGCTCACCGGCCCCGGCGTAGGCCAGCGCGAAGGCGGCGCCCTCCGGCCCGGGGGCGGCGATCCGGCGGATCCGCTCCAGCCGCAGCCGCAGCGCGAACTCGCGCTGCCCGGGCGGCAGGCCGGCCGGCAGGTGCAGCAGGTCGAGCAGCTGCTCGGAGAACTCCTGGGTCCGCCAGGCGGCGTCCAGCCGTCGCCGCTCGTAGCCGTCCAGCCCGGTGCCGTCCAGCCCGGTGCCGTCGCCGTCGCGCAGCTCGGCGATCAGCGCAGCCGCCAGGTCGGCGGCGTCGGCGACCGCCGAGTTGAGGCCCTTGGCCCCGGACGGGGTGACGGTGTGCGCGGCGTCCCCGGCCAGCAGCAGCCGCCCGGCCCGCATCCGGCGGGCGACCTTGCCGCGCATCCGCAGCATGCCGGTCTCCAGCAGCGCGCCGAGCGCGGGGTCCTCGCCGTCGAGCTCCAGCCGCCGTTCGAGTTCGGCGCGGATCCGCCGTTCGCCCCAGCCGGCCGGGTCCTCCCCGGCGGGCACCTCCAGGTAGAACCGTCCGACGTCGGCGGTGCGCGGCATCATCCCGGCGAACCCGTCGGCGTGCACCGCGTAGCGGATCTGCTCGACCGGCCGGGAGATCCGGGCCAGCACCGTCAGCCAGTCGTACGGGTAGCGCCGCCCGGGCCCGTCGGCGCCGTCGGGGAAGGCGGCGGCGACCACGCTGTGCGCGCCGTCGCAGCCGATCACGTACTCGGCGGTGAGCGGGCCGTCGGCGGTGTTCAGCCCGGGGCGGCCGTCGGCGCCGACCGTGACGGACTCCACCGGCCGCTCGAACGCAATGCTGCCGCCGTCCGCCAGGTACGCGGCGATCAGGTCGCGCAGCAGCAGCTGCTGCGGGTAAACCCAGTGCCGGATGCCGCCGGACAGCGCGCCGTAGTCGACCAGCACGTTCTCGCCGAGGCAGGTGATCTCGCACCGTCCGTGCCGCTCGCCCTCGGCGGTCAGCCGGTCGGTGAGGCCCAGCGCGCGCAGGTACTCCACCACCCGGTGCTCCAGCACCCCGGCCCGGGCGGCGCTCTCGACGGCGGCCCGGGAGAGCCGCTCGTGGACGGTGACGGTGATCCCGGCCCGGTGCAGCGCGTGGGCGAGCACCAGCCCGGCGGGCCCGGCGCCGACGATCGCGACGGTGGTGGTTCGGCGGGTCATCGACGGCCTCCGACGGCGAGCAGGTCGGCCCCGGCCACGGCGGGCACCAGCGCGGGGTTGAACGTTTCGGTGACGGCGGCCAGCGGCTTCGGCCCGTGCCACATCAGGTAGGTCTTGTACGCGGCGTCCGCCCCGTCCCAGTCGCGCACACCGGCGTCCAGCACGGTGCGCCGGTAGCCGGTGCCGGTGGCCTGCAGGGCGGCGCCGATCGGCGCGGCGGTGTCGGTCAGGCACTGCTCGGCGGTGGCGGACAGTACCGGCCGGGCGACCACCACGTTGCGCGACAGCTCGCCGCCGTCACCGCCGGTGAGCACCGAGCGCCGGACGATCAGCTCCTCGTCGTCGCCGGCCAGCAGCAGCGCGGCCGCCCCGGCGGGCGCCTCGGCGGCCGCCACCCGCCGGTGGTCGGCGTGCCCGACCCGCACCGGCCCGCGGGTCCAGGCCGACAGCAGGGTGGTGGTGAGCCCGTCCGCGCCGAGCAGTATCCGGGTGGGCGGGTCGGCGAAGGCCCCGATCAGCCCGGCGAGCTCGGCCGGTTCGCGGGCCAGGAACAGGTGTCCGGACAGGACGATGGACTGGAGCGGCATTCTTTCCCCCGAAAGGCGACGACAGGATCGCAAACGGTGGCCGACCCTACTGGAGAACTGTTTCCGCTGACGAAACGTCACCCCATGCGCGCGCAAAGCCGGCGGCCCGCGCCGCCGCGGCGTGAATACTGGGCCCCGTGAACGATTTCCGTGGCTGGCCGGCCGAGGCCCTGGAGTTCTACGAGCACCTGGAGGCCGACAACTCCAGGACCTTCTGGACGGAGCACCGCACCCAGTACGAGGAACAGGTGCGCGCCCCGATGGAGGCGCTGCTGGCCCGGCTGGAGCCCGAGTTCGGTCCGGGGAAGATCTTCCGGCCGAACCGGGACGTCCGGTTCTCGGCCGACAAGTCCCCGTACAAGACGCACATCGGCGCGGTGCTGGAGTCCGGCGGGTACGTGCAGCTGTCCGCCGAGGGCCTGGCCTGCGGGCTCGGCTACTACCACCTGGCCACCGACCAGCTGGCGGCCTACCGCACCGCGGTCGCCGAGGACCTGCCGGGCGCCGAGCTGGAGCGGGTGGTGGCGGCGGTGCGCGCGGCCGGGCCGGAGGTGGTCGGCCGGGACAGTCTGAAGACCGCGCCGCGCGGCTACCCGAAGGACCACCCGCGGATCGAGCTGCTGCGCCACAAGGGCCTGATCGCCTGGCAGCGGTGGGAGCCCGCGCCCTGGCTGGGCACCGCGAAGGCGTACGGCCGGGTCACCGGTTTCCTGCACGCGGCGGCCCCGCTGCACGAGTGGCTGGAGAACCACGTCGGCCCCAGCGGGCTTGCGCCGCGCTGAGGCCGAGGGGTTCGGAATACGGGGGGTGTCAGCCCACGAACGGGTCGATCGCGACTTCCAGGAACAGCAGCGTCAGGTACGTGATCGACCAGTGGAACAGCCGCATCTCCTTGAGCTTGGCGCCCACGATGCCGGCCTTGGCGCGCGACTGGAGCGCGTACGCCTCCTTCATCCACAGCACGCCGAGCACGCCGGCGGTGATCGGGTACAGCCAGCTGGTGTGCGCGACCGGCCACAGCAGCATCGAGGTCGCCACCATCACCCAGGAGTAGATGACGACCTGCTTGGCGACGCCGATGTTGCCGCGGATCACCGGCAGCATCGGCACGCCGGCCCGGGCGTAGTCGTCGCGGACCTTCATCGACAGCACCCAGGTGTGCGGCGGCGTCCAGAAGAAGACCACCAGGAACAGCAGCAGCGCCGACCAGGACAGCGAGTTGGTGACGGACGCCCAGCCGACGAACACCGGCATGCAGCCGGCGATGCCGCCCCAGACGATGTTCTGCGCGGTGCGGCGCTTGAGGCCCAGCGTGTAGACGAACACGTAGAACAGCAGCGCGGTGCCGGCCAGCGCCGAGGACAGCCAGTTGACCAGGAGGCCGAGCCAGACGGTGGAGATCACGGCCAGCGAGATGCCGAAGACCAGCGCCTCGCGCGGCGAGACCATGCCGGTGACGATCGGGCGCCGCTCGGTGCGGGACATCACCGCGTCGATGTCGCGGTCGATGTACATGTTGAGCGCGTTGGCGCCGCCGGCGGACAGGTATCCACCGACCACCACCGCGAGCACCCGCCACAGGTTGGGCACACCGCCCTGGGCCAGGAACATCACCGGCACCGTGGAGATCAGCAGCAGCTCGATGATCCGGGGTTTGGTGAGGGCGACGAAAGCCCCGATGCGGGCCCCGAACGGCCGGCGCGCGGTGCTCGTCCCTACCACCCCGGCGGGGCGGGATTCGACGGCGGTCACGGACACCTCAACAGTCGATGAACTTCCACAGGCGCCCGGAGAACCCGCAGGGTGCCCACCGTCCGCGCTGCGCGTACCACGCAACGATAGACGCTCCATATCTCCCGATCCGCCCCGGGGTCCCCCGGCGAGCCGTGCGCATGCGCGTCTTACGCCTCGGGCGGGCAAACCCTCCCCGGACGGGTGAATGTAGGACAGAGCAGTTGACGCCCCGACAGGGGAATGCGACGCCGCAGTTCCTGGTTGCCCGGCACGCAGGGTGAGGTGCCCCGCAAACGGTAGGCTCGCACAGAGAAGCGGGATCAACCCTCCGTGATCGGCACCAGCCACAGCGGCGTGGCCGACCGGTCCCCTTCACGGGGTGACACTTCTACAAAAATCCGGAAGGAGCCCTGAGTCAGGGTGAGCACGACGCCGAACGTATTCGAGTGGAGCGAGCTGGACCAGCGGGCCGTTGACACGGCCCGGGTCCTGGCCATGGACGCCGTGCAGAAGGTGGGGAACGGGCACCCCGGCACCGCCATGTCGCTGGCCCCCGCGGCCTACCTCATCTTCCAGCGCTTCCTGCGCCACGACCCGACCGACCCGACCTGGGTCGGCCGCGACCGCTTCGTGCTCTCGCCGGGGCACACCTCCCTCACGCTGTACACCCAGCTGTTCCTGTCCGGTTACGGACTGTCGCTGGACGACCTGAAGGCCTTCCGGGTCGCGGGCAGCCGCACCCCGGGCCACCCCGAGCACGGCCACACGGCCGGCGTCGAGACCACCACCGGCCCGCTGGGCCAGGGCATCGGCAACGCGGTCGGCATGGCGATGGCCGCCCGCTACGAGCGCGGCCTGTTCGACCCGGACGCGCCGGCCGGCACCTCGCCGTTCGACCACACCATCTGGGCGATCGTCTCCGACGGCGACCTCCAGGAGGGCATCTCCGCCGAGGCGTCCTCGCTGGCCGGCCACCAGAAGCTGGGCAACCTGGTCGCGCTGTACGACGACAACCACATCTCCATCGAGGGCGACACCGCCACCGCGTTCTCCGAGGACGTGCTGGCCCGCTACGAGGCGTACGGCTGGCACGTCCAGCGGGTCGTCCCGAAGTCGGACGGCGACATCGACGTGGTCGCGCTGGCCGCCGCGCTGGAGGCCGCCAAGGCGGAGACCGGCAAGCCGTCGATCATCGCGATGCGCACCATCATCGCCTGGCCCGCGCCGAACGCCCAGGACACCGCCAAGGCGCACGGCTCGGCCCTCGGCGACGCCGAGATCGCCGCCACCAAGAAGGTGCTGGGCTTCGACCCGCAGAAGACCTTCGAGGTGACCGACCAGGTCGTCGCGCACGCCCGCGAGGTCGTGCAGCGCGGCCAGGCCGCCCGCACCGCTTGGGAAGAGCAGCTGCGCGAGTGGCGCGCCGCCAACCCGCAGCGCGCCGCCGAGTTCGACCGGATCCAGATCGGCGAACTGCCCGACGGCTGGGAGAAGGCCCTGCCGGTCTTCCCGGCCGGCAAGGACGTCGCCACCCGCAAGGCCTCCGGCGACACCCTGAAGGCCGTCGGCAAGCTGATCCCCGAACTGTGGGGCGGCTCCGCGGACCTCGCCGAGTCGAACCTGACCACCATCGACGAGGAGTCCTCCTTCCTTCCGGAGGGCAACTCGCTCAAGAGCGCCTCGCCGTACGGCCGCACCGTCCACTACGGCATCCGCGAGCACGCCATGGGCTCCGTGATGAACGGCATCTCGCTGCACGGCCGCACCCGCATCTACGGCGGCACCTTCCTGGTGTTCTCCGACTACATGCGCCCCGCGGTCCGGCTCGCCGCGCTGATGAAGCTGCCGGTGGTCTACGTCTGGACGCACGACTCGATCGGCCTCGGCGAGGACGGCCCGACCCACCAGCCGGTCGAGCACCTGGCCGCGCTGCGGGCCATCCCGGGCCTCGCGGTGGTCCGCCCGGCGGACGCCAACGAGACCGCCGTGGTGTGGCGCACCGTCCTGGAGCGGCAGACCAGCCACCCCGGCCCGGTCGGCCTGGTGCTGACCCGGCAGGGCGTGCCGACCTTCGACCGCGAGGTGTTCGGCTCCGCCGAGGGCGCGGCCAAGGGCGGCTACGTGCTGGCCGAGGCCGAGGGCGGCGAGCCCAAGGTGATCCTGCTCGGCACCGGCTCCGAGGTGCAACTGGCGATGCAGGCCCGCGAGGCGCTGCAGGCCGAGGGCACCCCGACCCGCGTGGTGTCGATGCCGTCGGTGGAGTGGTTCAACGAGCAGGACCAGGCGTACCGCGACAGCGTGCTGCCGCCGAACGTCCGGGCCCGGGTCTCGGTCGAGGCGGGTATCGCCCAGGGCTGGCGCGAGCTGGTCGGCGACGCCGGCCGGATCATCAGCCTGGAGCACTTCGGCGCCTCCGCCGACTACAAGGTGCTCTACCAGGAGTTCGGCATCACCGCGGACGCCGTCGCCAACGCGGCCCGCGCCTCGCTGCGCACGGTCGAGGCCGTCTCCCGCTAGCGGTCACACCCGGCCCGGGGGACCGCACTCCCCCGGGCCGGGCCCCCGGACTCCACCGCAGACGTACGAAGAACAGAAGAAGAGGGACTGAAGCACCATGACCGACGCATTGAACCGCCTCAGCGAAGAAGGCGTGGCGATCTGGCTGGACGACCTCAGCCGGGAGCGCCTGAACTCGGGCAACCTGGCCGAGCTGGTGCAGGAGAAGCACGTCGTCGGCGTCACCACCAACCCGACCATCTTCCAGAAGGCGATCGCCGGCAACGGCGCCTACAACCGCCAGCTGGAGGACCTCGCGGTGCGCAAGGTCACCACCGACGAGGCCGTCCGCATGATCACCACCTCGGACGTCCGCGACGCCGCCGACGTGCTGCGCCCGGTGTACGACGCCTCCAACGGCCGTGACGGCCGGGTCTCCATCGAGGTCGACCCGCGCCTGGCCCACGAGACCGCCGCGACCATCGCCGAGGCCAAGCAGCTGTGGTGGCTGGTCGACCGCCCGAACGTGCTGATCAAGATCCCCGCCACGCTGGCCGGCCTGCCCGCGATCAGCGCGGTGCTCGCCAAGGGCATCAGCGTCAACGTCACGCTGATCTTCTCGCTGGAGCGCTACAAGGCCGTCATCGACGCCCACCTGACCGGCCTGGAGCAGGCCAAGGCCGCCGGCCTGGACCTCTCACAGGTCGAGTCGGTCGCCTCGTTCTTCGTCTCCCGGGTGGACACCGAGATCGACAAGCGCCTGGACGCGCTCGGCGGCGAGGCCAAGGACCTGCGTTCCAAGGCCGCGCTGGCCAACGCCCGCCTCGCCTACCAGGCGTACGAGGAGGTGTACGGCTCGGTCGACGGCAGCAAGCCCGCCTCGGCCCGCTGGGCGGCCCTGGAGGCGGCCGGCGCCAAGCCGCAGCGCCCGCTGTGGGCGTCCACCGGCGTGAAGGACCCGAGCCTGCCGGACACCCTGTACGTGACCGAGCTGGTCGCCCCCGGCACCGTCAACACCATGCCCGAGGCCACCCTGGACGCCACCGACGACCACGGCGTCATCACCGGCGACACCATCACCCCGAACTACGCGGACGCCAAGGCCGTGCTGGACGCGATCGCCGCGGCCGGCGTGGACTACGACGACGTCGTGCGGGTGCTGGAGGAGGAGGGCGTGCAGAAGTTCGAGGTCTCCTGGAACGAGCTGCTCGACACCGTCACCGCCGCGCTCCAGTCGCACGGCGACAACTGACTCCCGCTCACGAAACCGAACGGAAAGCGGAGCACACCACAGTGAGCAACACCCAGCCGTACCCGGACGTGGAGGGCACGGAGCCGGTCGGGGGAGACACCCCCGACCAGCCCGTCAACCCGCTGCGGGACCCTGCCGACCGCCGGCTCCCGAGGATCGCCGGCCCGTCCGGCCTGGTGATCTTCGGCGTCACCGGTGACCTGTCGCGCAAGAAGCTGATGCCGGCCGTCTACGACCTCGCCAACCGCGGCCTGCTGCCGCCGGGCTTCTCGCTGATCGGCTTCGCCCGGCGCGAGTGGGCCGACGAGGACTTCGCGCAGGTGGTGCACGACGCCGTCAAGGAGCACGCGCGCACCCCCTTCCGCGAGGAGGTCTGGCAGCAGCTCGCCAAGGGCATGCGCTTCGTCCAGGGCGACTTCGGCGACGACGACGCCTTCGCCACCCTGCGCCGCACCATCGAGGAACTCGACCAGGCGCAGGGCACCAGCGGCAACTTCGCGTTCTACCTGTCGGTGCCGCCGAAGTTCTTCCCCACCGTGGTCCAGCAGCTGAAGAAGCACGGCCTGACCGACCCGGCGCCGGGTTCCTGGCGGCGCGCGGTCATCGAGAAGCCGTTCGGCCACAACCTGGAGAGCGCCCAGGAGCTGAACCGGATCGTCCACGAGGTCTTCCCGCGTGACGAGGTCTTCCGGATCGACCACTACCTGGGCAAGGAGACCGTCCAGAACATCCTGGCGCTGCGTTTCGCCAACCAGATGTTCGAGCCGATCTGGAACCGGTCGTACGTCGACCACGTGCAGATCACCATGGCCGAGGACATCGGCATCGGCGGCCGCGCCGGCTACTACGACGGCATCGGGTCGGCCCGTGACGTCATCCAGAACCACCTGCTCCAGCTGATGGCGCTGACCGCCATCGAGGAGCCGGCGTCCTTCCACCCGAAGGCGCTGGTCGCCGAGAAGCTGAAGGTGCTCAGCGCCGTCAAGCTCCCCGCCGACCTGGGCAAGCACACCGTGCGCGGCCAGTACACCTCCGGCTGGCAGGGCGGCGAGGAGGTGCGCGGCTACCTGGACGAGGACGGCATCAACCCCGAGTCCAAGACCGACACCTACGCGGCCATCAAGCTGGAGATCAACAACCGGCGCTGGGCGGGCGTGCCGTTCTACCTGCGCACCGGCAAGCGGCTGGGCCGCCGGGTTACCGAGATCGCGGTGGTCTTCCAGCGTGCCCCGTACCTGCCGTTCGACTCCTACGCCACCGAGGAGCTCGGCCAGAACGCCCTGGTGATCCGCGTCCAGCCGGACGAGGGTGTCACCGTGCGCTTCGGCTCGAAGGTCCCCGGCACCGCGCTGGAGGTCCGCGACGTCACCATGGACTTCGCGTACGGCGAATCGTTCACCGAGTCCAGCCCCGAGGCGTACGAGCGCCTCATCCTGGACGTCCTGCTGGGCGACGCCAACCTCTTCCCCCGGCACCAGGAGGTCGAGCTGTCCTGGCAGATCCTCGACCCGATCGAGCAGTACTGGGACGCCAACGGCAAGCCCGCGGAGTACCCGGCCGGCACCTGGGGCCCGGTCGAGGCGGACGAGATGCTCGCACGAGACGGCAGGAGCTGGCGCCGGCCATGAAGATCGACCTGACGAACACCACGTCGAGCAGGATCAACGCTGCCCTGATGGACGCCCGCCGGGCCAGCGGTTCGACCGCCGCCGGCATGGTGCTGACCCTGGTCATCGTGACCGACGAGGGCAGCGCCTACGACGCCCTGAAGGCCGCCAACGACGCCTCCCGCGAGCACCCCTCGCGGACCCTGGCCGTCATCAAGCGGGCCGGCCGCTCGCCCCGCGCCCGGGCCGAGACCCGGCTGGACGCGGAGATCCTGGTCGGCAGCGACGCCGGCAGCGGCGAGACCGTCATCCTGCGCATGCACGGCGAACTCGCCTCGCACGCCCAGTCCGTGGTGCTGCCGCTGCTGCTGCCCGACGCCCCCGTGGTGGTCTGGTGGCCGGACAACGCGCCGCTCAACCCCGCCCAGGACCCGCTGGGCGCGCTCGCCCAGCGCCGGATCACCGACGCGGTGACCGCCGAGTCGCCGGTCGGCCAGCTCGCCCAGCGGGCCGCCGGCTACACCCCCGGCGACACCGACCTGGCGTGGACCCGGATCACCGGCTGGCGCTCGATGCTGGCCGCCGCGCTCGACCAGCGCGACGTCACCATCACCGCCGCGGTGGTCGAGGGCGAGTCGTACAACCCCAGCGTCGAACTGCTCGGCCTGTGGCTGCACAACCGCCTGCGGGTGCCGGTCGAACGGGTCGTCACCGGCGGCCCCGGCATCACCTCCGTCACGCTGCGCACCAAGGACGGCAACATCGTCCTGGACCGCCCCGACGGCCTGCTCGGCACCCTGTCGATGCCCGGCGCGCCCGACCGCATGGTCGCGCTCAAGCGCCGCGACACCGCCGAACTGATCGCCGAGGAACTGCGCCGCCTCGACCCCGACGACATCTACGCCACCGCCGTCCGCACCCCCGTGGACCGGCTGCGCGAGCGGATCGCCGGAGTCGAGCACGCGGGCCCCGGCGGCACTGTCGAGGGGCACGCCGCGGAGCAGACGGCCGACGAGCCCGAGGAGCCCGTCGCCGCCAAGAAGGCCACCACCCGCAAGCGGAGCGCCCAGTGAGCACCGAGACGGTCCTGGTCCACCGCGACCCGACGGTGCTGGCCGAGGCGGTCGCCGCCCGGCTGATCACCACCGTGGTCGACGCGCAGGCCGCCCACGGCTCCGCCCACGTGGTGCTCACCGGCGGCCGCAACGGCAACGCCCTGCTCGCCGCACTCGCCGCCCACCCGGCGCGCGACGCGGTGAACTGGGCACAGGTCGACCTGTGGTGGGGCGACGAGCGCTACCTGCCGGCCGGCGACCCGGAACGCAACGCCGTACAGGCCGCCGCGTTCCTGGACGCCGTCCGGCCGCTCGGCGCCCGGGTGCACGAGATGCCCGCCGACGACGGCTCCTCCCCCGAGGACGCCGCCGCCCGGTACGCCGCCGAACTCCGCGCGGCCGCCCCCAACGGCGCGGACCTGCCGGTCTTCGACGTCCTGCTGCTCGGCGTCGGCCCGGACGCGCACGTCGCCTCGCTGTTCCCCGGCCACCCCGGGGTCAAGCAGACCGAGGGCACCGTGATCGCCGTCCACGACTCCCCCAAGCCGCCCCCCACCCGCATCTCCCTCACCCTCCCCGCGCTCCGCACCGCCCACCAGGTCTGGCTCCTCGCCGCCGGCCCCGACAAGGCCGACGCCGTAGCCCTGGCCCGCACCACCCCCACCCCCGAAACAGCCCCCGCCGGCGCCGTCACCGGAACCACCCGAACCCTCTGGTTCCTCGACACCACCGCCGCCGGCAAGCTCACCTGACACCCCATCACCGCACCCCGTCAGGGGCACGTAGAACCAGCGCCCAACCTCCGCGCCCCGTCAGGGGCGCGGGGAACTGCGCGCAGGGGAACGGGACCAACAGAAAGCCGCCCACCCGGAGAACTCCCCAGGTGGGCGGCTTTCGCGTTGCCGTACGGCTCAGATCTCGCCACGCAGCTTGGCCAGCGCCTCAGCGAGAATCGCCTCGCCGTCCGCGTCCGTCCGACGCTCCCGCACGTACGCGAGGTGGGTCTTGTAGGGCTCGTTGCGGGCCGGGGCGGGCGGGTTGTGCTCGTCCTGGCCGGCCGGGAACCCGCAGCGGGGGCAGTCCCAGGTGTCCGGGATGGCCGCCTCCGCGGCGAAACTGGGGCGCGTCTCATGCTTGTTGGCGCACCAGAAGGAGATCCGGTTGCGGGGGGCGGACTCGCCGCGCTCCGCTTCTCCCATCGGGCCGGCACCGACTCTGCTGCCTCGGATCGCGTTGCCACTTGCCACGGTCTGACTCCCCTGCGTGCTGGTGCCGTCCGGCCGCGGCTGGGCGGACGGTGGCGAAGTCGTCCTAGTGTAAGCGGCGGTTAAGGCTGTGCCACCATCGCCGCCGACTTCACGTCAGTTGTCGGTGTCAGCTGCTCTTCAGCAGCAGGCCGAGCACGATGATGCAGGCGAACCAGGCCAGGCCGATCACGATGGTGATGCGGTCGAGGTTGCGCTCGGCCACCGCGGAGCCGCCGCCGGTGGACATCGCGCCGCCGCCGAACATGTCGGACAGGCCGCCGCCCTTGCCCTTGTGCAGCAGGACCAGCATGATCATCAGCACACTGAGAATGATCAGAGCAATCTCGAACCCGAGAACCACGACGGGACCAACTCTCTCGAATCTTCGGCGAAGGGGCCGGGCCCGCTCCACGCGGTCCGGCCCCAAAGCCTACGTTGCTGCGGCGGCGTTAGCCTACTGCCTGGTCACGGTACCGCACGATCTTGACGAACTCCTCGGCGTCCAGCGAGGCGCCGCCGATCAGTCCGCCGTCGATGTCGGGCTTCGCCATCAGGCCGGCCGCCGACGAGGACTTCACCGAACCGCCGTACAGGACGCGGACCTTGTCGGCCAGATCGGTGCCGTACAGCTCGCCGAGCCGGGCCCGGATCGCGCCGCACACCTCCTGCGCGTCCTCGGGGGTGGCAACCTCGCCGGTGCCGATCGCCCAGACCGGCTCGTACGCGACCACGATGCTCTCCGCGTCGCCGGCCGGAACGCCGTCCAGCGCGCCGTCCAGCTGCGCGAGGGTGTACGCGACGTGGGTGCCGGCCTTGCGGATCTCCAGCGGCTCGCCGATGCACAGGATCGGGGTGACCCCGCTGCGGTAGGCGGCCTTCACCTTGGCGTTGACGATCTCCTCGTTCTCGCCGTGGTACTGGCGGCGCTCGGAGTGGCCGATCACCGCGTAGGTGCACTTCAGCTTCGCCAGCATCGGGCCGGACACCTCACCGGTGTAGGCGCCGCCGTCGTGCTGCGAGATGTCCTGCGAGCCGTACTTGAGCTTCAGCTTGTCGCCGTCGACCAGGGTCTGCACGGAGCGCAGGTCGGTGAACGGCACCAGGACGGCGACCTCGACGGCCTTGTAGTCCTTGTCGGCCAGCGAGAACGCCAGCTTCTGGGTGTGCTGGATGGCCTCGAGGTGGTCGAGGTTCATCTTCCAGTTGCCCGCCATCAGCGGGAGACGCTCAGTCATGTCTTTCTCAGTCCTCCAGGGCGGCGAGACCGGGGAGGGTCTTGCCCTCCAGGTACTCGAGGCTCGCGCCACCGCCGGTCGAGATGTGTCCGAACTTCGCCTCGTCGAACCCGAGGGTGCGCACCGCTGCCGCCGAGTCTCCGCCGCCGACCACCGTGAACGCCTCGGAGTCGATCAGCGCCTGGGCCACGGCCCGGGTGCCGTCCGCGAACGCCGGGTGCTCGAACACGCCCATCGGGCCGTTCCAGAACACGGTCTTCGCGTCGGCGATCTTCTCCGCGAACAGCTGCGCGGTCTTCGGGCCGATGTCCAGGCCCAGCGCGCCGTCCGGGATGGCGTCCACGTCGACCACCGCGAAGTCGTCCACCGGGGCACCGGTCTTGACGTCCGGGAACGAGCCGGACACCGCGGTGTCCAGCGGGATCACGAACTCCACGCCCTGCTCGGCGCCGCGCTTCAGGTAGTCCTGGACGACCGGGATCTGGTCCTCCTGGAGCAGCGAGTTGCCGACGCCGTGGCCCTGGGCGGCGATGAAGGTGTACATCATGCCGCCGCCGATCAGGATCCGGTCGGCCTTGCCGAGCAGGTTCTCGATCACGCCGACCTTGTCGGAGACCTTGGAGCCGCCGAGCACCACCACGTACGGGCGGGCCACGTCCTCGGTGAGGCGCTTGAGCACGCCCACCTCGGTGGCGATCAGGTCGCCGACGGCGTGCGGCAGGCGGGCCGGCAGGTCGTAGACGGAGGCGTGCTTGCGGTGCACCGCACCGAAGCCGTCGCCGACGTACAGGTCCGCCAGGGCGGCCAGCTGGTCGGCGAACGCGCCGCGCTCGGCGTCGTCCTTGGAGGTCTCGCCGGCGTTGAAGCGCAGGTTCTCCAGCAGCGTGACCTCGCCGTCGCCGAGTGCGGCGACGGTGGCCTTCGCGCTGTCCCCGACCGTGTCGGTGGCGAAGCTCACCGGGCGGCCGAGGATCTCGCCGAGGCGGACCGCCACCGGCGCGAGAGAGAACTTCGGGTCCGGCTCGCCCTTCGGGCGGCCCAGGTGCGAGGCGACGACCACCCGGGCGCCGCGCTCGACGAGCTTGGCGATGGTCGGCGCGACGGCGCGGATCCGGCCGTCGTCGGTGATGGTGTCACCGGACAGCGGCACGTTGAGGTCGGCGCGGACGAACACCCGCTTGCCCGAGACCTCCAGGTCTTCGATCGTCTTCACGGTCTTGCTCCTCGATGGATGGATCGGCAGACGGCGACACGGCGCAGTGCGTCACCGGAATGGGTAGGACGGACGAGGTGGGCGCAGCGGCAGGGCCCGGTCGGCGATGACAGCCGTCCGGGCCCTGCCCCTTACGTCACGTCAGCTACCGCTGGGAGTCAGAGCTGCTCGCCGATGATGGCGACCAGGTCGACGAGGCGGTTCGAGTAGCCGAACTCGTTGTCGTACCAGCCGAGCACCTTGACCTGGTTCCCCTGAACCATCGTCAGCTGGGAGTCGAAGATGCAGGAGTGCGGGTCGTTCACGATGTCCGAGGACACGATCGGGTCTTCGGTGTACGCCAGGATGCCCTTCAGCGAGCCCTCCTGGGCGGCCTTCTGGAACGCGGCGTTGACCTCGTCCTTGGTGACCTCGCGCTCCAGGGTGACCACCAGGTCGGTGATGGAGCCGGTCGGGACCGGGACGCGCAGCGAGGTGCCGTCCAGCTTGCCCTTCAGCTGCGGCAGCACCAGGGCGGTGGCCTTGGCGGCGCCGGTCGAGGTCGGAATGATGTTCTGCGAGGCGGCGCGGGCGCGGCGCAGGTCCCGGTGTGGGAAGTCCAGGGTGACCTGGTCGTTGGTGAAGGCGTGCACGGTGGTCATCAGACCCTTGACGATGCCGAAGTTCTCGTCCAGCACCTTCGCCATCGGCGCCACGCAGTTGGTGGTGCAGGAGGCGTTCGAGATGATGTGGTGCGCGGCGGCGTCGTACTTGCCGTCGTTGACGCCCAGCACGATGGTGATGTCCTCGCCGGAGGCGGGCGCCGAGATGATGACCTTCTTCGCACCGGCCGCCAGGTGCTTCTTCGCACCCTCGGCCTTGGTGAAGATTCCGGTGGACTCGACGACGATGTCGGCGCCCAGCGCGGCCCAGGGGAGGTTGGCCGGGTCACGCTCGGCGGTGACCTTGAAGGTGTGGCCGTCGACGGTGATGCTGTCCTCGGTGTGCGAGACCTCACCGGGGAAGGTACCGAGGGTGGTGTCGTACTTGAGCAGGTGAGCGAGCGTCTTGGTGTCCGTCAGGTCGTTGACACCGACGATCTCGATGTCCGCGCCCTGGGCCTTGACCGCACGGAAGAAGTTGCGGCCGATGCGGCCGAACCCGTTGATGCCTACCCGGATCGTCACGAACCGATCTCCTCTTAGGTACGCCGGGCCGGAGCCCGACGGGGGTGAAATTTTGGGTTTTCCCCGACCAGTGCTGACCCTACCTCCCCCAAGTGTGGCAAGGCACATCGCCTCACCGGTAGGCCGCGAGGGCCCAGATGGCCGAAAAGGGGCGTGCGAGCCTGTCCGCGGCAGATGCCGCGTCATGCTCCGCACGCCCCTCCGGGGTTGCGTTCCGGGAGGCTGATGACCCGTCAGTTCAGGGCCATTTCCTCCGTCAGGTTGGCCTCGGTGTTGGGCAGGCCGAGTTCGGCGGCGCGCTTGTCGGCCATCGCCAGCAGGCGACGGATCCGGCCTGCGACCGCGTCCTTGGTCAGCGGCGGGTCGGCGAGCGCGCCGAGCTCCTCCAGCGAGGCCTGCTTGTGCTGCATGCGCAGCGCGCCGGCCGCCGCCAGGTGCTCGGGCACCTCCTCGCCGAGGATCTCCAGGGCGCGGGCCACCCGGGCGCCGGCCGCGACCGCGGCGCGGGCCGAGCGGCGGAGGTTGGCGTCGTCGAAGTTGGCCAGCCGGTTGGCGGTGGCGCGCACCTCGCGGCGCATCCGGCGCTCCTCCCAGGCCAGCACGGACTCGTGCGCGCCGAGGCGGGTGAGCAGCGCGCCGATCGCGTCGCCGTCGCGGATCACCACCCGGTCGACGCCGCGCACCTCGCGGGCCTTGGCCGGGATGCCGAGCCGGCGGGCCGCGCCGACCAGGGCGAGCGCCGCCTCCGAGCCGGGGCAGGTGATCTCCAGGGAGGAGGAGCGGCCGGGCTCGGTGAGCGAGCCGTGCGCCAGGAACGCGCCGCGCCAGGCGGCCTCCGCGTCGCAGGTCGCGCCGGAGACCACCGCCGGGGGCAGGCCCCGGATCGGTCGTCCGCGTCCGTCCACCAGCCCGGTCTGCCGGGCCAGCAGCTCGCCGTCCTTCACCACCCGCACCACGTACCGGCTGCCGCGACGCAGCCCGCCGGGGGCCATCACCACCAGATCCGAGGAGTGTCCGAAGATCTCCAGGAGGTCCTTGCGCAGCCGCCGTGCCGCAATGCCGGTGTCCAGCTCCGCCTCGATCACGATGCGGCCGCTCACAATGTGCAGTCCGCCCGCAAAACGCAGGATCGCCGAGACCTCCGCCTTGCGGCAGCAGGCACGGGTGACGGGAAGCCGGGAGATCTCGTCTTTCACCGCTGCCGTCATCGCCATGGGCCGATCCTTCCATGAGTCCGGAAAATCCGGTCGTACGCCGCGGCCAAGAGCTCCGGGTCGTGTCGCGGGGTGCCGTCGGCGCGGGCCACCTGGTCGAGCACCAGTGCGGCGCCCATCCGTTTCGCGGCCTGCTCCAGGCCCGTCAGGTCGGCGAGCCCGAAAGCTCCTCCGCTGACGGCCCGCTCATCCACCAGGATCGCATCCACCGCGAGGTCCGGAGCGTGGTCGGCGATCACCTCCAGGTGGCGCTGCGGGGTGAAGCCCTCGGTCTCGCCGGGCTGCGGCGCCAGGTTGAGGGTCAGCAGGCGGCGGGCCCGGGTCTCGACGAGGGCCTTCGCCAGGTCCGGCACCAGCAGGTGCGGCAGCACGCTGGTGAACCAGGAGCCGGGGCCGAGCACCACCCAGTCCGCCTCCCGTACGGCCTGCACGGCCTCGGGGACGGCGGGGGGCCCGTCCGGGAGCAGCCGGATCGACAGCACCGTGCCCGGCGTCACCGCCACCGCGGCCTGGCCGCGCACCGCCGAGACCTCGCCCGGCTTCAGCGGGTCGTGGCCGCGCACCTGCGCCTCGATGTCCAGCGGCACGGCGGACATCGGCAGTACGCGGCCCTGCACGTTCAGCAGCCGGCCCACCCAGTTCAGCGCCTCCACCGGGTCGCCGAGCTTCTCCCAGAGCGCCACGATCAGCAGGTTGCCGACCGCGTGGCCGCCGAGCTCGCCGTTGCCGGTGAAGCGCTGCTGGATCACCTCGGACCAGGTGCGGCCCCAGTCGTCGTCCCCGCACAGCGCGGCCAGCGCCTTGCGCAGGTCACCGGGCGGCAGCACGCCGAGCTCGGCGCGCAGCCGCCCGCTGGAGCCGCCGTCGTCGGCGACGGTGACCACGGCGGTCAGCTCGGTGGTCAGCCGGCGCAGCGCGGACAGCGACGCGGACAGGCCCTGGCCGCCGCCCAGCGCGGCGATGCGCGGGGCCCCGGGGCGGGGCCCCGGGGCGGCCCGCTCGGCAGGTCTGGTCCGGATCTGCTGCCGTGCTGGCACGTATCCCGTCACGCCGACCCCATGTTCCTGTCTCGTGCTCGGCCGGGGCGGCGGTTACGGGGGGTTCCCGGCCGCTACTCCCGGCCCATGTCCCGGTGGACCAGCACCGTCTCGACCCCGTCCGCGATCAGACGCTTCGTCAGTTGCTCGGACATCGCGACGCTGCGGTGCTTGCCTCCGGTGCAGCCTACGGCAAGCGTCATGTAGCGCTTCCCCTCGCGGCGGTAACCCTCGGTGATGATCCGCAGCAGCTCGGTGTAGCCGTCCAGGAACGGCTGCGCGCCGGGCTGCTGGAACACGTACTCTGCCACGTCCGGATCGGTTCCGGTACGGGCCCGAAGCTCCGGGACCCAGTGCGGGTTCGGCAGGAAGCGGCAGTCCACCACCAGGTCGGCGTCGACCGGCAGGCCGTACTTGAAGCCGAACGACATCACGGTGGCGCGCAGCTCCGGCTCGTCCTGGCCGGCGAACTGGGCGTCCATCTTGGCGCGCAGCTGGTGCACGTTGAGGTTCGAGGTGTCGACCACCAGGTCGGCCTCGCCGCGCAGTTCGCGCAGCAGCTCGCGTTCGCGGGCGATGCCGTCGACGATCCGGCCGTCGGCCTGCAGCGGGTGCGGGCGGCGCACCGACTCGAAGCGGCGCACCAGGGCGTCGTCGGAGGAGTCCAGGAACACCACCCGCAGGCGGACGCCGCGCTTCTCCAGCTCCTCCAGCGAGGTCAGCAGGTCGTCGAAGAAGGTGCGGCCGCGCACGTCTACCACCACGCCGATCCGCGGTACCGCGCCCTGCGAGCGGGCCCCCAGGTCGACCATGGTGGGAATCAGCGCCGGCGGCAGGTTGTCGACCACGAACCAGCCGAGGTCCTCCAGGCACTTGGCGGCCGTGGAACGGCCCGCCCCGGACATGCCGGAGATGATCACCAGCTCGGGGGTGCTCTCTCCCCCGTTGGACACAGTCACGTCTCTTCCCCGCTTCTCGGTACTGCTGTGGCGGTGCTGTCTTCGATGATCTCGCCGGTCGCGGTGTTGACCGCGAATGCGGCAGGTGTACGGGAGGCCAAGGCTGTGGCAACAGTCTCGGCGGTCCGGCGCCCGATCCCGGGGACTTCGCACAGCTCGTCGATGGTGGCCGCGCGAAGCTTCTTCAGTGAACCGAAGTGCTTCAGCAGGGCCCGGCGGCGAGTCTCTCCGAGCCCGGGGACGGAGTCCAGTTCCCCCGCCGTGAGCCGTTTGGCCCGCTTCGAGCGCTGATAGGTGATGGCGAACCGGTGCGCCTCGTCGCGCACCCGCTGCAGCAGGTACAGGCCCTCGCTGGAGCGCGGCAGCACCACCGGGTCGTCCTGGCCGGGCAGCCACACCTCCTCCAGCCGCTTCGCCAGGCCGCACACCGCGACATCGTCTATGCCGAGCTCGTCCAACGCCCGCTTGGCGGCGGCGACCTGGGGCTGTCCGCCGTCGACCACCAGCAGCTGCGGCGGGTAGGCGAAGCGCTTGGGGCGGCCGCTCTCGTCGGTGAGCGACTCGTCCTCCTCCGGGACGGCCCACTCGCCGGTCTGCTCGCGCTCCTGGAGGTAGCGGCGGAACCGGCGGGTGATCACCTCGTGCATCGAGCGGACGTCGTCCTGGCCCTCGAAGCTCTTGATCTGGAACCGGCGGTACTCGCTCTTGCGCACCAGGCCGTCCTCGAACACCACCATGGACGCCACCACGTCCTCGCCCTGCAGGTGCGAGATGTCGAAGCACTCGATCCGCAGCGGCGCCGAGTCCAGCTCCAGCGCCTCGGCGATCTCCTGCAGCGCCCGGCTGCGGGTGGTCAGATCGGAGGCGCGCTTGGTCTTGTGCAGCGCCAGCGCCTGCTGGGCGTTGCGCTGCACCGTCTCCATCAGGTCCTTCTTGTCGCCGCGCTGCGGCACCCGCAGGTCGACCTGGGCGCCGCGCAGGCCGGACAGCCACTCGTGCACGGCTTCGTCCGGCACCGCCGGGACGAGCACCTCGCGCGGCACCTGCTCGGTGCCCGCGCCGTACAGCTGCTGCAGCGCGTGCTCGACCAGGCCGGCCGTGTCCACGTCCTCGACCTTGTCGGTCACCCAGCCGCGCTGGCCGCGCACCCGGCCGCCGCGGACGTGGAAGATCTGTACGGCGGCTTCGAGTTCGTCCTCGGCGACCGCCAGCAGGTCCGCGTCGGTGCCGTCGCCGAGCACCACCGCGTTCTTCTCCATCGCGCGGCGCAGCGCCCCCAGGTCGTCGCGCAGCCGGGCCGCCTTCTCGTACTCCATGTCGGCGGCGGCCTCCTGCATCTGCGCTTCCAGGCGGCGCAGGTAGTTGCCCGTCCGGCCGGCCATGAAGTCGCAGAACTCCTCGGCGAGTTCGCGGTGCTCATCCGCGCTCACCCGGCCCACGCAGGGCGCCGCGCACTTGCCGATGTAGCCCAACAAGCAGGGGCGGCCGACCTGTTGGGCGCGCTTGAACACGCCGTTGGAGCACGTCCGGACCGGGAACACCCGCAGCATCAGGTCGACCGTCTCGCGGATCGCCCACGCGTGCCCGTACGGGCCGAAGTAGCGCACGCCCTTCTTGTGCGCCCCGCGCATCACCTGGACCCGCGGGAACTCCTCGTTCAGGGTGACCGCCAGCTCCGGGTAGCTCTTGTCGTCCCGGTACTTGACGTTGAACCGCGGGTCGAACTCCTTGATCCAGGAGTACTCCAGCTGCAGCGCCTCGACCTCGGTGGACACCACCGTCCACTCCACCGACGCCGCGGTGGTGACCATCGTCGCGGTGCGCGGGTGCAGGTTCGCGACGTCCTGGAAGTACGAGGACAGCCGCTGGCGCAGGTTCTTCGCCTTGCCGACGTAGATGACCCGGCCGTGCGCGTCACGGAACTTGTACACCCCGGGCGAAAGCGGGATCGCCCCCGGAGCCGGACGGTAGGTGGACGGGTCAGCCATGCCCCTACCGTACCGACTGACGCCGACACCTCGGAGCGGGAAGTTACTTGGTGACCTGGAGTTGACCGTTCTGCACCGCGACCTTGTACTCCGGCAGCGGCTTCGGCGCCGGGCCGTCCAGCACCGCGCCGTCGGTGATCGCGAAACGGCTGCCGTGGCACAGGCACTGGATCTGCTCCTTGGCCACGCCGTTGACCAGGCACCCGGCGTGCGTGCACTTCGCGCTGAACGCCTTGTACTCGCCCGCGGCCGGCTGCGTCACGACGACGGCCTGCTCGCGGTACACCTTGCCGCCGCCGACGGGGACGTCGGAGGCCGCGCCGAGGTCGACGGGGCCGGAGGACTTGGCCTGTTCCTTGCTGTTGTTGGAGGAGCAGCCCGCGGCCGTGGCACCGGCCAGCGCAACGGCTGCGCAGCAGAGGACGGTTCGGCGGGAAGCGACGGGCTCGGACATCGGGAACTCCTCGGTGCGGGGAAGGGCGCCAGCAACGTAGCACGCACAACGCGGGCCGCCCGGGGAGCCTGGTGCTCTCCGCGGGCGGCCCGCGTTGACGTTCGCCTCCCGCTTCGCGCAGTTCCCCGCGCCCCTGGCGGGGCGCGGGGGTTGGAGGAGTGAAAAAACCTCGCCGGCCTGCGGCAGCGCCGGAGATTACTTCTTCTTGCGCTTCACCGGGGTCGCGTCCGAAACCCCCGGCAGGATGTCCCGGAGGAACTTGCCGGTGTGGCTGATCGTCGAGGCGGCGACCTCTTCCGGGGTGCCTTCGATGACCACGCCGCCGCCGCCGGCGCCGCCCTCGGGGCCCATGTCGACCAGCCAGTCGGCGGTCTTGATGACGTCGAGGTTGTGCTCGATGACGATGACGGTGTTGCCCTTGTCGACCAGGCCCTCCAGGACCTTGATCAGCTTGCTGATGTCCTCGAAGTGCAGGCCGGTGGTGGGCTCGTCGAGGACGTAGACCGTCCGGCCGGTGGAGCGCTTCTGGAGTTCGGCGGAGAGCTTGACGCGCTGGGCCTCGCCGCCGGAGAGGGTGGTGGCGGGCTGGCCGAGGCGGACGTAGCCGAGGCCGACCTCCTTGAGGGTGCGCAGGTGGCGGGCGATCGCGGGGACGGCCTCGAAGAAGTCGAGGCCCTCCTCGATCGGCATGTCCAGCACCTCGGCGATGGACTTGCCCTTGTAGTGGACCTCCAGCGTCTCCCGGTTGTAGCGGGCGCCGTGGCAGACCTCGCAGGGGACGTAGACGTCCGGCAGGAAGTTCATCTCGATCTTGATGGTGCCGTCGCCGGAGCAGTTCTCGCAGCGGCCGCCCTTGACGTTGAACGAGAACCGGCCGGGCAGGTAGCCGCGGACCTTGGCCTCCTGGGTCTCCGCGAACAGCCGCCGGACGTGGTCGAAGACGCCGGTGTAGGTGGCCGGGTTGGAGCGCGGGGTGCGGCCGATCGGCGACTGGTCGACGTGCACCACCTTGTCGACCAGGTCGGTGCCGGTGATCCGGGTGTGCCGGCCGGGGACGCTGCGGGCGCCGTTCAGCTCGCGGGCCAGGTGCGAGTAGAGGATGTCGTTGACCAGCGTCGACTTGCCGGAGCCGGAGACGCCCGTGACCGCCGTGAAGGTGCCCAGCGGGAAGGCGACCGTGACGTCCTTCAGGTTGTGCTCGCGGGCGCCGTGCACCACGAGCTGGCGCTTCTTGTCGCGCGGGCGGCGCGCGGCCGGGATCGGGATGCTGCGCTTGCCCGCCAGGTACTGGCCGGTGAGCGACTCGGGGTTCTTCAGCAGGTCCTTGAGCGAGCCGGAGTGCACCACCTTGCCGCCGTGCTCGCCGGCGCCGGGGCCGATGTCGACGATCCAGTCGGCGGTCTTGATGGTGTCCTCGTCGTGCTCGACGACGATCAGGGTGTTGCCGATGTCCCGCAGCCGGACCAGGGTCTCGATCAGGCGGTGGTTGTCGCGCTGGTGCAGGCCGATGGACGGCTCGTCCAGCACGTACAGCACGCCGACCAGGCCGGAGCCGATCTGGGTGGCCAGCCGGATGCGCTGGGCCTCGCCGCCGGAGAGGGTGCCGGCGGCGCGGTTCAGCGACAGGTAGTCGAGGCCGACGTCGACCAGGAAGCGCAGCCGCTCCAGGACCTCCTTGAGGACCCGCTCGGCGATCTTCTTGTCGCGGGCGTCGAGGCGGAGGGCGCCGAGGAAGTCCGCGCAGTCGCTGATCGACATGGCGGAGACCTCGGCGATGGACCTGTCCATCACGGTGACCGCGAGGACCACCGGCTTGAGCCGGGTGCCCTTACAGGTCGGGCAGGGCACCTCGCGCATGTAGCCCTCGAAGCGCTCGCGGCTGGAGTCGCTCTCCGACTCGGAGTGCCGCCGCGTCACGAACGGGACGGCGCCCTCGAACGCGGTGGTGTAGGAGCGCTCGCGGCCGTACCGGTTGCGGTAGCGCACCTCGACCTGGGTCTTGTGCCCGTACATCAGGGCCTTGCGGGCGCGGGCGGGCAGCCCGGCCCACGGGATGTCGGTGCGGAAGCCGAGCTCGCCGGCCAGCGCGTTGACCAGCCGCTGGAAGTACTCCTTGGTGGCGCCCTGCGACCACGGGTGGATGGCACCCTCGTCGAGCGACTTCTCCGGGTCGGGAACCAGCAGCTCCGGGTCGACCTCCATCCGATTGCCCAGGCCCGAGCAGTCCGGGCAGGCGCCGAACGGGGAGTTGAAGGAGAACGACCGCGGCTCCAACTCCTCGAAGGAGACGTCGTCGTAGGGGCAGTAGAGGTGCTCCGAGAACATCTTCTCGCGCTCGGGGTCGTCCTCCGGGAGGTCGACGAAGTCGAGCACCACCATGCCGCCGGCCAGCTTGAGGGCCGTCTCCACCGAGTCGGTGAGGCGGCGCTTGGCGCTGGACTTCACGGTGAGGCGGTCGACGACCACCTCGATGGTGTGCTTCTCCTGCTTCTTGAGCGTCGGCGGCTCGGTCAGCTGGACGGTCTGGCCGTCCACCCGGGCCCGGGCGTAGCCCTTGGACTGCAGGTCGGCGAAGAGGTCGACGAACTCGCCCTTGCGCTCCCGGACCACCGGGCTGAGCACCTGGAACCGGGTGCCCTCGGCCAGCGACAGCACCTTGTCGACGATGGCCTGCGGCGACTGCCGGGCGATCGGGCGGCCGCAATGCGGGCAGTGCGGCTTGCCGATCCGGGCGAACAGCAGGCGCAGGTAGTCGTACACCTCGGTGATGGTGCCGACGGTGGAGCGCGGGTTCCGGCTGGTGGACTTCTGGTCGATCGAGACGGCCGGGGAGAGACCCTCGATGAAGTCGACGTCCGGCTTGTCCATCTGCCCGAGGAACTGCCGGGCGTACGAGGACAGCGACTCGACGTATCGCCGCTGGCCCTCGGCGAAGATCGTGTCGAAGGCGAGCGAGGACTTGCCGGACCCGGAGAGGCCCGTGAAGACGATGAGGGAATCCCGGGGCAGGTCGAGCGAGACGTTCTTGAGGTTGTGCTCGCGTGCACCGCGGACGACGAGGCGGTCTGCCACAGCTACTGGCGCCTTTCTCCGGGTCGAAATGTGTGAGGTCTGTTTCTTCCAGGATGCGCCCGCCAGCGTACTAGCTCATCTGTTCGAATCTCGAACCGTCCAGCGGGGTCCACCCGTACGAGTGAACGGCACCCGCGCCCGACGGTAGCGTCAACGACTGACAACCGCCCCCGGCAACGGCCCGGGGCGGTCGAGTACCGCCCGGAACCGCTCCACCCGACCGTCGAAAGGCACCGCCCGATGAGCGACGCGACCACCGCAGCCGAGCAGCTGCGGGCCACTGTCGAGAGCACCGCCGAACTGCTGCACACGCTGTCCGAGCTGAAGCCCGAGGAGGTGTTCGAACCGTCCTCGCTGCCCGGCTGGACCCGCGGCCACGTACTGGCCCACATCGCCCGCAACGCCGACTCGCTGGTCAACCTGCTGAACGGCGCCCGCACCGGCCAGGACATCCCCCAGTACGCCAGCTCGGCCGCCCGGGACGCCGGCATCGAGGCCGGCGCGGGCCGGCCGCTGGAGGTGCAGCTGGCCGACGTCCGCGACAGCCAGCAGCGCTTCGTGGACGCCGCCCGGCAGCTCGCGCCCGAGCACTGGCAGGCCACGGTCCGCCACCGGGCCGGCTACACCTTCCCGGCCTGGCAGCTGCCCGGGAAGCGGCTGGCCGAACTGGAGTACCACCACGTCGACCTGAACGCGGGCTACACCCCGGCGCACTGGCCCGAGCAGTTCGCGATCGCCGAGTTCCGGCGCCTGGGCACCCACTTCGGCGCCCTGGACGGCCTCCCGGTGGTCCGGCTGATCGCCGAGGACGCCGCGACGGAGGCCCGGCTCGGCGGCGCGGGCGAGCCGGAGCTGACCGTCGAGGGCCCGGTGCGGGCGCTCACCGGCTGGCTGTCGGGCCGCTCCGACGGCGACGGCCTGCAGGTCCACCGCGCCGGCCACCTGGTCGACGCGCGCAGCTCGCTGCCCGAGCTCCCCCCGATGGGATGATGGTGCCGATTGACGGGGAACCCCAGCAGCAGCGAGGAGCGACGTGATGACGTACCACGGAACGGTCAAGGTCGGCGGCGCGCCCGACGTCCGGGAGCTGGCCCACCTGATGATCACCAAGGTGGCGGTCGGACCGTACGACAACAACGCCTACCTGCTGCGCTGCCGGGCCACCGACGAGCAGCTGCTGATCGACGCGGCCGCCGACGCGCCGGTGCTGCTGGAGACCGTCGGCAGCCGACTGGCCATGGTGGTCACCACCCACCGGCACCACGACCACTGGGGCGCGCTGGCCGAGGTGGTCGCCGCCACCGGGGCACGCACCGCGGCCGGGCGGGTCGACGCGGAGGGCATCGAGGTGCCCACCGACGTCCTGCTGGAGGACGGCTCGGTGCTCCGGGTCGGGCAGGTCGAGCTGACGGTCCGCCACCTGGTGGGCCACACCCCCGGCGCGATCGTGCTGGTCTACGACGACCCGCAGGGTCACCCGCACCTGTTCACCGGCGACTGCCTGTTCCCGGGCGGGGTGGGCAACACCTGGGGCGACCCGGCCGCCTTCGACTCACTGTTCCGGGACGTCAACGAGAAGATCTTCGACGTCCTCCCGGACGAGACCTGGGTCTACCCGGGCCACGGCAACGACACCACGCTGGGCGCCGAGCGCCCGCACCTGCCGGAGTGGCGCGAACGCGGCTGGTGAGCGGAGAGCACGAGGGCCCCCGCCGAGGCGGGGGCCCTCATGTGTGTGCGGTCAGGCGTCGATCTTCTCCGGCTTGCTGGAATCGTCCTGCTTCCGCGAGGCGATCAGACTGGTGACGGTGGTGACCGCCAGGGTCAGCAGGATGAAGCCCAGCGACACCGGGATGCTGATCTCCGGGACGTGCACGCCGGCCTCGTGCAGCGCGTGCAGCACCAGCTTCACGCCGATGAAGCCGAGGATCACCGACAGGCCGTAGGACAGGTGGACCAGCTTCTTCAGCAGCCCGCCGATCAGGAAGTACAGCTGCCGCAGACCCATCAGCGCGAAGGCGTTGGCGGTGAAGACGATGTACGGGTCCTGGGTGAGGCCGAAGATGGCGGGGATCGAGTCCAGCGCGAACAGCACGTCGGTGGTGCCGATCGCGATCATCACGATCAGCATCGGCGTCATCAGCCGGCGGCCGTTCTCCCGGACGAACAGCTTGGTGCCGTGGTACTGGCCGGTGGACGGGATGCGCTTCTGGACCGCCTTGAGCAGGCGGTTCTCCTCGAAGTCCTCCTCGCCCTCCTCCTCGGCCCGGGCCTCCTTCAGCAGCTTCCAGGCGGTCCAGATCAGGAACCCGCCGAAGATGAAGAACACCCAGGAGAAGCTGGAGACCAGCGCCGCTCCGCCGGCGATGAACACCGTCCGGAGAACCAGGGCGATGATCACACCGAACATCAGCACGCGCTGCTGGTAGATCTTCGGCACCGCGAACTTGCCCATGATCAGAATGAACACGAACAGGTTGTCGACGCTGAGCGACTTCTCGGTGATGTAGCCGGCGAAGAACTCCCCGGCCGGCTCTCCGCCGCCGTACCACCAGAGGAACCCGCCGAACAGCACGGCCAGCACGACCCAGACCGCGGTCCAGATCCCGGCCTCCTTGAGGGAGACCTCGTGCGGCTTGCGGCCGCCGATGAAGAAATCGGCGGTGATCAAAAGGGCCAGCACCACGATGGTGCCGGCCCACAGGCCTGCGGAAACGTCCATGACTGCTCCTCCGGCAGTTAGGCGAACATCGTCACTGCTGGAGGTCTCTTCCGCCGCGCGGCACACCCATTGGTCGGCGCCGCACGGCCAGCGCCCCGGGATGCCGCGACGGGCATCCGTGATGACGGGGTCACTGAACGGGGAATACTCCCCTCCGCTCCCGTCGAGAGTAACAGGGGAACCAAGGGAAGGTAAAGAAGGTAAAGAGATGCGTGATCGGGTAAAGCCCGGGCCGCCCCTACGCGGAGCCGCTCACAGGGCGGAGCGGCTTACAGGAAGGGCTCGATGAACGGCAGCATGTCCCGGAAGGTGCGGCCCGTCGCGGGCGCGCCGATCGCGGTCATCTTCCAGCCCGCGCCGTCCCGCTCCACCTTGGCCATGATCTGACCGGTGTGGGTGCCGCCGCCGGCGAGCTCGTAGCGGGCCAGCTCCTTGTTGGTGGTCTCGTCGACCAGGCGGCAGTGCGCGTTCTGCACCTCCTGGAAGTTCTGGCCGCTGTACGAGCTGACGGTGAACACGATCTGGGTGACCTTGCGCGGCACCTTGGTCAGATCGACCAGGATGCTCTCGTCGTCCTCGCCGCCGACGCCGCCGACCAGGTTGTCGCCGGTGTGCTGCACCGATCCGTCGTTGCTGACCAGGTGCGAGAAGAACACCACGTCGCTCATCGTCTTGCCGTCGTACAGCAGGGCGGACGCGTCCAGGTCGATGTCCTTCGGGCGGCGGCTGAAGAAGCCGCGCTTGCCCGGCGCCGACTTCCAACCGAGGCCCATCCGGACCACGCTCAGGGTCTCGCCACTGGACTTCAACAGGCTGACGCTCTGACCCTTGGCCAGGTTCACCGACACGCCACCACCCCTTCCTCCGGGTCGCCCCGGCTTCTCGCCCGTGACCGGCCGCGACAGGAGCGTCCTGCCCCCATGCCGGTCCGCACCACCCTACGCCGCCGCCCCGCCGCCCCGGTCCGGGACGGCGAGACTGTGGCAGAACTACGACACAGCGGCTGTTTCGGACAGCCGGATCAGGCCATGCCGGCCTCGCGCATCTGGCGCAGCTCGCGCTTGAGCTCCTTGACCTCGTCGCGCAGCCGGGCCGCCACCTCGAACTGCAGCTCGGCGGCGGCGGTGTGCATCCGGTCCGTCATGTCCTGGATCAGCTCGGCGAGTTCGGCCGCCGGCAGGTTCTTCGCGGGCTTGCGGTCGATGCCCAGCGACGGCACCGCGGCCTTGCCCTTGCCCTGCTGGCGGTAGCCGGTGGCGAGCAGCTCCTCGGTGTCGACGTCCTCGCCGGCCATGGTGGAGAGCAGGTCGCCGATCTTCTTCCGCAGCGGCTGCGGGTCGATCCCGTGCTTCTCGTTGTACGCCTGCTGGACGGCGCGCCGGCGGTTGGTCTCGGAGATCGCCAGGTCCATCGCCGGGGTGATCTTGTCGGCGTACATGTGCACCTGGCCGGAGACGTTACGCGCGGCACGGCCGATGGTCTGGATCAGCGAGGTGCCGGAGCGCAGGAAGCCCTCCTTGTCGGCGTCCAGGATCGCCACCAGCGAGACCTCGGGCAGGTCCAGGCCCTCGCGCAGCAGGTTGATGCCGACCAGCACGTCGTACTCGCCGGCCCGCAGTTCGCGCAGCAGCTCGATCCGGCGCAGCGTGTCCACGTCGCTGTGCAGGTAGCGGACCCGGATGTCCAGGCCGAGGAAGTAGTCGGTGAGGTCCTCGGCCATCTTCTTGGTGAGCGTGGTGACCAGGACCCGCTCGTTCTTCTCCACCCGCTGCCGGATCTCGTGCACCAGGTCGTCGATCTGGCCCTCGGTCGGCTTGACGATCACCTCGGGGTCGATCAGGCCGGTCGGGCGGATGATCTGCTCCACCTGCCCGTCGCCGCGCGCCAGTTCGTACTTGCCGGGGGTGGCCGACAGGTAGACGGTCTGGCCGATCCGCTCCTGGAACTCCTCCCACTTCAGCGGTCGGTTGTCCATCGCCGAGGGCAGCCGGAACCCGTGCTCGACCAGCGTGCGCTTGCGCGAGGCGTCGCCCTCGTACATCGCGCCGATCTGCGGGACCGTCACGTGCGACTCGTCGATGACCAGCAGGAAGTCCTCGGGGAAGTAGTCGAGCAGGGTGTTCGGCGGCGAGCCGGGCTCGCGGCCGTCGAAGTGCATCGAGTAGTTCTCCACGCCCGAGCAGGTGCCGATCTGGCGGAGCATCTCGATGTCGTAGGTGGTGCGCATCCGCAGCCGCTGGGCCTCCAGCAGCTTGCCCTGCTTCTCCAGCCGGGCGAGGGTCTGCTCCAGCTCCCGCTCGATGTCGTTGACCGCCCGCTCCATCCGCTCCGGGCCGGCCACGTAGTGCGAGGCGGGGAAGACGTACACCGAGTCGTCCTCGCTGATCACCTCGCCGGTCAGCGGGTGCAGCGTGTACAGCGCCTCGATCTCGTCGCCGAACATCTCGATCCGAACGGCGAGTTCCTCGTACACCGGGAAGATCTCGATGGTGTCGCCGCGCACCCGGAAGGTGCCGCGGCTGAACGCCAGGTCGTTGCGGGTGTACTGGATGTCCACGAAGCGGCGCAGCAGTGCGTCCCGGTCGACCTCCTCGCCGACCTTCAGCTGCACCATCCGGTCCACGTACTCCTGCGGCGTGCCGAGGCCGTAGATGCACGACACCGACGCCACCACCACGACGTCCCGCCGGGTGAGCAGGCTGTTGGTCGCGGAATGCCGCAGCCGCTCGACCTCCTCGTTGATCGAGGAGTCCTTCTCGATGTAGGTGTCCGTCTGCGGGACGTACGCCTCGGGCTGGTAGTAGTCGTAGTACGAGACGAAGTACTCGACCGCGTTGTTCGGCAGCAGCTCGCGGAACTCGTTCGCCAGCTGCGCGGCCAGCGTCTTGTTCGGCGCCATCACCAGGGTGGGACGCTGCAGCTTCTCGATCATCCACGCGGTGGTGGCGGACTTGCCGGTACCGGTCGCGCCGAGCAGGACGACGTCCTTCTCCCCCGCGCGGATCCGGCGCTCCAGCTCGGCGATGGCCGCCGGCTGGTCACCATTGGGCTGGAAGGGGCTGACGACCTCGAAGGGCGCCACGGACCGCTCAATACTCGTGATGGGACGCACGACTCCACCGTACGACCGGCCACCGACAGTCCGAGTTACTTGGCGGAATCCCGGGCCAGCGCGACCAGGCGGGAGACGGCCCGCAGGTACTTCTTGCGGTAGCCGCCGTGCAGCATCTCCTCGGTGAACACCTGGTCGAACGGCACGCCGGACGCGGTGATCGGCAGCTCCCGGTCGTACATCCGGTCCGCCAGCACCACCAGGCGCAGCGCGGTGGACTGGTCGTCGACCTGGCGCACGCCACGCAGGAAGACCGCGCCAATGTCGTCCAGCAGCGCGCCGTAACGGCTGGGGTGCACCTCCTTCAGGTGCTCCAGCAGCGTGTCGAAATCGTCCAGCGAGGCGTTCGGGGCGGTGGCCGCGCGGGCCGTCACCTCGGCGTCGGTGTACGGCGGCGGCGCGGCCGGGAGGCCGCGGTGGCGGTAGTCCTGGCCGTCGATCCGCACCGGGCGGAAGTGCGAGGACAGGCCCTGGATCTCCCGCATGAAGTCCGCGGCCGCGAACCGGCCCTCACCGAGCTTCTCCGGCAGCGTGTTCGACGTCGCGCAGAGCTTGACGCCGTTCTCCACCAGCCGGCTCAGCAGCGTCGACACCAGCACGGTGTCGCCCGGGTCGTCCAGCTCGAACTCGTCGATGCACAGCAGCCGGTGCGAGCTCAGCGTCCTCACCGCGCCCTGGAAGGTCAACGCGCCGACCAGGTTGGTCAGTTCGACGAAGGTGCCGAACGCCTTCGGCCCCGGCACCGCATGCCACAGTGACGCCAGCAGATGCGTTTTTCCTACGCCGTACCCGCCGTCCAGGTAGATCCCCGCCGGCCCGCTCGGCGCCGGCGCGGACCGCCGGAACCACCCACGCTTGACCGGCTCCGCACCGCCGTTCAGGCTCGCCGCGAAACCCTCCAGGATCTGCACGGCCTCGTACTGGCTCGGCTGCGACGAATCCGGCAGGTAACTGCCGAAACTCACGCCGGAAAAACGCGGCGGCGGCACCATCTCGGCCACCAGCCGCTCGGCCGGGACCACCGGCCGCCGGGAGGCGAGGGCTGTCGCGGTACGGATTTCGGACTCCGAGGCAGGTGCAGACACGAGAAACCAGCGTACGGGGGCGGGCAGACGGGTGCGAAACCGGGGGCGCTGGGGGTACCCCCAGGCGAAGCCGAGGGGGCGGAACTGCGCGAAGCGGAAGGCGCCGAACCGCAAGATCGCGACGCAGGACGGTGACTTGCACGTGGACGCGACCTGACCGTGGGAGCGGCGCTTGTCGCGCAGTTCTCCCCCAGCCCTAGCGGGCCGGGAGGTACCCCCACGCGCCCCTGGTTTCGCGCCCGCCTGCGTTCGCCTCGCTGCGAGACTTGAGCCATGGAACAACTGATCGGCAACACCCCCGGCACCCCCGGCACCCTGGAGTGGCTGGCCCAGGCGTACGCGTACCCGTCCGAAGGCCCGTGGCTGCGGGCGAACATGGTCGCGTCGTTGGACGGTGCGGCCCGGCTGGACGGCCTCTCGGACGGGCTGTCGAGCGCAGCGGACAAGCGGATCTTCGGGGTGCTGCGCGCGCTGTGCGACGTGGTGCTGGTGGGTGCGGAGACGGTGCGGGCGGAGGGTTACCGGCCGGGGCGGGCCCGTAAGGAGTTCGCGGAGCAGCGGGCCGCCGCGGGTCAGTTGCCGGCGCCGGTGATCGCGGTGGTGACGCGGAGCCTGGACCTCGATCTCTCGGCGCCGCTGTTCACCGAGCCGCTGGTCCCGACGGTGGTGATCACCACTTCCGACGCGCCGGCCGACCGACTCGCCCGGACCGCCGAGGTCGCCGAAGTGATCACCGCGGGAACGGGCTCGGTCGACCTCCCCCGCGCGGTCGGGGCGCTCACGGAGCGTGGTTGGCGCCGCCAGCTCTCGGAGGGTGGCCCCCGCCTGCTGGGGCGGCTCGCGGCGGACGGTCTGCTGGACGAGCTGTGCCTCTCGGTGGCCCCTCTGGTGACGGGCGGTGACTCGCCGCGGATCGTCAACGGGCCGCAGGTTGCGGATGTCCGGCGGATGCGGTTGGCGTCCCTGATCGAGGAGGAAGGTTTCCTCTTCACCCGCTATCTGCGGCCGACCGATCCGGACCGGTCCCCGAGCGACCCCGCGCTCACCTGAGCCACTTCCTGACCGATGTGGACCACGTGTTCCATGTGGCGCGTGTGCAGCGTGAGGAATCCTTCCTCCGGGCACTATGAAGGAGGGGATGGAAGCCGGACCCGGGGGCCCGTACCAGCGAAGGGACTCACGTGTTCAAGACCGTACTGATGATCGAAAAGGCACTCTCCGACGCCGACGTGGAGCTGGTCACCACCCTCCACGGCGACGAACAGGTGTCCTTCGTCGTCCTGATGCAGCCGCGCGGTCGGCAGGACGAACTGCTGCGCGCCCTGGACGATGTGGCCCTCGGCCATCTTGACCAGGCGGTGCACGAGCACGACGAGCGCGACGGCGACGGGCCGACGCTGGCCGGCGAGTCCCTGGAGCACAGCCTGCGACACCTGCGGCGGGCCGGCGCGGAGGCGGTCGGCGAGGTGGTCGAGCAGCAGCCGCTGGTGCGCCTGCGCGAGGTGGTGGAGGAGAACCGGGCCGACGAGGTACTGGTCCTGACCTCGCCGCACTTCGTCGAGGAGTTCTTCCACCGCGACTGGGCGTCCCGCGCCCGGCACGAGGTCGGCGTCCCCGTACTCAAGCTGTTCGCCAGCGACTCCTGACCGCCCTCCCGATTAGGGCAGAATCGTCCCGTGACTTGTGCCATGCGGCACAACTCGCGGGACGACCCTTTCCGCCCTCTTGCCAGTACGGAGCCAGCCTTGAACGACGCCGCGCACGACCTGCACGCCCCGCACTTCATCGGCATCGGCGGCGCCGGAATGTCCGGTCTGGCGAAGATCCTCGCGGTGCGCGGCGCCACCGTCTCGGGCAGTGACGCCAAGGAGTCGGAGACCGTGCGGGCGCTGCGCGAGCTGGGCGCGACGGTGTTCGTCGGCCACGCGGCCGAGCACCTGCCGGCCGGGACCAGCAGCGTGGTGGTCTCCAGCGCGATCCGCGCCGACAACCCGGAGCTGGTGGCGGCGCAGCAGCGCGGCGTCCCGGTGGTGCACCGTTCGGACGCGCTGGCGGCGCTGATGGGCGGCCGTCGGGCGCTCGCGGTGGCGGGCACCCACGGCAAGACCACCACCACCTCGATGCTGGCGGTCAGCCTGGGCGAGCTGGGCCTGGAGCCGTCGTACGCGATCGGCGGCGACCTGGACCTGCCGGGGTCGAACGCGCACCACGGCGCGGGCGAGATCTTCGTCGCGGAGGCGGACGAGAGCGACCGCAGCTTCCACAAGTACGCGCCCGAGGTGGCGATCGTGCTGAACGTGGAGCTGGACCACCACGCCAACTACGCGTCGATGGAGGAGATCTACGAGTCCTTCGAGACCTTCGTCGGCCGCATCGTCCCCGGCGGCACCCTGGTGGTGTCGTCCGACCACGAGGGTGCCCGTGAGCTGACCCGCCGGGTCGCCGGGCGCGAGGGCCTGAACGTGGTGACGGTCGGCGCGGCCGAGGACGCGGACGTGCGGGTGCTGTCGGTGGTGGCGCGCGGCATGACCAGCGAGGTGACGGTCGAACTGGGCGGCGAGCAGCTGACGTTCACCGTCTCGGTGCCCGGCCGGCACTACGCGCACAACGCGGTGGCGGCGCTGGCCGCGGGCGTCGCGCTGGGCGTTCCGGCGGACGGGCTGGCGAAGGCGCTGGGCGCGTACACCGGGGTGCGGCGGCGGCTGCAGCTGAAGGGCGAGGCCCGCGGCGTGCAGGTGATCGACTCGTACGCGCACCACCCGACCGAGATGGCCGCCGACCTGGAGGCGATCCGCGAGGCGGCGGGCGACGGCCGGGTGCTGGTGGTGTTCCAGCCGCACCTGTTCTCCCGCACCCAGCAGCTGGCCGAGGAGATGGGCCAGGCGCTGGCGCTGGCCGACGGCTCGGTGGTGCTGGACATCTACCCGGCCCGCGAGGACCCGATCCCGGGCGTCACCGCCGAGCTGATCATCGACTCGGCCCGCCGGGCCGGTGCGGACGTCCGCGCCGAGCACGAGTTCGCCGCCGCACCCGCCGTGCTGGCCGCGCTGGCCCGCCCCGGCGACCTGGTGCTGACCATGGGCGCGGGCGACGTCACCAACCTGGGCCCGGAAATTCTGGCCGCCCTGGCGGACGTTGCACCTGCTGTCTGATCCGACGGCCGAGCCCTGGAGAGTGCGCCGTGAGCTACGAGGTCCAGAAGTCCGACGCCGAGTGGCGGTCCGAGCTGACGCCCGAGGAGTACCACGTGCTCCGCGAGGCCGGCACCGAGCGGCCGTTCGTCGGCGAGTACACGGACACCAAGACGGTCGGCGTGTACAGCTGTCGGGCGTGCGGCGCGGAGCTGTTCAGCAGCGAGACGAAGTTCGATTCGCACTGCGGCTGGCCGTCGTACTACGCCCCGCTGGCCGGGGACTCGGTCGAGTACCTGGAGGACAGCACCCTCGGGATGCGCCGGGTCGAGGTGCGCTGCAAGAAGTGCGGCAGCCACCTCGGGCACGTTTTCGAGGGTGAGGGCTACGGGACGCCGACCGACCAGCGGTACTGCATCAACTCGATCTCGCTGAAGCTGAAGCCGGTCGAGTAGGAGGCGCGGGCGCCCGCCCCCGTGGAAGACTGATCGCTCTTGGTCGGTCTGGATGTGGGTGGGGCGGGCGTGGCGCGGCGGCGGTCTTCCGGGGTGTGGTCGGTACTGGCGGAGGCGCAGCGCGCGCAGCACCAGCGCGCGGAGGCGCAGCGGAAGGCGGCGGCCGCGCAGCAGCGGGACAACGAGCGGGCGCAGCGCGAGGCGCAGCGAGCAGCCGCGCGGGGTGAGCGCGAGGCGCTGAAGGCGTACCAGCAGCAGCGGGATGCGGACGCGGCCCGGCGGACGGCCGAACTGGACGACCGGGTCGCCGAGTTGCGCGGGGTGCTGGCGGCGGGGCTGGCCGGTCCGGGGTTCTCGCTTGCGGAGCAGAGCCGGGGCGGGCAGGGCGCGGTCCCGCCGTTCGACCCGGGTCCGCTGGGTAATCCGGTGCCGATGCCCGATCAGAACTGGTACCTGGTCCCGCCGTTGACGGGCGCCCAGGCGTACAACCCGGCCGCCCGCCGCCAGTGGGAGGAGCAGGCCGCGCACGCCCGGGCCAGGTTCGAGTACGACTGGCATGCGGCAGGGGCGGCCGAGCAGCAGCGGCAGCGTCAACTCGCGGACTACCGCGCCCAGTACGACGCGTGGGCGGCCGAGCGGCACCGGCTGCTGGCCGGGCAGAGCACCCAGGCCGGGCAGCTCGCCTCGCGGCTGCGGGCGGGCGACGCGGCAGCCGTGGCCGAGTACTTCGAGGCGGTCGTCGACTGGCGGGAGGACTGGCCGGACGGCTTCCCCACCGACGGCGAGGCCTCCTGGGACGCGGACACCCGCCGGCTGGTGGTGCGCTGGGAGCTGCCGGCGTTCGACGTGGTGCCGACGGTCGGCCGGTACCGCTACGTCCGGTCCGACGACCGCGAGGACGAGGTGGCCCGGCCCGCCACCCAGCGCAAGGAGATCTACCGCGAGGTGCTGGCGCAGTGCGCGCTGCGCGTGCTGGCCGAGGTGTTCCGGGCCGACACCGACCATCTGATCGCCTCGGTCGGCCTGAACGGCGTCGTGGTGGCCCCGGACCCGGCGACCGGCCAGGAGGGCGACCGCTGCCTGCTCGCGGTGGAGGTCGACCGGGAGACCTTTGCCGGGCTCGCCCTGGACCGGGTCGCCCCGCTGGACTGCCTGCTCGACGGGCTCGCCGGACGGCTGTCCAACCGGCCGGAGAAGGCCGACACGGTCGCCCCGGTCCCGGCCGCCGCGACCTCCGCCGGGGACGGCGAGGAGCCCGACCTGTTCGCGATGGACCCGATCGAGTTCGAGAAGCTGATCGCCGAACTGTTCCGCCGCCGCGGCTTCCGCACCAGCACCACGGCCCGCAGCGGCGACGAGGGCGTGGACGTGCTCGCCGAGGACCCGGACCCGATCACCGGCGGAAAGATCGTCATCCAGGCCAAGCGCTACCGGCACACCGTCTCCCCCAGCGCCGTCCGCGACCTCGAATCCACCATGCGCCGGCAGGGCGCCAACCGCGGCATCCTGGTCACCACTTCGGGCTTCGGCCCCGGCTCGCGCAAGCACGCCGAGGGCCAGCCGCTCACCCTGGTGGACGGCCCGATGCTGCTCACCCTGCTCCGCGAACACGGCCTCCCCGGCCGCCTCGGGCCCGCCCCCGTCCCCGCCCAACGGGCCGACGAGACACCGGCGGTGGAACTGACGCCCGGCCAGAACACCGCCCTCCCGGACGGCGAGGTACGGGTCCGCTTCCGGGCCGGCGGCGCGGAAGCCGATCTGACGCTGCTGCTCCTCGGCCCCGACGGCAAGGTGCGCGCCGACGAGGACTTCGTCTTCTACCACCAGCCGACCGCGGCCGACGGCGCCGTCATCCTGGAACCCGGCGACGGCAGCGCGATCGTCCGCACCGGCCAACTGCCGGACGCCATCCGCCGCGTCGTGATGTCGGTCAACCTCGACACGGACGGCGACGCCACCTGCGCCGACCTGATCGACCCCGCCGTCGAACTCGCCTCCGGCGCCGGCCGCTGGGTCTTCCACCCGCCGACCGACCCCGCCATCTCCGCCATGCTGGTCGCCGAGCTCTACCGCCACCCGTCCGACGGCTGGAAACTCCGCGCCATCGGCCAAGGCTGGGCGGACGGCCTGGCCGGCCTGGCCCGCGACCACGGCGTGGACGTCGAGTAGCGGGCGCGAAACCAGGGGCGCGGGGAACTGCGCGAAGGGGAACGCACCGACCGCAAGATCGCGACGCAGGACAATGACTTGCACTTGATCGCGACCTTGCGGACGTGCTTTGCGCTTGTCGCGCAGTTCCCCGCGCCCCTGATTTTGCGCCCAACCGCTCGCGCAGCTAGAGCGTCCGGCTGTGCTTCCACTCCTCCGCGCAAACCCCGTACCCGAACCAGTCGTTGATGGCGAGCATCGGCGCGTTCTCCCCATCGTTGTGCGTGTACGCAGCAGCCAACCCCCGGTCCTGCGCGCGCCGAAGCGCATGCGCCTTGGCGAGCTTGGCGAGGCCGCGGCCGCGGTGGGTGGAGCGGGTGGCGGTGAACGCCGACCAGTAGTGGCGGCCGTCGGTCTGGGCGGCGGAGAAGGCGACGGCCTCGCCGTGGTCGAGGGCGACGGCGGTGAGGGTGTGGTCCTGGTCGGGGCGCTGCCAGATCTCGGCGAGCCAGCTCTCGTACGACTGGTCGTCGAGGACGAGGTCGCCGGGTTCGGAGCGGGTGGCGTCGATGTCGACCAGGTAGATCGGGTGCGGGTCGTCCAGGAAGTCGGCGGCGGTGCGCAGTTCGATGCCGGGCGGGGTGGGCGGCAGTGGCGGCAGCGGGACGGTGAGGTCGAGGCCGGCGTACTGGGCGCGGCGGCCGCGCCGGTAGCCGCGGGCGGCGGCGAAGCCGAGTGCTTCGGGTGTGCCGTCGGCCCAGCCGTGGGCGTCGCGGACGCCGAGCGCGGCGAGTTCGCGTTCGGCGGCGGTGAGCAGCGCGGTGCCGATGCCGGCGCCGCGGTGTTCGGGCATCACGCTGACGTTCAGGAAGCCCTGGTCGGGGGTGGTGCTCTCGGCGACCGGGCCGAACCTCGCGGAGCCGACGACCTGTCCGCCGCGTTCGGCGACCAGCAGGTTGAAGTGCGGCAGTCCGACGAGCCAGTTGGTCACCTCGGGTGTGACGACCAGGTGCGGCCGGCCCGCCCGGTAGGCCTCGGTGGCCCCGGAGGCGTCTTCGGGTGCGAACGGGCGGATGTGGTACGGCATAGAAGTCATAGGCATGTCACGTTAGTCAATCGTTCGCCTGCGCGCTGCTGAATTTCCCCCACCTGCGGGCCGGTCGGTTCAGTGAGTGGGAAACCTCAAGTTCAGCTCTGAGTTTCCGGTGTCCTGCTTGGCACCGGCTCCGTCCGGATACACCCTCGGCATGGGGGAGGCGGGGCCGTCGAAAGGCCCGGCGGGAAGGGGTGTTTTGTGTCCTCGCACGGAATTCCGCAGCTGGGTACGGGGCTCGGCTGGCGCCCCGAGATCGACACCGCCGTGGAGCGGCTGCCCGGTCTGGACTGGGTGGAGGTGGTCGCCGAGAACGTCTGCGCCGACCATCTGCCGCCTTCGTTGACCGCGCTGCGCGAACGGGGCGTCACCGTCGTTCCGCACGGCGTCTCGTTGGGGCTCGGTGACGCCACCGAACCCGACCCGGCGCGGCTGGCCCGGCTGGCCTCGGTCGCCGAGGCGCTCGGTGCGCCGATGGTCAGCGAGCACTTGGCGTTCGTCCGGGCGGGCGGCCTGGAGGCGGGGCACCTGCTGCCGGTGCCGCGCACCCGGGAGGCGCTGCGGGTGGTGGCCGCCAATGTGCGGATCGCCCAGCGCGAACTGCCGGTGCCGCTGGCGCTGGAGAACATCGCCGCCCATCTGGCCTGGCCGGGCGACGAGTTGACGGAGGCCCAGTTCCTCGCCGAACTCGTCGAACGCACCGGCGTGCACCTGCTGGTGGACGTCGCCAACCTGCACACCAACCGGGTCAATCTGGGCATCGACCCGGCCGCCGAACTCGACCGGCTGCCGCTGGACGCGCTCGCCTACGTACACGTCGCCGGCGGGGTGGAACGCGACGGCGTCTGGCACGACACCCACACCCACCCCGTCACCGCCCCCGTGCTGGACGTGCTCGCCGCGCTGTGCGAACGCACCGACCCGCCCGGGGTACTGCTGGAACGCGACGGCGCCTACCCGCCGCCCGCCGAACTGTCCGCCGAACTCGACGCCATCCGCCGGGTCCACCGCACGGCCCGCGACCACCGGGAGGAGCCCGACCGTGTCCGAACTGGACGAATATCTGATCCGTGACCGCGCCGACGCCGAACTCGCCCTGGCCCGAAACCAATTGGCCGCCCGCCAGGAACAGTTGCTGGCCGCCCTGGTGGCCGGCGGACCGGCCCCGGCCGGATTCGACCCCGCGCAACTGCGCACCCAGGCAGAGGGCCTGATCGCCAAGCGCCAGGAGACCGTCGGCCACCTGATGCCCGAACTTCCCGAACTGCTCGGCGCGGACTTCGCGCCGCTGTTCCGCCGCTACGCCGCCGACCACCCGCTCACCGGCGGCTACCGGGCAGACGCCCGCACCTTCGCCGGCTGGGCCCTGGACGCCGCACCCACCGCACCCTGGCACCCGGCGCTGCACCACCTGCTCCACCCGGCCACCCGCCGCTGGGCCCGCCTGCTGCCGCGCCGCGCCGTGAAAGCGCACCGGTAACCACCGCAGCACCACGCTGCCGCCGCACCGATCCATCGCACGAAAGGACACACGGGGGAATGTGGAACAGCCTGTTCTTCGTGGCCCTGGCCCTGGTCGCCGTGACCATGGTCGCCGCCACTGTCTTCAACCACCGCTGCCGCCGGGTCACCGAACCGCAGGGCCTGCCCGGACGCGGCATGCCGCTGCTGGACGCCGCCTTCCTGGCCGGCGGCCCGGCCCGGGCGGTGGACACCGCGCTGGTCCGGATGGAACGTGAGGGCCGCGCGGTGATCTCCCGCGCCCACCGGGTGACGGTCACCGACGTCGCGCCGCGCGACGCCGTCGAGCAGGTGCTGATCACCGCCGTCGGCGGCCGCACCGGACGGGACCTGTCGGTGCTGCGCGCGTCCGTGCTGGGCAGCCCGGACGTGCAGCGGATCGGCGACGCGCTGGCCGCCCGCGGCCTGATGCGCCACCCGGCCAAGCTCAAGGCGGCCTGGCGCGCCCGCAGGATGGAGGTGTTCGCGCTGTGGACGGCCCTGGGGCTCGGGATGATCTCCACCTTCCACTGGCTGCACGCGCCGGAGCGGGACACCAGCACTCCCCCGTTCTTCGCGTTCGGGGCACTGGTCCTGGTCGCCGCCGTGCGCCTGATGGTCGGACGGCCGCCGAAGGCGCGGATCACGCCCGCCGGGGAGCGCCAGCTGGAGCTGGTGCGGGGCAGCAGCCCGTGGCAGCCGCGCGAGGTCGACCGGCAGTACGCGGCCGTGGTCGGCGCGTTCGCGCTGGACGGGTCCGCCGCACTGACCGACCCCGCCGACCAGCCGCTGCGCGAGGCGCTCGACGGCACCACGGCCGGACCGGTCCGGCCGGTCCGGATGGTGAAGTCGAAGCGTTCGACGCACGCGTTCAGCACCTCGGACACCACGGCGGCGGCCACCACCGGGGCGTGGTGCGGGAGCACCGCCGTCTCCTGCGGGTCGTCCGGCTCCTCGGGGCACTCCGGGCACTCCGGGCACTCGGGCGGGCACTCCGGCGGGTCGTCGCACTCCGGCGGGTCCTCGCACTCCTGCGGGTCGTCCAGTTCGTGCGGTTCGTCCAGCTCCTGCGGGTCGTCCAGTTCGTGCGGCTCGAGCTGAGGCCGTGTCACAGTTCGGTATCGCGGCAGGTGGATCCATTCCACTTGCCGCGTACGCAGGACTAGAACAAACATCATGTGGGTGTTGCTGCTGATCCCGACCTGTGCCGCCGCGGTGCTGTCCTGTCTGCACCTGGTCCGGGTCGCCGCGATCGCCGACGCCCTCGCCGAGCATCTGCCGGCCGCCGACCGGGCCGCCGGGATCGGCCTGTACGAGACCGCTTACCTGGCGGGCGGACCGGGCCGGGTGGTGGAGCTGGCGCTGGTCCGGATGGCCGGGCTGGGCCGGCTGCACCTCGCGCACACGGGGTGGACGACGGTGGTCGATCCGCAGGGCCGGGGCCGGCTGGAGCGGGCGCTGATCAGCGCGATCGGGCCCGAAGGCCAGTGCCGCACCGCCCAGTTGAAGGCGGCGCTGGCCGCCCACCCCACCGTCCGGGACATCGGCGACCGGCTGGCGCTGGCCGGGCTGGCGACACCGGCGGTGATCCGGGACCGGGCCCGGCGGGCGGTCCGGCAGGTGCGCTGGGCGCTGCTCGCGGCGGTCGCGATGCTGCTGCTCACGATCGTCCTGACCGCCGACGGCCAGGCGGCCCGGACGGCCCTCGCCTGGTACGCCCTGCCCCTGGTCCTGACGGGCGGCACCCTGCTGATGGCCCGCGTCGACGTCCACGCCTACACCGCCTGGGCGGCCCCCGCCGGCCAGCGCCTGCTCCGCACCCTCCGCTGGCCCCACATCTGCCGCACCGGCACCACCGACGACCTGCTCACCGCCGTCGCCATCCGCGGCCCCGAAGCCGTCCAGGACCCGCGCCTGCGGGCGGCGTTGGGCCACCGCTAGCAAAAAACGCCGCCACCGCGCAGGAGCACGGCGGCGGCGTTCGGTCTGCGGGTCAGAACAGTCCGGCGACCAGGTCGCCGACCGACTTGCGGCGGCCGGTGAAGAACGGCACCTCCTCGCGCACGTGCAGGCGCGCGCGGGACGGGCGCAGGTCGCGCATCAGGTCGACGATGCGGTGCAGTTCGTCGGCCTCGAAGGCCAGCAGCCACTCGTAGTCGCCGAGCGCGAACGAGGCGACGGTGTTGGCGCGCACGTCCGGGTAGCCGCGGGCCATCTGGCCGTGCTCGGACAGCATCGCCCGGCGCTCCTCGTCGGGGAGCAGGTACCACTCGTAGGAGCGGACGAACGGGTAGACGCACACGTACTCGCGGGGGCGCTCGTCGGCGAGGAACGCGGGGATGTGCGACTTGTTGAACTCGGCGGGGCGGTGCAACGCCATGTTCGACCAGACCGGCTCCAGGTGGCGGCCCAGCTCGGTGCGGCGGAAGCGGTTGTACGCCTCCTGCAGGTCGTCCGAGTTCTCGGCGTGCCACCAGATCATCAGGTCGGCGTCGGCGCGGAGGCCGGACACGTCGTAGGTGCCGCGGATGGTGACGTCCTTGGCGGCGAGCTGCTCGAAGAGGGCGTCCACCTCGGCCACCAGGGCGGAGCGGTCCTCGGGGAGGCCGTCCTTGAGCTTGAACACCGACCACATGGTGTAGCGGATCACCTGGTTGAGGTCGCGGGCCTTCTTCTTCACGGGCTGCTCAGTGCTTTCGGTCATGAGCCCATTGTCCCTTCTGTGCGGGTGGTTCAGCTGACGGGGTGGACGGCTTCGGCGGCCTTGCGGGCGCTCGCGACGACGGCGGGGATGCCCACGCCGTCGTAGGCGGCGCCGCACACGGTGATCGCGCCGAGCGCGTCCAGCTGGGTGCGGATCCGGGCGACCCGGTCGAGGTGTCCGACCGGGTACTGCGGGAGGCCGTCGGTCCAGCGGGTGACGGCGTGGTCGTAGGGGGTGGCGGTCAGGCCGACGGCCTCGTGCAGGTCGGCCAGCGAGCGGGCGACGATTTCGGCGTCGTCCAGCTGGAGCGCGGCGTCCTCGCGGTGCCGGCCGAGCGAGGTGCGCAGCAGGAAGGTGTCGGGCGCGGAGCGCTCCAGCCAGCCCCACTTGTTGCTGGAGAAGGTGGACGCCTTGATGTTGCGGCGGTCCACCGGCGGCACCAGGAAGCCGCTGCCGGTGAGCGGGCTGTCGGCCAGGTCCGCGCGCCGGAAGGCCAGCGTGACCAGGGCCATCGAGGCGTACTCGATCTCCCGCAGCTCGGCCGCGGCACCGGGCGCGTCGGCGGCGAGCAGCGCGGCGGCGTGCGGGGCGGGGACGGCCAGCACCACGGCGTCGGCGTGCAGTTGCTGTCCGCCGGTGGTGACCTGCCAGCCGTCGGGGGTGCGGCGCAGCGCCTCGACGGGGTGGCCGGTGAGCAGTTCGGCGCCGTGCGCGCGGTCGTGGGCGGCGATGGCGTCGGGGAAGGTGCCGAGGCCGCCGCGCAGGCCCTGGAAGACCGGGCCGGTGGCGGTGGAGCGGCCGGTGAGCTCGCGGACGGCCTCGGTCAGCGAGCCGTCGCGCTGGGCGAGCGCCAGCAGTTGCGGGACGGCGGCGCGGATCGAGATCTCGTCGGCGTGCCCGGCGTACACGCCGCCGAGCAGCGGTTCGACCAGGCGGTCGACGACCTCGCGGCCGAGCCGGGCGGCGATGTAGCCGCCGATCGCGGCGTCGTCGCCGATCTCGGCGGGCTGCTCGTTCGCGGCCCGCTCCAGCCCCTCGGGGGTGAGCACGCCGGAGGCCTTGAGGGCGTCCAGGTCGCCGGGCACGCCCATCAACTGGCCGCCGGGCATCGGACGCAGGCCCTCGCGGGTCCAGATCGACGCCTTGGCGGTGGTGGGCGGCTCCAGCTGCTCGCCGAGACCGACCTGCCGGGCCAGTTCGACGGCTTCGGGGCGGCGGGCCAGCATCGACTCCGCGCCGAGGTCGACCCGGACACCGCCGACCTCCCCGCCGAGCAGTTTGCCGCCGAAGCGGTCGGATGCCTCCAGCACGGTGACCCGCACCGGCCGGTCACTGAGGAAGGCGGCCGCGGTCAGGCCCGCGACGCCGCCACCGATCACCACGACGTGAGGTTTCGCCATGCCTCGAAGTCTTCCAGCCCTTATCCCGAATCCCGAACCGGCCCGTTCCGGGCGCCGAGACCGCGGTGACGCCGAGGCGTGATCATTCCGGTACCGCCGGCCCGGGTCCGGTCCGCGGGCCCGCGCGTCACAGTGCTGACGGGACGGGCGAGCGGCCCGCCCGCGACCCGGGGAGGGGACACGGGCATGGGAGTACGGGTGCACAGAGCGGGGGCCGTCGGCGTACTGGCGGCGGTGCTGCTGCTGGCCGGATGCAGCGCGAACGAGGGCAGTTCGGCGTCCAAGGCGGCGGACCAGGCGGCCGCACCGGCGGCACCGGCCGGTGACGGCAAGGCGGCGGTCGCCGCTGCCGGGGCGGGCGGAACGGCGGCCCCGTCCGCCGGGGCGAGCGGGCAGCCGACGAACCGTCAGATCGCCTACCAGGCCAGGATGACCGTCCGGGTGGACGCCCTGGAACCGGCCCGGGACAAGGCCGTGGACCTGGTCGGGCAGGCCGGCGGCTACGTGGCGGCCGAGAGCCGGCGCGGCGCGGGCGACGGCGCCGAGGCCACCCTGACGCTGAAGGTGCCGTCGGAGTCCTACCAGAAGACCGTCGACGCGCTCGGTGGGCTGGGCCAGCGACTCGCCATGACCAGCCAGTCCGACGACCTGACCGGGCAGATCGCCGACGTGGACAGCCGGATCAAGTCGATGCGGGCCAGCGTGGACCGGGTCCGGGCACTGATGGCGGAGGCCAGGACACTCTCCGAAGTGGTTTCACTGGAAAGCGAGTTGACCCGCCGCGAGTCCGACCTGGAAGCGCTGGAACGCCAGCAGCAGCAGCTCACCTCCCGGACGTCGCTGTCCACCGTGACGCTCGACCTGCTGACGGACGCCCAGCGGCCCACCGGCGCCGTGCCCAAGCACAAGGACGGCTTCTGGGCCTCGGTCGGCAAGGCCCTCACCGGCGGCTGGCACGCCCTGCTCGCCGTCCTGCACGGCCTCCTGGTGGTCCTGGCCGCCGGCGCCCCGTTCCTCCTGGTCGTGGCCCCCGCCGTCTGGCTCCTCCGCCGCCACTACCGCACCCGCCCCCGCCCGACGACCCCTTCTTGGCGGAACCCGCCCGCACCCCCGCAGCACCCGCCGACGACCGAACCGGAGGACTGACCCTCATCGCACCACCGCCGCCCTCGGGCCCGCACGGCCCGCAGCACGACGCCCGGACCCCCGCCGCAGCAGGCCCTCCGCGCCAGGAGCGAGCCGTAGCTCGATCCGGTCGACCTGCGCGCCGGGGGCCGGCTGAGGGACGCCCGCCGAGGACACCCACCGCCGGATCCTGGCGGTCCTGGCGTTCCTCGGCGGCGACAGGCCATAGGGCCTCAGCGGGCGCTGGCCTCGTGGACGAAGGCGACCAGGCGGGTCAGCGCGTCCGGGTCCATGGTCGGCATGACGCCGTGGCCGAGGTTGAAGATGTGGTGGCTGCCGCCGAGCGCCTGGGCGGCGTGCAGCACCTCGCGGGCCTTGGTCTCCACCACGTGCGTGGGGGCGTACAGCACGGCCGGGTCGAGGTTGCCCTGCAGGCCCTTGCCGGGGCCGACCCGGTTGGCGGCCTCGTCCAGCGGGACCCGCCAGTCGACGCCGACGATGTCCGCGCCGGCCTGGCCCATCAGGCCGAGCAGCTCGCCGGTGTTGACGCCGAAGTGGATCCGCGGCACCCCGTACGGCGCGACCGCGTCGAACACCTTGGCGCTGGCGGGCATCACCGAACGGCGGTACTCGTCGGGCGCGAGTGCGCCCGCCCAGGAGTCGAACAGCTGGATCGCCGAGGCACCCGCCTCGATCTGGATCTTCAGGAACGCCGAGGTGATCTGCGAGAGCCGGTCGACGAGCTCCGCCCACAGCTCGGGCTCGCCGTACATCATCGCCTTGGTGTTCTCGTACGACTTCGACGGGCCACCCTCGATCAGGTAGCTGGCCAGCGTGAACGGCGCGCCGGCGAAGCCGATCAGCGGGGTGGCGCCGAGCTCGGCGACCAGCAGGCCGACCGCCTCGGTGATGTACGGCATGTCGTCCGGCTCCAGCGGACGCAGCCGCTGCAGGTCGGCCTTGGTGCGGATCGGGTCGGCGATCACCGGGCCGACGCCGCCCTTGATCTCCACGTCGATGCCGACCGCCTTGAGCGGGACGACGATGTCGGAGAAGAAGATCGCGGCGTCCACCTTGTGCCGGCGCACCGGCTGCATGGTGATTTCCTTGACCAGGTCGGGCCGCATGCAGGAGTCGAGCATCGAAATGCCCTCGCGGACCTTCAGGTACTCGGGCAGCGAGCGGCCGGCCTGCCGCATGAACCACACGGGGGTGTACGGCACCGGCTCGTTGCGGGCGGCGCGCAGGAAGACGGAGTCGTACGCGGCGCCGCGGGGCCGCTGACCGGACTGGGCTGCGGGGGTCTCACTCACGTCCCACATCCTCGCACGCGGGCGCTCCCGTCCCGGCCGCCCACCAGGCAAAACGGACACCTCGGACACCCGTGGCGCGCACAGCGGTCCCGGCCTGGCCGATTTCCGGAATTTCGGCACGCCGGAGGTACGAAAGTGCTCGGATTGCGGGCCCGCGCCACCTAGGCTTCCGCACATGGCAGCGGTCGGCGGGCAATCCGCACAGGGTGGAGGAACGGGCAGGGAGTCGGTGCCGATCGAGTTCCGCGAGGCGGTCGAGGCGCTGACCGGGGCGCGGCTGCGTCCCGAGGTGCAGCTGTCCCCTCGGCCCGCCCCCCGCCGGCTGGCCCCGCACGCCTTCGCGCTGTCCGCCTCGGTCGAGGTGGACGGCGAGGAACTGGCCGACGGCACCCTGGTCCTGCTGCACGACCCGGCCTCTCCGGAGGCCTGGAACGGCGAGTTCCGGGTGGTCACCATGACCCGGGCCGAGCTGGAGCCGGAGATGGCCGGCGACCCGCTGCTGTCCGAGGTCGGCTGGAGCTGGCTGATGGACGCCCTCCAGGCGCACGGCGCCCGGTTCGCCGAGCCGGGCGGCACCGTGACCAGATGCCACTCGCAGTACTTCGGGGCGCTGGCCGAACGCGGCGCCTCCACCGAGATCGAGCTGCGCGCGTCCTGGACGCCCGCCGACCGCCGCTTCGACCGTCACCTGGCCGCCTGGGCCGAGCTGCTGTGCGTGTGCGCCGGGCTGCCGCCCGCCCCGTCCACCCCGCCGCCGGCCGCCGACTCCGGCGCCCTCGGCGGCGTGGTGCCGATGCCTGCCCGCCGCCGGCCGCGCAACCCGCACTGACCGCCGCCCGCCCGCTCCGGCCCGGCGCCACCGTCGCGCCCGCGCTCGTACAGCTGTCCGCACCCCCCGTGCCGTAGACACCCCGGGGGGACCGTCAGCCGTCCCGGTGCGCGACCACCCGCAGGGCTGACGGAGTGTGACTTCGTGGACGCTCCCGGTCGGTTACCCGACCGTTCGTGATCACCGCGCTGTCGAAATCGATCGGATCTGTGCGATTTCCGGGCAGGTCGTACCGGTCGCCTGCGCGATTTGTCCGTATTGTTACTCACCAGATCGTGATCACTTGCTAAAGCCGGTCACGGTTGTTGCCGAAGGTGTCAGTGACCCTTTCCAGACGCGGAACGCTCCGACCGCCCCCTCGGGGTTCCGTCCGCCACTCCCCGCAGGAGGCCCCAGGTGTCGGTCCTTCTTGAGCACCCAGCAAACGTGGTCGCCTACCGTCCGACGAAGCCCACCGCCATGGTGGTCATCGCTGATCCCCGGGTCCGGAACACGGTGACCCGGCATCTATGGGCGCTCGGCGTCCGTGACGTCATCGAGGTCTCCTCGATCGCCGAGGCCCGACCCCGCATCTCCAACCCGCGAGACATCTGCATCGCCGATGTCCACCTCCCCGACGGCTCCGGCCTGACCGTCCTGGCCGAGACCCGCGCCGCGGGCTGGCCGAACGGCCTGGCACTGTCCGCCGCCGACGACATCGGCGCGGTCCGCTCGGCCCTGGCCGGCGGCGTCAAGGGATACGTGGTCACCGGTACCCGCACCGGCATGCCGATGCCGGGCCGTCCCGGACTGCCGATCGGTGCCGGCCTGGCCGGCCGGATGCGGCGCCCCGGGATCCCCGGCCACCACCACCCCGGCATGCACGGCGCTCCGGGCCAGTCCGGCGCCGCCCCCGGCGCTCCCGGTGCGCCCGGCGCGCAGCCCTCCGCCTACCGGGAGCTGTCCGGCCGCGAGGTCGAGGTGCTTCGGCTGGTCGCCGAAGGCCAGTCGAACAAGGCGATCGGCGTCGCGATGGGCCTGTCCGCGCTCACCGTGAAGAGCCACCTGGCCCGCATCGCCCGCAAGCTCGGAACCGGCGACCGGGCCGGGATGGTCGCCGTGGCGCTGCGCACCGGAATCATCCACTGATCCGCATCGTCCCTGGTGGCGGCCCGGAGGAACGTTTCCTCCGGGCCGTTCCCGCGCCCCCTCCCGACGGCCCGTCACCCCTCCCCCACCGCCCCGCTCCGACCTCCGGAACGACCCGCCCACCCCGGACGGCCCGGGTCCGAACATGGTCCGACCAGTCGGACAACACTCCCGGCGGCGGCACACGACGTACCCTTGGGGGGTGACCGACGCCGTAGCCTCCATCCCAGAAGAGATCGCCCCGGTTCCGCTCCTCGAACCCAGGGACGGACTCCCACCGGTGGTGTCGGACCCAGCGGCACTCGCCGCCGTCATCGCGGCCTTCCGCGCCGGCACCGGCCCCGTCGCCGTCGACGCCGAACGCGCCTCCGGCTACCGCTACGGCCAGCGCGCCTACCTGATCCAATTGCGCCGCAACGGCGCGGGCACCGCGCTGATCGACCCGATCGCCTGCCCCGACCTGTCCGTGCTGGACGAGGCCATCCACGACACCGAGTGGGTCGTGCACGCCGCCACCCAGGACCTCCCGTGCCTGTTCGACGTCGGCATGCACCCCGGTGTGCTGTTCGACACCGAACTCGCCGGCCGGCTCGCCGGCTTCCCCCGGGTCGGCCTCGGCCCGATGACCGAGAACATCCTCGGCCTCTCGCTCGCCAAGGAACACTCCGCGGTCGACTGGTCCACCCGCCCGCTGCCCGAGCCCTGGCTGCGCTACGCCGCGCTCGACGTCGAGGTGCTGGTCGACCTGCGCGACGCGCTGGAGACCGAACTCGACCGGCAGGGCAAGCTCGGCTGGGCCCACCAGGAGTTCGCCGCCCTCGCCGCCGCCCCCCGCCCCGCACCCCGGGTCGACCCCTGGCGGCGCACCTCCCAGCTGCACAAGGTCCGCCGTCGCCGCCAGCTCGCCGTGGTCCGCGAGCTCTGGCTGACCCGCGACCGGATCGCCCGCGAACGCGACGTCTCCCCCGGCCGGGTGCTGGCCGACACCGCGATCGTCAACGCGGCCCTCGCGATGCCGCTGAACGCGCCCGCGCTGATCGCCGTCCAGGGCTTCGGCCCCCGGGTCAACCGGCGCCAGCTCGAGCAGTGGCTGGGCGCGATCGAACGCGCCCGGGAGATCCCGGAGAACGCGCTGCCCTCCGCGACCGCCCCGCACGACGGGCCGCCGCCGCCGCGCGCCTGGGCCGAGAAGGACCCGGTCGCCGCGGCCCGCCTCACCGGCGCGAGGGCGGCTGTCGCCGCGCTTGCCGAGCAGCACCACCTGCCCGCGGAGAACCTGATCACCCCCGACCTGGTCCGCCGCGTCTCCTGGGAGCCGCCGGCCCGACCCGACGCGACGTCGATCGCCGACGCGCTGCACGCCCTGGGGGCCCGTGCCTGGCAGACGGAGCTGGTCTCGCCGGTGCTCGCGGAGGCGTTCAGGACGGCGGAGGGCTGAGCGATCAGGGGCGCGGGAACTGCGCGACAAGCGCAGGCCACGTCCGTAGGGTCGCGAGCACGTGGAAGTCACTGCCCTGCGTCGCGATCTTGCGGTCGGGTGCCTTCCGCTTCGCGCAGTTCCCCGCGCCCCTGGTTGCGCATCCCACTTCTTCGGCTCCTTGCCCACCGTTGTTACTCGTGGGTAGATTGGTCGCGTAGCAGCGCTGATGTTTGGCGCGCTCGCCCAGCCATGTCCCCTTGGGAGGAGAGCCCCGGTGCCTCGTACCGCGAGGGACGTCGTCTTCGTCGACGGCGTCCGCACCCCGTTCGGCAAGGCCGGCCCGAAGGGCATGTACCACGAGACGCGGGCGGACGACCTGGTCGTCAAGTGCATCCGCGAGCTCGTGCGTCGCAACCCGAACCTGCCGGTCGAGCGGATCGACGAGGTCGCCGTCGCGGCGACCACCCAGATCGGTGACCAGGGTCTGACCATCGGCCGTACCGCCGCGCTGCTCTCGGGTCTGCCGAAGTCCGTTCCGGGCTACGCCATCGACCGGATGTGCGCGGGTGCGATGACGGCCGTCACCACCACCGCGGGCGGCATCGCGTTCGGCGCGTACGACGTGGTCGTGGCCGGCGGCGTGGAGCACATGGGCCGGCACCCGATGGGCGAGGGCGTGGACCCGAACCCGCGGTTCGTCTCGGAGAAGCTGGTCGACGAGTCCGCCCTGTTCATGGGTATGACGGCGGAGAACCTGCACGACCGCTTCCCGCACCTCACCAAGGAGCGCTGCGACGCGTTCGCGGTGCGCTCGCAGGAGAAGGCCGCGAAGGCGTACGCCAACGGCGACATCCAGCCGGACCTGGTGCCGATCGCGATCCGCAACACCAACCCCGAGATCGGCGAGACCGGTTGGGGCCTGGCGACCACGGACGAGCCGATGCGCCCGGGCACCACCATGGAGTCGCTGGCCGGCCTGAAGACCCCGTTCCGTCCGCACGGCAACATCACCGCGGGCAACGCGGCGGGCCTGAACGACGGTGCGACCGCCTCGCTGCTGGCCGCCGAGGACGTGGCCCGCGAGCTGGGCCTTCCGATCAAGATGCGCATGGTGAGCTTCGCGTTCGCTGGCGTCGAGCCCGAGGTGATGGGCATCGGTCCCGTCCCGGCGACCGAGAAGGCGCTGGCCAAGGCCGGTCTGACCATCGACGACATCGGCGCGTTCGAGGTCAACGAGGCGTTCGCCGTCCAGGTGCTGGCGTTCCTGGACCACTACGGCATCGCGGACGACGACGAGCGGGTCAACCCGTACGGCGGCGCGATCGCGTTCGGCCACCCGCTGGCCTCCTCCGGTGTGCGTCTGATGACCCAGCTGGCCCGCCGCTTCGAGCAGCGCCCGGACGTCCGCTACGGCCTGACCACCATGTGCATCGGCTTCGGCATGGGCGGAACCGTCATCTGGGAGAACCCGCACTTCGAGGGTGGTAAGTGACCATGAGCACCACTGAGATGCTGCAGCGCGCCGCCGAACTGTTCCCCGGCGAGGTCGTCACCACCGCGCACGTGCGCCACCTGGACCTGCCGCTGCAGGCCGGCAAGCTGGCGCTGATCACCCTGGACAACGGCTTCGACCACACCAAGCCGACCACCTTCGGCCCGGGCTCGCTGGCGAAGCTGTCCGAGGCGCTGGACCAGGTCGAGGCCGAGGCCGCCGAGGGCAAGGTGGTCGCCGTCGCGATCACCGGCAAGCCGTTCATCTTCGCGGTCGGCGCCGACCTCAAGGGCGTCGAGGTGCTCAAGGAGCACGCGGACGCGCTGGCCATCGGCAAGGGCGGCCACGACGTCTTCAAGCGGATCGCCGCGCTGCCCGTCCCGTCCTTCGCGTTCTACAACGGCGCGGCGATGGGCGGCGGCGTCGAGGTCGGCCTGCACTGCTCCTACCGCACCGTCAGCGCGGGCGTCCCGGCGTTCTCGCTGCCCGAGGTCTTCCTCGGCCTGGTGCCCGGCTGGGGCGGCTGCACCCTGCTGCCGAACCTGATCGGCCCGGCCAAGGCCGTCAAGGTCATCGTCGAGAACTCGATGGCCCAGAACAAGCAGCTCAAGGGCACGGACGTGTTCGAGCTGGGGATCGCGGACGCGATCTTCGAGCCGGCCGACTTCCTGGAGCAGTCGCTGCTGTGGACCGCTCGCGTCCTCAAGGGCGACGTGGTCGTCGAGCGCGAGGAGTTCGACCGCGGCAAGGCGTGGGACGACGCCGTGCTGTGGGGCCGCTGGGTCGCCGACGCCAAGGTGCACGGGGCCGCTCCGGCCGCGTACAAGGCGCTCGACATCATCCAGCAGGTCAAGGACGGCGACCTGCAGGCCGGCTTCGACGCCGAGGACGCCGCGCTGGCCGACCTCATCATGAGCGGTGAGCTGCGCGCCGGCCTGTATGCCTTCAACCTGGTGCAGCGCCGCGCGAAGAAGCCGTTCGGCGCGCCGGACAAGTCGCTGGCCCGCCCGGTCACCAAGGTCGGCGTGGTCGGCGCCGGTCTGATGGCCTCCCAGCTGGCGCTGCTGTTCGCGCGCCGCCTGGAGGTGCCGGTGGTGCTCACCGACATCGACCAGGAGCGCATCGACAAGGGCGTGGGCTACGTCCACGGCGAGATCGACAAGCTGCTGGCGAAGGGCCGCATCGGCGGCGACAAGGCCAACAAGCTCAAGGGCCTGGTCTCCGGCCACCTCGACAAGGCCGTCGCTTTCGGCGACGCGGACTTCGTCATCGAGGCCGTGTTCGAGGAGATGGGCGTCAAGCAGAAGGTGTTCGCGGAGCTGGAGGCGGTGGTCTCGCCGACCACCATCCTGGCCACCAACACCTCCTCGCTGTCGGTTACCGAGATGGCCTCCAAGCTCCAGCACCCCGAACGCGTGGTCGGCTTCCACTTCTTCAACCCGGTCGCGATCCTCCCGCTGCTGGAGATCGTCCGGGCCGAGAAGACCGACGACGCCTCGCTGGCCACCGCGTTCGGTGTCGCCAAGAAGCTGAAGAAGACCGCGGTGCTCACCAAGGACGCCCCGGCGTTCGTGGTCAACCGCATCCTGACCCGCTTCATGGGCGAGATCCAGAACATCATCGACGAGGGCACCTCGTTCGAGACCGTCGAGGCCGCGGTCAAGCCGCTCGGCCTGCCGATGTCGCCGATCGCCCTGCTCGAACTGGTCGGCCCGGCCATCGCCCTGCACGTCTCCGAGACGCTGCACGGCGCGTTCCCGGAGCGGTTCACCGTCTCCGAGAACCTCGGCAAGGTCGTCAAGGCCGGCAAGCGCGGCTTCTACATCTGGCAGGACGGCGCCCAGGTCCTCGACCCCGAGGTCCTCGCCCTCCTCACCTTCGGCGACTCCGTCCTGACGGAGGACCAGGTCCGCGCCCGCGCCCTGGACGCCGTCGCCCAGGAGATCGGCCTGATGCTCGACGAGGGCGTCGTCGGCGAGGCGCAGGACATCGACCTGTGCATGATCACCGGCGCCGGCTGGCCCTTCCACCTCGGCGGCATCACCCCGTACCTCGACCGCGAGGGCGTCTCCGAGCGCGTCAACGGCAAGAAGTTCCTGGCCCCCGGCCTGGCTTCGATCCCCGCCTGACGCGAAGCGTTCCGTCCACGGGCGGGCAGCACTCCCCCACGGGGGACGGCTGCCCGCCCGTTGTCGTGCCCTGGGGCTACCCTGAACGGGGCCGACCCAGGGAGGATCTCATGACCGCGCAGCCCGACCACTCGGTTCATCCCGACGACGAGCTGATCCCGCGTCCCCAGAAGACCCCCGACGCCCTCCGGGCGGCCCTGGCAGCGGTCGCCCCGCACCGGCTCCCGGAGATGGCGGAGCAACAGGACGAGGCCTTCGCCCTCGCAGTCCGAGACGGCTCCATCGACCCCCTCCGGGTCTTCCTGAACACCTGGGCCGCCCACATCGAGGTCGCCCGTCACCTCGACACCGCCGCCCGCATGCGCGCAGCCGAGCACGCCGTACAAACCCTGGACCGCGACGACCCCCGGTGGAGCGAAGCCATCCGCGTATGCCTGGAGATCTTCAACCGGGCCCACGCGGCGGTGAACGGATGACCTGGTCCTGGGAGTACCACCCGAACGAGCAGTAGTTTGCCGCCGAAGCACCACCGGCCCTCCTGGCCAAGGTCGAGCAACGCGCCGACGAGCTGGTCCGCGCCGCTGAGGCCCGCTATCTCGACGGCACGGGCTACCAGGGCCCCGGAGAGGCCATGAAAACTGCTGCCGTCACCAACGGCTTCTTTGCCTATTTCGTCGCTCCCCGTCAGCAGCGGGTCTACGTCTGCCAGGTCACCGGTCTGTAGCCCAGTATGCTGCCGAGCTTCTGCGTGGAGGGGGTTGGCCGGTGCTGGTGCTGGTGCATGGCGGGTTGTGGGACGAGGAGATGGACGGGGAGCGGTTCTGGGGGCGGACCGGGGTGGTGGCGGGGTTGCGGGGCGCCGGGGTGGCGGTGTGTGCGCCGGATCGGGTGCTGCGGGCCGGGAGTTGGGGGGCTGAGGCGGAGCATCTGGTGGCGGGGTTGCCGGACGGGCCGGTGGTGGTGGTCGGTGGGTCCAACGGGTGCTCGGTGGCGGTGCGGATGGCGCTCGCGGTGCCGGAGCGGGTGCGGGGGCTGGTGCTGGCGTGGCCGGCGACGGCGGGGGATGTGCGGGTGGACGGGCGGTTGCCCGTCGAGGTGGCGCCGCTGCTGGGCGGCGGGGTGCTGCGCGGGGTCGCGGACGAGGAGTTGGCGGGGCTCCGGATGCCGGTGGGTGTGCTGCCGTCGGTGCCGGAGGGCCTGGTACACCAGCGGCGGACGGCGGACGGGCTGCTGGGGCTGATCCCGGGGGCGGTGGAGTTGCCGGGGTGTCCGGAGCCGCCGCATCCGGCGTTCCGGCCGGAGGGGCTGGTGGCGGCGGTGGCGGGCTTCGCGGCGCGGGTCAGGCGTCCTTGAGCCAGGCCTCGGTGCGGCGGTGGCGGCCGAGGCCGACGGCGTCGAACTCGTCGTGGTGGCCGTCCGCGTGGGCGCCGAGGTGGCGGAGGGCGAGGGAGATCGGGCCGGCGTTCGGTTCGATGAGAGGGCCGAGGGTGAGGGCGCCGCGGGTCCAGACGGCGACGGACTGGTCGCCGGTGCCGCCGAAGATGTCGGCCTCGATGTAGGCGATCTGTCCGGCGTCGGACCAGGCGGCCAGGGTGTGCTGGAGGCCGCCGGGGAACTCGTAGAACCCGGTGAACGGGCGGGTGCCGTCGTCCAGGGCCGCGCGCACGGCGTCCGGCAGCGGAAGCATGGCGAGGCCCTGGGCGAGCGGGACGACGCGGGTGCCGGGGAGGTCGGCGACGCGGCGCAGCAGGGGTTCGGCCGCGACGACCGCCGAGAGGACGTAGGCCACCGGCTGCTACTTCTTCTTGAGGCGGTAGATGACGGTGTCCCCGGTGACGCCGACGACCTCGTAGTGGGTGTTGAGCAGGGTGGCGATGCGGGGCACCATGTCGGGCTGGTAGGGGGAGGTGCCGGAGTCGTCGACGACGACCTCGGGGAAGCCGTTGGTGGAGATCTCGTCGTCGAAGGTCTGCCAGGCCTCGGCGACGGAGTACTGTTCGCCGACCTTGTCGGCGCCCTTGCCGCCGCTGAAGTTGGTGAGGAAGCCGGCGGTGAGGTAGCGGGTGGCGGGGCGCCGGTCGGCGAGCCAGTAGAGCTCGGGGTGCATGCCCCAGATCAGGACGGTGTCCTTGGGGGTGGTCTGGGCGGCGACGGCGGTGGCGACCTCGGTGGACTGGGTGAGGCGCTGGCCGGGCCAGAGGACGGCGAGGCCGCAGAAGAAGCTGCTGGCGAGGGCGGAGTAGATCAGGACCGGCCGCCACGAGATCGCGGAGGTGGCGACGGCGCCGACGCCGAGCAGGACCAGTGGGGGCATCAGCTGGAGGTAGTAGTGGCCGAAGAAGTGGAAGCCGACGGAGACGGCGATCACCGAGGAGGCGAGCCACATCCACAGGTCGACGGTGGAGCCGTGTTCGGGTCCGCGGGCGGGGACGGGTCGTCGGCGGTGGCGTAGCCACAGGCGGTGCGCGAAGGGCAGCAGGAAGGCCAGTCCGGCGCCCATCAGGATGGCCGAGTTGCCGAGCGCGCGGCCGATCATCTGCGGCCAGTTGGAGCCGAGTCCGGCGTAGTCGCCGGAGCCGGTGACGACCCAGAACAGGAAGCCCTTGGGTTTGGTGAGGATGACGGCGACCAGCGCTATCGGCAGCGCGAACCCGAAGCCGATCTTGGCGAGTGCGGGGGGCCAGCGGACGCCGCGGCGGCGGGTGTCCTGGAGGAGCATCCACAGCACGGGGAGCATGACGGCGCCGCCGGTCTGCTTGGTGAGCGAGCAGAGCGCGACCGCGATGCCGGCGGCCAGCCAGCGGCGGCGTTCGGCGTAGCGGAAGGCGGCCACCATGGCAGGCAGCATGAAGACTTCGAAGGTCGCGGCCTGGGTGTCCTCGGGCGAGAGTCCGATGGAGACCAGCAGGTAGAGGATGCCGGCGCAGCGCCCGGCCTTGTCGCCCCAGCGGCCGCGGGCCAGCGAGGCGAGCAGGATGGCGGTGGTCAGGTGGGCGACGATCGCGAGGGTACGCAGCGGCCAGAGCGAGGCGGAGCCGAAGAGCGCGAAGCAGGCTTCGTACAGCCAGGGCAGCAGCGGGGGTTTGCGGTCGACGACGGTGTCGTACAGCACGCCGCCGTCGGCGAGCATCCGGGCCTGGGTGGCGAGGTAGCCCTCGTCGGGGCTCCACACGGGGCGCAGGAAGGACGGCAGGTGGGTCAGGGTGGCCAGCACGGCGAGCAGCGGGACCAGTCTGGTCCAGTACCCGGTGCGGAGGCGCTCTGGGAGGCGCTCGGCAAGGGCACGTGGGCTGCTCGTGAGGGTGAGGGACACGGGTGACAACCTACCGGGCGTGGACGGGCGTAGTCAGTGGCAGTCAGCGAATGGGTGTGACTGTCCGACAATAAGCGCACCGCCACGGGACTGAAATGCGGTCCCGTGACGGTGCGCTGGGGGGATTTCCGGTGGTCAGCTCCGGGCGAAGGAGCGGGTGGTGACCAGTGCTTCGATCTTCTTGGCGATGGCGGGCGCGGTGAGCCCGATCTCCTCGAGGATCTCGCCGCGCGAGGCGTGGTCGAGGAACTCCTGCGGGATGCCGAAGTCGCGCAGCGGCACGTCCACGTCCGCGTCGCGCAGCGCCTGGGCGATCGCGGAGCCGACGCCGCCGGCCCGGCCGTTGTCCTCGACGGTGACCACCAGGCGGTGCTGGGCGGCCAGGCCCGGCAGCGCGGCGTCCACCGGCTTGACCCAGCGCGGGTCGACCACGGTGCTGGTGATGCCCTGCTCGGCGAGCAGCTCGGCGGCCTCCAGGCAGGTCGGGGCCATTGCGCCGATCGAGACGATCAGCACGTCGGCGACCTCGTCCGCGGTGCCGTCCTCGGGGCGGCGCAGCACGTCCATGCCGCCGACGGTGCCGACGGCGGGGACGGCGGGGCCGACGTTGCCCTTGGAGTAGCGGACCACGGTGGGGGCGTCGGCTACCTCGACGGCCTCGCGCAGCTGGAGCCGGACCTGCTCGGCGTCGCGCGGGGCGGCGAGCCGCAGGCCGGGGACGACCTGCAGGATCGACATGTCCCACATGCCGTTGTGCGAGGCGCCGTCGGTGCCGGTGACGCCGGCCCGGTCGAGCACGAAGGTGACGCCGAGCTTGTGCAGGGCGACGTCCATCAGGACCTGGTCGAAGGCGCGGTTCAGGAACGTCGCATAGACGGCGACCACCGGGTGCAGGCCGTTGGTGGCCAGGCCGGCGGCGCAGACGGCGGCGTGCTGCTCGGCGATGCCGACGTCGAAGATCCGGTCCGGGTAGGCCTTGGCGAACGGGGCCAGGCCGACGGGGTGCAGCATCGCGGCGGTGATGGCGACCAGGTCGCGGCGCTCGCGGCCGAGCGCGACCATCTCCTCGCCGAACACCGACGTCCAGTCCTTGCCGGAGGTCTTGACCGGCAGGCCGGTGTCGGGGTGGATCACGCCGACCGCGTGGAAGCGGTCCTCGTCGTTGTTCTCGGCGGCGTGGTAGCCGCGGCCCTTCTCGGTGATGCAGTGCACGATGACCGGGCCGCCGAAGTTGCGGGCCTTGGTGAACGCGGACTCCAGCGCCTGCAGGTCGTGGCCGTCGATCGGGCCGAGGTACTTCAGGCCGAGGTCCTCGAACATGCCCTGCGGGGCGATGAAGTCCTTCAGGCCCTTCTTGGCGCCGTGCAGGGTGTCGAACATCGCCTGGCCGACCACGGGGGTGCGCTGCAGCGCGTCCTTGCCCCAGGACAGGAAACGCTCGTAGCCCTGGGTGGTGCGCAGGGTGGCGAGGTGGTTGGCGAGGCCGCCGATGGTCGGCGAGTAGGACCGCTCGTTGTCGTTGACGACGATGACGACCGGCAGGTCCTGGCTGTCGGCGATGTTGTTCAGCGCCTCCCAGGCCATGCCGCCGGTGAGCGCGCCGTCGCCGATCACGGCGACCACGGGGCGGTCCTTGTGGCCCTGGATCTTGTTGGCCTTGGCGAGACCGTCGGCGTAGCCAAGGACGGTGGAGGCGTGCGAGTTCTCGATCACGTCGTGCTCGGACTCGGCGCGCGAGGGGTAGCCGGACAGGCCGCCCTTCATCTTCAGCCGGGAGAAGTCCTGGCGGCCGGTCAGCAGCTTGTGGACGTAGCTCTGGTGGCCGGTGTCGAACAGGATCCGGTCGCGCGGCGAGTCGAAGACCCGGTGCATCGCGAGGGTCAGCTCGACCACGCCGAGGTTCGGTCCGAGGTGACCGCCGGTCTTGGAGACCTCCTCCACCAGGAAGGCGCGGATCTCCTCGGCGAGTGCCGACATCTGCGCGGGGGTGAGTCGATCGAGATCGCGCGGTCCCCGAATACGGGTCAGCAGGGCCACCCGTTCCTCCTCGTCCAAGTTCTCGCGCCCGCATGGGCCCGGAGGGCGTACGCCCCGCTTGAGTCTAATTGCCATTACCCGTGCGTAGTGCGGCGGGCAACCCCGACCCCCTGTTCGGATGGCCGGGGCCGAAAAGCACCGAACCGCGCGACCGGCCCCGGTATAACGGGGAGGTGTGCCGGTCGCGCGGTTGCGGGTGGTGCGGGTCAGCCGCGTCCGTTGGACTTCTGGGTGCGGCGGGAGACCGAGTCCAGGACCACCGCGGCGAGCAGCACCGCGCCGGTGATCATGTACTGGATGGCCTGCTGGGCGTGGACCATGTCCAGGCCGGTGGTGATCGACTGGATGACCAGGATGCCGAGCAGCGCCGACCAGGTCTTGCCGCGGCCGCCGAACAGGCTGGTGCCGCCGATGACGGCCGCCGCGATGCAGTTCATCAGCACGTTGGCGCCACCGAGGCCCTTGTCCGCCGAACCCTGCTGGGAGGCGATGAACAGACCGCCGAAGCCGGCCAGGCCGGCCGAGATCATGTACACCGAGGTGCGCACCCAGGCGACGTTGATGCCGGCCCGGCGGGCCGCCTCGATGCCGCCGCCGACCGCGAAGATCTGCCGGCCGTAGGTGGTGCGGCGGAGCACGAAGTCGGCGATCGCGACGACGCCGACGAACAGCACCAGCGGCAGCGGGAGGCCGCGGTCCTGGTTGAACATGTAGGCGACCAGCAGCACGACCACGGCGAGCACGCCGGTGCGCAGCGCGATCTCGGCGATCGGCCGGGCCGGCAGGCCGGCGGCCGTGCGGCGGCGGGCCTCCAGCAGCTGGCCGGCGCCGAACAGCGCGATGGCGAGGATCGCGGCCAGCCAGGCCCAGATGATGTCGCCGTCGCCGAGGAAGTAGGTGTCCAGGTTGGCGATGACGCCGTCGTTGAGGTTGTTGACGGTGCCGAGGTTGCCGATGACCAGGTACTGCAGGCCGCTCCAGACGAGCATGCCGGCCAGCGTGACCAGCAGCGCGGGCACGCCGATCTTCGAGAAGAAGAAGCCGTGCAGGGCGCCCATGGCGACCGCGGCGACGATGCCGAGCAGCACCGCCAGCCACTCGTTGACGCCCTGGCGGACGGCGAGCACCGAGGAGATCGCGGCGGCGGCGCCGGCCACCGAGCCGAGCGACAGGTCGATCTCGCCGAGCAGCAGCACGAAGACCACGCCGGTGGCGATCAGGCCGGGGCCGGCGATCCACTTGGTGATGTTGGTGAGGTTGTCGGCGTTGAGGAAGGAGCCGGTCTTCCACTGGAAGATGGCGGCGATGATGATCAGGCCGACCACGACCGGCAGCGAGCCGAGCTCGCCGCCGCGGATCTTGCGGCCGAACTCCTCGACGTAACCGGCCAGGCCCTCCTTGCGGACCAGCAGGCGCGGGTCGACGGCGGGCGGGGTGGGCGTGGTGGGGGTTTCGGTGCTCACTTGGCGTCCTCCGCGATACGGGCCTGACGACGGGTCACCGCGTTGTCGGTGGCGCCGGTGATGGCGGAGATGATCTCCTCGTGCGAGGTGGTGGCCACCTCGAAGCTGCCGTTGTTGCGGCCCAGGCGGAGCACCGCGACGGTGTCCGCGACGGCCTTGACGTCGGCCATGTTGTGGCTGATCAGGATCACGCCGAGGCCGCGCTCGCGCAGCCGCTCGACCAGGTCGAGGACCTGGGCGGTCTGCTCGACGCCGAGGGCCGCGGTGGGCTCGTCCAGGATGACGATCTTCGGGTCGCCGACCAGGGCGCGGGCGATCGCGACCACCTGGCGCTGGCCGCCGGACAGGCCGGCGATCGGGATCCGGACGCTGGGGATGCGGATCGACAGGGTGTCGAGGAGTTCCCGGGCGCGCTTCTCCATGGCGACCTCGTCCAGGGTGCCGAAGCGCTTGAGCTCGCGGCCGAGGAACAGGTTGCCGACCACGTCGAGGTTGTCGCACAGGGCGAGGTCCTGGTAGACGGTGGCGATGCCGAGCGTCTGGGCGTCGTGCGGGCGGCCGATGCTGACCGGCTTGCCCTCCCACTCGATGACGCCCTCGTCGATCGGGTGGACGCCCGCGATGGTCTTGACCAGGGTGGACTTTCCTGCGCCGTTGTCGCCGACCAGGGCGACGACCTCGCCCGCGTGGACCTCCAGCTGCACGTCGGTGAGTGCCTGGACGGCACCGAAGCGCTTGGAGACCCCGCGCAACGCCAGTACGGGTGCGCCTGTCACGTGAACCATCTCCTTGAGTTCCGTGTCGGACCTGACGTTTCCGACACGGGCGACCCGCGCGCCGGTCCGGGCGCGCGGGGTGGGACTGCTCCAACAAAAAGGGCCGGCGGGAGCTTCCGGGTGGTCAGGAAGCCCCCGCCGGACGGGAATTACTGCAGGCCGGCCGCGGTGCAGGCGGCGGCGAAGTCGGCGGTGCAGATGTCCGCGACCTTGTACAGGTTGTCGGCGATCACGGTGTCCTTGATGTTCGCCTTGGTGACGACCTTGGGCTCCAGCAGGGTGGCCGGGATGCCCTTGTCGGTGTCGCTGTCGACGGTCGCGGTGGCGACGCCCTTGATGTCCTTGCCCTGGAGCAGGTTGACCGCGAGCTCGGCGGCACCCTCGGCCAGCGGCTTGTAGGCCTTGTAGATGGTGTAGGCCTGGTCGCCGGAGACCAGACGCTGGACGGCGTCCAGGCCCGCGTCCTGGCCGCCGACCGGGACGTTGATGCCCTGGGCCTTCAGCTGGGTGATGATCGCGCCGGCCATGCCGTCGTTGGCCGAGTAGACGGCCTGGAAGCCGTCCTTGCCGAGCGAGGAGATGGCGGCGCCGATCTTCTGGCCCGCGACGGTGGGCTTCCACTCGCCGCTCTGCTCGTAGACGACCTTCTTGACCTTGCCGTCCAGCACCTTGTGCGCACCGGACTTGAACTTGCCGGCGTTCGGGTCGGCGTCATCACCGTTGATCATCACGATGTTGGCGTCGGCGGCCTTGGCACCGAGGGCGTCGACCAGGGCCTGGCCCTGCAGCTCGCCGACCTTCTCGTTGTCGAAGGAGACGTACGCGGAGACCGGGCCGGTGGCCAGGCGGTCGTACGCGATGACCTTGACGCCCTTGTCGGCGGCCTCCTTCACCCAGGACTGGGTCGACTTGGCGTCGAACGCGTCCAGGATGATCACCTTCACGCCCTGGGCGATCAGGGTGTCGAACTGCTGCTTCTGCTTCGAGGCGGAACCCTCGGCGTTGCTGTACTCGACCTTGCAGTCGGAGCAGAGCGCGTGGACCTTCGCCTCGATGAACGGCTTGTCGAACGACTCGTAACGGGTCGAGGAGGCGTTCTCCGGCAGCAGCAGGCCGATCGACTTGTTGTTGCCCGAGGCCGCGCTGTCCTTCTTGTCACTGCCGGCCTTGCCACACGCGGCCATGGTGAGGGCCATCGAGACAGCGGCGGTGCCGACGACAACGCGACGCATCATTGCGTTCATGGTGGGGGGTGCCTCCCTGACAGAGCCGCAACGTTGCGGCGAGGTGGGCAGGAGTCAACCCCGTCACCAAGCTTGTCGTCAACAAGTAAAGCATCTGGCCAGGGGATTCAGACCTTTTCGTTATCTTCCTGAAGGCTCAGTCGAGATCGGACGGCCGCTCAGGAGCCGTCCGGAACCTCTCGCACCCCGTCAGAGCCCTCCCGTCTCACCCATCTCACTCATCACCAGGGCGAGCGCCCCGAGCACCTCGGCGCGGCCGCCGAGCGTCCCCGGGACCACCGACAGCTGGCGGGCGGCGCTGGGGATGGCGTACCGGGCCACCGAGTCCCGGATCGGGGAAAGCACCAGTTCACCGGCCTCGGCCAGGTCGCCGCCGAGGATCACCCGGCGGGGGTTGAGCAGGTTGCACAGGGTGGCCACGCCCATGCCGATCTGGCGGCCGGCGTCGGCGATCACCCGGCGGCAGCCCAGATCGCCCTGCTGGGCCAACTGCACCACCTTTCCGAGTGTCAGTTCGCCCGGGTGGTTGGCGTTCAAGAGGTTGAGCAGGTAACGGGAGCCCACGTAGGTCTCCAGGCAGCCGCGGTTGCCGCAGCGGCAGACCGGGCCCGCCTCGTCCAGCGTGATGTGCCCGATCTCACCCGCGGTGCCCCCCGGGCCCCGGTAGATCTGGCCGTTGATCACCAGGCCGGAGCCGACGCCGCTGGCCACCTTGATGTACGCCAGGTCGCCCAGGCCCCGCCCGGCGCCCCACACCAGCTCGCCCAGCGCGCCCAGGTTGGCGTCGTTGTCCACGTGCACCGGCATGCCCAGGCGGCGCGCCAGCTCCTGGCCGGGCGTCACCCCGGACCAGCCGGGCAGGATCGCGGTCGAGCCGAGCGCCCCGGTCTCCTGGTCGATCGGGCCGGGCACGCCCAGGCCCACGCCGATCACCTTGTCGTGCTGGAAGCCGGCCTGCTCCAGCAGCCGGGCCACCATCCGCTCGGCCAGGTCGAGGCCCTGCTGCGCGGAGACGTCCACGTCCAGCGGCTCGCTCTCCTCGGCCAGCACCCGGTGCGCCAGGTTGCCGACCGCCACCCGCAGGTGGGTGTGGCCGAAGTCGACGCCCACCACGATCCCGGCGTCCCCGCTCAGCGAGACGCTGCGCGCCCGGCGCCCGCCCGAGGAGGTGTCGGCGACCACCACGGTGCCGGACTCCTTGAGCTCCCGGACGATGTTGGACACCGTCGCGGCCGACAGCCCCGTACCCCGGGCGATCTCGGCCTGGGTCAGCGATCCGGCCATCCGCACCGCCCGCAGCACCCGTTCGAGATTCGCCCGGTGCAGCGAGGACTGCGATCCCGGTGTGTCCGTCGACATGTTCCACCCTCCAGGGCGCACTTCGTTCGTCCAAAGTTCAGCTTCAACTTGTGAACTCTATGCTCCGGTACAGATCGGAGGGGCCGTCAAGTACGAACACGGATCGTTACGCACGTGGGAGGATGCCGGTAACCGAGCCCTGACGAAGGAGTCCTGCGAGTGCCTGGCACCAACTTGACCCGTGAGGAGGCCCGCACCCGGGCCGCACTCCTGCATGTGGAGTCGTACGACATCGAGCTCGACCTGAGCTCGGCGCGCGAGGGCGGCACCTTCCGGTCCACCACCGTGGTCCGGTTCACCGCCACCGAAACCGGCGCTTCCACCTTCATCGACCTGGTCGCCCCCGCCGTCTCGGAGATCGTCCTCAACGGCCGCGCGCTGCCGCTGGAGAACTTCTCCGACAGCAGGATCGCGCTGCCCGACCTGGCCACCGCGAACGAGCTGCGGGTGGTCGCCGACTGCGCCTACACCAACACCGGCGAGGGCCTGCACCGGTTCGTCGACCCGGCGGACGGCGAGACCTACCTCTACACCCAGTTCGAGGTCCCGGACGCCCGCCGGGTGTTCGCCAACTTCGAGCAGCCCGACCTGAAGGCCGCCTTCGCCTTCACCGTCACCGCCCCCACCGGCTGGGTCGTGGTCTCCAACTCGCCGACCCCCGAGCCCACCGGCGACGGCGACACCCGGGTGTGGACCTTCGAGCCCACCCCGCGCATCTCCACCTACATCACCGCGCTGGTGGCCGGCCCCTACGTCGGCGTGTTCGACGCCTACGAGAACGGCGCGCAGCGCGTGCCGCTCGGCGTCTACTGCCGCCCCTCGCTGCGCGAGTTCCTCGACGCCGACGCCATCTTCGCCGTCACCAAGCAGGGCTTCGACTACTTCCAGGACAAGTTCGACTTCGCCTACCCGTTCGCGAAGTACGACCAGCTGTTCGTCCCGGAGTTCAACGCCGGCGCGATGGAGAACGCGGGCGCCGTCACCCTCCGCGACCAGTACGTGTTCCGCTCCAAGGTCACCGACGCCTCCTACGAGATGCGCGCCGCGACCATCCTGCACGAGCTCGCCCACATGTGGTTCGGCGACCTCGTCACCATGGAGTGGTGGAACGACCTGTGGCTGAACGAGTCGTTCGCCACCTTCGCCGAGGTGGTCTGCCAGGCCGAGGCGCCCGGCTCCAAGTGGCCGCACTCCTGGACCACCTTCGCCAACCAGATGAAGACCTGGGCGTACCGGCAGGACCAGCTGCCGTCCACCCACCCGATCATGGCGGAGATCAACGACCTGGAGGACGTCCAGGTCAACTTCGACGGCATCACCTACGCCAAGGGCGCCTCGGTGCTCAAGCAGCTGGTGGCGTACGTCGGCCAGGACGCCTTCTTCCAGGGCGTGCGCGCCTACTTCAAGCGCCACGCCTGGGGCAACACCCGCCTCACCGACCTGCTCGGCGCCCTCGAGGAGGCCAGCGGCCGCGACCTTCGCGTCTGGTCCAAGGCCTGGCTGGAGACCGCCGGCATCAACGTGCTGCGCCCGGCCCTCGAGGTCGCCGCGGACGGCACCATCGAGTCCTTCGCCGTCCTGCAGGAGGCCCCCGCGCTGCCCGCCGGCGCCCGCGGCGAGGCCGTGCTGCGCCCGCACCGCATCGCCATCGGCCTGTACGAACTGGTCGACGGCAAGCTGGAGCGCGCCGAGCGGATCGAGCTCGACGTCGACGGCGAGCGCACCGAGGTCCCGCAGCTCACCGGCCGCCGGCGGCCCGCCGTGCTGCTGCTCAACGACGACGACCTGTCCTACGCGAAGGTCCGCCTCGACGCCGACTCGCTGGCCGTCGTCACCGAGCACCTCGGCGACTTCACCGACTCGCTCCCCCGCGCGCTGTGCTGGGCCTCCGCCTGGGACATGACCCGCGACGGCGAACTCGCCACCCGCGACTACCTGTCGCTGGCGCTGGCCGGCCTGCCCCGCGAGAGCGACATCGGCGTGGTCCAGTCCGTGCACCGCCAGGTCAAGCTCGCCCTCGAGCTGTACGCCGACCCGGCGTGGCGCGAGAGCGGCCTGCAGCGCTGGGCCGCCGCCGCCGAGACGGCGCTGCGCGAGGCCCCCGCCGGCAGCGACCACCAGCTCGCCTGGGCCCGCGCGCTCGCCGGCTCCGCCCGCACGGACGGTCAGCTCGCGCTGCTCGCCGGGCTGCTGGACGGCACCGAGACCGTCGAGGGCCTGGCCGTCGACACCGAGCTGCGCTGGACGCTGCTCGGCCGCCTGGTCGCCACCGGCCGCGCCGACGAGGCCGCGATCGACGCGGAACTCGCCCGCGACAACACCTCCTCCGGCCAGGAGCACGCCGCCACCTGCCGGGCGGCCCGCCCGACCGCCGAGGCCAAGGCCGAGGCGTGGGAGTCCGTGGTGGAGTCCGACACCCTGACCAACTACGTGCAGGAGGCCGTCATCGCCGGCTTCCAGCAGCCCGACCAGCGGGACCTGCTCACGCCGTACACCGAGAAGTACTTCGCCTCGGTCAAGCAGGTGTGGGAGACCCGCAGCCACGAGATCTCGCAGCAGATCATCGGCGGCCTGTACCCCTCGTACGCGGTCTCGCAGGCCACCCTGGACGCGACCGACGCGTGGCTGGCCTCGGCCGAGCCGGCGCCGGCGCTGCGGCGCCAGGTCGTCGAGGCGCGGGCCGGTGTGGAGCGGGCGCTGAAGGCTCAGGCGGCGGATCGCTGACACGAGGTCATGACGGGGCCCGGGGGACGTGTTCTCCCGGGCCTCCGGCGTGTTCGGGGTTGCTGCTGCCGCGCGGCAAGCGCCGGCCGGTCCGGGAGGGCGCGGTCACGTGCAGGTCATTGTCCGGCGTCGCGATCTTGCTGACGGGTGCGTTCCCCTCCGCGCAGTTCCCCGCGCCCCTGCTTGCTCGCCTGCGCGAGGGGCAGGGTGATGCGGAAGGTGGTTGCCCCGGGTTCGCTGTGCACGGTAGCCGTGCCGGCGTGGGCTTGGACGACGGCTTGGACGATGGCGAGGCCGAGGCCGGTGGAGCCGGTGCGGCGGGAGCGGGTGGGGTCGCCGCGGACGAAGCGGTCGAAGACGTGCGGGAGGAGTTCGGGCGGGATGCCGGGGCCGTTGTCGGTGACGGTGAGGGTCGCGTCGGTGGGGGTGGCCGAGAGGTGGAGGGTGACCTCGGTGCTGTCGGGGGTGTGGGTGCGGGCGTTGGCCAGCAGGTTCGCCACCACTTGGGTGAGGCGGTGGGGGTCGCCGGGGACGGTGACGGGTTCGGCGGGCAGTTCGAGCAGCCAGCGGTGCTGTGGGGCTGCGGCCCGGGCGTCGGCGGTGCAGTCCAGGGCGATCCGGGTGAGGTCGACGTCCTCGACGGCGAGCGGGCGGCCGGCGTCGAGGCGGGCGAGCAGCAGCAGGTCCTCGACGACGGTGCCCATGCGCTGCGACTCGGCGGTGATCCGTTCCAGTGAGTGCCGGACCGGCTCGGGCACCGGTCCTGGGTGCCGGAGCGCGAGTTCGGCGTGGCCGCGGACGGCTGCCACCGGGTTGCGCAGTTCGTGGCTGGCGTCGGCGGCGAAGGCGCGCAGCCGTTCCTCGACCTGCTGACGGCGGGTCAGTGCGTCCCCGATGTGGCCGAGCATCCGGTTGAGTGCGGTGCCGACCCGGCCGACCTCGGTGCCGGGGTCGTCGTCGGGGACGCGTTCGCCGAGGTCGACCGCGCCGCTGGCCAGCGGGAGGGCGGAGACGCGTTCGGCGGTGGCCACCACGCGTTCCAGCGGGCGCAGCGCGAGTCGGACACCGATGGTGCCGGTGACCGCGGCGACCGCGAGGGCGACGGCGAACACCACGAGTTCGATCATCAGCAGGCGCTGGACGGTCTCGTCGATGGGGTGCAGTGGCAGGCCGGTGATCAGTACGTCCCCGTCGGAGCCGGTGACGGCGGCGGCCCGGTAGTGGCCGAGGGCGGAGAGTGTGAGGTCGCGCGGGTGGCCGCCGGCCGGGAGTGCGCGCAGGGCGCGGACGTCCTGGTCGGTGAGCGGGACGGGGGCGTCGCTGCCGCCGCTTCCGGCGATCGGGACGGGGTCGTCGTCGCCGGGCGGGATGCCGCCGACCACGGCGGCGTGGGTGACGGTGCCGTTCACCAGGCGGGCGCCGAAGGTGCCGGGCGACTGGGCGCGGGTGTCGTGGCCATTCACGCCGGGGTGTTCGAGGCTGGCGGCGTAGCGTCCGCCGGCGGCGGCCAGTTGCTGGTCGGTCCGGTCGACCAGGAAGTGCCGCAGCGCCGAGGTGGTGGCGAAGCCGACGCCGACGCAGATCAGCGCGATCAGTACCAGGACGCCCGCGACCAGCCGCGCCCGTAGCGTGCGGGGCCGTCCGGCGGCCGTCATCCGGTGGCCGCCTTGAGTACGTAGCCGGCGCCGCGCACGGTGTGGATCATCGGTGGCCGGCCGGCGTCGATCTTGCGGCGCAGGTAACTGATGTACAGCTCCACCACGTGGGCCTGCCCGCCGAAGTCGTAGGACCAGACGGCGTCCAGGATCTGTGCCTTGCTGAGCACCTGCCGCGGGTGCTCCATCAGGTAGCGCAGCAGGGCGAATTCGGTGGGGCTGAGGTCGATGAGTTCGCCGCCGCGGCTGGTCTCCCGGACTGCCGGGTCGAGGTGCAGGTCGCCGACGGTGAGGGTGCCGGGGGCGGCCGGTCCGGCGGGGGCGGCGCGGCGCAGCAGGCCGCGCAGCCGGGCCACGACCTCTTCCAGGCTGAACGGTTTGGTGACGTAGTCGTCGCCGCCGGCCGAGATGCCGGCGATCCGGTCCTCGACGGCGTCCCGGGCGGTCAGGAACAGCACCCGTACCTCGGGGTCGGTGCGGTGCACCCGGCGGAGCACTTCGAGCCCGTCGAAGTCGGGCAGCATGACGTCCAGCACGATGGCGTGCGGGTGCCATTCGGCGGCGGTGGTGACGGCGTCGTGGCCGCCGGTGACGCCGCGGGCCTGCCAGCCTTCGTAGCGCAGGGCGCCGCAGATCACCTCGACCAGGTCGGGTTCGTCGTCCACCACCAGGACCCGCCATGGGGTTTCCGCGTGCTGCATGGATCCATTCTGGCGTTCCGGCATGAGAAAGCGGTGAGATCATCCGACCGCTTCGCGTAGAGTGCGGGCCCGGCGACCTGCGCGAACGCCCCGGGGAGGGCCTGGGGGCGGCGCCCTTTCATAGGGAACTGAGAGCTTCCGGTGCCACGGTGGCAGAGCACCACCGAAGGAGGGCCCGTTGACCGTACTGACCAGCCCGACCCGCGCCGCCCGCCGCGCCGCCCCGCGCCAGGGCCTCCCCCCCGACGCCGTCCGGCACGGCGCGCTCGCCCTGATCGCGCTCGGCGCCCTCGCCGTGCTCGCCCTGTGGTGGATCGACACCCCGCGAATACCCGGCGCCGCGGACTGGCTCACCGGCACCGCCCGGATCACCGGCCTGCTGGCCGGCTACGCCGCGCCCGTCCTGCTGCTGCTGATGGCGCGCATTCCGCTGCTCGAACGCGAGGTCGGCGCCGACCGGATGGCCCGCTGGCACGCCTTCGGCGGCCGGTACCTGGTGTCGCTGATCACCGTGCACGTGCTGACCGTCATCTGGGGCTACGCGCTGACCAGCGGCCAGGGCCTGTGGAACCAGGGCGTGGAGATCGTCCTGCACTTCCCCGACATGCTGAAGGCCACCGCCGCCACCCTGCTGATCCTCGGCACCGGCGCGGTCTCCGCCCGGGCCGCCCGCCGCCGGCTCAGCTACGAGGCCTGGTACTACCTGCACCTGGCCACCTACCTGGCCGTCGCACTCGGCTTCGGCCACCAGCTCACCACCGGCGCCGACCTGGCCGACAACAAGGCCAAGGCCCTCTGGTACCTGCTGTACCTCGGCACCGCCGCCGTCCTCGGCTGGTACCGGCTGCTGCGGCCGTTCCTGCGCGACCGCCGGCACCGGCTGCGGGTCGCCGAGGTCCGGCCCGAGGGGCCCGGCGTGGTCTCGGTCTTCCTGACCGGCCGGCACCTGGACGAGCTGCGCGCCGAGCCCGGCCAGTTCTTCCGCCTCCAGTTCCTCACTCCCGAGCTGCGCTGGGCCGCCAACCCCTACTCGCTGTCCGCTCCCCCGCACCCGCACTTCCTGCGCTTCACCGTCAAGGGCCTTGGCAAGCACAGCGCCGCCGTCGCCGGCCTCTCCCCCGGCACCGCCGTCCGGGCGGAGGGCCCGTACGGGGCGTTCACCGCGCGGCGCCGCCACGGCGGGCCGGTGCTGCTGCTCGGCGCGGGCGTCGGCATCACCCCGCTGAGGGCGCTCTTCGAGACGCTGCCCGGGCGGCTGACGCTCGTCCAGCGGGCCCGGCACCCCCAGGACCTGCTGTTCCGCCACGAGCTGGCGGCCGTCGCCGCCGGGGGCCGGGGCAAGCGGGTGCACGAGCTGCTCGGTAGCCGCGAGCAGGTCGGCGACCTTGGTGCGGCGCTGCACCGGCTGGTGCCGGACCTCGGCCGCCACGAGGTCTACCTGTGCGGGCCGGAGGCGTTCACCGCCGAGGCGGTCCGCGCGCTGCGCGCCGCCGGGGTCCGGCCGTCCCGCATCCACCACGAGTCCTTCGTCTTCTAGGAGCCCCCACCGCCATGCGCCGAGCCGTCATCACCGCCTCCGCGACCGCCGCCGGGGTCGTCCTGCTGCTCTCCCTGAAGCCGCACGACCCGTCCGGCGCGGCCGCCATCTCCTCCTCCCCCGTGGCCGGGGGCACGGGGAGCACCAGCAGCCAGGCCTCGTCCCCGATATCCCCGTCGTCCCCGTCGTCTCCGTCGTCCCCGTCTTCCGCGTCGTCCTCGCCCGGTACCGGCGGTGCCACCCGGACCGTCACCGGCAGCGCCATCAACACCCGGTACGGGCCGGTGCAGGTCCGGGTCACCATGAACGGCAGCGCGATCGGCAAGATCGACGTGATCCAGTACCCCAACCGGGACCGCCGCGACCAGGAGATCAACAGCTTCGCCGTCCCGCAGCTCAACCAGGAGGCGATGGCCGCGCAGAACGCGCACATCGACGTGGTCTCCGGCGCCACCTACACCAGCGACGGCTACACCCGCTCCCTGCAGAGCGCCCTGGACCAGGCGGCGAAGAAGTGACCGCCACCCACGTCGAGCACGTGATGGGGACGGTCTTCTCCTTCACCGTCCGCGACCCCGGCGCCGGGACCGCCGACGCCCTCGCCCGGATCGTCACCCGCCTGCACTGGATCGACGCGGTGTTCTCGCCGTACCGGCCGGAGAGCGAGATCAGCCGGCTCGGCCGCGGCGAACTCGCGCTCGCCGACTGCGACCCCGAGGTCGCCCGGGTGCTGGAGCGCTGCGCGGAACTCGCCGCCGAGACCGACGGCTACTTCACCGCGACGCCCGGCGGACACCTCGACCCGAGCGGCTGGGTCAAGGGCTGGGCCGTCGAGGAGGCCTCCCGTACCCTGCGCGAGTCGGGCTCCGACCAGCACTGCGTCAGCGGCGGCGGCGATGTGCAGACCGCCGGCGGCCCCTGGCGCATCGGCATCGCCGACCCGCACCGCCCCGGCGCGGTGGCCCGCGTGGTCACCGGCCACGACCTGGCCGTCGCCACCTCCGGCACGGCCGAGCGCGGCCCGCACATCGTCGACCCGCACACCGGCCGTCCCGCGACGTCCTACGCCTCGCTCACCCTGGTCGGCGACCGCCTCGCGCACCTGGACGCCCTCGCCACCGCGGCCTTCGCGATGCCGCACGCCCTCGAGTGGCTCACCGCGAGGGGCGTGCCCGCGCTGCTGATCCACCCGGACGGACGGCAGGAGGAGACCCCCGGCCTGCCGTGACCGCCGGGGTGGACGGTGACGGCGTGTCAGGGCGCGGTCTGCGCGGCGAGCGCCTGCCGGTGCTCGGCCCGTGCGCGTCCGGCCCGGGTCCGGGTACGACGGAACGCCCGGTGCTCCGAGGAGCGCCGGGCGTCCGGTGTTCCGTCCCGGGGGCGCTGGGCCCCGCCGTTCCGCGCACCCGGGGGGTGTGCGCAGCGGCCTGACGCGGGATTACTTCTTCTTGCCCGGGATCATGCAGAGGCCCGCGATCACCAGGAAGGAGACGATCGGGAGGGCGACAAACAGGCCCAGGGTCTGGCCGACGCTCAGGCCGGCGCCCGGGTCGTCGCCGTCGTCGCGTACGAGCGCCATGGCGGGCGACGACATCAGCATCATCAGCGTGGCCGCCGCGGTGACCGCACCGGCGCGCATTGCGTTCCTCTTGTCCACGTTTCACAACTTACCGGCCCCCTACACCGGGTCGCCCGGCGGGGTGCGCCTGTCGGCGTGTCCCGCCGCCGGAGCGACGGACGGAACGCCGGACGGAACGCCTGGTGGGGCGCCGAGCGGGGTGAGGGTGGCGGCGATGGCGGCGGTGCCCGGGGCGGTGGCGATCCGGTCGAGGGTGCGGGGCGTTCCGGTGGCGTCGGCGACGGGGAGCCGCCAGTTGGGGTACTGGTCCCAGGTGCCGGGGAGGTTCTGCGGGCGGGGGTCGCCGACGGTGTCGGGCAGCCAGACGCCGACCAGCCGGGCGGGGGTGGCGCGCAGGTAGGCGTGGAGCGCCTCGGGGGTGACGGGTGCGCCGTCGGCGAGCAGGCCGAGGCGGACGAGTTCGCGCTGCCAGTCGGCGAGTTCGGTGGCGGCGGCGTGCTGTTCCTCGGCCAGCGGGCGGGCCAGCAGGCCGAGTTGGTGACGCAGTGCGACGTGGTCGCCGGTGAGCCGGGCGGCGGTGCTGGGCAGGTCGTGGGTGGTGAGGGTGGCGAGGCAGCCGGCCCGCCAGCGTTCCGGGGGCAGGACCGCGCCGCCCGCGTGCCAGTCGCGTTCGAACCAGAGCACGGAGGTGCCGAGCACGCCGTGTTCGGCGAGCCGTTCGCGGACGCCGGGTTCGACGGTGCCGAGGTCCTCGCCGATGACGGCGGTGCCGGCCCGGTGGGCTTCCAGGGCGAGGACGGCGAGCATCGCCTCGGCGTCGTAGCGGACGTAGGTGCCTTCGGTGGGCCGGGCGCCGACGGGTACCCACCAGAGCCGGAACAGGCCCATCACGTGGTCGATCCGGATCGCGCCGGCGTGCCGGGCGGCGGCGCGCAGCAGTTCGGCGAACGGGCCGTAGCCGGTTTCGGCGAGGGTGTCGGGGCGCCAGGGCGGCAGGCCCCAGTCCTGGCCGTGGGCGTTGAAGGCGTCGGGCGGGGCGCCGGTGGAGATGCCGGTGGCGAGGACGTCCTGCAGGGCCCAGGCGTCGGCGCCGTCGGGGTGGACGCCGACGGCGAGGTCGTGGATCAGGCCGATCGGCATGCCGGCGTCGGTGGCGGCGCGCTGGGCGGCGCGCAGTTGTTCGTCGACCAGCCAGGCCTGCCAGCGGTGGAACTCGACGCGGTCGGTCAACGCGGCTTTCTCGGCGGCGACTTGGGGGTTGGACGGGTGGCGCAGCCCCTTCGGCCAGGAGTGCCAGGCCGCGCCGTGCACCTCTGCCAGCGCGTTCCACACCGCGTACCGTTCCAGCCACTCGCCCTCGCGGCGGACGAACGCCCGGTACGCGGCGTCCCGGCCGACGCCGCGCGGCACGGTGTGCAGCAGTTCCAGCGCCTGCTGCTTGAGCGCCCGGACCGAGTCGCGGTCGATGAGCGCGTCGTGTTCGAGCACTTCCTCGCGCAGCAGCCGGGCGCGGCGGGCCAGGTCGCGGACCCCGTCGTGGCGGGTGTACTCGGGGATCGCCTCGATCCGCAGGTGCACGGGGTCGGCGAAGCGGCGGGAGGACGGGCGGTACGGGGACGGGTCGGAGGGGACGCCGGGCATGCCCGCGTGCAGCGGGTTGATCTGCAGGAAGCCGGCGCCGAGTTCGGCGCCCGCCCACTGGGCGAGGTCGGCGAGGTCGGTGAGGTCGCCCATGCCCCAGGACTGGTCGCTGAGCACCGAGTACAGCTGCGCGAGGAAGCCCCAACTACGCTGCCGCGGTTCGGGGATGCGCGCCGGGGCGACGATCAGCGCGGCGCGGCCCGCCCGTTCACCGGCTGTCACGTGCAAGACGTGCCGGCCGAGCGGGACGTCCTCCGGGAGCCACCAGGAGTGGTCGTGCGTCAACTCCCAGGAGCCGCCGCCCTCCAGCTCGACCCGCACCCCGGCGTCGGCCGGCAGGTCGAGCGCGGTGCGCCGGTCCTGCCAGGCGACCACGGTGGGGGGCAGCAGCCGCTGGGCCTGTTCGGCGCGGTGGCGTTCCAGTGCGGCGGCGGCCAGTTCGGGCGTTCCGGCGTCCACGCCGAGGGCGGCGAGCACCGTGGTGAGGGTGCGCGGCGCGACCTGGACCGGCCCGGCGCCGGCGTCGTAGCTGGTGTCCACCCCGTGCGCGTGGGCCAGTGCCAGCAGTTCCGGTGGTGCGGGCGGGTTGTCCTCCGCCGGCACCTGATCGGTTCCCAGCTGCTCTCGGTCAAGGTATGCGGCCACCCAGCGCACTCCGTCCTCGGGCTCCCGAACGCGACAGGCACAGTCCTACCCGCGCGCCCGTCCGCCGACCCCGACCGACACGGCGGCCCGTCGGCACCGGACGGGTGAACGTTCCGGCGGCGGGTTGCCGCGAGCGACGGCGATAGCACTGTAATACCGGGCGATAACGGACATAGCTGCCACGGGCGTTGACAGGGACGCGGAGAGCTGATGGGCTGGTCGGGCCGGATGGCCATGGGGGGCCGGGGCGGGCTGTGGGGGCCGGTGAGCTGGATGTTTCGGGCGAGGAGGCTCCGGTGCAGGCGCGGGTGTCGGTGGCGGCCGGACGTCGGCTGAGGCAGCAGTTGGAGCAGGGAACGGCACTGCGTGAGGTGCTCTACCACCCCGCGGCGCTGACGGCGCGCCGGACGGCGGCCCGGACGGCCCGTCAACTGGCGCCGCGCGCCGCGGACCGGTTCATCGCCGACATCAAGGGAACGGACCCGCTGCTGGCCTCGGTGCGAGCCGAGCGGCGGGCGGGCCGGCGCGGCAGTTCGCTGCGGCTGGCGGCGACGCTGTCGGCGGCGGCCGTGGTCGGCGGGCTGCTGATCCCCGCGCAGAGTGTCGCAGCGCAGCCGGGCGGCCGGCAGACGGTTTCCGCCGAGGTGGACGTCCCGGGTGCGGCCGAGGCGCCGCTGCCGCTGGGTTCGCTGGCGGACCCCCAGGTGTTCCCGCGCCCGCAGCAGTTGCGGCCGGGCGGCAAGCCGGTGGCGGTGCCCAAGCGGGCGACGCTGGTGATGGCGGACGGCGCGGACGGCCCGGCGGTGGACGCGGTGCGCGCGCTGCTGACCAGGGCCGGCGCCGCCGAGGTGGAGACCGTCCCGGAGGCGCCGGCGACGCCGGCGGCGGGGTCGCTGGTGGTGTACGTGGGCGGCCCGCGCGAGGGCGCGGGCGGGCCGACCGACCGGGCGCTGCGCTCCCTCGCGACGGCGGCGGGCCTGAAGGACACCGAGGTACCGGCGCTGACCGGCCTGCCGTCCGGCGGCCACCTGCTGGCGGTGGGCCAACTGCCCACCGCGGGCGGCGCGTACGGCGCGGTGGTGCTGGCGGGCATCGACGGCGAGGGCACGTTCTACGCGGCGCAGAGCCTGGCGCAGCTGCTGGCGCCGATCGGCCCCGGTCAGGGCCAGGGCGCGGCGGGCGACAAGGGCTTCCCGGGCGTGCTGGTGCGGGACTGGCCGACGGGTGCGGCGGTGCGCGGCACCGCCGAGTCGTTCTACGGGGAGCCGTGGAGCCCCGAGCAGCGGCTGGCGGCGGTGGACTTCCTGGGCCGCACCAAGCAGAACTTCTTCCTGTACGCGCCGGGCGGCGACCCGTACCGTTCGCGGCGCTGGCGCGAGCCCTACCCGGCCGACCAGGTACGGGAGTTGACCGAGCTGGCGGGCCGGGCCCGGGACAACCACGTGACGCTGGCGTACTCGGTGAACCCGGGGCAGTCGTTCTGCTTCTCGTCCGGCAAGGACCTGGACGCGCTGATCGCGAAGCTCGACGGGCTGCGTCAACTGGGCGTCCGGGCGTTCCAGTTGGACTTCGCGAACGTCTCCTACGACGAGTGGCACTGCGGCACGGACCGCCGCAAGCTGGGCACCGGGCCGGCGGCGGCGGCGAAGGCGCAGGCCGCGGTGGTGGCGGCGGTGCAGAAGCGGGTGGTGGCGCCGCACCCGGAGCTGGCGCCGCTGTCGGTGGTGCCGACCGAGTTCCAGAAACAGGGTTCGACGCCGTACCGGGCGGCGCTGGCGGCGGGGCTGCCCGCCGAGGTGCAGGTGGTGTGGAGCGGCGGCGCGGCGATCGCCAAGCAGGTCACGGGCGCTCAGCTCACCGAGACCGCCGAGCTGTTCCGCCGTCCGCTGATGACGCTGGACAACTATCCGGTGAACGACTCGGCGCCGGACCGGCTGTTCCTGGGCGGCTACGGCGGCCGCGATCCCGAGGTGGCGCAGCGCTCGGCGGTGCTGCTGACCTCGGCGATGAGCCAGCCGGTGGCGTCCCGGATCCCGCTGGCCACCGCCGCCGACTTCGGCTGGCAGCCGGGCGGCTACGTGCCGGAGCGTTCGCTGTCCTCGGCGCTGCGGCTGCTGACGGCCGGCCCGGCGCAGCGGGCCGCGGTGGCGGCGCTGGCGGGCAACAGCGCGTCCTCGCCGCTGGTCGACAAGGAGTCGGCGTACCTGGCGCCGCTGGTGGAGCGGTACTGGGCGACGGTGGAGCCGGCCTCGGGCGCGCCCGCCGACCAGGCGAAGGTCAAGGAGGCGGCGCAGCCGCTGCGCGAGGCCTTCGCGGTGATGGCGGACGCCCCGAAGACACTGGCGGGCGACCCGCTGGGTACGGACGCCGCGCCGTGGCTGGCCCGGCTGGCGGCGTACGGCGCGGCGGGCCGGGCCGCGCTGGACATGCTGACCGCGCAGCACGCCGGCGACGGCACCGCGGCCTGGCAGGCCCGGCTGGAGCTGGGCCGGCAGCGCGCGGTGCTGGAGCAGAACCCGGTGACGGTCGGCAAGGGCGTGCTGGACGCGTTCCTGGACCGGGCGACGAAGGCCGCCGACACCTGGGCGGGCATCACCACCGGCGCCTCCCCGACCACCACCCTGGGCACCGCGCACGACCACGGCCCGGCGCTGATGGCGGACGGTTCCGCGACGACGTTCTACTGGTCGTCGGCGCCGCCGCAGGTCGGCGACAGCTTCGGCCTGGACCTGGGCACCGCGAAGCCGCTGGGCACCGTGACGGTGCTGATGGGCGGCCACGGCGACGACCCGGACTCGGCCTCGGCGGCCGACGACTACCTGCACGACGGGGTGCTGGAGTACTTCAGCGGCTCGGGCGGCTGGCAGCCGCTGACGACGGTGCACGACCAGCGGGTGGTGATCGCGAACGCCCCGGCGGGCGCGGTCGCCAAGGCCGTGCGGCTGCGCGCCACCGGCGGGCAGAAGACCGCCGTCGCGGTGCGCGAGTTCACCGCCGGCGCGCCGAACGCGGTGGACGCCGAGGTCAGCGGCCCGCCTGCGGTTCCCGGCTCGTCCCCGGAGGCGGTGCTGTCGGGCGACCCGGACTCGGCGTTCCGGGCGGCGGCCCCGCCCAGCGCGGGCGACGCCCCGCTGACCGTCGAACTGGGCACCGCCCGCCCGCTGGACCGGCTCACCGTACTGACCGACCCGGCGGTGCGCGCCGAGGCGACCGTGCAGGTGCGGCACCCGGACGGCAGCTGGGCCGACCTCGGCCAGGTCCGCCCCGGCTACAACGAGCTGCGCGCCGACGGCAGCCAGGTGGACGCGTTCCGCATGGTGTGGCGGCCCGGCGGCGAGGCCCCGGTGGTCAACCAGGTGATCCCCTGGTACGCGGACGTCCCGGCGGCCCGGCTGACGCTGGCCGAGCCGACGCTGGACGTGGTGACGGGCGCCGCCCCGGTGCAGACCAGGGCCACCGTGGAGTCGGGCCGCCCGGACGCGCTGACCGGCGAGCTGAAGGCCGAGGTCCCGGCCGTCGCCAAGGGCCTGACGGTGGCGCCGGCCGGGTCCGTGACGGTGCCGCGCGGCGGCAAGGCGGGCGCCCCGGTGCAGGTGTCGGCGGCCGCCGACACCCCGTCGGGCACCTACCGGGTGCCGCTGGTGTTCACCGCGGGCGGGGTCACCGTCCGCCAGGAGCTCCAGGTGCACGTGGTCCCGCCGACCGGCGGCCCCGACCTGGCCCGTTCCGCCAGCGCGTCGTCCTCGGGCGACGACAGCGGCAAGACCCCGGCGGCGGCGATCGCCGACGGCAACCCGAAGACGTCCTGGAAGGCCCCCGCGAAGGACGACGCCTGGGTGCAGCTGCGGCTGCCGCAGCCGACCCGGCTGGGTGCGGCGGTGCTGCACTGGGGCGACGCGTACGCCTCCCGCTACCGGGTACAGACCTCGCCCGACGGGCTGGTGTGGACCACCGTGGCGGTGGTGGACAACGGGCAGGGCGGCACCGAGACGGTCCGCTTCGACGCCGCCGACGCGCAGTACCTGCGGGTGCAGGGCGTCAGCCGGGCCGGCCGCTACGGCTACACGCTGTCCGCGGTCGAGCTGTACGGCGTCACCGGCTAGGTCTGTCGGCCGGACAGGCCGTGGTCACCGGCCGGCCGAATACACGGTGGGCCGCCGACGCTCCCGCTGCGGGGTGCGCCGGCGGCCCATGAGGCGTACCGAATGTCGTGTCGGGCAGGCCCTTGTCTGGTCAGGCGGAGAGCGGAGCGTGCTGCTCGCCGCGTCGGACGGGACGGGTGCGGACCGGGGACGGAACGGCCAGCTCCGGATGGTCGTGGTGCTCGAAGTCCCGGAACTGGTCGAGGCCGCCGTACGGCTCCAGGTAGGGCCGCCAGCGCGGATCCTTGATCCCGGTGCCGATGACCCGCCAGGCCAGGCCGCTGGGCGCGGCCGGGGGGCGCTTCATCCGCCAGCCGAGGTCGGCGAGGTGCCGGTCGGCCTTGGTGTGGTTGCAGCGGCGGCAGGCCGCCACCACGTTGTCCCACCGGTGCTGACCGCCCCGGCTGCGCGGGATCACGTGGTCGACACTGGTGGCGGCAGCCCCGCAGTACACGCACCGCCCGTGGTCGCGGGCGAACAGCGCGCGCCGGGTGAGCGGCACGGGGCCTCGGTAGGGAACCCGCACGAAACGGGTCAGCTTGACGACGGACGGCGCCGGAACGGCGCTGGTGGCGCTGTGCAGAGTGGTTCCCGCGTCCTCCAGGGCGATCGCCTTGTGGTTGAGGACCAGGATGAGTGCGCGTCGCATCGAGACGACACCGAGTGGCTCGTACGACGCGTTGAGGACAAGGACATGCGGCACGGGGCCTCCTTGGACGCCTGCGGCGCGTGGCTCGCGCCGAGTCGAGCGGGCGATCGTGACCCCTGCGGGACGCGATCTCCCTCAGTGTCGCCTTACGCCCTCGTACGACGCCACCATTTCTCTGTGAACGGGCCGCACGCCCGGGTGGACCCCGCACTGCCGCCCATAGGCGGTATGCCCAGCTCGGGGCCCACCTGCACCCACCGTGGCCGGGGCGGCGCGGACGGTGGCCGGAACCGGTCTGACGGGCCGTCCGGGCGGGTGAACGGGGGCGTGGGGGCCCGCACGGCAGGCCCTAGAGTGGGGCGATGCTCGCCGACTCTTCCCCCGACCCCACGACACCGACGTTCAACCTGCCCACCAGTGCCGCCGATGTGACCGACTCCACCCGGCAGGCCGCCAGCTGGCTCGACGACAACTGGCAGGGCTGGCTGATCGACGGGCTGCGGATCGTTTTCATCCTGCTGCTCGCGCTGGTACTGCGGGCGGTGGTCCGCAAGGTCATCGACAAGCTGGTCGCCCGGATGGGCCGCCCCGCCGAGGCGGACAACGACCACGGCGTGATCGGCGGGCTGCTGGCCAACAGCGGCGTCGTCAACACCGAGCGCCGCCAGCAGCGTTCCGAGGCGATCGGCTCGGTGCTGCGCTCGGTGTCGTCCTTCAGCATCCTCGGCACCGCCTCGCTGATGGCCCTGTCGGTGCTCGGCGTGGACCTCGCGCCGCTGCTGGCCTCCGCCGGTGTGGCGGGTGTGGCGATCGGTTTCGGCGCGCGCAACCTGGTCACCGACTTCCTCTCCGGCGTCTTCATGATCATGGAGGACCAGTACGGCGTCGGCGACGAGATCGACACCGGCGTCGCCACCGGCACCGTGCTGGAGGTCGGCCTGCGGGTCACCAAGCTGCGCGGCTCCGCCGGGGAGATCTGGTACATCCGCAACGGCGAGGTCAAGCGGATCGCCAACATGAGCCAGGGCTGGGGCACCGCGTCGGTGGACGTCCAGGTCGGCTACAAGGAGGACCTGGAGCGGGTCGAACTGCTGGTCACCGAGGCCGCCGAGCAGCTCTCCAAGGAATCCCCCTACGACGAGCTGATCTGGGGCCGGGTCAAGGTCCTCGGCATCGAATCGGTCGCCGTCGACTCGGTCGAGCTGCGGATCGAGGCCCGCTGCACGCCCGGCAAGTCCGCGCAGGTCTCCCGCGCGCTGCGGCTGCGCATCAAGGCCGCGTTCGACCTGGCCGGCGTCAAGCTCAAGGAGGAGGCGGCGGCCGCCGTCCCCGCCCAGGCCCCCGCCCCCGAGATCCTGCCGCCGTCCGCGCTGGCCGACCCCAGCTCGGCGCGGTCGCTGGCGGCCAAGCCGATACCGCCCCTGGCGTAGGCGCTTCTGCCGTACAACGACGGCCGGGGCCCGGGGAGTTCGCACTCTCCGGGCCCCGGCCGTCTGCTGTCGCGGGGCGTCAGGCGCGGCGCCTGCGGACGGCGATCAGGACGGCGGTGCCCAGCGCCAACAGCGCCGTACCGCCGGTCAGGGCGTACGTCAGGACGGTGTCGTTCGTGCCGGTGTAGGCCAGGCTGCCGCCCGACGGCTGCGAGCCGTTCTGCGACGGCTGTTCCGGCTTCGGGGTGGGAGCCGGGGTGGTGGGGGGCGGGGGGATCAGCTGGTTGACGGCGGTGGTGGTGATGCCGGCGTCGAGGTGGTCGTCGTCGAGGACGACCGGGCCGAGGACGGGCTGCTCAGGGGTCTGGTAGCCCTTGGGCGGGGTGACCTCCTGCCAGTAGTACGTGCCCTTGTCGGCGTTGGCGGTGCAGGTGCCGTCGTCGCCGGTGGTGCACGGGTCGCCGACCTTGGTGTCGGCGTCCTGCTGCAAGCCCTCGGTGTCGTTCGACTCCCGCCACAGCTGGAACACGGCGCCGGGCAGCGGCTTGCCGTCCTGGTCGTGCTTGACCAGGCGCAGCGCGCCCTGCTGCTGCATGAAGCCGAAGTCGAAGCTGTGGTCGTTCTGACCGGGGCCACCGGTCTTCAGCGCCCGCTCGACGTAGGTACCGCCCTTGGGAATCGTCCCGTCGGAGTCGATCAGGCGGCTGTCACCGACGTTCGCCTTGGTCGGCACCCAGTGGTACAGCGGGCCGCCCTTCGCGTAGTCGGCGGGGTTGTCGAGGCGGATCGTGTAGGCGGTGTTGGGCTTGAGGCCGCCGGTGACGTCGGTGTTGTCGAAGTAGTACTCGCCGCGCGGACTGGTCTTGGTGGTGCCGACCTTCTTGCCGTCCGCGTCGTACAGGTTGACGGTCGCGCCCGGAACCGGCTTCTGCTGCGGCAGTTGGAGGCCGGAGCGCTCCGGGTCGTACCAGACCCGGTTGCCGATCTGGAGCGGCGCCCGGTCGCAGAGCACCTCCAGGTCCGCCATGGCCGCGCCCTTGCCGAAGCTGGAGCGGCCGTCGGAGAGTTCCTGGCCCATGCCCGGGTCCTTCTCGCCGGTGCGCAGGGTGAACATGGTGCCGGCGGTGACGATGTGTTCGAGCACGTCGTAGCCGGAGCTGGCGATGGAGTTCTCGACCTTGGAGAGCGCCATGCCCGCGTACGTGGCATAGGTGTGCGAGTTGTTGAGCCGGCTTACGTCGTAGAAACCCTTGCCCCGGGTGGTCATCCCGCAGCCGAGGTTGACGTCCAGCACGTAGCTTTCACCGGACTTGCACGCCTTGTTCAGATCACCCGACGCGAGCGCCCTCACGCCGCCCGGCGGGGCCGGGTTGTCGGCACTCGGGTAGAAGTTGGCCTGGTCGGGATAGCGGTCGCGGAAGGACAGCAGCATGGAGCCGTCGGTCTCGAAGCCGATCTCGCCGAGCTCGGGCTGCCCGTAGAAGTTGCAGGTTCCGCTGGTCGGCCTGGCGTCCGTCCACGGGTACCAGTAGTAGCCGGAGCAGATCCTCGCCGGAGTACCCCGGTGGTCGAGCGGCTGGTTGAGGACGGCGGCGCCGAACTTCCCGGTGGCCGGGTCGAACGGCAGCACGATCGCCCGCAGGTCGCCGAGCTTCTGGGTGGACTGGCCCGAGCAGACACCGCCGAGGTACCCGACACCGTCCTGCATGCCGAGGCCGAACGGCCGCCAGTCGTCCGCCGACGGGCAGTCGGCGGGGGTCGGGATGCTGTAGACCGCCTTGGGCTTCTCGGCCGTGGCCGTGGTCGCGTCGTAGCGGTACAGCTTGCGGTTGTTGAGGTTGACCACGTACAGGTCGTGGCCGTCCTCGGTGAGCTTCAGCCCGCCCAGGCTCTCCTTGCCGGGCGCCGCCATGAACGCCGGGTCGAGGTCGCCGCCGTGTGCGCTGCTGCCGGCGTCCGGGACGGTGGTGAACAGCTTGGTGGTCTTCGTCGCCGGGTCGGTGACGTAGATCGCGCCCGGGCCGCCGGGGCCGTAGCGGGTGTCGCGCTTGGCCTGGGCCGAGCTGAACAGGCGCCGGCCGTCCCGGTCCCAGGCGATACCGAACACGTTGCCGGTGTCGGTGGCGGTGCTGAGGTCGGTGACGTCCTTGTTGATGCCCCGGGACCGGTACGGGTAGCTCAGCAGGGTCCGCTTGCCCGCCGGGTCGATGATCGCGGGCTGGCAGGCCGTCGCCAGCGGGGCGTTCTGCTGGCAGTAGTCGGACGGGTTCCACAGGCCGGTCGTCAGCGTGGCCTGCTTGCCCGCCGACAGATCGACGAACTCGATGTTGCTGCTCAGCTTGTCCGGAGCGGTCAGTCCTTCACGCGCAGCGAACGCCGGGTACAACACACCGGGCTTCGGATTGACCACGTCCACGCGGTACTTGCCGCTGGTGGTGGCCTTGGTGGGCTTCAGCGTCACCGTGCCGTCGGCGGCCGTCACCGCCGTCCGCACCGCGCCGTCCTCGCCGGTCAACGTCACCGTCACCCCGGCCATGCCGGGCTCCAGCGCCGGGCTGTACGTCCCGCTCTCGTCAACGGCGCGGACCACCCGCACCGTCACCGAGCCATCCGCAGTCGCGGCGGGCGCGGAGACCGCCGGGCCCGTGGCTATCCCGGCCGCCAGCAGAGCGGCCAGCGCGGCAGGACGCCGATAACCGCTTCTCTTGATTTGCACCTTCTCCCCTCCTGTCGCGGCGCCCGCTCCCCCCGGAGCGGACGTCGATGTGTCGGAGGTTAGCGGTCCAGCGCGAACTTCGGAACTTGGCCCTCCACTTCCGCCGCCACAGAACAACAGGCGGTTGTGGCCGCCGGCTTGACGAGGACTCAGGCTGTTCCTCGCTCGGACCGGAAAGGGCCCCGGGAGAGTGTCCCGGGGCCCGCCTCACTGCCGCCGGGGCGTCAGTGGGTGCGGCGCTTGCGAACCGCGATCAGCAGACCCGCGCCGGCGACGAGCAGGATCGCTCCGCCGACCAGGGTGTACGTCAGGACGGTGTCGTTCATGCCGGTGAAGGCCAGGCCGCCCGAGGGCTGCGACGACGGCACCGGGGTGGGCGTCGGGGTCGGGGTGGGGGCCGGGGTGGTGGGCGGCGGGGGGATCAGGTGGTTGACGGCGGTGGTGGTGACGCCGGCTTCGAGGTGGTCGTCGTCGAGGACGACCGGGCCGAGGACGGGCTGTTCGGGGGTCTGGTAGCCCTTGGGCGGGGTGACCTCCTGCCAGTAGTACGTGCCCTTGTCGGAGACGGTGTGGCAGGTGCCGTCGTCGCCGGTGGTGCACGGGTCTCCGACCTTGGTGTCCGGCTTGTCACTGTCGGCCTGGAGGCCTTCGGTGTCGTTGGTCTCGCGCCACAGCTGGAACACGGCACCCGGCAGCGGCTTGCCGTCCTGGTCGTTCTTGACCAGGCGCAACTCGCCCTGCTGCTGCATGAAGCCGAAGTCGAAGCTGTGGTCGTTCTGGCCGGGGCCGTTGGTGGTGAGCTTCCGCTCGACGTACGTGCCGCCCTTGGGGACGGTGCCGTCGGAGTCGATCAGGCGGTTGTCGCCGACGTTGTCCTTGGTCGGGACCCAGTGGTACAGCGGGCCGCCCTTGGCGTAGTCCGCCGGGTTGTCCAGGCGGATCGTGTACGCGGTCTTGGGCTTCAGGCCGCCCGCGACGTTGGTGTTGTCGAAGTAGTACTCACCGTGCGGCGTGGTCTTGGTGGTGCCGACCTTCTTGCCGTCCGCGTCGTACAGGTTGACGGTGGCTCCCGGAACCGGCTTCTGCTGCGGCAGTTGGAGGCCGGAGCGCTCGGGGTCGTACCAGACCCGGTTGCCGATCTGGAGCGGCGCCTTGTCGCAGAGCACTTCGAGGTCGGCCATGGCCGCGGCCTTGCCGAACTTCGAGGTGCCGTCGGTGAGTTCCTGGCCCTGCCCGGGGTCCTGGGCTCCGTTGCGGAGGGTGAACATGGTGCCGGCCGACCACGCGTGGTCCATCACGTCGTAGCCGGAGGTGGCGATGGAGTTCTCCACCTTGGACAGCGCCATGCCCGCATAGGTGGCGTAGGCGTGCACGTCGCCGATGCGCCGGGTGTCGTAGAAGCCCTTGCCGCGGGTGGTGATCCCGCAGCCGAGGTTGACGTCCATCACGTAGGTGTCGCCGGACTTGCACGCCTTGTTGAGGTCACCGGAGGCGACCGTCAGCATGTACTCGGCGCCGAAGACCGCGCTGGACTGGTCGGAGTAGCGGTCGCGGAACGAGAGCAGCATGGAGCCGTCGGTCTCGAAGCCGATCTCGCCGAGCTCGGGCTGCCCGTAGGTGTAGCAGGTGCCGTCCGTCGGCTTGGTGTCCCGCCACGGGTACCAGTAGTAGCCGGAGCAGACGCTCGCGGGCGTGCCGCGGTGATCCATCGGCTGGTTCAGCACGGCCGCACCGAACTTGCCGGTGGCCGGGTCGAACGGCAGCACGATCGCCCGCACGTCGGCGAGCTTCTGGGTGGACTGGCCGGAGCAGACACCGCCGACGTACCCGACACCGTCCTGCATGCCGAGGCCGAACGGCCGCCAGTCGTCCGCCGACGGGCAGTCGGCGACCGGAATCGGGTACACGGCCTTCGGCGCGGACGCGGTGGCCGCCGTGGCGTCGTAGCGGTACAGCTTGCGGTTGTTTAGGTTGACCACGTACAGGTCGCGGTTGTCCTCGGTGAGCTTCAGCCCGCCGAGGCTCTCCTTGCCGGCCGCGGTCAGGTAGGCGACGTCGCCGTCGGCGGTGTGCGGGGTGTTGCCCGCGTCCGGGACGGTGGCGAACAGCGAAGTGGTCTTCGCCGCCGGGTCGGTGACGTAGATCGCGCCCTCACCGCCGGGGCCGTAGGGCGCGTCGCGCTTGGCCTGGGCGGAGCTGAACAGCCGCCTGTCGTCCCGGTTCCAGGCGATGCCGAAGACGTTGCCGGTGTCACCCGAGGTGCTGATGTTGGTGACGTCCTGGTTCACGCCCCGGGACCGGTACGGGAAGCTCAGCAGGGTGCGCTTGCTCGCCGGTTCGGTGAGCGCGGGCTGGCAGGCGGTGGCCAGCGGGGCGTTCTGCTGGCAGTAGTCGGACGGGTTCCACAGGCCGGTGGTGACGGTGGCCGTCTTGCCCGCCGACAGGTCGACGAACTCGGTGTTGCTGCTCAGCTTGTCCGGCCCGCCCGCGAGACCCTCGTGGGAGGCGAACGCCGGGTACAGCACGCCCGGCTTCGGATTGACCACGTCCACGCGGTACTTACCGCTGGTGGTCGACTTGCTCGGCTTCAGCGTCACCGTGCCGTCGGCGGCGGTGACGGCGGCACTGACCCTGCCGTCCTCGCCGGTCAGCGTCACCGTCACGCCGGCCATGCCGGGCTCCATGGCCGCGCCCGACCACGTCCCGCTCTCGTCCACCGCGCGGATCACCCGCACCGTCACCGAACCGTCCGCGGTGGCGGCGGGCGCGGAGACCGCGGGGCCGGTGGCGATTCCGGCGGCGAGTAATGCCGCCAGTGCGGCGGAGCGCCGGTAGCCGCTTCTCTTGAGTTGCACGTTCCTCCCCTCCTCTTGTCGGCGCCCGCTCCCCCGGAGCGGGCACACGATTCAACGGAGGTTAGCGTGTCCGGGTCGGGCTTCGGAACAGTGCCCTCCGCTTTCCCCACAAAGGGGTAACGAGCTTTGTTGACAAGGTGACTGACGGTCCGTCAGTTCAAGGAGTCCGGGCTCACCCCACCCGCCCCTGCCGAAACTCCGGCAACGAACGCGCATCCGACCGTTGACAACCGCGCCCCGGCGATTGGAAACTTTCCTAACAGTTGGCCGCGTCGGCGTCACCGGATGGAGGATGATCGGGCCCGTGACCACCCAGAAGAGTTCCCGTTCCCCGCTGGCCGGCACGCCCAGCCTGCTCCGGGCCATAAACGACCGCGCCGCGCTGGAACTGCTGCTCGCCAACGGCCCATTGTCCCGCACCCAGATCGGCAGCCTGACCGGCCTGTCGAAGCCGACCGCGTCCCAGCTGCTGGCCCGGCTGGAGGCCGCCGGCCTGGTGGTGCCGGTGGGGACGACCGCGGGCGGGCCGGGGCCCAACGCCCAGCTGTACCAGGTGAATCCGGCGGCGGGGTACGTCGCGGGGCTGGACGTGACCAGCACGACGGTGCGGGTCGCGGTGGCCGACATCACCGGGGTGACGCTGGCGGAGCATCAGGTGCCGTGCAAGGGCTGGCCGGCGGCGAAGACGGTGGAGCGGGTCGCGGAGGCGGTCGCCGAGACGGTGCGCCGCGCGCAGCTCCCGCCGGGTTCGCTGCGCGAGGTGGTGATAGGGATCGGCGGCGCGCCGGACCCGGTGACCGGCAAGCTGCGGTACGCCTCGCACCTGCCGGGCTGGCACTCTCCGCGCCTGCTGGAGGAGTTGGCGACGGCGATCGGCGCGCCGGTGTCGATCGAGAACGACGTGAACCTGGCCGCGGTGGCCGAGCAGTCCGTGGGCGCGGCGGCCGGGTGCGAGGACTTCGTGCTGCTGTGGGCCGAGGAGGGCATCGGCGCGGCGATCGTGCTGGCGGGCCGGCTGCACCGCGGGTTCACCGGCGGCGCGGGCGAGGTCGGCTACATGCCGGTGCCCGGCGCGCCGGTGTCGTTGAGCGCCCGCCGGAAGCACTCCGGCGGGTTCCAGGACCTGGCCGGCGAGCCCGCGGTGCTGGCGCTGGCCCGGGTCCACGGGCTGCGCGACGCCGACGCGGCGCAGGCGGTGGCCGCGGCCCTGGACGCCCCGGAGGGCGAGGCGTTCCTGGCGGAGCTGGCCGAGCGGTTGGCGGTCGGGCTGGCGGTGATCGCCTCGGTGGTCGATCCGGAGCTGGTGGTGCTCTCCGGGGGGACGCCGACCGCCGGCGGTGAGCGCCTGCGCGAGCTGGTCCAGCAGGCGCTGGGCCGGATGTCGATCCCCCGGCCGGAGGTCCGGCTGTCCGCCCTCCCCGGGTCGCCCGTCCTGGCCGGTGCGCTGCAGCGCGCGCTGGCGACCACCCGGGACGCCCTGTTCAGCACCCGCTGAGACCACCGGTACGAGCAGCACGAGAACGTCCGCCCCGCACGTCCGATCCGCACGTTCCGCTCCCCTACCCCCGCACGGGTGCCGGCCGCCCGGTCCGCCGCCCGTACCCCTCGTCAGGAGTGCAATCCCGTGGACACCACCCGCAGCTCCCCACGCGCCCGCCGCCCGCTGGCCGCGCTCGCCGCCGCGCTCTGCACGGCCGTTCTGGCCTCCGCCTGCACCGGCACCGACTCCGGTGGCGCGGAGGACGGTTCGGCGTCCGGGCAGGACGTGACGATCACCTTCTGGCACGGCTGGAACCAGGACAACGAGGTGAAGGCGATCAACGACAACGTCGCCGCCTTCGAGAAGCTGCACCCGAACATCCACGTCAAGGTGCGGGGTGACATCGCCGACGAGAAGAGCGAGCAGGCGCTGCGGGCCGGCGGCCCGGACGCGCCGGACGTGGTGTCCTCGTTCAGCACCGACAACGTCGGCAAGTTCTGTTCCTCGCACGTGTTCGCGGACCTCGGGCCGATGCTGGCGAAGGACGGCATCGACCCGGCGAAGACCTTCCCGTCGGCGATGCTCAAGTACAGCCAGTACCAGGGAAATCAGTGCACCCTGCCGCTGCTCGGCGACGCCTACGGCCTGTACTGGAACAAGACCGCGTTCGCGAAGGCCGGGATCAGCGGCCCGCCGAAGACGTTCAGCGAATTCGCCGAGGACGCCGCGAAGTTGACGATCCCCGGCGGCGACTCGTTCCAGCAGCTCGGCTTCATGCCGAACTACCACGGCTACGAGACGCCAATCGCGCACTACCTCGGCCAGTTCGGCTCCAGCTACTTCGGCCCGGACGGCAAGTCCAACGTCGCGACCGACCCGACGGTGGCGGCCGAGCTGACCTGGCAGAAGCAACTCGTCGACCGGCTCGGCGGGTTCGAGAAGCTGGAGAAGTACCGGACGAGCTTCGGCGACGAGTACAGCGCGAAGAATCCGTTCAGCACCGGGCAGGTCGCGATGAGCCTGGACGGCGAGTGGCGGGCCGCCGCGCTGGCCGACGACAAGCCGTCCTTCGAGTGGGCGACCGCGCCGTTCCCGGTGCCGGACGAGCTGGCCTCCACCTACGGGCGCGGCTACCAGACCGGCACCATCATCGGTGTCGCCAACGGTTCGAAGAAGCGCACCGCGGCCTGGGAGTTCGTCAAGTACCTGACCACCGACACCGACGCGGTGGTGTCCTTCGCCAACGCGATCCACAACGTGCCGAGCACCCTGGCCGCGCTGGACTCGCCGAAGCTGGAGGCCGACGCGAACGTCAGGACCTTCCTGGACATCGCGCGCAACCCGAACTCCTCGACCACCCCCGCCAGCGTCAACGGCGGCGCCTACCAGATCTCGCTGCAGAACCTCAGCTACGAGGTCGAGTCCGGCAAGATCACCGACCTGAGGGCCGGGCTCACGGCCACCGCCAAGGAGATCGACGACGCCGTCGACCAGGCGAAGAGGTGACGGTCGTGAGCACCCCCGTCCCGCCGGCGCTGCGGGCCAAGCGCCGGCGGGAGCGGGCCAGGACGCTGGCGTTCCTGTCCCCGTGGCTGATCGGGTTCGGCGTCTTCTTCCTGTACCCACTGGTCTCGACGGTCTACTTCTCGTTCACGCACTACGACGGGTTCCTCGCGCCGACCTTCTCCGGCCTGCGGAACTGGGAGTACGTGTTCACCAAGTACCCGTCGTTCTGGAAGGGCCTGGGCAACACCCTGTGGCTGGTCACCGTGATGGTGAGCCTGCGGGTGGTGTTCGGCCTCGGCATCGGGATGCTGATCACCAAGGTGAAGTCCGGCGCCGGGTTCTTCCGCACCGCCTTCTACCTGCCCTACCTGGCGCCGCCGGTGGCCGCCACCATGGCGTTCGCGTTCCTGCTGAACCCGGGCACCGGCCCGGTCAACCACCTGCTGGGCGAGCTGGGCCTGCCGCAGCCGGGCTGGTTCAACGACCCGGCCTGGTCGAAGCCGGCGCTGACCCTGCTGGCCATGTGGGGCATCGGCGACCTGATGGTGATCTTCATGGCGGCGCTGCTCGACGTTCCCAGGGAGCAGTACGAGGCGGCCGAACTCGACGGCGCGAGCGCCTTCCAGCGGTTCCGGTACGTCACGCTGCCGAACATCTCGCCGATCGTGATGTTCGCGGTGGTCACCGGGGTGATCCAGACCATGCAGTACTACACGCAGGCGATCGTCGCGGGAAAGGTCGCCTCCGGTGTGATCGGCGGCTCCGGGCAGCAGTTCGAGCCCGGGTACCCGTCCGGTTCGACCTGGACGCTGCCGCAGATGGTCTACAACCTCGCCTTCCAGCGCTCCGACTACGGCTCGGCCTGCGTGGTCGCGGTGATCCTGTTCGCCCTGTCGATGGCGTTCACCTCGCTCCTGCTGCGCCGCAGGTCCGGATTCCTGGCGGAGGACTGATCCCCGATGACACTCGCCCCCGTCCTGCCGCGCGAGGCCGCCGCCCCGGTCTCCACCGCCGGCCGCACCGCCCGCCGCCGGGCCGCCCTCCACTGGGTGGCCGTGCACGCGCTGGCGATCGCCGCCGCGCTGTTCTTCCTGCTGCCGTTCGTGTTCGTCTTCCTCACCTCGGTGATGACGGACCACCAGGCGCTCACCTCCGACCTGTGGCCCACCCGCTGGCAGTGGTCGAACTTCGAGAAGGTCTGGAACACCCCCGGCTTCCTCACCTGGTGGCGCAACACCCTGCTGTACGCGGCGGCCGGCACCGCGCTGACCGTCGCCTCCAGCCTGCCGGTGGCGTACGCGCTCGCCAAGTTCCGCTTCCGGGGCCGCAATCTGGCGCTGATGGCGGTGGTGTCGATGATGATGCTGCCGCCGCAGGTCACGATCATCCCGATGTACCTGTTCTGGGCGAAGCAGCTGCACCTGACCGGCTCGCTGTGGCCGCTGATCGTCCCGATGGCGTTCGGTGACGCGTTCTCCATCTTCCTGCTGCGCCAGTTCCTGCTGACGATTCCCCGGGAGTACCTGGAGGCCGCCCGGATCGACGGCTGCGGCGAACTGCGCACCCTGCTGCGGGTGGTGCTGCCGATGGCGAAGCCCGCCGTCGCCGCCGTCGCGCTGTTCCAGTTCTTCTACTGCTGGAACGACTACTTCGGCCCGCAGATCTACGCCAGCGACAACCCCGGCGCCTGGACGCTGAGTTACGGCCTGGAGTCCTTCAAGGGCGCCCACCACACCAACTGGAACCTCACCATGGCGGCCACGCTGCTGGTGCTGGCACCGGTGATCGTTCTGTTCTTCTTCGCGCAACGCGCCTTCATCGAAGGCGTCACACTGACAGGGGTCAAGGGCTGATGTCCGCACTGAAGTTGGCAATCGTCGGCGGAGGTTCCACCTACACGCCGGAGCTGATCGACGGGTTCGCGCGGCTGCGCGACACCCTGCCGATCGGCGAACTCGTGCTGATCGACCCGGCCGTGGACCGCCTGGAGCTGATCGCCGGGCTCGCCCGCCGGATATTCGCCAAGCAGGGCCACGACGCCGTCGTCACCACCGCCACCGACATCACCGCCGGCGTGCAGGGCGCCGACGCGGTGCTGCTCCAGCTGCGGGTCGGCGGGCAGGCGGCACGCAACCAGGACGAGACCTGGCCGCTGGAGTGCGGCTGCGTCGGCCAGGAGACCACCGGCGCGGGCGGCCTCGCCAAGGCGCTGCGCACCGTCCCCGTGGTGCTGGACATCGCCGAGCAGGTCCGCCGCACCAACCCGGACGCCTGGATCGTCGACTTCACCAACCCGGTCGGCATCGTCACCCGCGCCCTGCAGACCGCCGGGCACAAGGCCGTCGGCCTGTGCAACGTCGCGATCGGCTTCCAGCGCAAGTTCGCCGCCCACCTCGGCGTCGACCCGGAGCTGATCCGCCTCGACCACGTCGGCCTCAACCACCTCACCTGGGAGCGCGGCGTCACCCTGCTCGACGCCCCGAACGCCGCCGGCGGCCGCGAGGTGCTGCCGCAGCTGCTCGCCGAGCACGGCGCGGCCATCGCCGCCGACCTGCACCTGCCGCAGCCGGTGATCGAACGGCTCGGCGTCGTCCCCTCCTACTACCTGCGGTACTTCTACCAGCACGACCAGGTGGTGGAGGAGCTCAAGGTCAAGGGCTCGCGGGCCGCCGAGGTCGCCGCCATCGAGCGGCAGCTGCTGGAGATGTACGCCGACCCGACCCTCGACACCAAGCCCGAACTGCTCGGCAAGCGCGGCGGCGCGTTCTACTCGGAGGCCGCCGTCCAGCTGATCGCCTCGCTGCTCGGCACCGACGGCCGCACCACCGTGCAGGTGGTCAACACTCGCAACGACGGCGTGCTGCCGTTCCTGCCCGACGACGCGGTGATCGAGGTCCCCGCCGAGGTCGACGCCACCGGCGTCCGCCCGCTGCCGCAGCGCCCCGTCGAGCCGCTGTACGCCGGCCTGATCGCCAACGTCACCGCGTACGAGCACCTGGCACTGGACGCGGCCCTGCACGGCGGCCGCGACCGGGTCTTCGACGCGCTGCTCGCCCACCCGCTGATCGGCCAGCTCGAGCTCGCCGACCAGCTCACCGACCGGCTGCTCGCGCACAACCGCGACCACCTGAGCTGGGCGTGACCGGCGGCATGGGAACGATCAGGCACCACCACGAAGAGAGCGGCCGATGAGCCCCGTCGCACACCTGCCCGGCGTCCTCGCGATAGACGCCGGCAACAGCAAGACCGACCTCGCCCTGGTCGGCGCCGACGGACGGGTCCTCGGCACCGCCCGCGGCGGCGGCTTCCAGCCGCAGAACACCGGCTTCGAGGCCGCGGTCGCCGCCCTCGCCCCGCTGGTCGACGACGTCGCCCGGCAGGCCGGCATCCCGCTGCGGCCCGGCGGGCAGCCGCTGACCAGCCACGTCAGCGCCTGCCTGGCCAACGCCGACCTGCCGGTCGAGGAGCAGCGGCTGCACGAGGCGATCACCGCGCACGGCTGGGCGCCGTCCGTGCACGTCGCCAACGACACCTTCGGCCTGCTGCGGGCCGGCACCGACGGGCCGCTCGGGGTGGCCGTGGTGTGCGGCGCCGGCATCAACTGCGTCGGCCTGCGGCCGGACGGGCGCACCGCCCGCTGGCCCGCGCTCGGCAAGCTCACCGGCGACTGGGGCGGCGGCGGCGGACTCGCCGACGCCGCGATGTGGCACGCCGCCCGCGCCGAGGACGGCCGGGGCGGGCCCACCCTGCTCTCCCCCATGATCGGCGCGCACTTCGGCCTGGCCGGGGCCAACGCGGTCGCCGAGGCCATCCACCTCGGGCAGCTCGCGCTGCCCCGGCTGCACGAGGTCTCCCAGGTGCTGTTCGCGGCCGCCGAGGCCGGCGACACGATCGCACTGTCGCTGGTCGACCGGCAGGCCGACGAGATCGTCCGGTTCGCGACCATCGCGCTCACCCGCCTCGACCTGCTCGACCGGCCGGTCCCGGTGGTCCTCGGCGGCGGCGTGCTCGCCTCCCGGCACCCGCTGCTGATCGACAACCTGACGGCCCGCCTGGCCGCCGCCGCCCCGCTCGCCGAACCGCGCATCGTGGTCGCCCCGCCGGTCCTCGGCGCCGCCCTGCTCGGCCTCGACCACCTCGACGCCGACCCCGCCGCCCACCGCCGCCTGCGCGACGCCTACCCCACCACCCACCCGGTCGCGGCCTGACGGCCCGCCACCGCACGGACGCCGCCGCCGGGAGCAGGTCGCCCGGCGGCGGCGTGCTTTCGGGCCTTGACCTTCACCTTCGGGGAAGGTCCAGCATCGGTGGTGCCGGACACCGGTCCGGTACGAGGAGGCGGGGATGGAGCTGCTGACCATCGGGGCGTTCGCCCGGACGGCCCGGCTGTCGCCGAAGGCACTGCGCCTGTACGACGAACTGGGCCTGCTGCGGCCCGCCGAGGTGGACCCGTTCACGGGCTACCGCCGGTACGCGCCGGGCCAGTTGGAACAGGCCAGGCTGGTGCTGTGGCTGCGCAGGCTCGGCATGCCGCTGGCCCGGATCCGGCTGGTGCTGGCACTGGAGCCCGCCCGGGCGGCCGAGGAGGTCGCCCGGTACTGGGAGTCGGTGCGGGCCGAGACCGAGGCCCGCCGGGAGCTCGCCGCCCTCCTCGTCGACCACCTCTCAGGGAAGGCCACCACGATGGACACGACGACGAGTACCCTCCGGATCCGCTACGCCGCCCGAACGGACGCGGGCCTGGTGCGCGAACGCAACGACGACGCCGCGTACGCCGGCGCCGGACTGATCGCCGTCGCCGACGGCATGGGACCGCAGGGCGGCGGCGGGTCGGCCAGCGCCGCCGCGATCGAGGCGCTGAAGGAACTGGAGCTCCCCGCCGGGGAGTTGCTGAACGTCCTGGAGGACGCCGTCGCCCGGATCGACGGCCGGGTCGGGGCGGCGTCCGAACTCCCGGACACCGGAACCACCCTGACGGCGATGCTGTGGTCGGAGCCGCAGCTCGCCCTGGTGCACATCGGCGACTCGCGCGCCTACCTGCTGCGCGGCGGCGAGCTGTTCCAGATCACCCACGACCACACCCTGGTGCAGTCGATGGTCGACGACGGCCGCCTCACCCTGGCGGAGGCCGCCTCGCACCCCCAACGCACCCTGCTGGTACGGGCGTTGACCGGCTCGGGCGACAACCGCCCGGACGTGTCGCTGCACACCGCCCGCGCGGGCGACCGCTACCTGCTGTGCTCGGACGGACTGTCCAGCTGGGTCTCCGACGACGCCCTGCACACCGTGCTGAGCACCGTCGCGGTGCCCGAGCAGGTGGTGCAGCAGCTGGTCGCGCTGGCCAACCGGGCGGGCGGGCCGGACAACATCGCCTGCGCGGTCGCGGACGTCGTGGCCGACCCCGAGGAGGGAGCTCCACGCAGGTGACGGTACGTCACCGGGGTGACAGGTTCCGCTATCGCATCTCGATTGGGGAAAATCTCGCCGAACTGCGCGGGATGCCCCGTTCTGTCCGTTGAACGGCACCTCGCGGGGCGGCTAGCGTCGCGCACTCACAGCGTGTCCGACGGGGGTGCGCGCGGAGACCGGGAGCCGATGCCAGATGGCGATCCGTAAGTCCACCATGCAGGAGCAGGTCGCCGCGGCGATCGCCGCGATCGAGCCGAACGACCGTCCGGTGGTGACCTTCCACACCATTTCGGGCCCGAGCCCGTGGCTGATGAGCCAGCTCGGCCTGATCGGCCAGCTGTTCATCAAGTACTACTTCGTGACCGTGACCCACCGGGTCGTCACGGTGCACCGCGCCTCCCGGATGAGCAACCGCCCGCAGGAACTGGTGCACGTCATCCCGCTCGACCAGGCCCGCGCGTCGATCAGCGACGTCAACCGCGCCACCCTGTGGAGCTCGCTGAAGTTCCAGTTCCCGGGCGAGCCGAAGGTGACCCGCCTGAACATCGGCCGCTACTGGCGCAACGAGCTGGACACCTTCGTCAACGCCCTGTTCAGCGGCGGCCCGGCCGTCCCGCCACAGGGCCAGCCGTACCCCCCGCAGCAGGCCCAGCCGTACCCGCCGCAGGCCCCGGCCGTCCCGCCGCAGGGCCAGCCGTACCCGCCGCAGCAGGCCCAGCCGTACCCGCCGCAGGCCCCGGCCTACCCGCAGCCGGGCCAGCCGGGCGCCAACCCGTACCAGTCCTGACACACCGCCGAGGCGCCCGTCCGAACCCGGACGGGCGCCTCGGCGTATATCAGTCGCGCATCAGGGGCCTCAGCGCAGCTGCGCGGCGGCCCAGTCGGCGAGCAGCCGGGCACAGCCGTCCACGGACGCCTGCCAGCTGAGCTCCGCGCCGTCGCCGGCCTCGTCGCTGACGTGCTTGACCAGGCGGACGGGCAGCCCGGCGCGGCGGGCGACGGTGGCGATCGCGTAGCCCTCCATGTCCACCAGGTCGGCGGCGCGGGCGAGTTCGTCGCGCTCGGTGTCGGAGGAGACGAACCGGTCGCCGGTGGCGAGCACCGGCCCGGCGGAGCCGAGATCGATCGGGCCGTCCATCGGGCGGCCGGTGAGCTGCTCCAGCAGCGGGGTGTCCAGGTCGTGCTGGAGCACCCGGCCGATCTCGTGGGTGCCGGCCAGGCCGGGCCGCAGCGCCCCGGCGGTGCCGAGATTGACCACGGCGGACGGCTTCGAGCCGCCCGCCAGCACGGTGGCCAGCGCGGCCGCCGCGTTGACCTTCCCCATGCCGGTCAGCAGCACCGGCAGCGCGGCGTCCAGGTACGCGGCCTCCTCGGGCAGCGCGAGGACGAGCAACGGGCGGTCGGGGGTGACGGTTCCGATCAGGCGCATGACCGAAAGCTTACGAGGACCCGGAACCGTCCGCCGTCGGCCACGCGTCGCAGCGGGCGCGGACCGCACCGCGGCCGAACGGGAACAAAGAGATCAACTCCCGCTCAAGTCAGGTGTGGTGGACGGCGCGGCCCGCCATACTGCGGGGTGACGGGGGACGTCGGACGGGGAGGTCGGACGGTGGCAGCACCGGCAGTGACGAAGCAGGCGGGCGCACCCGCGCCCGCGGCGGCTCGCGAACCGGGGCCGGTGGCCCGGCTGCGCAGCGCGGCGGCCACCCCGCCGGGGCGGCTGCGCGCCGCGGGCGCGGTACTGGCCGCGCTGATACTGCTGTTCGGCACGGTGGCGGTGTGGCAGTCCGCGCACCGGTCCCGGGCGGCCGGGCAGGTGGTGTCGGCCAGCGGCCCGCTCAGCCAGGACGCCGCCGAGATCCACCGCCGGCTGGCGGACGCCGACGCGACCGCCGCCGCCGGATTCCTGCTGGCCGGCAACGAGCCCGCCGAGGTCCGCGCCCGCTACCAGGACGACCTGGCGACCGCCGCCCGGCTGCTCGCCGAGGCCGCGGGCCGCAGCGGCGGCTCGGCCGAGTCGCAGCGCGCGCTGGCCGAGCTCAACCAGCAACTGCCGCGCTACGCGGGCCTGGTGGAGACCGCCCGGGCCGTCGACCGGCAGGGCCTGCCGCTCGGCGGGGCCTACCTGCGGTACGCCTCCGAGCTGATGCAGGGCACCGTGCTGCCGCAGGCGCAGCGCCTCGCCGACGCCGAATCGGCCCGCCTGCACACCGACCACCTCAACGCCGGGGCGGTCCCGTGGACGACGCTGGCGCTCGGTGTACTGGCGCTGGCCGCGCTGGTCCGTTACCAGGTGCTGCTGTTCCGGCGCACCAACCGGGTGTTCAACCTCGGGCTGCTCGGCAGCTCGCTGGCGGTGCTGACCGCGCTGCTGTGGCTGATGACGGGCACCGTGACGGCATACAGCGACCTGGCGGCCAGTCATGCGTACGGCACCCGGCCGCTGCAGGACCTGAACGAGGTGCGGATCGCGGCACTTCAGGCGCACACCGCGGAGAACCTCGACCTGGTGGCCCGAGGCGCCAGCGACAAGTACACCAAGCAGTGGGACAGCCTGGTCGCCACGCTCGGCGCCGACGTGCGCACCATCGGTTCGGTCAGCGGGTTGGCGGTCGGCGCAGAACCGGATCCTGCGGCGGTCGGTCCGCTGACCGAAGCCGAGCGCGCGTTCCGGCAGTGGCAGGACCGGCACAAGGACGCCGCCGCGAAGAACTCGGCCGGCGACTACGAGGCCGCGCTGCAACGGACGTTGACGGCGGGCGGCACCGACACCGCGGACGCCGCGTTCCGGGCCGCCGACGGAAAGTGGGCGGCCGCCGCACAGGTCGAGCAGGACGCGTTCGCCCGGGAGGCGGGCGGCGTGGACGGCGTGCTGGCCGGCCAGGCGGTGGCCGCCGGAGTGCTGACCGTCCTGGGCGCGGCCGCCGCACTGCGCGGCATCGGCCGCCGACTGGCCGAGTACCGGTAGAGGGGGGACGAGGGATGCGCACGGCAAGATCACGTTTCCTGGTGGCGGCGGTGGTGCTCGCGGCCGGGGTGCTCGCCACCGGCAGCGCCGACGGCGCGGGCGGGCCCGCCCCGCAGGCCGCGCCCCAGGCACCGGCAGCGGCCACCGACAGCTGCGATCCGACGGATTCGCTGCCGCCCCGTCAGACGGCCGGCGCGAAGATCGCCAAGATCCGCGAGCGCGGCACCCTGGTGGTCGGCGTCGACCAGAACAGCTACCACTGGGGCTTCCGCAACCCGCAGACCGGCCGGATCGAGGGCTTCGACCTCGACCTCGCGCACGCCATCGCCAAGTCGCTGCTCGGCGACCCGGACAAGGTCACCCTGAAGACCGTGCCCACCGCCCGCCGGGTCGAGGCGGTGAAGAACGGCGAGGTCGACCTGATCACCCGCACCATGACCATCACCTGCGAGCGCAAGAAGGACATCTCCTTCTCGGCGCCGTACTTCCGGGTCGCCCAGCGGGTGGTGGTGCCGAAGTCCGCGCACGCCAAGTCGCTGGCCGAGGCGCTGAAGGGCAAGCGGGCGTGCGTCGCGCAGACCTCCTCCTCGGAGGCCGAGCTGAAGCGCGACCCGCACGGCACCGTCTCGGTGCTCGCTCTGGAGAGCCAGCTGGACTGCCTGGTGCGGATGCAACTCGGCGAGGTGGACGCCACCTTGACGGACAGCGAGCTGGCCGCCGCGCAGGTCGCCCAGGACCCGCTGGTGGAGATGGTGGGCGAGCCGATCCTGCCCGCCTGGATGGGCGTGGCGATGAACCAGAACGACACCGATCTGATCGCGTGGGTCAACCAGGTGCTGGTCGACCGGCGGGCCGACGGCAGCTGGCAGGCGTCCTACGACCACTGGCTGCGCGACACCATGGGGGCCCCGGACCCGTACCTGCCGTGACCGTCCGGCGGGGGACCGGCGTCCGCCCCGGGGCGGACGTCGGGGAGACTTGCCGCCGACGGAGCGACGCCCCGTCACCACGAGCGTGCCCGAGAGGAGGAACCGCGATGGTCGGAGGGAACCGCCCGGTGATGAACCGTGAGCAGGTGGACCGCGCGCTGGCCCGGCTGGGCGCCGAGCGCGACGCGGTCGAGGCGGCGCTGCTGGCGCTCCAGGACCACCCCGGGCTGCGGCTGCTGACCGGCGCCGAACTGTCCGGGCGCACCCAGGAGCGCTGGGCGGTCGCCGAGGGCGGCATGGCGCTGCTGTGGGCGCTGTTCGACCGGTACGCGGAGGCGCTGGCCTCGGCCCGCGCCGTGCGCTCGCGCCGCACCCGGCCCACCGCCGCCGAACTCGCCGAGCTCGGCGAACTGCTCTCCGGCCGCGCCGTCACCGTCTCCGGCGGCCGCCTCCCCGAGGCGGCCGGTCAACTCGGCGCGCCCGCCCGGCTGGTGGAGCGGGTCACGCTCGCCGAGCTGCTGGAGCGGATGAACGCCTGGTACGCCGTGGTGGTCGAGGTGGTCAGCGCCGTCGACGCGGTGTGGTCGGCGCTGCCCGCCCGGATCGACCTGCTGCTCGCCGAACTCGGCCGGGTGCAGATGCTCGCGCTCTCCGTCGGAGTCCGCCCTGGCGGGCACCCGCTGGCCGACGACCTCGCGCAGCTGGCCGGGCAGTTGACGGCGCTGCGGGCCGAGGTGGTGGCCGACCCGCTGGCCCTGTGGCGGCCGTCCCGGGTGCCCGCGCAGCGCGGCCGCGCCGCCGAGGACGCCACCTGGGCCTCCCCCACCGGCGCCGTCGACACCTCCGGCTTCGACCGGATGGGCCGCGCCCTGGACGACGTCCGGGTCGAACTGGAGGCGCTGCTGCGGCTGCGCGACGAGTCCCACGAACGCCTCCAGCAGGTCGCCGACCTGCTCCAGCGCGCCGACCTGACGCTCGCCGAGGCGAGACGGGCCCGCGGCGAGGTGCTGGCGAAGATCGCCGCCACCGAGGTACCCGCCGTACCCGGCCCGGCGTCCGCGCTGCGCGAGGCGATCACCCAGGCCGTCGGCTACCAGCAGACCGGCCAGTGGCACCGGCTCGGCCCGCTGCTGGACGCCCTGGAGGACGCCGCCGACAAGGAACTCGGCCGGGCCCGGCAGGCCCTCACCGAGGTCGCCCAGCCGCTCGCCGTCCGGGCCGAACTGCGCGGCCGGCTGGAGGCGTACAAGGCGATGGCCGCCCGGCTCGGCCTGGCCGAGGACCCCGAAGTGGTCGAACGTTTCGAGAAGGCCCGCTGGCTGCTCTGGAGCGCCCCGTGCGACCTGCGGGCCGGCGCCGAGGCCGTCGCCCGCTTCCAGCACGCGCTGCGCGCCCCGGAGCGCCGGCCCGCACCACAGCTGGAACCCGCACCGCAGCTCGCGCCCGCACCGCAGCTCGCGCCCGCACCGCAGCTCGCGCCCGCACCGCAGCTCGCGCCCGCACCGCAGCTCGCGCCCGCGCCCGCGCCCGCGCCGCCGAGCGAGCCCGCACCGCAGGCCGAGCCCGCACCGCAGATCGAGGACAGTTCCAAGGGGGAGGAGACCGATGGCTGAGGCGTGTGCCCGTCCGGACTGCGACGGCGAGATCGACGGCGACGGCTACTGCACCGAGTGCGGTCTCGCCCCCGCCGCCGCCAGCTCCGCGTCCCCGGACCGGCCCTGCGGCCGCCCCGGCTGCGACGGCCGGATCGACGACGACGGCTACTGCACCGAGTGCGGCCTGGCACCCCCCACCGCCTCCGTCCCGGCCCCGCGCACGGCGTCCGGGCCCGTCTCCGCACCGGCCTCCGCCCCCGTCTCCGCGCAGGCCCCGCGCAAGGCTCCCGCTCCCGGCGAGCCGTGCGGCCGCCCCGACTGCGCGGGCACCATCGACCCCGACGGCTACTGCGACGACTGCGGCCTGGCCGCCGAACCCGCCACCGGCACGACCGGCACGACCGGCACCGGCACCGGCCGCGTCACCACCGAGTCCGGCGCCTCCACCTCCGCGTGGTCCGGCCCGGCCCCGACCTCCTCGGGTCGCTCGCGCCGCTCCGCCCGCACCGCCTCCGGCCGCTCGGTCTCGGTGCGCAGCTCCCGGGGCAGCAGCGGCAGCGGCCGGCGCGGCAACCTCGGCGCTGGCCTGGTCGCGGTGCCGCCGGTGCCGACCGCCGACCCGTCGAAGGCGGTGCTGACGGACCCGCAGGTACCGGAGAAGAAGCGGTTCTGCTCGCGCTGCGACCACCCGGTGGGCCGGGAGAAGAACGGTGTCCCGGGCCGCCCGGAGGGTTTCTGCACCAAGTGCGGCACCCCGTACTCGTTCACCCCGAAGCTGGTGCGCGGCGATCTGGTCGGCGGTCAGTACGAGGTGATGGGCTGTCTGGCGCACGGCGGCCTGGGCTGGATCTACCTGGCGGTGGACCGCCGGGTCAACGACCGCTGGGTGGTGCTCAAGGGCCTGCTGGACACCGGCGACGAGGACGCGCTGGCGGTGGCGATCGCCGAACGCCGCTTCCTGGCCGAGGTCGATCATCCGAACATCGTCCGGATCATCAACTTCGTCGAGCACCCGGACGCCCGCACCGCCGCCGCCGACGGCTACATCGTGATGGAGTACGTCGGCGGCAAGTCGCTGAAGGACATCGCCGGCGAGCGCCGCACCCCGGACGGCCGCCGCGAGCCGATGCCGGTCGAGCAGGCCGTCGCGTACGCGCTGGAGGCGCTGCCCGCGCTCGGCTACCTGCACGCCCGCGGGCTGGTGTACTGCGACTTCAAGCTTGACAACGTGATCCAGTCGGACGACACCCTCAAGCTGATCGACCTGGGCGCGGTCCGCCGGCACGACGACGACGGGCCGATCTACGGCACCGTCGGCTACCAGGCACCGGAGATCGCCACCGACGGCCCCTCCCCCGCCTCCGACCTGTACACGGTGGGCCGCACGCTGGCCGTGCTGACCTTCGACTTCCAGGGCTGGACCGGCCGCCGGCGGCACGAGCTGCCGGGCCCGGACGAGGTCGAGGTGTTCGCCCGCTACGAGTCCTTCCACCGCTTCCTGCTGCGCGCCACCGACCCGGACCCGGCCCGCCGGTTCGCCTCCGCCGAGGAGATGGCCGGGCAGCTCACCGGCGTGCTGCGCGAGGTGCTCAGCCTCCAGGACGGCCGGCCCCGGCCCGCCGTCTCCACCCTGTTCGGCCCGGAACTGCGCGTGGTGGACCCCGACTTCGGCGAGCAGCCGCCGGACCCCCGGGCCGCCGCGCTGGCGCTCCCCGCGCCGCTGGTCGACCCGGCCGACCCGAACGCCGGCTTCCTGTCCGCGCTGCCCGCCACCGACCCCGCCGAGGCCCTCACCGCCCTGCGCGCGGCCGGCGCCGACTCCGCGGAGCTGCGCCTGCGGGTGGTGCGCGCCCACCTGGAACTCGCCGACGACGACACCGCGGGCCAGGCGCTGGCCGCCCTGGAGGACGAACACCCCGGCGACTGGCGGGTGGTGTGGTATCGCGGGCTGGCCGCGCTCGCCGCAGGCCGGGCCGAGACCGCCGCCGAGTCCTTCGACGCCGTCTACGACGCGTTCCCGGGCGAGGCCGCACCCAAGCTGGCGCTCGCGGTCTGCGCCGAACTGCTCGACGACACCGAGGAGGCCGCCGCCCACTACGGGCTGGTCGGCGGCACCGACCGGTCGTTCGTCGGCGCCGCGTTCGGCCTGGCCCGGGTCCGGCTGCGGGCCGGCGACCGGCCCGGCGCGGTCGCCGCGCTGGAGTCGGTGCCGGAGAGCTCCACGCACCACACCGCGGCCCGGATCGGCGCCGTACGGGCCCGGCTGCGCGGCCGCGCCGCCACCGAGCCGCTGGCCGCCGAGCTCGCCGACAGCTCCACCCAGCTGACGGCCCTCGCGCTGGACGCCCGGCGGCGCGCCGAACTCGCCGCCGAAGTACTGGAGACCGCCCTGGAGTGGGTACTGGCCGGAGCCGAAGGGAAGCCCGCCACGCTGACCGTGCTGGGACATCCCGCCGCGGAACGGGAACTGCGGCTCGCCCTGGAACACTCCTACCGGGTGTTGGCACGGTTGACCGACCGTGCCGAGAAAAGGATCGAGTGGGTGGAACGGGCCAACCGGGCCCGCCCCCGGACGTGGGTGTGAACATGCCGCAGCAGACCGAGTGCCCGACCTGTGCCGAACCGCTGGGGCCCCAGGACGCCTTCTGCGGGGCCTGCGGCACTGCCCTGACCGGACCGCCGACCCTCCGCGACCTGCCGGTGGTACCCAGCTGCCCGAACTGCGGCTCCACCGAGCTCGCCGACGGCTGGTGCCAGCGCTGCGGGCACGCCCAGCCCCGCGAACGCGACCACCAGGAACACCAGGTGACGGGCGTCGCCGCGGTCTCCGACCGGGGCCTGCGCCACCACCGCAACGAGGACGCGTTCGGCGTCGCCACCACCGACGGCCCGGACGGCGCGCCCGCCGTGGTCGCCGTGGTCTGCGACGGCGTCTCCTCCTCGGCCCGCCCCGACGAGGCGTCCGCCACCGCCGTCACCGCCGCCACCGACTCGCTGCTCGCCGCGCTGGCGGCCGGCCGCGACCCCGGCCGGGCCATGCACGAGGCGATCGGCGCCGCCAACCGGGCCGTCACCGCGCTCGCCCACGACGGCACCCCCGCCGAACCGGGCCGCCACAACAACGCTCCCGCCTGTACCTACGTCAGCGCGGTCAGCACCGGCGGCCTGGTCACCATCGGCTGGGTCGGCGACACCCGCGCCTACTGGATCCCCGACGACCGCGAGTCCGCCGAGCCGTACCGCCTCACCGAGGACGACTCCTGGGCGGCCCGGATGGTCGCCGCCAGGCTGATGGACGAGGCCGAGGCCTACGCCGACCCGCGCGCCCACGCCATCACCGGCTGGCTCGGCGCCGACGCCGAGGACCTCGACCCGCACACCGTCAGCTTCACCCCGCACGTCCCCGGCGTGCTGCTGATCTGCACCGACGGCCTGTGGAACTACGCCGAGGCCGCCACCGACCTGGCGTTCTTCGTCCGCGCCGACGCCCGCGCCGAACCGCTGGCCGCCGCCCGCGAGCTGGTGCGGTTCGCGGTCGAGCGCGGCGGGCACGACAACATCACCGTCGCCGTGCTGCCGATCGACCCGCACGTCGCCCCGTCCACCCACGACGCCACCCTGGTCGACGTCCCGCTGCCGCGCGCCGCCGCCGACCCGGACACCGTGCCGCTGCGCCAGGCCGCCGAACCCGCGGTGAACTGACCGTCCCGACTCTCCGACAGGAGCCCCACGCATGGCCTCGTTGTCCAAGCCCGTCGCGCCGAGATTCGACGTCGACGTGTTCCAGAACGAGTACCTCGCGCAGGGCTCCCGGGAGGTCAACGCGATCGTCACCGTCACCGCGACCGGCGGTGGCACCTCCGGCGGGCGGCCGCTCGGCGCGGCCCCCGCCCCCGGGCCGGGCGCCGCCGTGGTGCTGGTGATCGACTGCTCCGGCTCGATGGAGCACCCGAACACCAAGATGCGGCACGCCCGGGAGGCCACCGCCGCCGCCATCGACACCCTGCGCGACGGCGTCGCGTTCGCCGTGGTGGCCGGCACCCACGAGGCCGTCGACGTCTTCCCCGGCAACGGCCGGCTCGCCGTCGTCGACCGGTACACCCGCGGCCACGCCAAGGAGGCGCTGCGCCGCCTCAAGCCGTCCGGCGGCACCGCGATCGGCACCTGGATCACCAAGGCCCGGCAGCTGTTCGACTCGCACCCGCAGGCGTCGATCCGGCACGCCGTCCTGCTCACCGACGGCCGCAACGAGCACGAGAAGCCCGCCGACCTGCAACGCGCCCTGGACGCGGCGACCGGCGCCTTCACCGCCGACTGCCGGGGCGTCGGCACCGACTGGGAGGTCGCCGAACTGCGGAAGATCTCCTCCGCGCTGCTCGGCACCGTCGACATCGTCGCCGAACCCTCCGGCCTCGCCGACGACTTCCGCGCCATGATGGCCACCGCCATGGGCAAGCAGGTCGCCGACGTGGCCCTGCGGGTGTGGACGCCCGCCAACGCCCAGGTGAAGTTCGTCAAGCAGGTCGCGCCCGCCGTCGAGGACCTCACCGAACGCCGCACCGAGGCCGGCCCTCGGGCGGGCGACTACCCGACCGGCTCGTGGGGCGACGAGTCCCGCGACTACCACGTGTGCGTCGAAGTCCCGGCCGCCGCCGTCGGCAACGAGATGCTGGCCGCCCGGATCAGCCTGGTCCTGCCACAGGCCGACGGCACCGCCGAGGTCCTCGGCCAGGGCCTGGTACGCGCCGTCTGGACCGACGACCTGGCCTCCTCGACCCGGATCAACGCCCAGGTCGCGCACTACACCGGACAGGCCGAACTCGCCGACTCCATCCGCGACGGCCTGGAGGCCCACCGGGCCGGCGACCTGGACCGCGCCACCGCCAAACTCGGCGCCGCCGTCCGCCTCGCCCACGCCGGCGGCAACGAGGGCACCCTCAAGCTGCTGCGGAAGGTGGTGGACGTCGTGGACGCCGGGGAGGGTACCGTTCGGTTCCGTAAGAACGTGAGCGAGGCCGACTCGATGACACTCGAGACCCGATCGACCAAGACCGTACGCGTGAAGAAGTGAGCCGGACACCGCCGGACCCGAACCTGCTGGAGTGTGGGGGACCTGATGCCGATCTGCCCTAGGGGACACGAGTCTCAGGCCGAGGACTGGTGCGACTACTGCGGATTCCCGATGACCCCGCCGCCCGGGCTGGCGATCCCCGGATTCCCGGCCGCACCGGCCCAGCCCGGCGGCCCCGGCGCGCCCGGCGCCGCGCCTGCCCCGCCGCAGGCCCCGTACGGCGGTGGCTTCCCGCCCGCCGGGCCGGGCAGCACCCCGCCGCGCGGCACCCCGGCCGGGGGCGGCGGCGGCTACTTCGAGCCGCGCCGCCCCGCCACCCCGGCGGGCGGCACGCCCACCGGGCCCGCCGCCGCCGGCGCACCCGGCGCACCCGGTGCCCCCGGCCCGTACGGCGCCCCGCCGCCGGCGGCCGCCACCTCGGCGCTGGCCACCTGCCCGATCTGCCGCACCCCGCAGACCGGCCGGTACTGCGAGGACTGCGGGTACGACTACAACCTGGCCGTCACGCCCCGCCCGCCGGGCGGTCCCGCCCCGGCCGGGCACCAGCCTCCGCCGCCCGCGCCGCAGCCCGCCGGCGGCCCGCACGGCCGCCCCGAGCCGGGCCGGGCGCCGCAGGGCGCGCCGTCCGCGCAGCACGGCTACGGCTTCCCGCCGCCCGCCGCGCCGCCGGCCGCGCCCGCCGGGTTCGAGCCGTCCGCGTTCGAGCCGGCTGCGCCCGCGCCCGGCTTCGAGCGGCCGACGCCGTTCGAGCGCCCGCAGCAGCCGTTCGAGCCGCAGAACCCGTACGAGCGGCCGGACTACGAGCGGTCCGACTACGAGCGGTCGGGCTACCAGCAGCCCGCGCCCGGCCCGGCCTCCGCGCCGCCGCCCGGCTACCCGGGCGCGCCCGCCGCACCGTCCGCGCCTGCCCACGGCGGGCCTGCTGCCGCGCCCGGCTTCGAGAAGCGCCCGCCGGCCGCCTTCCCCGACAGCGACTACGAGCGCCCGGGCCCGGTGTACGCCGAGCCCTCCGGCCCGCAGCCGGGGCAGCAGCAGCGTCCCCCGCAGAGCGGCGACGACTTCGGCACCTCGTTCCGGCTGACCCCGCCCGGGCAGCAGGGGCAGCCGGGTCAGCAGCAGGGCCAGCCGCCGGCCGCGCCGCAGCGCACCACCTGGTTCGCCGTGGTGGCCGCCGACCACGACTACTTCAGCGACATGATGACCCGCAGCGGCCCGGAGGCGGCCGGGCTGTTCTTCCCGCCGTACACCCAGGAGCGGCGGATCCCGCTGACCGGCCGGGGCCAGCTGCGGATCGGGCGGCGCAGCCAGCAGCGCGGCACCGTGCCGGAGATCGACCTGTCGGTCTCCCCGGAGGACCCGGGCGCCTCGCACCAGCACGCCCTGCTCGCCGAACAGCCGGACGGCAGCTGGGTGGTGGTCGACCAGGACTCCACCAACGGCACCACCCTCAACGGCGGCCCGGACACCCTGCCGCCGCACACCGCGATCCCGCTGAACGACGGCGACCGCATCCACATCGGTGCCTGGACCACCATCACGGTGCACCGGGCCTGACAGGCGGTCAGTTCGCTGACGATGCATCACCACCGGCCCGGCGGCGGGGCGTTCATCGCTTCCACCGCCGGGCCGGTGGCGTGTCCGGCCATCACCGAACGATCAAAATTCGTACAAGGGTGTTCGTGGGCACTGCCCGCACCCCCTACGCTCGCCCCATGACTGAAGCAATAACCGCGGATGGGATCCGGAAGCGGTACGGGGATGTCCAGGCTGTCGACGGAGTGTCCCTCTCCGTCAGCACTGGCGAGTTCTACGGTCTGCTCGGACCGAACGGGGCGGGCAAGACCACCACGCTGGAGATCCTGGAGGGCATCCGGGAGGCCGACGAGGGCCGGGTGGAGCTGCTCGGCCTGTCTCCGTGGCCGCGCAACAGCAAGCTGCTGCCGCGCATCGGAGTGCAGTTCCAGGCGTCGGCGTTCTTCAACAAGCTGACGGCGCGCGAGACCATCCGCACCTTCGCCTCCTTCTACGGCATCGGCCCGAAGGCGGCCGACGCGATGCTGGAGCGGGTCGGCCTGACCGAGTCGGCGGGCGCGCTGACCGACAAGATGTCCGGCGGCCAGGCCCAGCGCCTGTCCATCGCGTGCGCCCTGGTGCACGACCCGGAGCTGGTGTTCCTCGACGAGCCGACCACCGGCCTCGACCCGCAGGCCCGCCGCAACCTGTGGGACCTGCTGCGCGACATCAACGCCGAGGGCCGCACCGTCGTCCTCACCACCCACTACCTGGACGAGGCGGAGATCCTCTGCGACCGCGTCTCGGTGATGGACCACGGAAAGGTGCTGCGCACCGGCGCCCCCGCGGCGCTGGTCCGCGAGATCGACGACACCGTCCGGATCCGGGTGGAATCCGGAATGCTGACCGCCGACCGCGCCCGGGAACTGCTCACCGCCGCCGGCGCGGTGTTCAGCAACCTGGAGGACGACGGCATCACCCTGGCCCTGTCCACCGACGCGCCCGGGCCGGTGCTCTCCATGCTGGCCGAGGAGAACGCGCTGCGCGGCCTCGAGGTCCGCGGCGCCACCCTGGAGGACGTCTTCCTCCAGCTGACCGGACGGGAGTACCGGGCATGACCGCCACCGACCAGGCCCCCACCTCCCCCACCTCCCCCACCTCCCCCGCCTCCGACGGCGGGCGGGAGAAGGCCAACGCCTTCGTCGGACTGTCCCGGGTCATGCTGCTCGGCTTCGTCCGCGACAAGGGCACCCTGTTCTTCACGCTGGCCCTGCCGCTGATGTTCCTGGTGCTGTTCGGCGTCCTCTACAAGGGCGGCGGCACCTCGCACGTCAAGGTCGGCGAAGTCGGCCAGGTCAAGCTGCTGGACGCGCTGAAGGACCAGAAGGACGGCCCGCTGTCCGTCCTGGAGATCACCCCCTTCGCCGACGAGAACGAGGCCCTCGCCAAGGTCAAGAAGGGCGACCTCGACGGCCTGGTGACCGAGGGCCCCGACGGCAAGCTGGTGCTCCGCTTCAGCCAGGCCGACCAGGTCAAGTCCGGCACCGTGCAGGGCATCATGAACTCCCTGGTGCAGACCGCCAACCAGCAGGCCTCGCACGCCACCCCCGCCTTCACCCTGGACGCCACCAAGGTCGAGGACGACTCCACCAAGCCGATCCAGTACCTGACGCCCGGCCTGCTCGCCTACGCCATCTCCATGGGCGCGGTCTACGGCGCCTCGTTCACCCTGGTGACCTGGCGCAAGAAGCGGGTGCTGCGCCGCCTGCGGCTGGCGCCCATCTCGGCGGGCACCATCGTCGGCGCCCGGGTGCTGGTCAGCGTGATCGTGGCGCTCGCCCAGACCGCGCTGTTCCTCGCGGTCGCGCAGCTGGACTTCTTCGGCCTCAAGCTCACCGGCAACTGGTGGCTGGTGATCCCGCTGGTGATCTGCGGCACCCTGGCCTTCATGTCGCTCGGTCTGCTCACCGGCTCGCTGGCGAAGTCCGAGGAGTCGGCGAACGGCCTGAACCAGCTGATCATCCTGCCGATGTCCTTCCTCGGCGGCGCGTTCATCCCGCTGGACTTCGCGCCCGCCTGGCTGCAGGACGTCTCCAAGGCCCTGCCGCTGCGCTACCTGATCAACCCCGCCAAGTCGGTGCTCAGCCAGGGCGGCGGCATCGCCGAGGCCCTGCCCGGCATGGGCGTCCTGCTGGGCTTCACGGTGGTGCTGTCCGCCATCGCCTGGCGCTTCTTCAACTGGGACGACGCGTAGCCGTCCGCACCCGCCCCGCGACGGGGGCCGTACACCGAAAGTCCCGGTGTACGGCCCCCGTCGGCGTCTGCGACCATGGACGGGTGACTGACACCGGGCGCGACACCGTACACGAGGAGACCGTGCAGCCGACGACGGCGGAGGAGGAGGAACAGAGCTTCTATGACCGCGTCGGCGGCGAGCAGACCTTCCGCCGGCTGGTCCACCTCTTCTACCAGGGCGTCGCCCAGGACGAGTTGCTGCGCCCGATGTACCCGGAGGAGGACCTCGGCCCCGCCGAGGAGCGCTTCGCGCTGTTCCTCATGCAGTACTGGGGCGGCCCGCGCACCTACAGCGAGAACCGCGGCCACCCGCGCCTGCGGATGCGGCACGTCCCGTTCCAGGTCGACCGCGCCGCGCACGACGCCTGGCTGCGGAACATGCGCACCGCCCTCGACCAGCTCGCGCTGCCCGCCGAGGACGAGCGCGAGCTGTGGAACTACATGACGTACGCCGCCTCCGCGATGATCAACACCGCGGGCTGACGCCGCTCCTGGCTACCGCAGCGGGCTGAGACCCAGGCCCGCACCGGGGGCGCCGCCGGAACGCAGGGCGACCGAGCCGGCCGGGGCGTCCAGACGCAGCCAGGGGCCGGCCCGGAACGCGTGCAGCGGGGTGCCGGGCCGCAGGAACCCGATCGCGTGGGCGGCGTGCGCGGCCCGCAGCGGCAGGCCCTCGGCGGCGCCCAGCGGCCGGGACCAGATCTCGTCCGCCATCGCGTCCACCGTCTGCCGGCTCCGATGGTGCTCCGGCACCTCGGCGACGCGCTGCTTGAACTCGGCGACGGCGGTGCGCACTTCGTCCATCACCCGGTCGACCGGCGGCTGCCCGAGCGGCTGCCAGCCGGAGCGCGGCGGCAGCAGGCCCGCCCAGGACGGGCCGGTGACGGGGGCGGGCAGCGTCAGGTGGGCGCCCGGCTCGTCCACGGACTCCAGCAACTGCCCGGCGGAGACGGTCAGATCGGCCGCCGCCGGTTCACCGGCGAGCCGCACGGTACGCACCGCGAGCACCGCCGACCCGCCCAGCGGCAGCCGTCCGAACACCGCCAGCACGCCGCCGCCGTCCGCCCCCGGAACCGCCTGCAGCCGGACCGCGGCGGCCCGGTCGAAGCGGAGCAGCCGGCCCAGGAAGGCCACCAGGTCGGCGGCCTCGCCCTGGTCGGCGAGGTCGAGGCGGGGGTTCGCGGTCACGGGGGTTCAGCTCGATTCGTGAGTGCGGCGGTCTCGGTGCGACGTGGTCCGGGGCCGGTCAGACGGCGGCGGGCTGCTCGTCCATGAAGCGGCTGAGGAACTCCCGCTCCACGGGGCTGATCCGGCGCGGGCGGCCCTCGACGAGGTTGTAGGGGACGACCACGGTGGAGGCGGTGACGTAGACCGTCTCGGTGCCGTCCTCGGCGATGTCCTTGATCTCGTAGGAGACGGTCAGCGAGGCTCCGCCGATCTTCGTCACCCAGGTCTCGATGGTGACCGGCTCGGGGCGGTGCACCAGCGGCCGCTTGTAGTCGATCTCGTGGCGGGCCACCACGGACCCGCCCGCGAACTCCCCGGCGCCGGCCTCGGCGGCCTGGGTGAACATGAAGTCGATCCGGGCCTCCTCCAGGTAGCGCAGGAAGACCACGTTGTTGACGTGACCGAAGGCGTCCATGTCCGACCACCGCAGGGGGCAGGCGTAGATGTGGCGTGCCACGGTGTTCTCCTCACATCAGGTGGACCCGCAGGAAGCCTACGGGCCGCGGGGCCGCCCGCCCCCCCCCCGGGGGGGGGGGGCGGGGCGCCCGGGGGGGCCCCGGGGCGCCGCGGGGGGGGGGGCGCGGGGCCCCCCCGGGGGGGGGGTATGTATGGGGCGGCGGGGGGGGGGGGCCCCACAGCGCCC
>NZ_JBIALQ010000009.1:303179-334117 GCF_042873545.1 Kitasatospora sp. NPDC004615
GGGTGGGCTGTTTGGGTGGGGGGGGGGGCTTTTCCCCGCCCGGGGCGGCCCGCCCCCCCGGGGGGGGGCGGCCCCCCCGGCCCCCCCCCCGGGGGGGGGGGGCCCCCCCCCCCCCCCGCCGGTGCGTCCGCGGGTCAGCCGCGGGTGAGCGTCCGCGGATCAGCCGCGGGTGAGCTTCTTGTAGGTCGCGCGGTGCGGGCGGGCCGCATCGGCGCCCAGGCGCTCGATCTTGTTCTTCTCGTAGGACTCGAAGTTGCCCTCGAACCAGAACCACTTGCTGTCGCCCTCGTAGGCGAGGATGTGGGTGGCCACTCGGTCCAGGAACCAGCGGTCGTGGGAGATGACCACGGCGCAGCCGGGGAACTCCAGCAGCGCGTTCTCCAGCGAGGACAGCGTCTCGACGTCGAGGTCGTTGGTCGGCTCGTCGAGGAGCAGCAGGTTGCCGCCCTGCTTGAGGGTGAGCGCCAGGTTGAGGCGGTTGCGCTCACCACCGGACAGCACGCCGGCCGGCTTCTGCTGGTCCGGGCCCTTGAAGCCGAACGCGGAGACGTAGGCGCGGGACGGCATCTCGACCTGGCCGACGTTGATCCAGTCGAGGCCGTCGGACACGACCTCCCACAGGGTCTTCTTCGGGTCGATGTTGGAGCGGGTCTGGTCGACGTAGCTGATCTTGACGGTCTCGCCGACCTTGACGGTGCCGCTGTCCGGGGTCTCCAGGTCCTGGAGCATCTTGAACAGGGTGGTCTTGCCGGCGCCGTTCGGGCCGATGATGCCGACGATGCCGTTGCGCGGCAGCGTGAAGCTCAGGTCGTCGATCAGCACCTTCTCGCCGAAGGCCTTGTTGAGGTGGTCGACCTCGATGACGACGCTGCCCAGACGCGGGCCCGGCGGGATCTGGATCTCCTCGAAGTCCAGCTTCCGCATCTTGTCGGCCTCGGCCGCCATCTCCTCGTAACGGGCGAGGCGGGCCTTGGACTTGGCCTGGCGGCCCTTGGCGTTGGAGCGGACCCACTCCAGCTCTTCCTTGAGCCGCTTGGCGCGCTTGGCGTCCTTCTGGCCCTCGACCTTGAGACGGGTCTGCTTGGTCTCCAGGTAGGTGGAGTAGTTGCCCTCGTACGGGTACGCGCGGCCGCGGTCGAGCTCGAGGATCCACTCGGCGACGTTGTCCAGGAAGTACCGGTCGTGGGTGACGGCGACGACGGTGCCGGGGTACTTCTCGAGGTGCTGCTCCAGCCAGTTCACCGACTCGGCGTCCAGGTGGTTGGTGGGCTCGTCGAGCAGCAGCAGGTCGGGCTGCTCCAGCAGCAGCTTGCACAGCGCCACGCGGCGCTTCTCGCCACCGGACAGCTTGGTGACCGGCCACTCGCCGGGCGGGCAGCCCAGCGCGTCCATGGCCTGCTCCAGCTGGGCGTCCAGGTCCCAGGCGTTGGCGTGGTCCAGGTCCTCCTGGAGCTTGCCCATCTCGTCGAGCAGCGCGTCCGAGTAGTCGGTCGCCATCAGCTCGGCGATCTCGTTGAACCGGTCGAGCTTGCCCTTGGTCTCCTTGACGCCGTCCTGGACGTTCTCCAGCACGGTCTTCGTCTCGTCCAGCGGCGGCTCCTGCTGGAGCATGCCGACGGTGAAGCCCGGCGAGAGGAAGGCGTCGCCGTTGGAGGGCTGGTCCAGGCCGGCCATCATCCGCAGCACGGTGGACTTGCCGGCGCCGTTGGGGCCGACGACGCCGATCTTCGCCCCGGGGAGGAAGCTGAGCGTCACGTCGTCAAGGATGACCTTGTCGCCGTGTGCCTTGCGCACCTTGCGCATGGTGTAGATGTATTCCGCCACGTGAGATCGCTCCGGCGTCGTCGTCGAGTTAATCGGCTTGCAGCGTTCCATTGTGCCGTAAGGCCGGTGCCGCCCCGAACGCGCTCAAGGGTGTGCGGCAACGGCGACCGGCCGGGCCGTGGCCGCGGGCGGCCCAGGACGCGAACGGCCCCGCCCCCAGTGTTGCGGGGGCGGGGCCGCCCCTCCTCGGCGGGCGGCCGGGGAGGGTCAGCGTGCGGGTCAGGCGCGGCTGTGGCGGCCGCGGCGACGCAGGGCGTAGACCGCGGCGGCACCGGCGACGACCAGCGCACCGGCGATCGCGGCGGTGATGCCGGTGCCCATGCCGCCACCGGTGGTGGCCAGCTCAGGAGCGGACGAGCTGGGCTTCGGGGTGGCCGGCGGGGTGGTCGGCGGCAGGCTGACGCTGTCGGTCTTGCAGTTCAGCACGCCGCTGAAGGTCTGCGAGAAGCCGCCCGGGCCGGTGACGGTGAAGTTGTAGGCGGTGTCCTCGGCGACCGGCAGGACGACGTCCTGGGTGGCGCCGGGCTTCACGGTGACGTCCTTGCCGCCGACGGTGAAGTTCCAGTCCCGGTCGCCCTTGTTGGAGACGGTGAGGACCAGTGCACCCTGCGTGCAGTCGACCTTGCCGGTGGCGGCCGGGATCGGACCGGTGGGCGCCCAGGCGAGGGTGGCCAGGGCGTTGACCTTGACCTTGTTGCTGCCGGCCAGGATCAGCGTCTGGCTGTGCTTGCCGTTGTCGTCGCCGACGAACGCCCGGCCGAGCTTGATGGTGGCGGAGGCGTCCGCGCTGATGGTGGCGGTGCCGGCGTCGGCACCGGCCGGGACCTTCGCGAACAGCTGGTCGCCGTTCTTGGCGGTCTTCACCGCGGCACCGCTCTTGTCGACCAGGGTGACGCCCGCGTCGGTGCCCTTCTTGTCGAGCGCGACGGCGACGTCGGCGGCGCCGCCGCCGGTGGTGACGGTGATCGGGCCGAGCGTCTCACCGCTCTTGCCGGCCACCGAGCCCGGGTTGAGCGCCAGCGAGGGCTTGGGCTCCTCGGCGCCGCCCTTGGCCTCGGCCTGGGCGATCAGCCAGTCGATGAGCTTCTTGGTCGTCGGGCGGTCTGCGACCAGCCGGACCGGCACGTTCGGGTCGGAGAAGTGCCAGATCGCCACCTGGGTGGCCGCGGCGGCGTCGTCCTTGGTCAGGCCGTCGATGCCGGAGGCCTTGGAGAGCGCGACCTCGTCGATGTTCGGGAAGGAGTGCTCGAGTATCCACTGGATCTTCGGGCCGGCCTTGGCCTTGACCTTCTCCGGCTGGGAGAGCGACGTGGAGGCCCAGTCCGTCTCGTGGTAAGTGGCGGTCTTGAGCGTGTCGTTGAGCAGGTCGATGCAGTAGACGTCCAGCGTGGACTCGGTGCCGGTCACCCCCAGGGTGAACTGCCCGGCGGTGACGGGCAGCCAGTGGCCCGGGCGCGTCTCGGACTCGACCTTCTCGCCGTAGCGAATTCCGCCCACCAGCTTCCCGGTCACTCCCGAGTTGCCGTCGGCCGCGGCGGCGGTACCGGTGGCGAGCAGCCCCGACCCGACGACAAGACCGGACGCGAGCATGACAGCAACGATGCGGGAGACGGCCCGCCCCTGCTTGTGGAACATGTGCGATCCCTCCGGGCGGCGACGTGCCGTTGGCAACCCGCCCCCTGCAAAGCGGCAACCCCCTGTGGCGCCGCTGCACGTGTGTGGACCAGACGCATCCTATTGACGCCGCCCGAGCACTCGGCGCCCGTAGCAAATCAGGACGATATCGTAGCTGTTTCGTTATCAAGGAGCGGACTGTCAGCGGGAGTTGATGAGTCGACATAAAGTCACGAGCCGCCGCCGCGGCAATCAGGATTGCACCGATCGGTGCCTCAGGTGCCCAGAATCCGTCAGTTCAGAACCTCCTCCGCCACATCCGAACCCCCCGGCCCCGCGGGCCCGGCGACGCCACCCGCCGCAACACCCGCCGGGCCGCCCGCGGCACCGCCGGCCGCGCCCGCCGCCGCATCGGCCTCCCGGCGGGCCGCCACCGCCCTGACGATCCACTCCGGCACCGCCTCCTCCACCAGCCGCACCTCCCGCGACCCGCCCCTCGCCGGGCCGCTCGGCCACTCGGCCGCCGAACCGCCCTGCGCCGCAGCCGCCTTGACCTCCACCGCCCGTGCCTCCAGCCCCCGCTTGAAGACCGAGGTGCCGCGGGCGAGATCGTGCCCCACCGCCCGGGCGTCGATCTCCACCTCCGTGCGCCGACTGCCCTCCTCTCCCCATTCGCGCACCCGCAGCCGCCCGCTCACCACCAGCGGGTCTCCCTTGTTGACCGAACTGACCACGTTGACCGCGAGCCGCCGCCAGGCCACCACCGTCACCCAGGTGGTCTCGCCGTCCGCCCAATCACCGCGCTCCCGGTCGTAGCGCCGCTCGGTGGCGGCCAATCGGAAGCTGGCGACGGCCACCCCGCCGGCCGTCTCCCGGTACGTCACATTCGAGGCCGCATTGCCGACCATCGTCACCAGCGCGCCGTCCATTCCCCTGCCTCCGTTCTCCGGCCGCCGGACCGGCCGAACCGCTTTTCGCCGACGGTATTTCCGCCGCGGACAGATCCTCCTCCCACCGACGAATTCGGACCGGAAACTTCGCTTCCCCTGTGGAAAACTCGGCCCTGTGGAAAACCGGGATAACTCGCAAGAGTGAAATACCGGTGATTTCCTGTTCGGAATCGATCACTTGAAGTGACGTACCAGGGATCGTGTTCACGACAAGGCTCTCCGCACACCCGCAGGACACCTGTGCGCCACCGCCGAAACCCCGAACGGGCGGGCGTCAACTCGCCCCGTCCATGTCATCCACCTGAACGAACCCCTAAACATGCCCCCACCCGCGGGCCGGTTCGGGGGATTGCCACGCCGAATGCATAACGGGTGGGGCGACAGCCCCGTAACGACTGCACAACGTCCGGCTCCAGGACGCCGCAGAACGCTGCGCATCAGGGCACTACCTGCGATTATCGGACCGCCCCGTGGAGGCCGACACACCCCTGTCGGGTCTTCGAAGTCCAGGTGGCGGAACTGAACACCCGTATCCTGTCCCGGAACATCCCGTCCCGGCGCCCAGGCCCGGCAAGCGGGCCGACGTCACACCCGGCCCCCATAGCTCAGCGGATAGAGCACCCGCCTTCTAAGCGGTAGGTCGCAGGTTCGAATCCTGCTGGGGGCACACAAGGCTCCGGCGACCCGCCGAGCAGCCCCACCCCGGCCAGCACCCGGTCAGTCGCCGGCGCACCCCCCGGCCAGTCGCCGACCCGCCCTCGGCCGGTCCCCGTTGAGCTCCCCGGTCGGCCCCGGGTCACGCCCCGTCCGGGCCCGCCCGCTCCCCCGTCACCAGACCGGCCAGGAAGCCGTCCAGCAGCGCGCGTTGGCGCTCCGGCGGGAATTCGGCGGGCGCGAAGAGCGCCTGCACCACCAGTCCGAGCGCGAAGGACTGGGCCAGCGCGGCCAGGTCCGCGGCCGGCCGGTCGGCGGGGAGTTCGCCCAGTTCCTGCGCCTCGGCGCACAGCTCGGTCATCCGCCGCCGGCTGCGGCGGTAGCGCTCGGCGTGTTCGGCGGTCAGTTCGGGGTCGGTGAGCGCGGCGTCCCAGGAACCGACCCAGATCCGGTTGCCGGCGGCGCCCGCGCCGTCCAGCGGCAGGATGTCGAGCAGCGCGGCGCGCAGCAGGGCCAGGCCGCGGGCGGTGGCGGCCTCGGCGGTGGCGGGGCGGTGGCGTTCGGCGCTCTGCCGGTCGAGGACGTCCAGCGCGTGCGCGACCAGCGCCCGCTTGTTGGGGAAGTAGTGGGTGAGCAGCCCGGTGGAGGCGCCGAGTTCGGCGGCCACGGCGCGCAGGGTGAGTCCGCCGAAGCCGCGGGCGGCGAGTACTCGCCAGACCGCCTCGGAGACGTCCCGGCGGCGTGCTTCGTGGTCTCCGCGGGCGGGTGGTGTCATCGCGCTAGGGTACCTACCAAACGTTTGTTATGTATGTCGGAACGCCGGAGGGGCCGCCCATGTACACCGTCGCACTCGCCGAGAACGCCGAGCTCCGCCCGCTTGAGCCGTGGCAGGCCGAGGAGTTCCTGGCGCACATGGACCGCGCCCGGGCCACCGTCGACCCGTTCATCCCGTGGGCCTCCATCAGCACCGACCTGGCCTCGGCCCGCGCGACCCTGCAGCGCTACGCCGACAAGCAGGCCGCCGACGCCGGCCGGATCTACGGGATCTGGCTCGACGGCACCCTGGTCGGCGGGACGATGTTCGTCCACTTCGACGCCAAGGGCGGGGTGTGCGAGATCGGCGTGTGGTCGGAGCCGGCCGGCCGCGGCCGCGGGCTGGTCACCGAGGCGGTCCGGCACCTGCTGGACTACGCGCTGCTGGAGCGCGGCCTGTACCGCGCCGAGTGGTGGAACTCCACGGTGAACCCGCGCAGCCGGGCGACCGCCCAGCGCCTGGGCATGACCCTGGACGGGACGATGCGCAAGCACACCGAGCACCACGGCGAGCGCCTGGACCTGGAGATCTGGTCGATGCTGGCGCCGGAGTGGCGGGCGGCCCGCGAGGCGGCTTGATCCTGATCACATGGCCCGCGCCCGGCACGCTGTGGAAGGCTGACGAACCGCCCCTTCCCGCTATTCCGGAGGCCGTGATGTCCGCGAGCACCGACCCGCTCGACCGCCCAGGCCCCGGGGACACCGAGCTGCCGACCGGCGTGGCGGGCCTGCGCTGCTGGGTGGGCGCGGACCGGGTGGCGACGGTGCTGCTGGACCGGCCGAAGCGCCGCAACGCGGTGACCGGCGCCATGTGGCGGGCGCTGCCGGGCCTGCTGGCCGAGCTCGGCGCCCGCGCCGACGTGCGGGCGCTGCTGCTGACCGGCGCCGAGGGCACCTTCTCGGCCGGTGCGGACATCGCCGAACTCGCCGGGGTGTACGCCGATCCGGCCGCCGCGGACACCTATCACGCGTTGAACGTGGCGGCCGAGGAGGCGCTGGCAGCATTCCCGCGGCCGACGCTGGCGGTGATCCGGGGCGCCTGCGTGGGCGGCGGCTGCCAGCTGGCGGTCGCCTGCGACCTGCGCTTCGCCGCCGAGGACGCCCGGCTCGGCATCACCCCGGCCAAGCTGGGCGTGGTGTACCCGGCGGTGCCGACCCTGCGGCTGGCCGCGCTGGTCGGCCCGGCCCGGGCCAAGTACCTGCTGTTCTCCGGCACGCTCGTCCCGGCCGCCCGCGCGGAGCGCTTCGGCCTGCTGGACGAGGTCGTCCCGGCCGAGGAACTCGACTCCCGCGCACGCGAGTTCGCCCGCCTTCTGACCCACCGCTCACCCCAGACCATCGGCGCGGTGAAGGCGGCCCTGGCCGTCCCCGCAGCGGATGCCGCAGACGCCCTGGAGCCGTGGGAGCGCGCCTCCCGCACGGCACCGGACGTCCGCGAGGGCCTGGCGGCGTTCCTGGAGCGGCGCGAGCCCTCGTTCTGAACGGCGCACGGCGATTCAACAGTGCTGCACAATCTCCGATGACCGGATCGTCACACCGCGAGTCCGGCCCGACCGAAGGAGCAGCATGTCCACCCCCGCCGTCGAGACCGCCTGGGCCTCCCGGATCAGCGACGGCGTGGAGCCGAAGAATGTGATCATCGCAGTGCTGCCGCTGATCGGCGCAGGCCGCTACGGCTGGACGGGGCTGGCCTGGGCGGCGTTCGCCGCGCTGTTCGCCGCGGTGATACCGACCTGGTTCATCGCCCGCGGAGTGCGCCAGGGCAGTATCGAGGACCGGCACGTCGGGCAGCGCCGCCGCCGGCTGGTGGTGATCCCGTTCATCATGGGATCGGTGCTGGTCAGCCTGCTGACGATGATGCTCCTGGACGCCCCGGCCGACATGACGGCGATGGTACTGGCGATGTTCGCCTCGCTGGTGCCGATCATGGCGATCACGGTGTGGTGGAAGGTCTCGGTGCACACCGCCGTACTCAGCGGAGCGATCGTCTGCACGGCGGTCGCGCTCGGCCCGTGGTGGCTGCTCCTGCTGCCGGGGGTGGCACTGGTGGGGTGGTCCCGCGTGGTGCTGCGGGACCACACCCGGGCCCAGACGGTGGTCGGTGCACTGGTGGGTGCCGCCACCGCCGGGCTGACCTTCTGGGCGGCCCGCTGACGGGCGGACCGCCGACCTGCAGCCCGCCGACCTGCAGCCCGCCGACCGACGGACCCGCTGACCGGCCGCCGGCGGGTGGCTCGTCAGCGGATGGGCGCGCCCGAGATGGCCCGGGCGATGACCAGCCGCTGGATCTCGCTGGTGCCCTCGAAGACGGTGTAGATCGCGCTGTCGCGGTGCATCCGCTCGACCGGGTACTCGCGGGTGAAGCCGTTGCCGCCGAGGATCTGCATGGCCTGCGCGGTGACGAACTTGGCCGTCTCGCCGGCGTACAGCTTGGACATCGAGCCTTCGGCGTTGGTGAATGGCCGGTTGTTGACGGCCATCCAGGAGGCCCGCCAGACCAGCAGCCGGGCCGCGTCGATCCGGGTCTTCATGTCGGCGAGCTGGAAGGCGACGCCCTGGTTCTCGATGATCGGCTTGCCGAACTGGACCCGGGTCTTGGCGTAGTCCAGGGCGACCTCGTACGCGGCCCGGGCGATGCCGATGGCCTGGGCGCCGACGGCGGGGCGGGAGGCCTCGAAGGTGGCCATCGCGGCGTTCTTGCCGCCGCCCCTGGTGCCCTCGCGGGCCCGGGCGAGGCGGGCGTCCAGCTTCTCCTTGCCGCCGAGCAGGCAGTGGCCGGGGATGCGGACGTCGTCGAGGACGACCTCGGCGGTGTGCGAGGCGCGGATGCCGTGCTTCTTGAACTTCTGGCCCTGGCTCAGGCCCTTGGTGCCGGGCGGGATCAGGAAGGACGCCTGGCCGCGCGAGCCGAGCTCGGGGTCGACGGTGGCGACCACGACGTGGATGTGGGCGATGCCGCCGTTGGTGGCCCAGGTCTTGGTGCCGTTGATCACCCACTCGTCCTTGGCCTGGTCGTAGACGGCGCGGGTGCGCAGCGCGGAGACGTCGGAGCCGGCGTCGGGCTCGGAGGAGCAGAACGCGGCGACCTTGACGTCGTCGGGGGTGCCGAACATCTGCGGCGCCCAGGTGCCGATCTGCTCGTCGGTGCCGTTGGCGAGCACGGCGACGGCGGCCAGGGTGGTGCCGGTGATGGCCAGGGCGATGCCGGCGTCGCCCCAGAAGAGTTCTTCCATGGCGATCGGGATGCCGACGCCGGACGGGTCGAAGAACTGCTGGGCGTAGAAGTCGAGCGAGTAGATGCCGAGCTTCGCGGCCTCCTGGATGATCGGCCAGGGGGTCTCCTCGCGTTCGTCCCACTCGGCGGCGGCCGGGCGGATGACGTCGGCGGCGAAGCCGTGCAGCCAGTCACGGACGGCGATCTGGTCCGGCCCGGGGTCGAGCGAGAAGGTGGTCATGGGTCGGCCTCCATGGGACGGGGATGCGGGCCGGAGCGTCCGCGCCACTGCGCTGTTACCTCCGGTAACATGGTGGCGAGTCTGCTACCGATAGGTAACCGGTGTCAACGCCCGTCCCGGACCGCCCTGCACGCACGAGGAGCAGCGCATGACCACCGAACCCCGCCGTGAACAACTGCTCAACGCCGCCGACCGGGTCGTCCAGCGCGAAGGCCCGAGCGCCAGCATGAACGCGATCGCCGCCGAGGCGGGCATCACGAAGCCCATCCTGTACCGGCACTTCGGCGACCGGAACGGCCTGATCGGCGCGTTGACGGCGCGTCACACGGCCGGACTGCTGGCCGCCGTCCGGGCCGCCCTGAACGAGCCGCTGGAGCGCCGCGACCGGGTCGAGCACGTGCTGGACATCTACCTGGCCGCGATCGAGGCCCGCCCGCAGGTGTACCGGCTGCTCACCCACCCCGAGCCGGGCGATCCCACCGGCGCGGGCAACGCGCTGGCGCCCGCGCTGCGGCAGATCGCCGAGGAGATCACCCGCGCCATCCAGCGGCAGATCGACCTCGGGCAGGACGGGCCGCTGCTCTCCGAGACCTGGGGCCGCTCGATCACCGGCATGGTGCTGGCGGCGGGCGACTGGTGGCTGGAGACCCGCCCCTGCCCGCGCGCCCGGATGGTGCAGGCGCTCGCCGACCTGTTGTGGGGCCGGCTCTCGGCGGCTGCCGACCTGCCGCCGATGCTCGCCACGCCGGAGGCCTGACCACCCATCGAACATGAGCATGTCTCACCTCTTGTGCGGCGGGGACGGCTCCGGCAGGATCGGCGCACCCCACCCCTCCCCACCCCGCCGCGAGGTGCCCCGTGCGCGTCCGCCGCTCCGCCGCCGCCCTGCTGCTCACCGCCGCCGTCGTCCTCGGCACCGTCTCGGCCGGCCCGCCCGCCGACCACGCCGACCGCTTCGCCGACCGCTTCGACGCCCGCAAGGTCTCCGCCACCACCCTCCCCGACGGCCGCACCGCCTTCACCGACCGGCACGGACGCGTCCTCGACCTGCGCGGCTTCAACCTCGACAAGTACGACGAGACCACCGAGGCCGACCTGCGCGACCTCGCCTCGCACGGCTTCCAACTGATCCGCGTCGCCGTCTCCTGGGCCCGCCTCGAACCCGCCCCCGGCCGCTACGACAAGGCCCAACTCGCCCGCCTGCACCGCATCCTGGACTGGGCCGAGAAGTACCACCTGTACGCCGTCGTCGACTACCACCAGGACGTCTACGGGCAGTACTTCGGCGGCGGCGACGGCGGCGCACCCAGCTGGGCCACCCGCGACGACGGCCTGCCGTTCACCCCCGACCCGAACGACTGGTTCGCCGGCTACTTCCAGCCCTCCGTCCAGGCCGCCTTCCGCCACCTCTACGACGACCGCGACCTGCAACGCGCCCAGGCCGACCTCTACGCCACCGTCGCCCGCGAACTGCGCGGCCACCGCGCCCTGCTCGGCTACGACCTGTTCAACGAGCCGTTCGGCCCGGTGAACGGCGACCCCACCGACCCGGCCGTCCTCGCCGCCTCCGCCGCCGCCCTCGAACAGGGCCGGCTCCCCGCCATGTACCGCCGCCTGATCGCGGCGGTCCGTCAGGTCGACCGCGACGCCTGGCTGTTCGTCGAACCCACCGTCCTGGTCGGCCAGGGCGTCCCCACCCGGCTCCCCGCCTTCACCGACCCCCGGCCCGGCGCCGACCGGATCGGCTACGCCCCGCACTTCTACGACACCGCCGTCGAAGCCGGCCAGGACTGGGACCCGGCCGGCGGCTTCGTCGACGCCTACACCGACGCCATCACCACCTACCCCCGTACCCACCACCTCCCCGTCCTGGTCGGCGAATGGGGCCCGCCCAGCGCCGCCACCCCCGGCAACGCCGAACTGATCCGCCGCCAGGTCACCGCGATGAACGGCTTCGCCGCCGCCTGGACCATGTGGTACTGGTGCCGCGGCAACGGCGGCTACTGCGCCCTCACCCCCACCGGCAGCCCCGCCCCCGGCTACGGCCCGGTGTTCGCCGGACGGTAGGCACGGGGCGCTCGGGTGCCGTCCGTCCTGCTCGTGCGTGGTTGCTCGCGCAGTTCCCCGCGCCCCTGTCGGGGCGCGGGTCCCGGCCCCTACTTCAGCCCGCGCCGAACCAGCAGCGGCTCGATCGAGGGCTCCCGCCCCAGCACCGCCCGCACGCACTCCATCGCGTCCCGGCTCCCGCCCCGCGAAAGCAGCTCCGCCCGGAACAGCTCGCCGCTCTCCCGCACTTCGCGCCCGCCGCCGCGGAACCACTCCACCGTCTCGGCGTCCAGCACCTCGGACCAGATGTACGCGTAGTACCCGGCGCTGTACCCGTTCGAGAACACGTGGTTGAAGTAGCCGGTCCGGTACCGCGGCGGCACCGTCGCCATCCCGACGCCCGCCTCGGCGAGGGCCCGGGCCTCGAAGGCTTCCGCGTCCTCGACGACCGTGCCGGCCGGCAGCGAGTGCCAGGCCCAGTCGAGCAGCGCCGCCGCCAGGTACTCGACGGTGCGGAAGCCCTGCCCGTAGTTCTCGGCGGCCAGCATCCGCTCCACCGTCTCGGCGGGCAGCGGCTCGCCGGTGACGTGGTGCCGGGCGTAGTTGGCCAGCACCTCGGGCCAGACCATCCACATCTCGTTGACCTGGGACGGGAACTCCACGAAGTCGCGGGGCACTTCGGTGCCCGCGAACAGCGGGTACCGCACGTCCGAGAACAGGCCGTGCAGCGCGTGCCCGAACTCGTGGAACAGCGTCCGCACCTCGTCCCAGCTGAGCAGCGCCGGCTCGCCGGCCGGCGGGTGCGCGATGTTGAGGTTGTTGACCACCACCGGCTTGCGGCCGAGCAGCCGGGACTGCGGGACCAGTTCGTTCATCCACGCGCCGCCGCGCTTGGACTCGCGGGCGAAGAAGTCGCCGATGAACAGGCCCAGCGAGGACCCGTCCGCGTCCGTCACCTCGAACACCCGGGCGTCCGCGTGGTAGGCCGTCAGATCCGGACGCTCGGTGAAGCTCAGCCCGTACGCCAGGCCGGCCGCGAAGAACACGCCGTCCCGCAGCACCCGCTCAAGCTCGAAGTACGGGCGCAGCGCTGCCGTGTCCACGTCGTAGCGCTCGGCGCGGACCTTCTCGGCGTAGAACGCCCAGTCGTGGGCGGCGAATTCGGTGACGCCGTCGGCCGCCGCGGCGGCCGCCAGCTCGGCGGCCTCGCGCTCCGCGTTGGCGACGGCGGGTCCGACGAGGCGGCCGAGCATCGCGTCGACCGCCTCGACGGTGCCGGCGGTCTCGTCGGCGACGACGTACGCGGCGTGGCTGTCGTAGCCGAGCAGCGCGGCGCGTTCGGCGCGCAGCGCGGCCATCCGGGCGGCCAGCGGGCCGTTGGTGTCCAGGCCGCGGCGCAGCGAGGCGGTGAGCAGGCGCTCGCGCAGGGCGCGGTCGGTGAGCTCGGCGAGTTCGGTCTGGTTGGAGAAGTTCTTCAGGCTGAGCACCCAGTGGCCGTCGTGGCCGAGCGCGCGGGCGTTCTCGGCGGCGGCGGCGATCGCGGTGTCGGGCAGCCCGTCGAGGGCGTCGGCGCTGTCCACCACGATGGCGCCGGCCAGCGAGGCCTCGTGGGTGTTCTTGCGGAACGCTGCGGCGTCGGCCGCGAGCCGGGTGTTGATCTCGCGCAGCCGCTGCTGGCCGGCCTCGTCGAGGCGGGCGCCGGCCCGGACGAAGGCGGTGTGGTGGCGCTCCAGCAGGCGCAGCGACTCGGCGTCCAGGCCGAGTTCGTGGCGGGTGCGGTGCAGGGTGTCGATGCGGGCGAACAGCGCCGCGTCGAGGTGGATCGCGTCGGAGTGGGCGGCCAGCCGGGGGCTGATCTCGGCGTCGAGGGCCTGGACTCCGGGGGTGGTGTCGGAGGAGTCCTGGTTCTCGAACACCACGCTCACCCGGCGCAGCACCGCGCCGGAACGTTCCAGCGCCACCACGGTGTTGTCGAAGGTCGGCGGCTCCGGGTCGGCGACGATCGCGGCGACCTCGGCGAGCTGGTCGGCCATGCCCCGCTCGAACGCCGGACGGTAGTGCTCTTCCCGGATCTCGGCGAAGGGCGGAAGCTCGAACACCAGGGTGCTGGGCGAGAAGAAGGGATTGTCGCTCATGTCCGCCGACCCTACGGGGCGCCGGGCCCGGGCGGAACACCGAATCCCCACAAGCACCGCTGACGTGGGCTGTCACCGGTACCGGCTACCGTCGACAGGTCCCCCGCCGCAGCACGAAGCCGCAGCACGAAGCCGCGGCACGAAACCTGCCCGCCCCCGGAAGGAGCCGCCCCGTGCGATACGCCCTGGTGCCCGACCCGCACGGCCCGGGCGGGCGGCTGCGCCCGCTGGCCGAGGACGGTTCCCCGCTCGGCCCGGCCGAGCGGGTGCCGCGGCTGGCCGAGGCGGTCGCGGCGGTGGAGGCCGAGCACGCGCCGCGCTGGGTGTGGCCGACCGCCGACACCGCTTACGGCCCGCTGCTGGCCGCGCTGCCGGAGCGGGTGGCGCGCTGCCACGACCTGCGGTTGACGGAGGCGCTGCTGCTCGGCCGGGAGGGCCGGTTCGGTGCGCCGCGTTCGCTGGGCGCGGCGTGGGCGCGGCTGCGCGGGCTGCCGGTGCCGGCCGACCTGCCGGAGGGCGCGCTGCCCGACGAGGACGGCCTGTTCGCCCCGGACCGGCTGCAACTGCCGCCCGGCACCGATCCGTTGGAGGCCACGGTGGCCGTCCACGCGGAGCAGTTGCGGCGGCTCGCGGCGATCGCCGATCCGGCGGCCCGGTCCCGGTTCCGGCTGCTGGTGGCGGCCGAGTCGGCGGGGGCGCTGCTGGCCTGCGAGATGGCGTACGACGGGCTGCCGTGGCGCGCGGACGTGCACGACGCGCTGCTGACCGAGCTGCTGGGCCCGCGTCCGACCATTCCGGGCACGCTGCCCTCGAAGCTGTCCGATCTCGCCCTGGAGGTGCAGCAGGCGCTCGGCGCGCGGCCGTTCAACCTGGACTCGCACACCCAGGTGATCAAGGCGTTCGCCGATCGCGGCATCCAGTTGTCGTCCACCCGCTCCTGGGAGCTGAAGGCGGTCGACCACCCGGCGGCGGCCCTGATGGTCCGCTACAAGGAGCTGTCGCGGCTGCACGCCGCGCACGGCTGGGCCTGGCAGGCGGCGTGGGCGCGCGGCGGCCGGTTCCGCCCCGAGTACGTGGTGGGCGGCGTGGTCACCGGCCGCTGGGCCTCCCGGGGCGGCGGCGCGCTGCAGATCCCGCGCACCCTGCGCCGCGCCGTGGTCGCCGACCCGGGCTGGCTGCTGGTGGTCGCGGACGCCGCGCAGCTGGAGCCGCGGGTGCTGGCCGCGCTGTCCGGCGACCGCGGCCTGGCCCGCACTGCCGCCGGCGGCGACCTGTACGCGGCGCTCGCCGCCAGCGCCTTCCAGGGCGACCGGGAGAAGGCCAAGCTGGGCCTGCTGGGCGCGATGTACGGCCAGACGGGCGGCGGCATCGGCCCGCTGCTGAACACGCTGCGCCGCCGCTATCCGGACGCGATGGGCTACGTGGAGGCCGCGGCCCGCACCGGCGAGGACGGCGGCGTGGTCTCCTCCCGGCTGGGCCGGGTCTGCCCGCCGCCGTCGGCGGACTGGCTGGACCTCACCGAGGCCCCGGAGTCCGGCGAGGCGGGCGGCCGTTCGGCCCGCGCCCGGGGCCGTTTCACCCGCAACTTCGTCATCCAGGGCTCCGGCGCCGACTGGGCGCTGGCCCTGCTGGCGGCGCTGCGCCGCCGGCTGGCCGCGCTGCGTTCCGGCCCGGACCGCCCGCACCTGGTGTTCTTCCAGCACGACGAGGTGGTGGTGCACACCCCGGCCGACCTGGCGGACGCGGTGGCCGCCGAGGTCGCGGCGGCGGCCGACGAGGCGTCGGCCCTGGTGTTCGGCGACACCCCGGTCCGGTTCCCGCTCAGCACCGCCGTGGTCGACTGCTACGGCGACGCCAAGTGATCGGCCTGCGCCTCGCCGGGCCGGGTGATCAGCAGCAGCAGCGCGTCGTCGCCGAGTTCGCCGCCGGTGTGTTCCAGCAGGTCGCCGTAGAGGTGGGCGACGGCGGTGTCCAGCTCGGTCAGTGACCGCCAGCCGTCCTTGACCAGCGGGCCGACCCGTTCGGCCAGCGGGTAGAACGTTCCGGAGCTGCGGCCCTTGGCCTCGATCACGCCGTCGGTGCACAGCACCAGGACGTCCTGCGGGCCGAACGGGACGGTGATGGAGCGGGGTGCGCCGGCGGCGAGGTCGCCGAGGCCGAGCGGCAGCCACGGGTCGGCGGCCTCCAGCACCTCGGCGCGGCCGTCGGCACCGACCCGGATCGGCGGAACGTGGCCGAGGTGCACCAGGTCGACGTGGCCGGCGGCGCGGAACTCGGCGAACAGCGCGGTGGTGAACTCCCCGTCGGCGACGTGCCGGTGCATGCTGGCCTCGATCCGGGCGGCGACGTCCGGCAGCCGCTGCTCGTCGTAGGCGGCCTCGCGGAACGCGCCGAGCACCACGGCGGCGGTCTGCACCGCGCCGAGCCCCTTGCCGCGGACGTCGCCGACCAGCACCCGGGTGCCGTGCGGGGTTTCCAGCACGGAGTACAGGTCGCCGCCGATCCGGGCGGCGTCCGCGGCGGAGACGTAGTGCACGGCCAGCCGCAGCGGCCCGACGACCGGGTCGGGCTGGCGCAGCAGCGCCCGCTGGGCGGCCTCCGCGACCGAGCTGACGGCCGCGAAGGCCTGGGCTCGTCGCATCCGCAGTTCGGCGACCCAGGCGCTGAACGCGCTCAGCACGATGTAGCTGATCGCCGCGCCGAACAGGAACCGGCTGTCGGACGGGGCGGTGACCCGGTCGTAGTAGCGGTTGAGGGCCAGCATCGCCAGCAGGCCGAGCAGGCACGTCCCGAGCAGCTCGCGCGGTGTGAGGGTGAGCGCGGCGACGGACGGCACGACGACCATCAGCGGCGCCAGGTAGGTGCTCGACCCGGCCAGCAGGTCGGCCATCGTCACCAGGCCGATGGCCATCAGCGCGGGTGCGGAGCGGAGCAGCAGGGGGATGTCCTGCAGGTCTGCGAGCAACGCGGCCCGACGCCAGGAGGACGGCACATCGCCGCTCCCGGTGGCCGGCGTCCGTTCCCGGCGTCGATGTTGCACATTTCCGAACATATCGGACCGCCGTCCACCCCGCCCTTCTCGACCGGGCGGGCCTCGGCGGGCGGTCGGGCCGTTCGGCGCCACGGGTGGCGGCGGGTCGCCCGGCGTTACGGACGGGCGGCGGCCGCGGACTAGGCTCGGGTTCGGGCCGCTGGTTGCTCCGGCCGAAGAAAACGCCGGTCACCCCTGGACGGAATACCCCTGGGGGGTATGCTGTTCCTGTCGGTACAAGCGCGAGCGTCCCGGAGGTTTCCATGTCCAGCACCGTCACCTACAACGTCAGCGGCATGAGCTGCGGCCACTGCGAGAAGGCCATCAACGGCGAGGTCTCCGTCCTTGCGGGCGTCACCGCGGTCTCCTCCGACTCCAAGGCCGGCACCGTCACCGTGACCGCCGAGTCCCCGGTCAGCGACGAGCAGATCGCCGCCGCCGTGGACGAGGCCGGCTACGAGCTGGTTGGCCGGGCCGTCTGACCCGCCGCCGGGGGTGGGCCGCATGCCCGCCCCCGCGCCGCCGCCGAGAAAGAACGAGCCGATGAGCACCACCACCGATCCCGCCGCCCCCGCCGGGCCCCGGGAGCGCGTCGAACTGGCGATCGGCGGTATGACCTGCGCGTCCTGCGCCGCCCGGATCGAGAAGAAGCTGAACCGGATCGACGGCGTCGAGGCCAGCGTCAACTTCGCGACCGAGAAGGCCCGGGTGGACTTCGGCCCCGGCACCAGCGTCGCCGACCTGATCGCCACCGTGGAGAAGACCGGCTACACCGCCGAACTCCCGCCGGCCCCCGAGCCCGAGCCGGAGGCCCCCGCGCCGGAGCCCGACCCGCTGCGCGAACGGCTGCTGATCAGCGCCGTGCTCAGCCTCCCGGTGGTGCTGCTCTCGATGGTCCCGGCCCTCCAGTTCGACAACTGGCAGTGGCTGTCCTTCGCCCTCACCGGCCCCGTCGTCGTCTACGGCGGATGGCCGTTCCACCGCGCCGCCTGGACCAACGCCAAGCACGGCGCCGCCACCATGGACACCCTGGTCTCGCTCGGCACCCTCGCGGCCTTCGGCTGGTCGGTGTGGGCGCTGTTCTGGGGGCACGCCGGGATGCCCGGCATGCGGCACTCCTTCGCCTTCACCGTCGACCGCACCGCCGCCTCCTCCACCCTGTACCTGGAGACCGCCGCCGCCGTCACCACCCTGATCCTGCTCGGCCGCTGGCTGGAGGCCCGCTCCAAGCGCCGCGCCGGCGCCGCCCTGCACACCCTGCTCGACCTCGGCGCCAAGGACGTGGCGGTGCTGCGCGGCGGCCGCGAGACCCGCGTCCCGATCGACCGGCTCGCGGTCGGCGACCGGTTCGTGGTCCGTCCCGGCGAGAAGATCGCCACCGACGGCACCGTGGTCGAGGGCAGCTCCGCCGTGGACGCCTCGATGCTGACCGGCGAGTCCGTGCCCGTCGAGGTCGCCGTCGGCGACCTCGTCACCGGCGCGACCGTCAACGCCGGCGGCCGGCTGGTGGTCGAAGCCACCCGGGTCGGCGCGGACACCCAGCTCGCCCGGATGGCCAAGCTCGTCGAGGACGCGCAGAACGGCAAGGCCGCCGCCCAGCGCCTCGCCGACCGGATCTCCGCCGTCTTCGTGCCCGCCGTCATCCTGATCGCCCTCGCCACCCTGGTCGGGTGGCTGCTGGTCACCGACAGTCCCACCGAGGCGTTCACCGCCGCCGTCGCGGTCCTGATCATCGCCTGCCCCTGCGCCCTCGGCCTGGCCACCCCGACCGCCCTGATGGTCGGCACCGGCCGCGGCGCCCAGCTCGGCATCCTGATCAAGGGCCCCGAGGTCCTGGAGAACACCCGCAAGGTCGACACCGTCGTCCTCGACAAGACCGGCACCGTCACCACCGGCCGCATGACCCTCACCGCCGTCCACACCGCCGAGGGCACCACCGCGGACGAGGCGCTGCGGCTGGCCGGCGCCCTGGAGCACGCCTCCGAGCACCCGATCGCCCAGGCCGTCGCCGCCGCCGCGCAGGAGAAGTTCGGCGAGCTGAAGCCGGTCGAGAGCTTCGAGAACGTCCCCGGCCTGGGCGTGCGGGGCACCGTCGAGAGCCACCAGGTGCTGGCCGGACGCGCCGCGCTGCTCGCCGACACCCCCCTGCCGCCCGCCCTCGCCGACGCCAGGGCCGCCGCCGAACGGGCCGGCCGCACCGCCGTCACCGTCGCCTGGGACGGCGCGGCGCGCGCCGTGCTGGAGGTCGCGGACGCGGTGAAGCCGACCAGCGCCGAGGCGATCGCCGAACTGCGGGCCCTGGGTCTGCGTCCGGTGCTGCTGACCGGCGACAACAGGCTGGTGGCCGAATCGGTGGCGGCCGAGGTCGGCATCCCCACCGAGGACGTGATCGCCGAGGTGCTGCCTGCGGACAAGGTCGCCACCGTCCGGCGCCTCCAGGCCGAAGGACGCACCGTGGCCATGGTCGGCGACGGCGTCAACGACGCGGCCGCCCTCGCCCAGGCCGACCTGGGCCTGGCCATCGGCACCGGCATCGACGCCGCCATCGAGGCCGCCGACCTGACCCTGGTCCGCGGCGACCTCCGCTCCGCGGCGGACGCGATCCGGCTCTCCCGCCGGACCCTCGCCACCATCAAGGGCAACCTGTTCTGGGCCTTCGCCTACAACGTCGCCGCCCTGCCGCTGGCGGCGACCGGCCTGCTCAACCCGATGATCGCGGGCGCCGCCATGGCGTTCTCCTCGGTCTTCGTGGTCACCAACAGCCTGCGGCTGCGCCGCTTCCAGCCGGCCTGAGCACCGGCCTGAGCACCAACCGCCCGGTCAACGGCCGAGCAGTTCACCGCCGTTGCAGTGCAGGATCTCGCCGGTGATGAACCCGGCCTCCTCGGAGGCGAGGAAGCACACGGCGGCGGCGACCTCGCCGGACTCGCCGATCCGGCCGAGCAGAGTGCGCGCCGAGCGGCGGGCGACCTCCGCCTCGTCCAGGCGCGGCCCGAAGAACTCGGTGCCCGCCACCGTGCCGGGCGCCACGATGTTGGCGGTGATCCCGGACGGGCCGAGCTGGGCGGCCAGGAAGTTGTTCCAGGCGTGCAGCGAGGCCTTCGCCGCCCCGTACGAGCCGGCGCCGCGCAGCGCGGCGATCGAGGAGACGGTGATGACCCGGCCGGAGCCGGGGGTGAGCCGGTCGCGGACGGACTCGGTGAGCAGCACGGCGGTGAGCACGTTGCGTTCGAAGTCGCCGCGCCAGCGGGCCAGTACGGCGTGCGGGCCGGCGCCGAACACCGTCTCCCGGCTGCCGGCGTTGTTGACCAGCACGTCGATCCGGGCGGGCAGTTCGGCCAGGGCGGCCTCCACGGCGTCCGGGTCGGCGAGGTCACACACCAACGGGGTGACGTTGGGGCCGAGTTCGGCGGCGGCGTGGTCGAGGACGCCGGGACGGCGGCCGACGATCACCACCTGCTCGCCGGCCTCGGCGAAGCGCCGGGCCACCTCGAGGCCGATGCCGGTTCCTCCACCGGTGACAACAACGTTCCTGGCCATAGCGGACTCCCTCCCTGACCGTTCACCGCTCAGCGGATGGCAGGCGGTCCGTACCGGATTGCCACGATTCCTATCACGCTGGGTTGCGGTGTCTGCGGGGTGGGTGACGTCGCGCGCTCACCGTGCGGTGTGATATGCGCTCCGCCGTCCGGGTGCGCGGATGCACACGGAGAGTGGAGAGAGGCAACTCACACCCCCCTGGCGTAACTCTGCGCCCCCTGTTACGTCTTACCTTTTGTAGAGCGGGGCTCCGGCGGGCCCCGGACGGTCGTCGATTCGTCGACGGCCCTCGCGCACGGCGCCGGGCCGGATCCGGGAGCCCGGGGATTGCTTTGAGCGGCCGTTCCCCACCCGGGGTCCGTCCCGGGCGCCGTGCGCCCCAACGACCAGCACCACGGCATCGAAAAAGGGGCCCGGCCCCCGCCTCCCTCATCGGGAGGCCGGGGGCCGGGCCCCTTCGTTCGGTCGCGGCTCGCTCAGCGGCCGTCGAGCGGCACGTAGTCGCGGATCTCGACGCCGGTGTAGATCTGCCGCGGGCGGCCGATCCGGCTGGTCGGGTCCTTGATCATCTCGTGCCAGTGGGCGATCCAGCCGGGCAGCCGGCCGAGCGCGAACAGCACGGTGAACATGCTGGTCGGGAAGCCCATCGCGCGGTAGATCAGACCCGTGTAGAAGTCCACGTTCGGGTAGAGGCGACGCGAGACGAAGAAGTCGTCCTTGAGCGCGTGCTCCTCCAGCTTGAGGGCGATCTCCAGCAGCTCGTCGGACTTGCCGAGCTGGGCCAGCACCTCGTGGGCGAGCACCTTGACCTGCGCGGCGCGCGGGTCGAACGCCTTGTAGACGCGGTGGCCGAAGCCCATCAGCTTGACGCCGTCCTCGCGGTTCTTCACCTTGCGGATGAAGGCGTCGACGTCGCCGCCGTCGTTCTTGATCTGCTCCAGCATCTCCAGCACGGCCTGGTTGGCGCCGCCGTGCAGCGGGCCCCAGAGCGCCGAGATGCCCGCCGAGATCGAGGCGAACAGGTTGGCGTGCGAGGAGCCGACCAGGCGCACCGTCGAGGTGGAGCAGTTCTGCTCGTGGTCGGCGTGCAGGATGAGCAGCTTGTCCAGGGCGTTGACCACGACCGGGTTCAGCTCGTAGTCCTCGGCCGGGACGGCGAAGGTCATCCGCAGGAAGTTCTCGACATAGCCGAGGTCGTTGCGCGGGTAGACGAAGGGCTGGCCCATCGCCTTCTTGTACGCGTACGCCGCGATCGTCGGCAGCTTCGCCAGCAGGCGCACCGTCGACAGGTGGCGCTGGTCCGCGTCGAACGGGTTGTGGCTCTCCGGGTAGAAGGTGGAGAGCGCGCCGACCACCGAGGACAGCATCGCCATCGGGTGGGCGTCCCGCGGGAAGCCCTGGAAGAAGCGCTTGACGTCCTCGTGCAGCAGGGTGTGCTGGGTGATCTCGTTGCTGAACGTCGCCAACTCGCCCGCGTTCGGCAGCTCGCCGTTGATCAGCAGGTAGGCGGTCTCGATGAAGTTGGCCTCGCCGGCCAGCTGCTCGATCGGGTAGCCGCGGTAGCGCAGGATGCCGGCGTCACCGTCAATGAAGGTGATCGCGGACTTGTTGGCGGCGGTGTTGCCGAAACCGTTGTCCAGGGTGACCAGGCCGGTCTGCGGAAGCAGCTTCGAGATGTCGAAGCCGGCGTTGCCCGCAGTGCTCTCGACGACGGGGTACTCGTACTCGCCGTCCTGGTACCGCAGTACTACCGATTTGTCGCTCACGTCTTCCTCACCGACGAAATTGATCCTCATCCGGCTGCCCTGACTGTCTCAACGATCCCCCATCCGAAGGACGGCCGCGCACCGGGGGTGACCCGGGAAAGGACCAGGGCCTACAAACTCTGCTGCCGCAGCCGGTGTGAACCGGACAAGATCGGCACCAGACCAGGTTCCGCCCTAAATCTCTTCACGTCAAGACAACCTCTGCCCGTACCGTACCCCCTGAACCACGCCCCGAGGCCAATCTGTGGTCCAGCGCGGAGTGCCGCCGCCCGGCGCTCACCGCCCGCACCGCCTGCCCGATCGCCTTCCGCGACCCCACCAGGACCACCAGCTTCTTCGCCCGCGTCACCGCGGTGTACAGCAGGTTGCGCTGAAGCATCGGCCACGCCGACATCGTGACGGGAATCACCACCGCCGGGTATTCACTGCCCTGAGAACGATGGATCGTCACCGCGTACGCGTGCGCCAGCTCGTCGAGTTCGTCGAAGTCGTACGGGATCTCCTCGTCCTCGTCGGTCATCACCGTCAGCCGCTGATCGTCCACACTGAGCGAGGTCACGACGCCCACTGTGCCGTTGAAGACGCCGCTGCGCCCCTTGTCGTAGTTGTTCCGGATCTGCGTCACCTTGTCGCCGACCCGGAACGTCCGCCCACCGAAACGCCGCTCGGGCAGGCCCTCGCGAGCCGGCGTGACCGCCGACTGGAGCAGCGTGTTCAGCGCGCCCGCCCCCGCCGGGCCGCGGTGCATCGGTGCCAGCACCTGGACGTCGCGCCGCGGGTCCAGACCGAAGCGCTGCGGGATGCGTCGGGCTACCACGTCCACCGTCAGGCCCGCCGCGCGCTCCGTGTCGTCCTCCGCGAACAGGAAGAAGTCCGGCAGGCCGTCGGTCAGCGGCGGCAGGCCCTCGTTGATCCGGTGCGCGTTCACCACCACACCCGACTGCTGGGCCTGCCGGAAGATCCGGGTCAGCCGCACCGACGGGATCGGGCTGCCCGGCGACAGGAGGTCACGCAGCACCTCGCCCGCACCCACCGACGGCAGCTGGTCCACGTCCCCCACGAACAGCAGGTGCGCACCCGGCGCGACCGCCTTGACCAGCTTGTTCGCCAGGATCAGATCCAGCATCGACGCCTCGTCCACCACCACCAGGTCCGCGTCCAACGGCCGGTCCCGGTCGTACGCGGCGTCCCCGCCCGGCTTCAGCTCCAACAACCGGTGCACGGTGGACGCCTCCGCGCCGGTCAGCTCCGCCAACCGCTTCGCCGCCCGCCCCGTCGGCGCCGCCAGCACCACCTTCGCCCGCTTCGCCAGCGCCAACTGCACGATCGACTTCACCGTGAACGACTTGCCGCAGCCCGGCCCGCCGGTCAGCACCGCGACCCGCTCGGTCAGCGCCAGCCGCACCGACTGCTCCTGCTCCGGGGCGAGCTCCGCCCCCGTCCGCTTCGCCAGCCAGCTCAGCGCGGCCGGCCAGTCCACCCCCCGGAACCACGGCAGCCGGTCCTCCTCGGCCCGCAACAGCCGCAGCAACTGGCCCGCCAGCGAGATCTCCGCCCGGTGGAACGGCACCAGATACACCGCGGTGACCTCCAGCCCGTCCCCACCCGGCAGCCGCTCGCGCACCACGCCCTCCGCCGCGACCAGCTCCGCCAGGCAGTCGATCACCAGCCCCACATCCACCTGCAGCAGCTTCACCCCGTCCGCGATCAGCCGCTCCTCCGGCAGATAACAGTGCCCCTGGTCGGTGGACTGCGACAACGCGTACTGCAGGCCCGCCTTCACCCGCTCCGGCGAATCGTGCGGAATACCCACCGCCTGCGCGATCCGGTCCGCCGTCAGGAACCCGATGCCCCACACATCCGCCGCCAGCCGGTACGGCTGGTTCTTCACCACCCCGATCGACGCGTCCGCGTACTGCTTGTAGATCCGCACCGCCAACGACGTCGACACCCCGACGCTCTGCAGGAAGACCATCACCTCCTTGATGGACTTCTGCTCCTCCCACGCCTTGGCGATCATCTTCGTCCGCTTCGGCCCCAGCCCCGGCACCTCGATCAGCCGCTTCGGCTCGTTCTCGATCACCTCCAGGGTCTCCACCCCGAAGCGCTCCACGATCCGCTCCGCGAACCGCGGCCCGATCCCCTTGATCAACCCCGAACCCAAGTACCGCTGAATGCCCTGCACGGTGGCCGGCAGCACCGTCGTGTAGTTCTCCACCGTGAACTGCCGCCCGTACTGCGGATGCGACCCCCACCGCCCGAACAACCGCAGGCTCTCCCCCACCTGCGCCCCGAGCAGCGCCCCCACCACCGTCAACAGATCATTCGCCCCACGCCCGGTGTCCACCCGCGCCACCGTGTACCCCGTGTCCTCATTGGCGTACGTGACCCGCTCCAGGACCCCCTCCACCTGCGCCAACTGCAACGGACACCTCACCCACAATCAGGACACATCGCACCGATGAACCTACCGCGCGCCACTGACACCCCTAACTTTCGCGCCCCGCCAGGGGTCCCCCCAGCAAATCGAGGGGGCGGAACTGCGCAGCCAAGCGCGACGGGACCGCACGCCGACGACGCACGACCCCGTTGCACTGTCCGTTTTTGAACCGGCTACTGCGCTCCTTCACCAAGCCGGAGCAACTGGGGCACCCGCCGCCGCCCCGTCACCCCCTCCAGCGCCGCCGCACACGGCACCAGCACCAGCAGCGCCAGAGCGGCGGCAGCTATCGTCAGCCAGTCCGGCGCGAACGCCGGCGCCCCCGGCCCCGCCGTGAACGCCCGCAGTTCCAGCGCCGGCCCGAGCAGCCACGGCAGCCCCAGGCCGAGCACCGTCCCGCCGACCACCGCCGCCGCCATCACCGGGAGCAGCTGCACCAGTTGGACGCCCGCCGCAGAGCGCCCGTCCAGCCCCAGCGTCCGCAGGTACGCGAGCATCCGCCCGCGCTCCGCCGAGCCGAGCAGCAGCTCCAGGACCACCGCCGCCAGCCCGAGCAGCAGCCCGATCGCCGCCGCCGTCCGGAACGCCAGCTCCAGCGCCGACACCAGCCCGTCGTCCGCCGACTCCCTCAACTGCCCTGCCAGATCGCGGACTTCCACCGGCGCCCCACGCAGCACCGCACCACCGGCCGCCCCTGCGCCACCCGCGCCCCCGGTCGCCGCCGAGGCCGCGACCACGGCCCGCAGCCGGGCCCCGTCGATCCGCTGCGCACCGGCCGGCGAGCCGGGCCGGCCGGGCTCGGCGAACAGCACCGCGGCGTTGCGCTGCCCGGTCTGCCGGGGCAGCCGGTCCGCGGCGGGCCCGCCGAACACCAGCAGCGGGCCGGTGGCGACGTCGCCGACCACCGGGCCGATCGCCCGGTCCCGGTCCGCCCCGGCGGGCAGCACGCCGACGATCCGGACCCGGAACCTGGTCGCCCCGGCGTCCGCGTCGAACGACCCCTCGGGGTAGCGCGCAGCGGTCTTCGCGTCGGCCAGCGCGGGCAGTTCCGCGCGCGCGGCGAGCGGTGCGGACAGGGCGCCGCCGGACAGCGCCGCCGCCACCGGGGAGCCCGGCTCCACCGCCTCCAGCGCCGCCCGGTCGACGCCGACCAGGCCGACGCCCTTGACCACCGAGCCGTCCTCGTCGGCGGTCAGCACGGCCACCCCGCCGCGTACCGGCAGCACCCCGCCGACGCCCGGCACCTTCGCCAACTCCTCAAGTGGCAACGGGCGTTGCGACGGCCCGAGGACCACCGCGTCCCCGCCGGTGCGCCACTCGGCGGCCTCCACCCGGCCCTGCCGCACCGTCCCGGACACCAGTGCGCCGAACACCGCGCAGGCCAGCGCGGGCACCAGCACCAGCAACGCCGTTGCCGCCGCCGCGGAACGCCGCCCGGCCTGCGACAGGCCGACCAGCGCGACCGTGCCGCGCCGCCGCCGCGCCCAGCCGGTCAGCACCCGCAGCGGCGCCGGGTACACCCGCAGCACCACGACCACCGCCGCCAGGCCCAACACCACCGGCACCAGGGCCAGTTGAGCATCCGGGTCGGTCGCCGCCGCCGACACCGCGCCGCGCAGCCGCAACTGCAGCACGCCCGCCGCCGCCAGCGCCAGCACCGTGCCCTCCACCACGACCCGCGCCGACAGGCCCAACGCCCGCTTCAGGCCCCGCCGTTGCACCGGCTCTCGGCCCGCCCGGCGGACCGCCCGACCCTGCCACCACACCGCCACCGCGGGCGCGCCCGCCACCAGCAGGGCCGCCAGCAGCGCCGGCCACCACGCACCGAGCGGCCGCTCCCCCGCCAGCGACCGGGACGCCAGCCAACCCGCCAACACCCCTACCAGGACCGCAGGAACGGCCTCCAGGGCCCGCACGGCCGCCAGCGCGATCTCACCCGCCCCGCGCGCCCGCTGGAGCGTCAGCGCCGCCTCCCGGCGCCGCGCCCCGAGCCGGGCCGCCGCCACCGCCGTGGACACCCCGATCGCCAACAGCCCGGCCAGCGCGAACGATTGCAACGACACCGTCCGGGCCCGCTGCTCCGCGAACCGGTCCATCAGCACCGACAGCCGCTCCTGCACCTGCGGCGGCGACACCGTCCGCACCCCCGCCGGGCACGGCAGCGAATCCGAGACGATCTCGCCGCACACCCGGTCCACCGCCGACCTGGTGAACCCCTTTGCCCCGACTGCCAGTTCACGCGTACCCGCAGCCGTGCCACCGGTCCCCCAGGGCTGCTGCGCCGCCTGGAACGCCCAGGTCGCCGACACCGACAGCGACCCGCGCGCCTCCAGCGCCTCCAGCCCCGCCGGAGCCACCAGCGCCTGCCCGTACCGGACGTACCCGTTCGGCTCCGGCGCGTACAACGGCGAGTTCAGCAAGGGGAGTTCACGCCAGAGGTCGTCCGCGCCGTCGAGCGGCTCGAACTCGCCGACCACCACCGCCTCGGTGGCCTCCGTCTGCCCCTCCAGCTTCACCCGCTGCCCGACCGTCAGCCCGAACTGCTCCAACCCCTGGCGGGACATCCCCAGTTCGATCGGAGCCTCCTTCGCCCCGTCCGGCTGCGCCGGCGCCCGGCCCGCCGTCCAGCGCACCCGGTCCGCCGCGTCCTGCGCGTACGCCAGCGACACCGACGTGCCACTGTCGTCCGGCTCGGGCACTCCCGCTCCCGACAGCTTCATGCCCTCGCTCTGCGCCCAGCCCGACACCCGCACCAGGGTGTGCGCCAACTCCCCCGACGCCCCCTGCCGCAGGGTCTCCCCGACCCGGGTCAGGTCACTGTCCAACGAGCCGAACTGCGGCGCCGTGGAATTGCCGTAGAAGTTCCGCGGCGCCTTCAGCGACGCCCGCGCCATCACCAGCGGCCCGTCCACCTGCGCCACCGTCAGCCGGCGGCTCAGCTCCTTCGTCGCCAGGCCGTCGAACACCGGCGGCCACAGCAGCGACACCACCGTCAGCACCACCGCCAGCGCCGTCAGCACCACCAGCACCGGCCACCCCGTCCGAGCCTCCCGCAGCGCCGGACGCCAGCCACCGAACCCGCCGAGGCCCCTCATCCGCTCTCCCCCGCCCGCAGCTCACGCGCCAGATCCACCCGCGCCAACATCCGCGACAGCACCAGCACCACCGTGCCGACCCCCAGGCCGGTCGCCAGCACCACCGCCGCCGTCCAGCCCCAGCCCACCGTCAACTCCATGGACGGGAACACCGCTTGGCCGCTCCCGTCGACCACGATCAACGGCAGCACCACCGCCGCCAGCGCGACACCCAGCGCCCCACCCAGCAGCACCGAGAAACCCACCACGGCCAACTGCTCCAGCCGCAGCACCCCCGCCAACTGCCGGCGCCGCACCCCGATCGCCCGCAGCACCGCGAACTCCCGGCGCCTCGAGCGCGCCGAACCCACCGCGTGCACCGTGAACCCGGCCACCGCGAACACCGGCGACAGCGCCAACGACAGCACCAGCGCACTGCGCCGACCCGAGCGGAACGGATCCGCCGCCAGCGCCGCCGCCCGCGACCGGACGCTCTCCACCCGGCCCAGCCGCGGATCCGCCGCGATCACCCGCTCCGCCTGCTCCGCGCCGGCCCTCGACTGCGCCGCCAGCAGCCACGACCCGTCCGTCACCGGCGGCAGCCCCAGCCCCGACCGCGCCGCCGACAACGCCGGCAGATCCACCAGCACCTGCGCCTTGTCACGGTCCCCGCCACCCGGCAGCTCCGGCAGCACCCCGACGATCCGCAGCCCGAACAGGTCCTCCGCGCCGCCCATCAGCCGCACCTCGCCACCGATCCCGAACCGGATCTTCCGCGCGAACGCCTCGTTCACCAGCGCCGGCACCAGGTACCCCGTCACCGGCATCCCCTGCACCCGCTTCGGCGCCCCCGGCGGCAGCAGTCCGAACGACACCCCGTCCAAGGCCTCCCCCTGCGTCGGATCCGCCCCGCGCACCACCGCCGACAGCAGCCCGCCCTCGGGCTTCGACACCTCGCACACCCCCGCCTCGACCCGCCGGTCCCCCAGATCCGTCACGCCCGGGCACCCCATGCCCGCCACCCGGACGTCCCCGCGCGTGACGTTCACCCAGCTCGCGCCGGGCGGCACGCTCGCCCCCTCGACCGCCGACACCGTCAGCCGGAGCGTCGCCCGCGGGAAACCCCGCGCCGCACTCCGCACCCCCAACTGCGTGACCTGCAGCGGATAGTGCAACGTCCCCGACGCCAACGGCAGCGACACCGACCGGGCCACCCCGTCCGCCGTCAGCTCCGCCTGCACCTGCGTCACCAGGCCACTCGCGTCCTCCACCTGCGCCACCAGCCACACCTGGCCCACCCGGTCCGCCGCCGACACCGCCGCCCGCACCTTCAGCTCCGACGGACGCCCCTCCAGCGGCATCCCGTGCACCGGCACCTCGTCGTCCCGCAGCAACGCCAACTGGTCGGCCAGCGCGCCCTGTTCGAGATCCGCCCGGACCGCCGGAACCGCATGCGTCCAGGCCCCCGGCGCCGTCCGCTCCGACGTCGCCACCGGCCCCACCGCCGCCGTGTCCACCGCCAGCACCGAGACCTGCGACCCCTGGATCTGGCCCGCCACCGAAGCCACCGGCGTCACCGCCGCCACCCCCGGCACCGCCGACAGCGCCGCCAGCCGCGCCCCCGCCGGAAGCTCACCACCCGTCACCCGCAGGTCCGCCCCGAGCTCGAACGCCGCCCGGTCCCGATCGCTCGGCCCCTCACCCGCGATCGCCGTCGTCGTCAACGCCCCGACCGCCAACGCCAACGCCATCAACAGCACCGGCGCCGCCTGACCCGCCCGGCCCCGGCTCACCTGCCAACCGCTGAGCGGAGCCACCAGACCCCGCCCGCGCCGGGCCAACGCCTCCAACCCCCGACCCAGCGGCGGCAACAAGCGCAACAGCAGCAACGCCGCCGCCACCGTCATCACCACCGGCGCCGCCACCAGCACCGGATCGAACCCGACCGCACTCGACGCCGGGCTCAACAGCCCCTGGTACTGCCGCAGTTGCAGATAGGCCAGGACCGCCACCGCCGCCAGCACCAGGTCCGCCCCGGCCCGCTGCGCCACCGCCCGCCGGGCACTGCGCGACGGCGTCTCCCGCTCGCCGCCGTCCGCCGTCCACAGCACCGGCAGCAGCGCCGCACATCCGTGCAGCACCAGCGCCACCCCGGCCACCGCCCAGGCCGCCGCGCCCGTCGCCTCCGCGGCCGCCCCGTCCACCGGCAGCCCCAGCCGCTCCAGCAACCGCAGCAACGGCCCCGCGACCCACACCCCCAGCAGCGCCGCCGGCACCGTGCACAGCGCCCACTCCACCGCCGCGGCACCCAACAGCCGGGCCCGACCCGCACCGCGCGCCAGCTGCAACAGCAGCTCCGCCCGCCGGAAATCAGTCAATTGACGAGCCGTCAGCACCATCGTCACCGCCGACAGCACCGCCAGCATCGTCACCGGCACCAGCATCCCCGACCGCGCCACCATCATCGGCGACCGCAGATCGTTCAACGCCGCCGACAGATCGCTCGACGCCCGCAACCCCTGCAGCGACGGGCTCGCGCCCCGGAACACCGCCCGGTTCACATCACCGCCCGTCAGCCGCTCCACCCGGTCCCGCAGCAGCCCCAGCCCCTCCGGCCGCACCTGCCCCGGCTCCGGCGCCGCCGTCCACTGCACGTCCACCTGGTCGTGCAGCAGCGGATGCGTCCGCAGCAACTCCTGCGACGCCAGCACCAGCCGCTCCGGCGACTCCACCGCAGACGTCGCACCCCACGCCCGCCACAGCCGCGCCGCCCCCGGCAGCTCCCGGTACACCCCGCTCACCGTCAGCGACAAGGTCCCGCCGGCCGGCAGCGCCAACGGCAACTTCGCCCCCGTCGACACCCCCAGCAGACGCGCCGCCGTCTCCGACACCGCCACCTGCTCAAGCCCGGTCGGCCAGGCCCCCTGCGCCAACTCCGCCACCCGCTGCGGCTCCGTCACCGCCAGCGGCGCCATCACCAACCCCAGCGGCGACGAGTCCGCCCCCGCCACCTTCGGCAGCGGCGTCCGCAACGGCATCGTCCCGTGCAGCGCCTCTTCGATCTCCGCCGGCATCCCCGGCAACGCCCGGTGCAACGCCGCCCGCACCTGCGCATCCGCCGCCGTGTCCCCGCCCTCGGCGTACCGCCCCGACAGCGACACCGAGAACCGCGCATCCGCCGCCAACCGGTGCCGCATCCCCTGCGTCACCGAACTCCCCGTCAGTGCCGTCAGCGCGGTCAACACCGCCACCGCCACCAGCACCGTCACCGCAGCAGCTCCCAGCACCACCCCGTGCTGCCCCGCCCGCCGAACCCCCGCGGGCGAACCCCACCCGTCCGCTCCCATTCCCCCGAAGCCCTCCCGTCCGCCGGTGGTCTGGACCAATCTCGATGACGGGCAGTCTGCCGCCACCCCCCGGCCCAGACAACAGCCCACCGATCACAGACCGGACTCGTTCCACCCGCCCGCCCCGAGGGGCGTCCGAAAATGCCCCGGAAATGCGAAAAAGCCCCCCGCCAAAAGGCGGGGGGCTTTCCCTGAATGATTGTTCGGCGGCGTCCTACTCTCCCACAGGGTCCCCCCTGCAGTACCATC
>NZ_JBIALQ010000010.1:0-62912 GCF_042873545.1 Kitasatospora sp. NPDC004615
AGTACATCCAGTACGAGGGCTTCCGTCCGGCACGCCGATAGCACGCACCGGACGCCGCTCCTTGACGGGCAAAGGCTGCCTGACGCGGCACTAGAACGCGGCATGTTGGAGCCGCCGAACCCCGCCTTTCTTCGCCCCGTCGACCCACGCGCCGATCGCCGCCGGCAGGCTCGGAGCGCCACACCAACGAGCAACCGACCAGCCGGCGTCACAGGTGAGTCCACGCCGCACCCCGGGGCCGGAGGGGCCGTGGCGGGAGGAGTTGTCAGAACGGCGGATGGTCAGCGAAGTCCGCGTCGGGGGATTGGGTGGTGATGTAGGGACTGCGGTTGTCGTCGCCGGGACGGGCGAGGCCGGTGGTGTCGTGCCCCCAGGCGGTCAGGGCGTCGAGAGCCTGCCGACGGCGCCACCGGGTGTCGCCGGTGAGCAGGAGGCGGCGAGCGCGGGCGGCGAGGTCGTCGCGGTACGGGGCCAGAGCGGGGTGTTCGGCGAGGGCGAGGGCGGCGGCCAGTGCGGTGTCGCGGACGGCGGCCTCGGGATCGTCGAGGAACGGCTCGACGGCGCGGTGAAGCACCGGCCTCAGCGCGCGTATGGCGACCATGGCCGGGTAGCCGTCCAGATAGCGCCCGTTGAAGTACCGGTCTCCTGCCGCGACGCACGCGTCGTCGAAGTCGTGGGCGACGTCGGCGAGCCAGCTCAGCAGCTGCACGTCCACACCGTCCGCCGCCCCCGCCCGCCGTGGCGCGCGGTGGGCGAGGAGCGCCGCGACGAACAGGGCGGTCGCGGGGGTCGCGCCGTAGATGGTGTTCTGGTGCCGAACCGGCTCGAGGCCGCCGAGTGCCTCCCGGGTCTCAGAGGGCGTTTGATGTGAGCGAATTGCCCTTTATGTGCTAGTAGGTCCCTCGCCAGGTTGGTGTGGTCTCGTCCGTTATGCGTTTGGTGAGGTTGTCGATCGAGGCGATGTGGATCATGGCTTCGGAGCTGACCGGCAGGGTCTCGTAGTCGCGGGCGAGGCGGCGGCGCAACATGAGCCAGCCCAGGCTTCGTTCGACTACCCAGCGCCTCTTCACGACATGGAAGCCGCGGACGTCGGATTTTCTCGCGACGACTTCGACGTCGATTCCGAGGCCGGCGCCGTGCTCGATCATGGCGTTCTTGAATCCGGTGTCGACCCAGCTCTTGGAGATGCTCGGATAGGTCTTCTTGGCCTGATTGAGGAGGTGGATTCCCAGGGCGTTCTCGGACAGGCTCGCGGCGGTGGCGGTCACGGCGAGGATAAGGCCGATGGTGTCGGTGATGAGCCCCTCTTCCGGCCTACGATCTTCTTCGCGGCGTCCGTCCCCTGGCTGGTCAGAGGGACGTTGGTGGAGGTCTTCACGCTCTGGGTGTCTATGACGGACGCGGTCGGTTCGGGCTTGCGTCCTTCCTTCACGCGGGCCAGGCCGGTGAGGTCGTAGTTGAGTTCGGCAAGGATTCCTTCGTCGCGCCAGGCGGCGTAGTAGGCGTAGACGGTGCCGTGGTTGGGGAAGTCGTGCGGGAGGTACTTCCAGGGGATTCCGGTGCGGTTGATGTAGAGGATCGCGTTGAATACGTCGCGCAGTTCGACCCTCGCGGGCTGGCCGGTCGGCCGACGGTCGAGCCGGGCTTGCCTCCAGGCTGTCAATTTCGGCTCGATGAGGGCCCATCGGGCGTCGGACAGGTCACTGGGGTACGGCTTCCGCTGGCTCACGGCCCAGCATCGGCACGGATGAGGCGGAGGGTCCTGTTCCGCTGCCTGTTGGGCGTTTCTGTGACTTCTTCAAACCAGACGGACTTCAAGGCATGGATACGGGCGAGACGGACAGTCGATCCCCTGCCCAGGTGACTAACGTTGTTCATCTATCGGGCATAACGTAACCAAGATGGCATGAGCATAAGCCATTTACGGGATCAAAAATACCAAAACGCCCTCTCAGGCACCGTCAGGTCCTCGTCGAGCAACCGCACCAGAACCCGCGGCACTTTCGCCCCCGACCCGCACGCGGTCTCCAGCGCCGGCCACTTCGTCCCGCACAGCACCTCCCACGGGTCGGGCAGGACGTCGGGCACCTGGTCGGCGGTCTGCGGGTCAATGGTCGTCACCGCCCGAACCTACGACCCGCGACCGACAGTGCCGGCACAGGACGCCCGTCTGGCCCCGGGCACAGCAGCGCGGCGGGAGATTGCGCGCCGCGGCCCGGGGGGTGTGAGTGTGTGGTCACAGGGTGCGCAGGAGGTCTTCGAGTGCCTTGTTGAAGGCCTCCGGGCGTTCCATGTTGGGGTAGTGGGCGGTCCCGTCGATCGTGACGGTGTGTCCGTTGGGGGCGGCGCGGGTGAGGCGTTCGGCCATGGTGATGTGGTCGGGCGAGTCGAGGGCGCCGTTGATGGCCCGTACGGGCACGTCGATGCGGGTGGCGCGGTTCCAGGTGTCGCGGATGGGGATGCGCAGGTCGGGTTCGCCGGCGGTGTGCTTGGACAGGGTGCTGTGGGTCATCTCGCGCAGGCGGCCGACGACGTCGGGGGCGAGTTCGTCGAGGGTGCGGTCCGGTCCGGCGGCGAAGAGCGTGAAGGCGTCGACGGCGGCGTTCAGGTCGCCGGCGGCCATCGCCGTCTGCCAGGTGGTCCAGGTCCGGAGGGTCCACGGGTCGGTGAAGTCCGGCTCGCTGGTTCCGGCGCCGCTGACGACCACGGCGCTGACCAGTTCGGGGTGTTCCAGTGCGGTGTCGACCGCGATGCTCCCTCCCATGGAGACGCCCACCAGGATCGCGGGTCCGGTGTCCAGGTGTCGAAGCAGCGCGGCGAGGTCGTCGGTGTGCCGGAACGGTTCGGCGGCGTTGGCGGACCGGCCGTGGCCGCGGGCGTCTGGCGCGATGACGCGGTACTGCGTGGCGAGGGCGGGGATCTGGTCGTTCCACATGCGGTGGTCCAGGAAGCCGCCGTGCAGCAGGACCAGGGGTTTGCCGGTGCCGGTGTCCAGCCAGAACAGATCATTCATGACAACCAAGGTGTCACTACTGCGGGAGAATGACAACCGGGGTGCCATCATGGCGGTATGGACGAAGCAGACACCGGCCCGGTGCCCGAAGAGCTGACGGACCGACTCACCGAGGTGTTCGACCTGGTGGGGCCGTTGTACCGGCGCACCCACCGCACGGTGGAGCAGGACATGTCCGCCGACGGGCTGTCGGCCGGAATCCGCGCCGTGCTCAACCTGCTGCGCGACCACGGGCCCATGACCGTCCCCCAGATGGGGAGGGCGCAGACGCTCAGCCGCCAGTTCGTCCAGCGCATGGTCAACGACGCGGCCGCGAAAGGCCTGGTCGAGTCCGTTCCCAACCCGGCCCACCAGAGGTCCTCCCTCATCCGGCTGACCGAACCGGGCCGGACCGCCATCACCGCGGTACTCGACCGCGAACGCGCAGTCCTCCGCCAGGCCGCCGACGACCTCACCGGCCCCGACATCGACGCCTGCCTCCGAGTCCTGTCCCGGCTCCTCCACGTCATGGGCGACGCCGACGTCGACTGAGCCCGGCCGCACTCCGGGCCGCCGGGCATCGCCGCCCCCGCAGGACCGGAACCGGTGCGGTCCGGCGGGGGCTCAGGCGGATGCCTCCAGTGCGGCACGCCAGACGGGGCTGTCCACGTAGTGGTTGTCGAAACGTTCCGCGGATTCGGCGATCTCCTTCGGATCGACCTCGCCACGCATGACCCGGCCGAGCAGGCGCAGGTAGTCGAACCGCCCGAGGCCCGGGGTGAAGACGAACAGGACATCGGCCTCCGCGCCGGGCGCGGCCGCGAACGCGTGCGGGGTGCGCGGCGGCACCGCCAGGAAATCGCCCTCGTTCAGCACGGTGACCTGATCGCCCATCAGCACCCGCAGCGAGCCGCCGAGCACGAAGAACAGCTCCGTCGCCTTCGTGTGGAAGTGCGCCGGCGCCCCCGGCGCGCCGGCGGCGAAGCGGGAGCGGTAGCTGGTGAAACCGCCGAGCGTCGCGTCCGACTCGCCGAGCAGGGTCATCACGCTGCTGGGATCGGCACAGGTCTCGGCGTCGGTGCGGCGGGTCAGCATCGCGGGCAGGTTCACGTTCGTCATGATCACGAGCCTAGAGTTCCGAATGGCCCGCCACAAAGGTCAATCCTGCCCGGAGATCATGGGTCAATTGCCGCCTGCGGACCGGAAACCCGCCCGGCCGCACCGCCCCGGCGGCAAGGCAGTTGCCCCCTACCCGAAGAGGTTGCCCCTTACCCGAAGAGGCCGGAGGGCCGGAAGTCGTGAGGATCGGAAGGGAAGAGGTCGGAGAGGATCTCGGAGCGCGTCTCGCCCGTGAGGGAGCGGGCGAGGAAGCGGGTGAGAGTGAGGTCGAAGTGCTCCCACCAGGGGCCGCGGGCTTCGTTGACCATGACGGTCCACTGGTCGGGGTGCTGGCCCGGCTCGGCAAGCCAGTACAGGAACTCGCCGTTGTCGGTGGAGGCCCAGGGGATGATCCGGGCGTCGGCGTGGTCGAGTTGGGCGGGCTTCGGCTCGCTGCTGGACCACAGGTACTCGTTGGCTTCGGCGCGTTCCTCGATGGCCTCGAAGAGGTCGTAGTACTCGTTGGCGCAGCCGGGTTCGAGGATCCACAGGTAGTTGTCGACGTAGCCGCCGCCGTAGGTGTCGATGAAGGCCTTGTAGTCGGCGGGGAGGTCCGCACCGAGCCGTCGGCGTACCGAGTCCCAGTCCTTGGGACGGACGTCGGCGGGACGGGGCAGCAGGCCTGTGAGGGTGTCGAGGATGTTGACCACGAGGTGCCACTCCTTCTTGTTGCAGACGCTGAGGACGTTGGTGCCGGTACCGGATCCCGGATGGGCAGCTCCAGGACACCACGGGTGCCGTGCGGGGCAGCCGGCAGTCCGCAGGTTCTCCACCGCCGTCAATCCGGCACCGATTCTCAACCTTCCTCCCCAGAGCTGAAGTTGGGGCCTCGATGGGATCGCGGTGGAAAGAATCCGGGACCCGGCTGGGACGCGGCCGCCTACGGCTGGGACAGCAGGCTCAGGACGGCCTGCCGGTAGGCGGCGAACACCTGGGGCAGTGCGGCGAGGTGTGCTCGCTCGTCGGTGCCGTGCAGCCCTTCGTAGGGCACGCCGAAGCCGGCCGTGGCCGGGATCCCTTCTCCGGCGAGCAGGTTGCCGATGTTGGAGGGACCGGCGACCTTCGCGTGCACGCGCAGTCCCTGGGCCTCGGTCGCCTCGAACAGTGCGGCGGCGGGTTGCTCGTCCTCGGTCAGGCGGAACGGCGGCCAGCTCGCCACCGGCGTGACGTCCGTCGGCCGTGGGGAAGGCATGTCGGCGTCCAGTTCGGCGACGGCCTTGCGGATCAGCGCCTCGGCCTCACGGGCGTCGAAGCCAGGGACGGTGCGCACGTCGACGTTCAGCTCGCACAGGTCCGGTGTGGTGGAGAAGCCCGCGCCGCCGTGGAAGGCGGTGACGGTGAGCTTCGGCCCCAGCGGGAACCCCGATGCGCCGTCGGCGCCGGGCAGGTGGGCCGCGTCCAGGAGGCGGACGAGGTGGGCGGCGCGGGAGACGGCACCCACCTGGGTGCGGCTCGATCCGGAGTGCCCGGCGGGGCCGGGTACGGCGATCACCGCCCGCCACAGGCCACGGCCGCCGACCACGATCTCGTCCAGGCCCGGGTAGCCGATCATCACGCCTTCCGGGCGGGCCGCGTGTTCGTCGGCGAGGTAGGCGCGCGCGCCGCCGAAGGTGCCGGTGTGCTCGTCGACGTCCAGCAGCACGGCGAGGCCGCCGTGCAACTCGGCGGCGCGCGGCGCCAGGTCGGCCGCGATGTGGCAGAACATCGCCGCTGCCAGTTTCGAGTCGGCGCTGCCCCTCCCCCGCAACCAGCCCGACACGACGTCACCGCTGTCCGGGGGAAACGACCATGCGCTCTCGTCGCCGCACGGGGCGGTGTCCACGCAGGCGTCCAGCGCCCACCACCGACCCGGTCGCCCACCGGGGATCTCCACCAGCAGCCCCGCCGACTCGCCCTGGTGGTGCAGCCGCCGGTGCGGCAGGCCCCGGACCCCGAGCCAGTCCTCCAGCACCTCGAGCACCGGCCCGTAGTCGTCGATGCCGGCCCTGCTCGGCCGGCGGACGAGTTCCTGCGCCAGCTCGATCACCGACGCCGCCCGGTCACCCTCACTGCTGCTCATTCCCTCTCCCCACCCCATCAGTTGTGCCACACCGGCACCGCACGCACCACGTCGCACGTTCCCACCGGACGCGCTCCGGCTGCCGCTCCCCGCCCATGGTGGACCAGCCCCTGCACCGCCTCACGCCCCAGTAACACCCCGCAGTGCGGAGAAGCATGGAGAGATCCAAGTGGGCTGTCTCCTCGCGGCCAAATGCGCCTCACCCCCCGGCCCGTACGCCACCGTCCAGTGGATCGGCGCCGGTTGCACGCTCGCCTTCGGGGCCGCGCTGATCACCGGCGGCCGGCTCGGCGATCTCTTCGGCCGCAAGCGTCTGTTCGTCCTGGGCGCGGCCGGGTTCGTCCTCGCCTCGCCGGCCTGCGGGCTGTCCCCGAACACGATCGCTCTCGTCGGCGCCCGCGTCGTCCAGGGACTGTGCGCCGCGCTGATGGTTCCGCAGGTGCTGTCCGTCGTGCAGACGATGTATCCGCCGGCGGAACGCGGCCGGGCCCGCTCGCCTGGATGGGCGTCCTGCCCGAGGTGGGGTACAGCAACGGATGGTGATGCTCCTGGCCCGGGTGTGCATCACGCCGGCAATGCTGTGGGGGCCGGTAGTGCTGGCCCTGGCCTGGGCCTGCTACCGGCGTCGCCGGCCGTCCTGACGGGTTCGCCGGTCCGGACCGTCCGAGACAGCGTTTAGGCTGCGCGCATGGCAAGTCAGCACCGTCCGACGGGTTTTACCGAGGCCCAGCTGTCGCTCATCGACGAACTGAGCGCCCGGCCGTTCCCGGAGCACGAGGAGCGACCGGGCACGGCTGGCGGGTGGGGCGGGCCTGGGTACCGGGTGGCCGTGTTGCGGGAGAGTCGGGACTTCTGGGAGGACCGCAGCGCGGAGACCGTCGACGCGGCCGAGGAGGAACTGGCGGCCGACCTCGATGCGCTGGCGACCGTGCTGACCGCCCGTTGGGGCAGCCCCAGGACGGTCGAGTTGTGGCCGTATCTCGGGTTCGACCATCCGGACCCCGAGTTCGTGGCTCCCGAGCCGCTCGGCTTCCTGAGCAACGTTGCCGCAAGCATGCGGCTGTGGCAGCCGCCGTCCTCCGGTCGGTGGCTTGCGCTGGCCATCGGGCAGGCGGATCGGGAGCTGCCGTTCGAGCTGATCGCCGCGTTCGGTGAGGCGTGCTCGTGGTCGACCGAGTGGGCCGCCGACCCCTGGAGCGCGCCGGGGTGAACCTGACCTTCCAGGTGGTGCGTCACGTTGGCCGGCTCACCGGCGGGGGCATCAGTTCCGCGCGCGGGTCGATGGCGCGGCTGGTCAGGCCAGGGCGGGGAGACTGAACGCCACGGTCTGGCCCGCGTCGGGGCCGGCCTGCGTGGCGAGGTCTCCGTTCGGTGTCCAGATGCCCGAGCCGCCGGAGGTGTGGGCGAAGGTGCCGCTGGGGCCTGCGGCTGTGGCGAGGACGACCCAGGTGGCGTGGGTGGTGGCGCGTTCACGCATGTGGGAGTCGCGGCGACTGTGGGAGTCCGGGCCGTAGATGGTGCTGGCGACGTACGCGTCGATTCCGAGTGCCGCCGTGTCGGCGGCGTGTTGGGGCACGGCCGCGTCGTAGCAGATGGCCAGTCCGAGCCGCCAGCCGTCGACGGTGAGCACGGTCGGCTTCTCGCCGGGGGTGAAGCGGTCGAACTCTGCTCCGTGGAGCCACATTTTCCGGTAGGCCACGGTCACGCTCTCGCCGGTCACTGCCAGCGTGGCGATGTACTCGCGGCCGTCCGCGTCCCGCGCCGGAGCGCCGACCAGCGCGACTGCGCCGGCCGCGCGGCAGGCTTCCACGATCGGCCGGAGGCGGCTGTCGTCCGTGGCGAGTGACGGCGCACCGAGGTCGTACCCGGTGAGGGAGAGTTCGGGGAAGACGACCAGTCGGGCCTCGGCCCGCACGATCGCCCGGGCGTGCAGTTCCGCGTTGGCCAGGACATCCGCCCCGGCCCAACTGGGCTGTACCGCAGCGACTGCCAGCGGGGTTCCCACTCTCCGACTCCTGTCGTTCGAACGTAGGCGCACAGGTGACGCCCCATGATCACCTATTGGCCGCAGTGCCCGTCAAGCCCCGCCCCGATGACGCACGTCACTGCTCGACCAGGGCACGCGGATCCACGTCGCCGTCCCAGCCGTGGGTGGAGAAGCCCCGCCCGCCGCCGGTGAGGTAGGCGGTGAGGGCGGCGTGCGAGGTGGGGAACATCGGGGTGGGCAGCGCCCCGGCGTCCATCCACATAGTGGAAGTGTCAGTCGGCAATGAATGAGGTGCTCACAACTGCCAGGGGAGAATGACCGCGCTTCGGGGGCCGGGAGCGATCTCGGAGTGATCGGTCGATCAACTTCGACTCGGCCTGGTCATGGGCGTAGGGCGCGGTAGCAATACCTCGATGACCGTCACTGCCGTAGACTCCGTGATCATGTTCAAGGGGTGGTGGCATCTGTTGCCGGACGAAGAGCGGCAACAGTGGACGTTGGAGCCGTTCGTGGGTGTGGGGCCGTTGTGCTTCGGCATGAGCCCCGTCGAGGTAGCGGCCGTGATGAGCCGTGTCACCGCGGAGACCGAGGGGCACCAACGCCATTCTCCTGCGAACTCGAACGTCTCCATGGTCGTGCAGGGGGTCTACCCGATGTTCGGCCTGCACCTCTTCTACCGGGATGAAAGGCTTGCAGGGGTCGTGGTCGACGCCCTGTGCGGGCCGCAGGTCTCGGTGGAAGGCATGAGGCTTGTTGGCCGGCTGCCCTCCGTGCTGGAGCAGTGGATGGTCGATCGAGCAGAGACACTGCCGCCCGAAAGCGAGCTCGTCTACATGGGTGCAGGCGTTCCGGCCTCGGAGTCCCTCGGTGTGACGATCAATTTGCAACGAGAGGGCGACCGTCTCCTCACCCGGCCCGTATTCTACCCTGCTGAGGCGCTCGATGATCTCTCCCACTGGCTGCCGAGGGACGTCTGGGCGATCCATGGCTGAATGCTTCTGTGGCCTATAGAGGCACCGTCTACGCGCGGATGGCGACATCTGCCCTGTGCGGGAGCACGTAGGCGTCGGTGACATTGCGGTGGCGATCGGTCATGTGGTCCCTCCTCCTTCCTGGTTGATGGCCTTGGTCAGTTCGCGGTTTGTGGCCCGCGCAGCGAACAACTCCTCTTCTTTCTCCTCCAGCTGGAGGTGGAGGTCTAGGTTTTGCTGTTCCAGTTCGGTGATGCGGGCTTGCAGCCTGTCGAAGTCGCTGGGCGGTCCGATGCCGCTGGTTCGCCAGACTTGCTCACCAAGCGCCTCGGACAGGCGCTGTTCGAGCTGCCGGACCTGCTCGGCCAGGCGGGTGCTGCGTGCGTTGGCAGTGAGAAGGTCTGCTTGCAGAGACGCCCTGCTGACCGTCGGCCCTTTGCCTGAGAGCGGTGATGGCTCGCTTGCCAACGCATGGACGTGGGCCAGCAGGTCCGGATGCCGGTAGAGGAACGTCCGGTCGACTCCGGCGCCGCGCGCAACGGCGGAGACGGACACAGTGCCGCCGTCGCGCGCCAGTTGGTTGACCACCTTCAGGACGCGTTCCCGGCGCCTGGCAGAGTCATCGCGACGCCCCTGAGCGAGACGCTCACCGGGGCTCAGCTTGCTCGTCATCACGGACGCTCCGGTCGGACGTCGGGCAGGGGCTGCCGGATTCGTGGCATCCCGAGGAAGCCTTGGCGCGTTTTGCGGACCGTTGCGACGGCCTCCTTGATCTCGGTGCGTTCCTGCTCGGTCAGCGCGTCCAGATCTTCGGTGACTCGCCGGATGAGGCGCCGAACCCGACTGATCTCCTCGTCCGAGGGCATGGCCTCGCGCTTGGCCCAGTCATCTGCGCTGGACATCGCGCTCAGCCGTTCGCGGGTCCGCAGTAGGTCATCCAGATAGTTGCGGAGTTCGGGCAGGTAGGAGACGTCGGTGCTGAAATGGTCGCAGCCCAGGCAGCGGAAGCGAAGTGGGCACTGCCCGCCGCCGGCGGTCACGTTGGTCGGCTCGGAACAGCGGCCGAAGGCGACGGCGACCTCGCCGATGGAGCGCCGGTTGCGTTGGGCCTCCAGTACGGTTTTGGCCTGCTGCCAGATGCGGCTGCCGTGTCGGTCGAACTGCAGGCGGGTGACCTGGTCGACTGCCTGGCGCAGGCGCTTCTCCTTGACGCGGTAGTAGCCCCGGGTGGCTTCCAAGGTGTCGTGGTCCAGGAGCTTCGACAGCACATCCACAGGAACCCCAGCATCGGCATGCCGCTGCGCGTAGGTGTGGCGGAACGCGTAGGGGAAGATCTTCGCCTTGTCGAAGACCGTGCCGTTGTCGAGCGTGATCTCGGGGAGTGCATCGACCCAGATGCGGGTGTTCGTACTGAGCGTGCTTTCGGAGATGGCTTTTTCGCCGCGGGGGTTGCGGATGGGGGATGGCAAGAGTTTCAAGTCCCGCGCGGGGGTGTCGGGGAACCGGGTCCTGACGGTCTTCTGCTGGGCCCGAATGACTGCGGCCGTGGACTCGTGCAGGGGTAGCTCGCGTCGTGGCCGGTCCTCCTTACGGTTGTCGTAGATCAGCACTGGTTTGCCGTCGCCGTCCAACTTGAGACAGTCGAAGGACAGCTCACAGATCTCATCGGGCCGACGACCGGTGTCGATCAGCAACTCGATGCCGACCCGCGACTCCGGACCGGATCGCTCTTCGATGCGGTCGAGCTCCGTGCAGAGCCGCCCCATGACTTCGGTAGGCAAGTCCTGGCCGGACTCGTTGCGCTCGGGCTTGGAGGGAAGATCGCCCCTGATCATCGTGAAGTTATCAGGCAGTCCATGCAACGGCTTGACGCAGCGACAGCACGGGGAGCTCCAATGGGTAGCAGGGGGACGGGTGTTCACGGGCCGGACGGGTCGGTGAGCATCGGTAGGTAGTGCCGCAGGCAGGGCGGGACCCGGAGGGTGGGCACCTCGTCGAGGGGGGATCATCCGAACGGCCAGGACCTCGTCGCCGAGCCGCAGGTCGCTCTCGTTCCCGTCCCAACTGGCGTGCAGGACGCGGGTGAGCGGGAGGCCGAGGCCGTGGTGCGGGTCGGGGAGGCGGCGCAGTCCGGTGATGTCGATGCCGGCCTCCTCGCGGACTTCGCGCGCCGCGCTCTCCGGGGCGCTCTCGTCGGCCTCGCGCCAGCCGCGGATCGGGGTCCAGTGGCCGGGCCAGGGCATGCCCGGGCGGTCTTCGCACAGGTGCATCAGCAGGCGGTCGGCGGGGTCGGTGACCAGGAAGCCTTCGTCACGAAGTACCGGCACGAAGCCATGGACAGCGAGATGCCGACCCGCTGCGAAGAGGTCAGGCGCGACGTCTGCAAGGACTTCGGCACCGACCACGCCCACCTGCCCGTGCACTGCCTGCCGAAGGTCGCCCTGTCCGCCTCGTCAACAGCCTCGAAGGCGTCTCGTCCCGACAGCTCCGCAAGGAGCTTACCGGCCGGGTGAACCGGGCTGTCGTGCACGGCCACTTCTGATCGCCCTCGTACGTCGCCGGCTCGTGCAACTGCGGACCCCCTCGCGGGCGAGGAGCTCGCGCCGTACGTGGCTGCCGCCGGATTCATCCCTTCGGATGGTCAGCCAAGCGAGGAGGTTTTCGCGGCGGGTGTCCCGATCGGGGCAGGCAGAGTGAGACGGGCGACAGGAGCTGCCGGGCCGACTTCCGCTCGTCGGGGGTGAGATGGTGGCTGATGGCTTGGCGGGCAGCAACCCGGTCGCCGGGGGCACGGTGCGGTGACCGCGCCCTCCCACCGGTGGTTGTGCGGGCGCCGCCGAAGCGGGCGAGGGTGGCGGCCTGATCGGACCTGGGCGACGGCGATGCGGACCCTCCGCGGCTGAGCAGCAGGTCCGCGTTGCGGGCGGCCCGGGCCCGGGGTGTCGTAACAGGTGTACCGGACGCCGTCCCGAGGGAGCCGCCATGTCCGTCCACACCCCGGTCTCGGAGCAGGAGGCCGCCGACCGGCTGGCCATCCGCGAACTGGTCGACGCGTACGCGCGCTGCGCGGATCGCCGGGACGCCGCGGGGCAGCAGGCCCTGTTCACCGAGGACGCCCGCTTCCTGGTGCACATGGACGCCGGCGCGGCCGAGCCGGCCCAGGAGCTGCGCGGCCGGGAGGCCCTCGCGCCGGTCTTCGCGGACCTGAACTCCCACCGGGCGACCCTGCACTTCAACGGTCGGAGCACCGTCACCCTGGACGGCGACCGCGCGACGGGCGAGAGTTACTGCCTGGCGCACCACCTCTCCTACGGGGCGGACGCCGAACGCACGGTCATGATCGCCGCCATCCGCTACCTGGACGTGTTCGTCAAGCAGCACGGCCGCTGGCTCTTCGCCGAACGCCGCCTGCTCGTCGACTGGACCGAGACCCGCCCCTGTTCCCCGTGACTTCCCCATGACTTTCCCGTGACTTCCCCATGACGTCACCGGCCGTCGCCCCATCGGCGGTAGCCGCGCGGGTGGTTCACCCGCCACACCGACACCCAGACCCGTTCCGCAGAGAAGGGACCCGACGGAATGACCACCGTCGCCGCCTACGCCGCCCCCGCCGCCAACGCCCCGCTCGCGCGCACCACCGTCGAGCGCCGGCCGGTCGGCGAGCACGACGTGCTGATCGACATCGCCTTCGTGGGCATCTGTCACTCCGACATCCACCAGGTCCACGACGGCTGGGGCGGCGCCGTCTTCCCGATGGTCCCGGGGCACGAGATCACCGGAGTGGTCGCTCAAGTCGGCAGGGGTGTCACGAAGTTCGCGGTCGGCGACCGGGTCGGCGTCGGCTGCATGGTCGACTCCTGCCGGACGTGCGACAACTGCCGGGCGGGGCTGGAGCAGTACTGCGACGACGGCCCGGTGTGGACGTACAACGCCGTCGACCGGCAGGGCCGGCCGACCTACGGCGGCTACGCGGAGACCATCGTCGTGGATCAGGACTTCGTGCTGCGCTTCCCGGACGCCCTGCCGATGGACGCCGGCGCCCCGCTGCTGTGCGCCGGCATCACCACCTACTCGCCGCTGCGGCACTGGGGCGCGGGCCCGGGGAAGCGGGTCGCGGTCGTCGGTTTCGGCGGCATCGGCCACGTGGCGGTGAAGATCGCGCACGCGCTCGGGGCGGAGGTCACCGTGCTGTCGCAGTCGCTGCGCAAGCGGGACGACGGCCTGCGGCTGGGCGCCGACCGCTACTACGCCACCTCCGACCCGGCGACCTTCGACGCGCTCGCCCGCCACTTCGACCTGATTCTCAACACCGTCTCCGCCCCGCTCGACTTCCCCGCCCTGTTCGACCTGCTGCGCCGGGACGGCACCATGGTCAACCTCGGCCTGCCCGAGAAGGAGCTGCCGGTGGACCTGCGAACGCTGGGCGGCAACCGGCGCAGCATGAGCAGTTCCAGCATCGGCGGCATCGCGGAGACCCAGGAGATGCTCGACTTCTGCGCGCGGCACGGCGTGGCCGCCGAGATCGAGACGATCCGCGCCGACCAGGTCAACGAGGCGTACAAGCGCGTGCAGGCCGGCGATGTCCGCTACCGCTTCGTCATCGACGCCGCGACCGTCTGACGGCACAACAGGCAGGGGAAGGAGGTCCCGCGTGCAGCCGATTCTGGTGACCGGCGCCGCCGGCCGGGTGGGGGCCGTGGGGCGGTCCGTGGTGGAGGAGTTGCGCGGACGCGGCCTGCCGGTCCGGGCGCTGGTGCGGCGCGACGACGAGCGCGCGGAGGCGCTGCGGGCGACGGGCGCCGAGGTGGTGGTCGCGGACCTGACCCGGATCGGCGAGGTGACGAAGGCGCTGTCGGGCTGCACGCGGGTGTACTTCGGCATGGGCGTGTCGGCCCAGTACCTGCAGGCCGCGGTCACGACGGCGGCCGTGGCGCGGGCGGCGCCGGGCCTGGAGGTACTGGTCAACATGTCGCAACTGACCGTCTCCGAGCTGGACTTGGCCGAGGCGGGCGAGTCGCGGCAGCACCGGCAGCAGTGGCTGGTGGAGCAGGTCCTCGGCTGGTCGGGGCTGCCGGTGGTCGAGGTCAGGCCGACCGTGTTCCTGGAGAACCCGCTGTTCCGGGTCGGCCTGTCCTCGATCGCCCGGGACGGCACCATTCGGCTGCCGCTCGGCCGCGCCCGGACCTCGCCGGTCGCGGCGGCGGACGTCGCGGCGGTGGTCGCGCAGGTGCTGGCCGAGCCGCAGCCGCACCTCGGCCGCACCTACGAACTGACCGGCCCGCGCTCGCAGGACGGGGACGCCGTCGCCGCGGAGGTGTCCGCCGCCCTCGGCCGGCCGGTCGGCTACACCGATGTGCCGCTCGACGCGTGGATCGACCGCGACCTCAGGCCGCTCGGGCTGCCGGACCACGTGTTCGAGCACATCGCCACCATGGCCCGGCTGCACGCCGAGAACCGCTACGACCGCCGGGCCGACGGTGTCCAACTGGTCACCGGGCGCCCGGCCACCGGTGTCGGCGACTACGTCCGCCGGCACGCCGACCGGATCACGGGGCCGTGAACACCCGTACCGGTCAGGCGGGTTCGACCGGCTGGCGGACGACGGTCTTCAGTTTCTCGGGCGCGGTCCTGCGGGGGTCGCCGAGGTAGATCTCGTGGTGTTTGGCGCCGGGCCGCAGGCCGTTGGCCGGCAGGTACTCGTGGTGCAGCTGGTGCAGGGCGGGCGCTTCGTCGTCGTAGGAGCCGATGTGCAGCAGCTGGGCGCTGGGGCCCTCGTGCAGGGTGAGCCGGCGGACGTCGGCGATGGTGGGGTGCTTCTTCTTGGCGAGTGCGGTCTGCCGGGCCTCGTCGATCATCTGCTCGGTGATCCAGCCGGGCAGGCTGATCATCATGGTCCAGTTCCAGCTGTCCTTGTCCCGGCTGGTGAAGGCCTCGAACTCCTCGGCCCACCACAGCCCTTCCAGCGGGCCGACCACGAAGTCCCGGCCGCCCTCGGCCTGCTTGCCCGCGAACTTCAGGGTGTACGCGACGGCGTAGAGCGCCTCGACGGCGGCGGCGTGGGCGGGTGCGGTGTTCGGGTTGCCGCTGCCGTCGACGGCGAGGAACTGCTGTTCGGGGACGTCCACGACGGCCCACGTGGTGTTCTTGGGCGCGTAGAACTCCTTCAGGTCCTTCTTGATGTCGTACGGTGCCATGCTCGGTCCCCCTCCTTGTGGGTGCGCACCGCCAAGCGATGCCCGGTAACGGTCCAACCAGTTCTGTTCGGCGCGTAGTTGGCCCAGCGAGTAGTCGAAGATCGCGCGCACGAAGTCGGGCACGGGCGACCCGGCGGCTTCGGCCACTTGCTCGATACGTTCGGCGAGCGCCCGCGAGCGCCGGTCCAGGGCGTCGAGCAGCTGTTCGTGGCCGATGGCGGGCTGGTTGGCCAGGCCGACCAGGACGCGCGGGTACAGCGGGTGCAGTTCGGCGATCGCCGCCTCAGCCGCCGCCGCGCAGGCCCGTCGGCCCTCGGCGGTCGCGCCGAACACCTTGCGCCGTTTGTCGCCGACGACGGCCGATCCCTCGACCTGTTCGATCAGTCCACGCTCCCGGAGCTTCGTCAGCAGGTAGTAGATCGAGCTGAATCCGACCTCGGTCCACTCCCGCATCCCGCGCTCCGCGATCACCCCCTCCAGCTCGTATCCGTGCCGGGGTTTCTCCACCAGCAGCCCGAGCAGCGTCAGCTCGGCGGCGGTCAGGCCTGAGTCCATGGAAACTATCCTAGCGCTAGAATAGTGGGCCGCGACTGTCCACCGACCGGTGGACGGCAGGTTCAACCGGCCGGGCGTGCCAGGCGGCGCACCCGGCCGACCAGGATGCCGGCGGAGGCCGCCCGTTCCGGTCTCGCCGTCGATCCGGGCCGCAGCGTGGTCATCGCCCTCGATCCGGGCCGCAGCGTGGTCGTCGCCGCCGATCCGTGCCGCAGCGTGGTCGTCGCCCTCGAACGCCGGGCTGCTGACGTGGCGTCAGGACGTGAGCAGCGTCCACGGTTCGGGGCGGGCCAGGGCGAGGCGGGGGCGGCGTTCGGCCCAGTGGTGGACGGAGGCGGCCATGGCGGCGGCGGGGTCGGCGACCTTCCAGGTGGGGTCGAAGGGGCGGCGCATGCTGGTGTAGCTCTGGAACATCGCGAGCAGTTTGACGGCCTGGCTCTGGATGGGCGAGAGCCACTGGTCGGCGAGCGGCAGGAAGAAGCGGTTCCAGCTGTCGACGGACACCAGCGGGGGGCGGTCGATGGGGGCGACGCCGTGCGCGGCGCGGAAGCGGTTGAGGGTGGCGCAGATGACGTCGAGGAGTTCGTCGAGGTCGAGGCTGTCGGGGCCGGCGGCGATCACCTCGGTGCGGGGCTGCTCGGGCGGTGGAGCGAGGACGGCGGCGACCATCGCCGCCGCGACCTCGTCGACGGGGCTGATCTCGGCGTGGCCGGCCGGGTCGCCGACCACCACGGCGGCGGTGCCGGAGACCAGCGCCTGGAGGATCGAGTAGGGGCCGGAGAAGCGGGCGATCTCGCCGGTGCCGCGGCGGCCGACCACCAGGGGCGGGCGGATCAGGGTGAGCGGGCCGGGGTGGGCCTGGCGGGCGATCGCCTCGCAGGTGGCCTTGGACCACTCGTAGCCGTTGCGGTAGCCCTCGAACTCGGTGCCGCGCAGGTCTTCGGGGTTGCGGACGCCGCCGACGTACGCGGTGGACACCTGGACCAGGTGGGTGTCGCGGTCGGCGAGGGTGAGGACGGCGCGCAGCGGTTCGAGGTTGGCGGCGACGGCCTCGTCGCGGGTCAGGGTCCAGCGGGTGCTGGCGGCCGCGTGCACGATGACGTCCCAGTGCCCGGCCAGTTCGGCGGGTGGCGGTTCGACGCCCATCCGCCAGCGCACCACCGTCTCGTCCCGCCGCGCCACCGGGACGAGGGTGAGGGGCCGGCCGTGCGCGGCGGTGGCGGCGCGCAGTTGGTGCGCGAACTCGGTGCCGACCACTCCGGTCGCCCCGGTGAGAAGGACTCGCATGTTTGGCTCCGCGAATTGAGCTGACGGGGGTTCAGAGCGGGGGCGCGAGCACCAGGCAGGCGTTCTGGCCACCGAACCCGAAGGAGTTGGACAGCACGGGGGCGGGCGCGACGGTGCGCGGCGCGCCGCTCACCAGGTCCACCCAGTGCGCCTCGGGGCTGCTGCGCAGGTTGGCGACGGGCGGGACGGTGCCGCGGGCCGCGCAGACCAGGGCGAGTGCGGCCTCGAGCGCGCCGGCGGCGCCGATCAGGTGGCCGGTGACGCCCTTGACGGCGGTGACCGGTGGCGACTGGCCGTCGAAGCACTGGTCGATCGCCCGGGCCTCGGCGCGGTCGCCGGGCACCGTCGATGTCCCGTGGGCGCTGATGTGGCCGATGTCGGCGGCGGACAGCCCGGCGTCGGCGATGGCCTGCGTCATGCACCGGCCGGCCACTTCGCCGGATTCGTGCGGGGCGGCGATGTGGAAGGCGTCGCAGGTCTCGGCCCAGCCGGCGATCTCGCCGTGGATGCGGGCGCCGCGGGCGCGGGCTGCCTCCCAGCGTTCGAGCACCAGGACGGCCGCGCCCTCCCCCATCACGAAGCCGTCCCGGTCGGCGTCGAACGGGCGGCTGGCCGTCGCCGGGTCGTCGTTGCGGGTGGACAGTGCCCGCATCCGGGCGAACGAGCCCATCACCACGGTGCTCACCGCGGAGTCGACGCCGCCGGCCACCGCCACGTCGAGTTCGCCGTGCCGGATCCGGCGGGCGGCCTCGGCGAGGGCGGTGCTGCCGCTGGCGCAGGCGCTGGAGTAGGTGGTGCAGACGCCCTGGAAGCCGTGGCGCAGCGCGATCCGGCAGGCGGGCGAGTTGTTCATGGTTCTGGGGACGGTGTGCACGGGCAGGTCGCGGGGGCGGTGGGCGAAGCCGGTGGTGGCGTCCTCCATGCTGGTGAGGCCGCCGATGCCGGTGCCGATCTGGACGCCGATCCGCTCAAGCCGCTGGTCAGCGGGCAGTTCGGCGTCGGCCAGCGCGTCGGCGGCGGCGCAGAGCAGCAGTTGTGCGGGGCGGTCGATCTGGCGTACCTCGCGGGGGGTGAGGTACGCGGTGACGTCGAACGGCGGGGTCAGGCAGGCGATGTGGACGGGCAGGCCGGAGTCGGCCAGGCGGTCGAGCCGGGTGGTGGCGGAGCGGCCGGCCAGCAGGGCGGCGTAGACCTCCTCGATTCCGTTGCCGGCCGGGGACTTGACGCCGATTCCGGTGACGGCGACGCGGTGTCCGCCCGTGGGGTGGCGGCCGTTCATACCGCGGTGTCCAGCCTGGTGCGCAGCAGGTCGATGGCGTGGCCGACGTCGCGGGCGGCGATCAGGTCGCCCGGGTCGATGCGCAGCTGGAGGGCGCGTTCCAGGCGGGCGCCGATCTCCATGAGTTCCAGGCTGTCGATGCCGTAGTCCTCGAGCAGGCTGGTGCGGTCCTGCAGTTCGGCGGGGTCGGTGCCGAGGACGTCGGAGATGACCGTTCTGACCGTGACGGCCAGTTCCTCTCGTGTGGGCAAAGCTTCCTTCGCTCCTTCCGCCGCGGGTGCGGCCTCGGTGCCGGCCGTGGTCAGCCGGCGTCTGTTCTGCGCAGGGTTCGTCCGGTCGCCGCGAGTGCGGCGTCCAGCAGGGTGGCTGCTTCGGCGATCTCGGCGGCGGTGCTGATGAGCGGTGGCAGCAGCCGGACGGTGGTGGGGCGGCTCAGGCAGGGCGACACCAGGAGTCCGGTGCCGGCCAGTTCGACCAGGGTGGTGCCGGCGGCGTGCGGCGAGACGCAGTCGATGCCGCGCAGCAGGCCGCGGCCGCGGACGGCGCGCACCACGTCGGGGTGGCGGGCCCGGAGCTCGTCGAGGACGCCGTCCAGTTGTGCTGCCAACTGGCGTCCGTGGTCGGCGAGTTCCTCGATCACCCCGAGTGCGGCGGGGACGGCGGCGCAGCTCAGCGGGTGGCCGCCGAAGGTGGCGGAGTGCAGGAACGGGTCGGCGGCGAGTGGCGCGTACATCCGTTCGGTGCAGAGCAGCGCGGAGAGCGGGACGACGCCGCCGCCGAGCGGTTTGCCGAGCAGGACGGCGTCGACCGGGAGGCCGTCGGCGAGGGCGACGGAGCGTTCGCCGCAGCGGCGCAGGCCGCACTGGATCTCGTCGGCGATCACGAAGGTGCCGTGCCGGGCGGCGTCCTCGCACCACTGGCGCAGGGTCTCGGTGGGCAGTGGCTGTGCGCCGTTCTCGCCCTGGACTGGTTCGAGGACGACGGCGGCCACTTCGCCGGCCGCCACTTCGCGGGCGACGGCGTGCGGGTCGTCGGCGTCGAGGTGGACGACGTCGACGGCGCAGCCGAGCAGGCCGGTGCGGTAGAGCGGGCTGTGGGTGAGGGCGAGTGCGCCGAGCGATTTGCCGTGGAAGCCGCCGCGTACGGCGAGGACGCGGGTGCGGCCGGTGGCCAGTCGGGCGAGTTTGACGGCGACTTCGACGACGTCGGCCCCGTTCAGGCCGAAGTAGACCTTGGGGAGCGCGTCGCCGAGGTAGCCGCTGAGGGCGGCGGCGGCCTGGGCGGCGACGGGGTTGGCGAGGCTGCGGGTGGCGGTCGGCATGGCGTCGAGCTGGGCGTGCACGGCTGCGGTCACGGCGGGGTGGCGGTGGCCGAGCAGGGTGACGGCGTAGGAGCCGAAGTCGAGTGCGGTGCGGCCGTCGGAGAGCGTCACCCGGCAGCCTTCGGCGGCCACTTCGACGGCGCCGCGGCCGGCGAAGCCGCCGGACAGGGCGAGTTTCGGGGAGAAGTGGCGGCGCAGCTGATCGAAAGCGGGGGCGGTGGTCACCGGCTCACCGCCTGGAGCAGCAGTCGCTGTTCGAGGGCGGCGAGCATCTGGGCGGCGCTCTCGCGCAGTGCGTCGGCCGCGACGGGGTTGAGCATGTCGGCGAGCAGTGGGATGCCGATGTCGAAGTCGACGTGCAGGGCGACGGTGCTGCCGCCGCCGGGTGCGGCGCTCACCGCCCAGTGGCCGACGAACGCGCCGAGGTCGCCGCTGAGTTGTTCGAAGTCGAAGCGGCGCGCGGTGTGGTCGATGAGTTCGGTTTCGGTCCAGCGCAGGACGGAGCCCTTGAGGCGGACGGACCAGGCGGTGGTGCGGTGGTTCTCGTCGGGTTGTTCGACGATTTCGACGGAGTCGACGCTGTCCATGCAGTCGGGGTAGCCGAGGACGTCCACCACGACCGGCCAGGCGTCCTCGGGCGCCACGGCGATGGGCAGCTCCACTTCAACGCGCGGCATGTGAGGGCCTCTTTTCGCGGTGGGTCGGTTGGGTGTGGTGCGGTCCGAGCGCGTCGGCGCGGGCGGCGGTGAGGGCGGCCGGAAGGAGTCGGCGGAGCACCGCGCGGGGCAGGGCGCGGACGTGGGTCATGGCGTGCCACTGTTCGATCAGCGCGCAGCCCATCTCGACCTTGGGTTCGTAGGCGGTCTGAGCGAAGCGGATGTGTCGGCAGCCGCTGTCCATGGCCAGCCGGACGGCCGCGTAGTGCAGGTTGTGGTAGATCGCGGCGTCGTGGTTGAGGCGGTAGTCGAGGCCGATCCGGGCGCCGATGGCGCCGTCGCCGGTGAACAGGCAGAGCAGGAAGCCGACGGGCTCCGCTCCTTCGAAGCAGACCACCAGGCGGCTGCGCGGGTCGTCCTGGCCGGTGAGGGCGGTGAGGAAGGCGTGGTCGAGGACGTCGAGTGTCTGGTCGGCGCGGTCCATCACCTGCTGGTAGAGGGCGAGCAGTTGGGGCAGCAGGTGGGCGTATTCGGCAAGGATCTCGATCCGCAGGTCGGGGTGGGCCTGGAAGCGGCGGATCTTGGCGCGGGCGTTGCGCCGTGGCTTGGCGGGGAGGCCGGCCAGGTACTCCTCGAAGGTGGCGGCGGACAGGGCGAGTTCGGTGTCGGGGAGGCCTGGGGCGAGGAAGAAGCCGGCCGCGGTGAGCGGTTCGCGCAGTGGGGCGAGGTCGGGGGCGGCGAAGTCCTTGAACACCACCGTTTCCAGACCCTCGCGGCGCGCGAAGTCGAGGACGGCGTCCACCAGCAGGCGCCCGGCCGGGGCGTCGAGCGGGCGGGCGGTCAGCAGGTGGCCCTGGCCGAGCAGGTGGCCGCAGAACAGCATCGGGACCCGCAGCAGGCGGGGCGCGACGCGGCGCAGCGGGGCGAGCAGGCGGCGTTCCTGGGGGCCGACGATCCGGTCGAGCATCAGGTCGCGGAACAGACACAGTGGCAGGACGGCCACCAAGTCGCTCTCGTGGCGGACCGTCAGGTAGCGGTAGCCCGCCGGCCCGACGCGGCTGCGTTCGAGCGCGGCGAACACGCCCCGGGACCACATCGGGTCGTCGGGCGGGGCGAGCCGTTCCCAGGCGCCGGGTGGCAACTCCTCGACGCTGCGCAGCTCTTCGACCTGGTAGCCCGGTGCCACCGGCTCAGCCGATCCGCAGGGCGCGGCCGTCGAGGAACTCCCGCAGTGGGCGGGCCATCCTGTTGCGGGCCGGTGGGTGGAAGGTCAGGCCGACGGCGGCGGAGGCGAGGTAGGAACCGTCGGATGAGCCGATGAACGCCATGCCGCCGAGGGCGGCGAGGCAGGCCCGGGTGGTGCGGGCGATGGCGTCCTGTGCGGCGTAGCGGGCGGTGAGTGCCTGGACGAGCAGGGCCTCGTTCCACTCCTCGTCGGCCATGGCGCGGGCGACGGCCTCGACGGCGAGCATGGCGGCTTCGACGGGGACGAGGTAGGGCGTGGGGTCGTCCTCGCCGCCGCCTTTGCGGTGCAGGGCGCGTTCGACCAGGGCGCTGGCCATGCCGAGGTAGCCGGCGGTGAGCAGGACTTCGAACCAGAGGAAGCCGGCCACGTTGAGTGTGTCGGGCACGGCGTCGGCGGTGACTTCGGTGGCGACCACCATGCTCGGGTCCAGCTCGACGTCGGTGAGCCGGACTTCGTCGCTCTCGGCGCCGGCCAGGATGTGCGTGCCCCAGAACGGGCGGACGGTGACTCCCGGGGTGGCGGCGGGGATCAGTGCGACGGCGAGCCGCGGGATGCCGTCCTCGCCGGTGAGGGCGACGGAGGCGGTCAGCAGGTCCATGGAGCGGGAGAGGCTGCACGGCATTTTGCTGCCGTTGAGGACGATCCGGTCGCCGCGCCGTTCGGCGGTGATGTGCGGGGTGAGGATGTTCTGGCCGGGCCGGCCTTCGGCGAATCCGGACGCGACCAGCATCCGTTCCTTGGCGATCGCCTCCAGCAGCAGGCCTTCCAGGCCGTTGCCGTACTTGGCGGCTTCGACCAGGCCAGCGATGGAGAAGTGGTGCATGGTGGTGGCGACCGCGAGCGAGGGGCAGCGGGCGCCGACGGCGCGCTGCACCCGGACGGCCTGCAGGGCGCTCGCGCCGGCGCCGGAGTGGGCGGCGGGCACCAGCAGGCCGGGGCCGCCGGCGTTCTTGAACTCCTCGATGGCCGGGCTGGGTGCCTGCTCCAGTGCCGTCAGCGGGTGGCGGGCGAGTGCCTGGTCCAACCCGGGCATGAGCGCTTCGAGTTCGGCGCGTTCGCGGTGCAGGTAGTTCACTGGCACGTCCTTCGGGGAGTGGCGGTACGACACGTGCGGCGGGTGGCCGTCAGCCGACGGCCACCAGTGGCAGCGCGTCGAACGAGCGCAGGCAGGCGGACGCGCGCCGCACCGGTGGCCCGGCGAGGGCGAGCCGGGGGAAGCGGTCGAGCAGCCGGCCGAGCAGCGCGGCCCCTTCGAGGCGGGCCAGTGCCGCGCCGAAGCAGTAGTGCGGCCCGGCGCCGAAGCTCAGCACGTGCCGCTCGGGGCGGCGGACCAGGAACGCGTCGGGCTCCGGGTAGCGCCTCGGATCCCGGTTGGCGGCGCCGATGACGGCGGTGACGCTGCCGCCGGCGGGGACGTGCACGCCGCCGATCTCGGCGGGCCGGGTGGCGAGCCGTTCGGTCATCAGCACCGGCCCGTCCCAGCGCAGGGACTCCTCGACCGCGCCGGGCAGCAGGCCCGGGTCGGCGCGCAGCAGGGCCGCCTGGTCGGGGTGGGTGAGCAGGGCGTGCACCGAGAGCCCGAGCAGCCCGGCGGTGGTTTCGAACCCGGCGACGAAGACCAGTACCAGGACGTCCACCAACTCCCGTTCTTCCAGCGGATGCTGGTCGACCGGGGCTTGGGCGAGCAACCCCGAGGTGAGGTCCTCGGCGGGCCGGGCGCGGCGCTCGCGCAGCAGTTCGGTGAAGTAGCCGCGCAGGGCGGTGACTGCCTCGTCCGCGAGCCGCCAGTCCTCGTCGGAGCGCACCGGTTCCAGCAGGCGCGCGGCGTCGCGTCCGAGCCGGTGGAAGCGCTCCTGCTCGGCGGCGGGCACGCCGATCAGTTGGCCGACCACCGCGACCGGCAGCGGGTAGCCGACCAGTTCCTGGAAGTCGGCCGTGCCGCCGTCGGCGGTGGCGTCGGCGAAGCCGTCGAGCAGTTCGTCGACGGTCTTCTCGATGGCCGCGGACAGCGCGGCCGTCCGCCGGGGCCCGAACGCCTTCACCAGGGGGCCGCGCAGGCGCTCGTGGGCGGCTCCGTTGGTGCCGAGCAGCGAGGCGTAGAACATGTCGGCGGCGGAGTGGGCCTGCCACTCGGGCTGTTCCCGCTCCATCCAGGCCCGGTCGGGCACCGCGAAGGCCGGGCCGGCCAGGGCGGCCTGGCATTCGGCGAACCCCGTCAGAAAGCGGGTGTCCAATTCCTCGTGGTGCAGGACGGGGGTGATCCTGCGCAGCGCCGCGAGCGGGGCGTAGGGATTCTCCCGGGCCTCGGGGGCGAAGACCGACCAGAGAATCGCTTCCGCATTCGGCTGGTCACCGATATTCATCAGGTCAACTGCCGAACTGTTCAATGCGCTCACCCACCTTCGCCCGCCGTCACGCACGCAGGCCCGTCGAATCGACCCGGGAATTCCGGTCGGCCGGTCAGAGAGTACCCGAAGTCGAATCGCGCACAAACCAAGATTGAATTGAAGTGGCCATCCTGCGATAGGAATTAATATCCGTCGGATAAATGATCGGCCCCGGCGGGGATGCCGCCGGGGCCGAACAGGAACGCGACGGGCTCTCACTCGCTGCGCAGCACCTCCGCCACGGTCAGCCGGGCCGCCGACCGGGCCGGGACCAGCGCGCCCGCCGCCGCGATCAGCGCACCGGCCAGACTCAGCGCGGCCAGGTTCGCGAGCGACCAGATGTGCACCATCCAGCCGGGGAGTTCGATCCCGGCCGAGCCGAAGGTGACGCTCACCAGCAGGCGGTGGGCGAGCACCCCGAGCGGCAGCCCGACCAGTCCGCCGACCAGGCCGACGGCGGCCATCGAGGTGATCATCATCGCCTTCACCTGGCGGGGCGTCATGCCGATCGCCTTGAACACCCCGAGGTCGCGGCGGCGCTCCCGGGTGTTGAGAACAACGGTGTTGAAGACGCCGAGCGCGGTGACCGCGCCGAGCAGCAGGGTGAGGATGCCGGAGGTGCTGATCACCGTCACCGAACCGGCGTTGACCGTCGTCCCGGCGTTCGGGTAGAGCCCGGGGTCGATCGCCTTGACGGCGCGCTGCAACCCGGCCGGGTCGGCGTCGGACGCGAACTGCACGACGTACTGCGGGGCCCGGTCGAGCGACTTGCTGTCCGGCGCGGCCGCCCGGAGGCCCTGCCAGTCGGCGAAGACCAGGTCGGGGGCGGAGATCAGGCAGTCGCCGACGATGGTCATCCGGGTCTGCCGGTCGCCCACCGAGAGTGTCAGTTGGTCGCCGACGGCGAGTCCGCGCTGGTGCAGGAAGCCCGCCGAGGCGACGATCTCGTCGGGTCCGCCGAACCAGCGGCCCTTGAGGAGCAGCGGGCCGAGCTGCTGGGAGTCGCCGCGCATCGCGTCGACGATGACCGGCTGCGGGTCGCCGACCAGCTGGGCCAGCACGTAGGAGTTGACCATCACCTTTGCCGCGCCGGGCAGTTCGCGCAGCTTCGCCTCGATCTCGGTGTTCGGCAGGGTCGGCTCGGTCTGGTTCATCCGGCTCTGGCCGGTGTCGATCTCGACCCGCCGCTGGCCGGCGTGCTCCACCGCGTCCCCGTACTTGGTCATGGTGCTGGTCAGCCCGGTGGTCAGGGTGACGGCGGCGGAGCCGAGCACCACGGCGGCCAGCGTCAGCGCGGTGCGGCTGGGCCGGGCGAACGGCAGGCCGAGGCCCAGGCTGACGGAGCGCGGCAGCCGGGCGCCGGCCAGCCGGCGCTGGACCCGCAGGGCGCGCCCGGCGCGCGGCGCGCTGCCCGCGCTGATCGCCCGGGCGGCGGACAGCCGGTGGGCGCGCATCGCCGGGAGCAGCGCGGAGAGCACCACCACGGCGGGCAGGCCGAGCAGGGCGAGCGCGTCCACCCAGGGGCTGATCACATAGGTGGTGCCGACGATGCCGCGCAGCGACAGGGTGACCAGCGGCACGGCCGCCAGGTTGCCCGCGACGGTGCCCAGCACGCAGCCGACCACGGCAGGGACGGACAGCATCGTCAGGTAGACGGCGACCACCTGGTTCGGGGTGAAGCCGATCGCCTTGAGTACGCCGATGTGCCGGAAGCCGGAGACCACGGCGCCGCTGATCACATTGCCGACGATCAGCACGGCCACGATCAGGCCGACGACGCCGAAGGTCATCAGCAGCGGGACGAAGAGCTTGGCGCCCCGGGCGACCCGTTCCTTGGCCTTCAGCCAGGACAGGCCCGAGACCAGCGAGCCCGGCGGCAGCTGCCCGGTGATCGCGGCCGTGGCGGCGTCCATGTCGCCCGCCGATCCGGCGTGCGGGAAGCGGTAGAGCATCTGGACGGCGGTGGGGTGCAGCTCCGTCAGCTGAGCGGGCGTCACCCAGCCGTCGGCGGTGCCGGTCACGCTGCTGGCCACGCCGACCACGGTGAGACTCCCCCGGCCGGCGATCGTGCGGGTGGAGCCGATCAGGGAGTCCGGCGGGCGGGCGCCGCGGGGCAGGTTGAGCACCAGTTCGCCGGGGGCGGTGGCCCAGTGGCCCATCCAGACCTCCAGCCGGTCCACCGGCCCGCCCGGGTCGGCCCGTCCGACCAGGGTGGCGGGCTGTTCGGGCAGGTCGCCGGTCGGGTCCTCCAGGTCCACGTGGAGCTGGCCGAACGGGCCCGCGGCAGTCACGCCGGGCTGCTTCACGGTCTCGGCGAGCTGGGCCTCGGTGGCCTTGGCCGGGTCGAAGGCTGCGGTCAGATGGGCGCCGCTCGAAGCACCGAAGGCCTTGTCGAACGGGGCACTGGCCGCGTCGATCAGCCCGAGCGCGACCACCAGGGTGGTGGCGGAGAGGAAGACCACCAGGCCGATCACGAAGGTCTGCAGCCGGCGGCGTTTCACGGCGGCGCGGGACGCCTGCCAGACGGCACCCGAGCCGACCCACCCCGCCCGACTCGAGAACGTGCTCATGCCCGCTCCAGAACGCTCTCGCGGGCCACCTTGCCGTCGGCCAACTCGATCAGCCGGCCGGCGCAGCGGGTGGCCAGGCGCTTGTCGTGGGTGACCATCAGCAGGGTCTGCCCGATCTGGTTGAGGTCGATCAAGAGGTCCATCACCTGCTCGCCGGCCCGGCTGTCCAGTGCGCCGGTCGGCTCGTCGGCGAGCAGCAGCGCCGGACGGTTCATCAGCGCCCGGGCCACCGCCACGCGCTGGCGCTCGCCGCCGCTGAGCGCCGCCGGGTAGACCGAGCGCCGGTCGGCGATGCCGAGTTCGTCGAGCAGTTCCAGCGCCCGCCGCCGGGCCTGGCCGGCCGGGCTGCCGGTCAGCTGGGCGGCCAGTGCGACGTTGTCCAGCGCCGGCAGGTCGTCGATCAGGTTGAAGAACTGGAAGATCATGCCGATCCGGCGGCGCCGGTACAGCGCCAGCCCGGTCTCGTTCAGCCGGCCCAGGTCCTCGCCGTTCACCTCGACCCGGCCCGCGCTGGGCCGGTCCAGTCCCGCCACCATGTTGAGCAGCGTGGACTTGCCGCACCCCGAGGGCCCCATCACGGCCACCGCCTCGCCGGCCCGGATCTCCAGCGAGACCCCGTCCAGCGCGGCGGTCTCGCCGAACTCCTTGCGTACGCCGTCCAGTCGGACGACCACATCCCCGTGCTCGCCGCGTGCGTCGTCCAACCTGACGACCTTGCCTCGTTCCGTCATGGCACCGAACACTGCCCGACCCCGCCGGGCCCCGGCGTCCCTCTTCAGGTGCATCCCTGAACCGTCGTCATCCCGGGGATGTACGGCGCTGGATCCGGCGGATGATGCGCGTACACCTGTGGCTCTGCCAGAGTGGCGGGGTGCACGGGGATCGGGGAGTTCTGCTGGTCGGCGCGCTGCTGGCCGCGCTGGCCGCCGCGGGCTGGTTCGGCGCCGCGCTGCTGCGCGAACGGCGGCGGCACCGCAAGGCGCTGGAGGACCGCGGCTGGCTGCTGGAGCGCGAGCGGGAGAGCGCGGCCCGGGCCGCCGTGGACGCCGAACGGGCCCGGATCGCCCACGAGTTGCACGACATCGTCAGCCACAACGTGAGCCTGATGGTCGTTCAGGCCGGCGCCGCCCGCGAGGTGTTGGCGCTGATGCCCGACGCCGCCGCCACCGCGCTGGCCGCCGTGGAGGGCGCGGGCCGCGACACGATGACCCAACTGCGCCAGCTGCTGGGCCTGTTGGCCCCCGCGGCGGACGGCTCCGACGAGGAGGCCGACCTCGCGCCGCAGCCCGGCCTGCACGGACTCGGCGCGCTGGTCGACCGGATCGCCTTCGCCGGCCTCCCGGTGGAGGTGCGGATCTCCGGCGAGCCGCGGCCGCTGCCCGCCGGCATCGACCTGACGGCGTACCGGATCGTGCAGGAGGCGCTGACCAACGCGCTGCGCCACGGCGACGGCGGAAAGGCCGAGGTGACGGTGCGCTGGACCGACCGCTACCTGCGGGTCGAGGTGCTGAACAGCGGCCCCAGCATCCTCAGCGGCGCCTCCCCCGCACCCCGGCGCCGCCCGGACGGCACCGGCCGGGGCCTGCTCGGCCTGCGCGAACGCGTCGCGGTGTACGGCGGCGACCTGGACGCCCGGCACCGCCTCGGCGGCGGCTACCGGGTCCGCGCCCGGATCCCGCTGGCGGGCGCCGCATGAGCACGCTTCCTCCGCCCCGCGTGCTGATCGCCGACGACCAGGAACTGATCCGCACCGGCTTCCGGCTGATCCTCACCGCCCGCGGCATCGACGTGGTCGGCGAGGCCGCCGACGGCGCCGAGGCCGTCGCACTCGCCGCCCAACTACGCCCCGACGTCGTACTCATGGACATCCGGATGCCGATCCTCGACGGCCTCGAAGCGGCCCGTCGGATCCTCGCCCGGCAGCCGGACTGCCGGGTGCTGATGCTGACCACCTTCGACCTCGACCGCTACGTCTACGCCGCGCTGTCCCTCGGCGCCAGCGGCTTCCTGCTCAAGGACGTCACAGCGGCCCACCTGGCCGCCGCCGTCCGCCTGGTGGACACCGGCGACGCGCTGCTCTCCCCCTCCATCACCCGCCGCCTGGTCGAACGTTTCGCCACTGCCCCACCGTCCGCAGCCTCTCCCGCCGACCGCGCCCCGGCCGTCCACCGCGACCTCGCGGCGCTGACACCCCGCGAACTCGAAGTACTGACGATGCTCGGCCGCGGCCTCTCCAACAGCGAACTGGCCCACCACCTGACGCTCAGCGAGGCCACCGTGAAGACCCACGTCGCCCGGATCTTCGCCAAACTCACCCTCCGCGACCGCGCCCAGGCCGTGGTCCTCGCCTACGAGACCGGACTGGTCTCCCCCGGCCAGTAGGCGAATGAAGGCACGCCTCTGGTCACAACTGGCACGGCACGCTCAGCGCACCAGCACCCGCTCCCCGGACCGCGGCACCACGGCCGTCCAGCCGAGCTCCCGGTCGATCCGGTCCCGCAGCGCCTGCGCGCCCTCCGGCTCGCCGTGCACCAGGTACGTCGCGGACGGGGCGGGGGCCGGGCGCAGCCAGTCGACGATCTCGACGGCGTCCGCGTGCGCCGAGAACGCCGGGACGTTGACGATCTCCGCCCGGACGGGCACGTAGCCGCCGTACATCTTCAACACCCGCGCGCCGTCGACCAGATCCCGCGCCCGGGTGCCGGCAGCTGCGTACCCGACCACGATCACGGTGTTGCGGGGATCGGGCAGCAGCCGGTGCAGATGGTGCACGACGCGCCCGCCGGTGGCCATGCCGGACGCGGACACCAGGATCGCGGGCAGCGCGGAGTTCTCCAGCTCCAGCGACTCCGGCAGCGACCGCACCGCCCGGAACGGCTCCGGGCTGATCGCCGCCTCGCCCCGGGCCAGCACCTCCGGACGCAGTTCGGGCGCCCGTTCGGCGAACGCGTCCTGGTAGATCCGCAGTGTGGCGAGCGCCATCGGACTGTCCACGTAGACCGGTGCGCCGCGCGACAGCCGCCCCGCGCGGCGGAGCTCGGCGAGCTCGTGCAGCACCACCTCGGTGCGGTCCACGGCGAACGACGGGATGACGACGGTGCCGCCCCGGGCCAGCGTCCGGTCGATGGCGTTCGCGAACCATTCCCGGGCCGCGGCCTCCTCGTGCCGCCGGTTGCCGTACGTGGACTCCATCAGCAGCACGTCCGCGCCCGTGAAGGGATCGGGCGGGTTCAGCAGCGGGTGGACGGGCCGGCCGAGGTCGCCGCTGACGGCGAGGGTGTGGCCGTCCTCCAGCGCGAGGTGCACCCAGGACGACCCGAGAATGTGCCCGGCCGGGTGCAGACGCAGAACCGTCCGGTCGGCGATCTCGATCTCGCTGTGGTGCGCGACGGGGTCGAACAGCTGGAGGGTCCGCTCCACGTCCTGCTCGGTGTACAGCGGCAGCGCGGGGCGGTGCTTCGACCAGCCGTGCCGGTTGGCGTGGTCGGCGTCCTCCTGGAGCAGATGGGCACTGTCGCGCAGGATCAGCTCGGCGATCCGCGCCGTGTACGGCGTGGTGAAGACCGGCCCCCGGAACCCGTCCGCCACCAGCCGGGGCAGATACCCGCAGTGGTCCAGGTGCGCATGGGTGAGCACCACGCAGTGCACATCGGCGGGGTCCAGCGGCAGCGGGCGACGGTTGCGCCGCCGCAGCTCGGCCAGGCCCTGGAACAGCCCACAGTCGATCATGACGCGGGCGTGGTCCGTCTCCACCAGGAACTTGCTACCGGTCACGGTCCCGACCCCGCCCAGAAACGTGAGCAGTCCCGGCCGGGGCGTCGGGGCGGGCTGATGATCCATGGCGGTGCCTCCCGGGGTCCGTCTCCCACCATCCACCACCGGCGGTCCCGCCGCACCGGCCACCGGGCCCGCGACACCCGCCGCGCCTGCGTGTCGCGTCCGGCCACGCTCCCGCACCGACGCGATCAGCTCGGCTGCCGCCGGGTCCACTGCGGCTCGATCTGCTGCCACTCGGCGTCCCACTCGGCGTAGCGGCGGCGGTCCAGGACGTGCAGGGTGCCCTTCCACACCACGGTGCAGAGCAGCGGCAGGGCGGTGACGGCGAGCAGCCCTGCGGTCAGTGCGACCGCGACGGCCTCGCCGGCGCCGGCCGGTTGGGGGACGACCTCACCGCGTTCGTCCAGCCAGATCCGGACGGGGGTGCCGGCGGGCCGGCCGGAAGGCACCACGGCGCTCGCCCGGTGGTCGGTGCCGTCGGCGTTCCAGGTGACGGCGGCCCGGGTCGAGGTGATGCCCATCGCGGCGGGAACGTCCGCGACCAGCCGGGCGGTCACCGGGTGCCGAGTGACGGCCTCGGTGTCGGCCGCCCGGGACTGGTCGTGGTGGACGATCAGGCCGACGGCGAGCGCCGCCGGGATCCCGCCGACCGCCAGCACCAACAAGAGCCGCCCCACCCACCACTGCACGCGGTCACTGCTCCGCCTCAGTGGGTTCTTCCGTTGCTGCGGATGCGCGTGCATGCCGCCCGCCTTCCTCACCGCTCGACCCGGCCCCGTACCCCTCCAGCTTTCCGACGTGGGCCGTCCTGCGGCATGGTCCGGACGGCCCTATTCGGCCCGACAACCGGCCCGGGTCACCGGGCCGACTCGTCCCCTCCCCGCCACCGGGAGCACGCTGGAAAGGTGGAAACGACGCGCGCGACGGGAACGGCGCGGGACGGCGCCTGGGTGGTGGCCCGCCCCGGGCCGGTGAGCAGCGGGAACGGGCCGCTCGAATGGGAGCGGCGGCCGCCGCCCGTCCCGGCTGATCGGGAGATCCTGGTCGAGGTGGAGGCGTGCGGGGTGTGCCGCACCGACCTGCACCTCGCCGAGGGCGACCTCCCGCCCCGGATGCCGCGCTGCACGCCCGGCCACGAGGTGGTCGGGCGGGTGACGTCGACCGGCCCGGGCGTGACGGAGTTCGCGGTCGGCGACCGCGCGGGAGTGGCCTGGCTGGCCGGGGTGTGCGGGCAGTGCCGGTACTGCCGCAGCGGACGGGAGAACCTGTGCCCCGCCTCGACGTACACCGGCTGGGACCGGCACGGCGGCTACGCCGGGTTCGTCACCGCCGACGCCCGCTTCGCCTACCCGCTGCCCGACGGCCCGGCCGCCGAGGAACTCGCACCACTGCTGTGCGCCGGCATCATCGGCCACCGCGCCCTGTCCCGCGCGAACCTCCCGCCGGGCGGCCTCCTCGGCATCTGGGGCTTCGGCGCCTCCGCCCACCTGACCGCCCAGATCGCCCTCGCCCGCGGCGCCCGGGTGGCCGTCTTCACCCGCGCCCCCGCAGCCCGCGACCTGGCCCGCGACCTAGGCGCGGGCTTCGCCGGCGACTCCTACGACGCCCCGCCGGAACCCCTCGACGCCGCCATCCTGTTCGCCCCGGTCGGCGAACTCGTCCCCGTCGCCCTCGCCGCCCTCGACCGCGGCGGCACCCTCGCGATCGCCGGCATCCACCTCACCGACATCCCCACCCTGAACTACCAGCACCACCTCTTCCAGGAACGCACCCTCCGCTCCGTCACCGCCAACACCCGCACCGACGGCCACGACTTCCTCACCGAGGCAGCCCGCGTCCGCCCGTCCATCCACCTCACCCGCTACCCCCTCCACCAGGCCAACACCGCCCTCACCGACCTCGCCGCCGACCGCGTCACCGGCGTCGCCGTCCTCCTCCCCGACTGAACCAGCGTCACCGCCCCTACGACGCCGCACGCATCGCCGTTCCCGCGGGCCGGCCAGAGCCGATAATCGGTTCGCACGCCGCCCCGCGCGCAGGCACAATCAACCGGTGGATCTTCCCTCGCTGCTGGCTGCTGTCGAACGCGGAGACGACGACGCGGCGCTCGAACTCCTGTATGACGCCACCGCCGACGACCTCGCCGGCGATGACGCCGTGGCTCTGCTGGCCGCCGCCGCGAAGGCCGGACGGCAACGGGTCGTCGACTGGCTGGTCGTCTGGGACGTAGATGTGGACCGCCCCTGGGACGGCGGCGTGGACCCCGTGACGTGGGCAGCCGAGAACGGCCGGCACTCGGTGCTGTTCGCCCTGCTGTCCCGCAGCCAGGACCCGTTGACCGAAGACAGCCCGCATCGGCGCGCCCTTCGCATCGCGCAGGAGGCCGTCGCTTCGGGGGCCGGCGCCGGGGCCGTTCCGCCTCCCGCGCACCGGGCGATCATCACCGACCTGGAGGCCGAACTGGGCATCCACCGCTCACCGGACGAGCTGATGGCCCGCGCCCTGGTGCACGCCGACCCCGACCACGACGACTGGTTCGCCTCGGTCTGGGAGCTGGGGCGCCGGGCCGACCGGACGACCTTCGACTGGGCGCTCGAGGCCGCCCGGGACGCGTCCGACCTCAATCGCAGGCGCTTCGGACTCGACACCATCCACTACCTGGACATCGGGTTCGAGTTCGCCCCCGATCAGGACGATGTTGCCGAACTCCCGTTCACCGACGAGGCAGTGGAGTTCCTCCGCCCGCTGCTGCACAGCGAGCAGGACCCCCGCGCCCTCGCCACCGTCATCGCCGCCTTCGCCTCCTACTGCCGCCACCCCGACGAAACAGTCGAAGCGGTCCTGAACCACGCCCACCACACCGATCCCCGGGTCCGGGCGCGCCTCTCCAGGATCCTCCACACCAGGACCGCCGAGCACGAGGAAGCCCTCGCGGCCCTGCTGCACCTGGCCGCGGATCCCGTGCCCGTGACCAGGGCGAACGCGCTCCACAAGCTCGTCATGTCCGCCGTCGACACTCCTGAGCTGCGCACGGTCTTCGCCGCACACCTGACGGACCCGTACTTGGACGCCCGGATCGAGGCCGCCGCCGGCCTCGCCCTGCGCGACGATGAACGCGGCCTGACGGTCCTCAAGGAGATCCGCTCTGGCTTCAAGAACATGAACAGCCCGGGGTGGGGCCGCCTCGGCGACATCGACCACCTGCTGCAGGTCCGCGCCGAAACAACCAGCCAGGGCCACCCGACGGCCCCGGCCTCCTGACGAGGGCCCGGAGTCCGCACCGCCGACCCCGCCACCGGCGTCGCCGCACTCTCGTACCTGCCCGGGGCGGAACGGTGAGCACCCGCAGTAGGGTCCACGGACCCGAGGGATGGTCGGTCGGGCGGAGCTTGCGCTGATGCGTCCGGGGTCGATCCTGCTGAACACCGCCCGGGGCGGGATCGTCGACGAGCAGGCGCTGGCCGATGCGCTGCGCGACCCCGCGCACCCGCTCGCGGCAGCCGCCGTCGACACCTTCGAGCACGAGCACGCCGCCTTCGCCTCGCCGCTCTTCGGCCTGCCGAACGCCCTGCTCACCCCGCATGTCGCCGGGATGACCAGGGCCGCCATGGCTACGGCGGCCCTGCGCTGCGCGGACCACATCGCGGCCCTGCTCGCCGACCGCCCGGAGGGCGTGCCCGTGGTGACCGGGTGACGGCCACCCGCCGGAGTCCCTCGCCGCTACGCCCGGCTCACCTCCGCCTCCGGAAGCGTCACCGCACCCGCCGCCGCAGGCTGTCGCATCGTCAGCACCAGAACCGCCAGCGCGGCAAAGATGACCGCCGCGGCAAGCCCTGTGACGTGCAGGGCCGTGGTGAACGCCTCCCGCGCGTCGCGCAGCAGCGCGGCCCCCTGCTCCGCGGGAAGCTGCTGCGCGGCCGCGACCGCGCCCGCGAGGGAGTCGGAGGTGCCGTGCATGCCGTGCCGGTAGACGATCGCGGCCAGCACGCCGAGCAGGGCGAACCCGAGCGAGCCGCCGAGGTAGTTGCCGGTCTCCGACATGGACGCGGCGGAGCCGGCCCGTTCCGGGGGGACGGAGCCGAGGACGAGGCCGGTGCCCAGGGCGAACAGCGGGCCGGTGCCGAGGGCGAGGACGGTGATGCCGGTCATCGCCAGCGGCAGGGCGCCGTCCCCGTCGACGACGGCCAGCAGCAGGCCGCCGAGTGCCGAGAGGGCCAGGCCGCCCGCGATCGCGGTGGTCTGCTTCATCCGGCGGGCCAGCGCGGGTGCGGTCATGGTGCCGACGGCCACGCCGATGCCCATGGGGGCGAACAGCACCGCCGAGACGGCCGGCGAGTGGTCGAGCACGTTCTGCAGGTACTGGGTGACCAGCAGCCCGGTGCCCGCCATCGCGACGCCCGCGAAGACCAGCCCGACCAGGACGGCCGTGAACGGCCGACTGCGCAGCAGGCGGAGGTCCAGCAGCGGGGAATCGACCCGGAGTTGACGCCGGACGAAGAGCATCCCCAGCACCGCGCCGACCACCAGCGCGACGGCCGGCCAAACCGAGGCCCCGCCCGAAATGCCGTCCACGGCCAGCTGCTTGATGCCGTACACCAGCAGCATCATCGCCGCCAGCGACAGCCCGACGCCCGCCGGGTCCAGGCGGCCGGCGCGGTCGCTGCGGAACTCGGGGAGCAGCGCCGGCCCGGCGATCAGCAGGAGCAGCATCGGCGGTACGGCGATCAGGAACACCGATCCCCACCAGAAGTGCTGGAGCAGCACGCCGGCCAGCACCGGCCCGAGCGCGCCGCCGGCGAACTGGCCGGTGGCCCAGATGGCGATGGCCCGGCCGCGCTGCCGGTCGTCGCGGAACATGTTGGTGATCAGCGACAGCGTGGAGGGGGCCAGGGTCGCCCCGGCGACGCCCAGCAGGGCCCGCACGACGATCAGCATCAGCGGATCGACCGCGAAGGCGGCCACCACCGAGAGCACCGCGAACGCGGCGGCGCCGGTCAGCAGCAGGCGTCGGCGGCCGATCCGGTCGCCGAGGGTGCCCATGGTGATGACCAGGCCGGCCACCATGAGGCCGTAGCTGTCGCTGATCCACAGCTGTTGGACGTTGTCCGCCCCGAGGTCGGCGCTGAGCCGTGGCAGCGCCAGCAGCAGCGCGGTCACGTCCATCGCGACGATCAGGGTCGGCAGCATGAGCAGGGCCAGTCCCCACCGTGCCCGGTCGACTCGCATCTCCGAAAGCTCCTTCTTCACCTGTTCTCGAGGTCTCGGTTCTCGAGGTTCGCCGGGTGGTCGGAGCGGCCGCGCGGTTCTTGACACCCCCACCCGTCCCGACGGGCAAAAAATTTCTCGCCCGGAACTCGCCCGAAAAATGTCAAGACCGCGTCGACGGCTCCGACCACACCCCGAGGGCCCCGGCCGGGGCCGCCGAACAACGAGGAGTGCGAGATGAAGTTCCTGATCGGCCTGCACATCAACCCGGCGGTGCTGGACGCGCTGACCGACGAGGAGAAGGCGGGTCTCGGCGCCGGCCACGGCAGGTTCATCCAGACGCTGAAGGACTCCGGCGAGCTGATCCTCACGCAGGCGCTGGTGGATCCGTCGCAGTCGGCGGTGGTGTCGGTGCGGGGCGGGCAGACGGTGGTGACGGACGGTCCGTTCCTGGAGGCGAAGGAGTTCCTGGGCGGCTTCTACCTGGTGGACTGCGAGAACAAGGAGCGGGCGGTCGAGCTGGCGTCGCAGATCCCGGACGCGGCGATCGCGGGTCTGGGGGTGGAGGTGCGTCAGGTGATGTTCTCCGACGGAAACCTGGAGGCATGACAGCAACCGACTTCGAGGGCCTGCTGCGTGAGCTCGCGCCGCAGGTCCTCGGCACGCTGGTCCGCCGGTACGGCCGGTTCGAGGGCTGCGAGGACGCCGTCCAGGAGGCGGTGCTGGCGGCGGCTGTGCAGTGGTCGGCGGAGGGTGTGCCGGACAGTCCGCGCGGCTGGCTGGTGACGGTGGCGTCGCGGCGGCTGGTGGACCAGGTGCGCAGCGACCGGGCGCGCCGCGAGCGGGAGTGGGCGATGGCTGCGGAGGTGGTGCCGGAGGAGGTGCCCGGCACCGACGACACGCTGGCGATGCTGTTCCTGTGCTGCCATCCGACGCTGACGGCGGCGTCCCGGACGGCGTTGACGCTGCGTGCGGTGGGTGGTCTGACGACGGCGGAGATCGCCCGCGCGTTCCTGGTGCCGGAGGGGACGATGGCGGCCAGGATCAGCCGGGCCAAGCAGCGGATCCGGGCTGCGGGCAGCCGGTTCGTGCTGCCGGTCGGCGCGGAGCGCGAGGAGCGGCTGCGGGTGGTGCTGCACGTGCTCTACCTGATCTTCAACGAGGGCTACACGGCGTCCTCGGGCAGCGAGTTGCACCGCGCGGACCTCGCCCGCGAGGCGATCCGGCTGACCAGGACGGTGCATGAACAGCTGCCGGGCGACAGCGAGGTGACGGGGCTGCTGGCGCTGATGCTGCTGACGCACGCCCGCCGGGAGGCGCGGGCGACGGCGTCCGGCGATCTGGTGCCGCTGGACGAGCAGGACCGCTCGAAGTGGGACCGCGCGCTGCTGGGCGAGGGCATGGCGCTGGTCCGGGCGTCGCTGGCGGATCCGGCGCTGGGGCCGTACCAGTTGCAGGCCGCGATCGCGGCGACGCACGCCGACGCGGCCACCGCGGCGGAGACCGACTGGCCGCAGGTGCACGCGCTGTACCTGGTGCTGGAGCGGATCGCGCCCAACCCGATGGTGACGCTCAACCGCGCGATCGCCCTCGCCGAGACCGAGGGCCCGGCCGCGGGCCTGGCGCTGCTGGCCGCCCTGGACGAGGACGGGCGGCTGGCCGGCCACCACCGGCTGCTGTCGGTGCGGGCGCACCTGCTGGAGCGGAGCGGCGACCTGGCCGGGGCGTTCGCGCACTACCGGCGTGCCGCGAAGGCCACCGCGAGCCTCGCCGAGCAGCGCCATCTGGAGTTCCGGGCGGCCCGGGCGCGGGCCCGGCAGTCGCGTCCATGACATGAGGTCATGCCCCTGACAGCGGAGCCGGAACTCCACATGCGTCGATCCGGGGCCGCACCTAGCGTGGGGAAAGGACATCGTCGATCCGACGATGACGTCCGTCCTTCCCCAAGGAGGCGTATCCGATGCTTGCCCAGACCGTGCTTGCTCCGCACCGCGCGACGACGCCCGAACTCGGCGCCGTGCGGGCGCTGATGACCGAAGAGGAGTCGACGGTCAGCGACGCCCCGCTGTACCGCCCCGAGGCTGTCGGCGTGCTCCTGCTCGCCCTGCTGCTCTCCCCGAAGGGTCCCAAGGAGAAGAAGTAGCACCGACCCGGCATCAAATCGGAAAACCCGGAAGAATCGGAAGAAAGTAGCAGACCCCATGCCGTTCGCCGAATCGCCCCAGCGGGAGTTCGCTGCCGCGACCGAGTGGGCGGCAGGCCGCACCCTCGACGCTCTCACCGGCGCCGAGGGCGCGGCTCTTCCCGCCCCCGCCGCACCGGAGCCGCAGGCCCTGCTGGCCGGAGTCCGGGTGCTCGGCCCGGACGTGTTCGCCCCCACCCTGCTCACCGGCGTCCCGACCCCGCCGGAGACCGCCGAGCTCGCCGCCCAGGCGTTCCGGCTGTTCCCCTCCGACGAGTCCGGGATCCACGTGTGGCGCGACCGGGCCACCGCCGAACTCCTCTCCCTCGCCGGCTACCCCGTCCTGGCCCCGCCCCCGCCCCCGCCGCCCGACCCGGGCGAGGACGGCTGGCAGCACTGGTCGGTGCGGATGGCGCAGCTGTCCTGCCTCGCTCTGCCGACCCTGGACGGCCCGGTGCACCGGCTCGCCCACGAACACCCGCTCGCACTCGCCCGCGGCGCCGCCCGCGCCGTGCTGCGCCGCGACCACCGCACCGCCGCCCGGCTGGTCCGCTGGCTGGCCTGGCTGCAGCACACCGGCACCCCGTCCGCGCTGGAACTACCGCCGCTGCTGCGGCAGTTGGCGCTGACCGGCGACGGCACCGCGCGCAGCGCCCTCGACCTGGCCGTCGCCCAGCACCTGGCCGCCGCATGAACCCGGCCGTGCTCGCCGACGCCCACCGGCTGGCCACCCGCTCGCTGGAGTGGCTGCACACCGCGCACGAGCAGGGCCTCGGCGCCCTGCCGCCCGACGGAGGGGCCGACCTCTCCGACCCCGACAACGCCTACAAGCCGATCGGCGAATGCGCCCTCGCCGCCTCCCTGGTACTGCGCGAGACCGTCTCCGGCCCGACCGAACGGGAACGTGCCCGGGTGCTGCTCGACTTCGGCTGGCAGCAACTGCGCCAGGGCGACCTGCTGTACGAACGGCAGTTCCGGCACATGCTGCTCAGCGACCCGCTGGAGACCTACCTGCACTTCCACCGGGCCGGCTACCGGCACCCGTCGCTGGACGAACTCCTGCGCGGCCTCGACGGGTTGCGCGCCACGCACGCCGTGGAGTCGATGCCGAACCGGCGCCTGGCCGTCGCCAACGCCCGGCACGTGATCGGACTGGAGAGCCGACCCGCCTGGGACGCGCTCGCCACCGCGACCTGGCTCGGCGCCCGGCCCGAACCCTGGGCGATCGACTGGATGACCGCCTACAGCGTCACCCACACCGTCTTCCACCTCACCGACTGGGGCGCTCTGCCCGACCGGTTGCCCGCGCCGCTGCGCGAGTACCTGGCCGCCTGGCTGCCCGTGTGGGCCGACATCTGGCAGGAGACCGGCCAGTGGGACCTGCTCGGCGAACTGCTGATCGTGGACGCCTGCCTGCCCGAGCCGGTCTGCGACCCGCGGAGCTGGGAGCACCTGCTCGCCGCCCAGCGCGAGGACGGCCTGCTGCCACGCGACCTGGACCCCGTCGACGAGGACCCGGCGCGCGCCTTCAAGGACAACGAACACACCGCCGTGGTCGGCGTGGTGGCCGGCACCCTCACCCTCGCCCGCGCCCTCCGGTGAACCCGCACCTCACGGCACTCGCCCGGACCGTACCGCGCGGGTCCGCCATCGCCCTCGCCACCGCCTCCCCCGACGACGGCGAACAACTGCTCTGCCACGGCCGAACGGACGGCCGCTCCAGCGAGCCGGTCACGCCGGACACCGGCTTCGAACTCGGGTCGGTCAGCAAGACGTTCACGGCCCTGCTGCTCGCCGAACTGGTCGCCCGGAACGACCTGAGCCTCCAGGACACCGTCACCGTCTCCGACACCCCGCTCACCCTCCTCCACCTCGCCACCCACACCTCCGGCCTCCCCCGCCTACCGCCCGGCCTGCGGCGCTCGGCACTGCCCTCCTGGTTCACCAACCCGTACGCGGCCTACTCCGCCGAGGACCTGGACCTGGCCATGACCCGAACTCGCCTGCGGCACAAGCCCGGTGACCGGGTGCACTACTCCAACTACGGCGTCGGCCTGCTCGGCCGGACCCTCGCCGAACGCACCGACAGCACCTACCCGGCGCTGCTCGCCGACCGCATCGCCGGACCGCTCGGACTCACCGGCACCGGCTGCGAGCCCGGCGCCGCCGTCGGCCACCTGCACGGACGTCCGCTCCCGCCCTGGGAGATCCCCGCCCTGCCGGGCGCCGGCGCCGTCCGCTCCACCGCCCGCGACCTGCTGCGCTACCTGACCCTCCACCTCGACCCGGCCGCCGCCCCGAGCACCTCGCTGGAAACCGCCCTCCACGACGTCCAGCAACCGCGCCTGGTCAAACCCCGCTCCACGGACCGCATCTGCCTGGTCTGGAACCTCCGCCCGACCCCCGACGGCGACGTCCTCTTCCACTCCGGCGGCACCCGCGGCTGCACGTCATTCATCGCCTTCTCCCCCCAACGCGGCACCGCCCTGGCCGCGTTGACCAACGCCGGCCCCCGGGTCGACGGCCGCTTCATCCAGACCGGCTACCGGCTCTTCCGCGCGCTCTGACGCAGAACGGGCCGCCGACGCTGGCTGCGTCGACGGCCCATCGAATGCTCTCAACCGGTCAGGCGGCGAACCAGCCGGTCAGGTCCGCGGTGACGTTCACGTTCCCGGTGGAGTTGTAGAACACCACCCGCCCGTCCACGACCGGGACCAGCACCTGGTGCGAAACCGTCTGGCCCGCCACGTAGTTGAGGCTGGAGGTACCAGGACGGTCGGTGCCGTGCGGGTAGGCGGTCAGGTAGCCGGTGGCGGTCGGGTCGGTGGCCGTGACGTTCAGCAGTACGGCGGTGGCGCCGTACGGCACGCCATCGACGCCGCCGACCTGGAAGCTGACGATGCCGCCCGCGCCAACGGTGCCCTGCCGGGCGCCGGTGCCGTCGCGGGTGTCGAGCAGGCGCAGCGGGGTGGCGGGGCTGAAGGTGCTGGTGCCGGTCGCCGAGTAGTAGCCGGTGACGTCGGCGACCAGGTCGACGGTGCCGGCGCTGTTGTGCAGGTCGACCTTGCCGTTCACCACGGGGACGGTCACCAGGTTGGAGACGGTCCGGCCGGGGGTGAAGTTGAGGTTCGACGTGCCGGGCAGCGGCTGCCCGTCGGCGTGGACGGTGATCCAGCCGGTCGCGGTCGGGGACACGGCCGTCACGTTCATGACCACGGCGGTGACGCCGTCGGCCGGGACGCCCTTGACGCCCGTCACCTGCACGGCAGCCGTCTGGCCCGCGCCGATGCGGGCCTTGGGCGCGCCGGTGCCGTCGCGGGTGTCGAGGAAGCGGGCGGGGGTGATCGGCGTGAGGGCGGAACCCTGGTCGGTGGCGTCGGTGTAGTAGCCGGCGAGGTCGGCGACCAGGTCGAGCGTCCCGGTGTCGTTGCGCAGGTCGATCTTGCCGTTGACCACGGGCACCGTCAGCTGGTTGGCGGTGGTGCGGTGGGCGGCGAAGGTCAGGCTCGGCACCGCGGACTGGCCGGCGGTGAGGTGTCCGTCCTCGCTGGGGTCGACGGCGGTCACGTTCAGCACGACGGAGGTGACGCCGGTGGCCGGGACGCCGTTGGCACCCGTCACCTGCGGGCTCGTCGTCCCACCCGCGCCGATGCGAGCCTTGGGCGCGCCGGTGCCGTCGCGGGTGTCCAGGAGGCGGGCCGAAGTGAGCGGCACGAACCGGGACTTGACGGGGGTGTCGGCCGCGGTGACCTCGAAGGCGTTCGGCACGTAGCCCGGCGAGGCCTGGCCCGGGGTGTAGCCCATGCCGTCGCGCAGCAGGTCGTACTTGCCGGGTGCCAGGTTCCTGGTGTCGACGAGCACGTTCAGCACGGTGCCGTCGGCGTTCACCGACTGCGGCCAGACCAGGCTGTTCGTGGAGCTCTGCGACAGCTTGATCTTGCTGCCCATCGTCAGGCCGGTGCCGCGGATCACGGCCGGCAGCAGGGTGCCGGCCCGGCCGGTCGCCGGGGCGATCGTCTGCGGCGTGCCGTAGTCGGGCCTCGTGCCTCCGGCCAGGCCCTGGAGGGTGTACTCGACCGGGGTCGGGGACTTGTCCGGGGTGACCATCAGCAGCGCCCGGCCGTCGGTGGAGCTCCAGTTCGTGCAGGCGCCGCCGAACTGGCCGTAGTTCTGGAAGCACTGGTAGCTGTTGTAGGAGTCGGTCCACTCGTTCGGGCCGGAGATCGCCAGCCACGGCGGCAGGAAGGACCCGGCGTTGCTGGTGGTGCCCGCGACGGTGATGCCCTGACCGGCCTTCAGGTCGATCACGCCGCAGTACGCGGTGTCGGTCTCGGTGAGCATGCCGCTGTGCTGCGGGAAGCCGTTCGCCGACAGCACGTTGCCGTTGCACTCGGGGGCCCAGCCGTCCGCCCCGCCGACCTTCCAGGCGTCGACGTTCGCGTGGACCGCCTTGCCCTGGTAACCGGACGCGACCACCAGGACCACGTACGAGGTCGAACCGGTCATCTTGCAGGAGACGCCCCACTGCCGGCACTGGACCTTGCCGTCGGCGTCCACCGCCATCAGCAGCGTGCCGGCCTCGTAGCGGTTGCCGGTGGTGCGGCTGGTCAGCCAGAACTTGTCGGTGGCCGCGCCGGTGATCCGCACGCAGCGGGCGTCCAGCGCCGAGGTGAAGTCGAACGGGGTGGACGGGCCGCCGACGGCGGTCGAGGAGCGGGTGGTGCACGGCGCGCTCGGCGAGATGTCCCGGCGCACCATCTTGTAGGTGTCCGTCTGGCCGCCGGCCAGCACCGCCGTGTACGAGGTGCCCGGGGTGAACCGGCAGGTGGTGGTGGAGCTGCCTTGCGTCGAGCAGACCGCGGCGCCGGTGCCGTCGGTGATGGACACGGACGCGTTCACCTGGTTCAGGTTGTTCGCGTAGTCCAGCATTTCGGCGGGCGCGTGCTGGTCGGCCGGGATGCTCAGGCAGCGCTGCGGGTCGGTCGCGTTCAGCGAGACCTCGGTGCCCCAGGAGCCGCCGTAGCCGGACTGCGGCCAGGCGGTGCAGCCCGCGTCGCTGTCGGTCCGGTGGACGATCAGCCCGTACGGCTTGCCGGCGCCGGCGGTGAGCACGGCCCGGAACGGGGCGGTGCCGGTCAGCTTGCAGGCCGCGTAGCCGTAGCCGCCGTTGTCGCACTGCTTGACGCCGCCCGCGTCGTCGATCTCGACGGTGGCCGCGGCTCCGTCGGTGGGCGGCCGGTTGAGCAGGTACAGGCCCTTGCCGGAGGCGGTCGGCAGGGTCAGGCAGCGGGCCTGCCCGGCGCTGTCGAAGGTGCCGGTGACGGCGCCGGAGGCGAAGCCGTCGTCGGGGGTGGCGGTGCAGCCGCGGGTCTCGGTCGCCGAGCGCAGCGTCATCCCGTAGGCGCCCACGTCACCGGAGTCGCCGTCCAGCACCCAGGTGTGGTCACCGGCGGTCAGCGTGCAGTCGGTGCTCTGGCAGCTGTCCGGGGTGCCGTCGGTGCGGAACAGCCGACCGCGCAGGTACGTCCCGGAGTTGTTCACCCAGCTGTACTGGTAGCGGCCGTCGGCGGCCACCCGCAGGGTGCGGCAGCGGGTGGTGGAGGTGAGGTCGGGGGCCTCGCCGTAGGCCTGCGGCTGGACGGTCGCGCAGCCCTCGGGCCGGGACAGCCGGGCGGCGGCGAAGGTGTAGTTGACCGCCTGGCCGGAGACCTGCTGGACCGTCGCCCGGTAGGGCGCGGTGCCGGTCAGCGCGCAGTCCAGGCCGCTGCTCGAGTTACCGGTGGTGTAGGAGTCGCAGATCCGCTTGCCGGTGCCGTCGTAGACGGTCCAGGTGGCCTGGTAGTTCGGCCCGTAGGTGCGCAGCAGGTCGCCCGGGGCGAGGTCGGTGGTGTAGCAGTCACCGACCGCGCCGGTGCCCAGCGAGCCGCTGAACGACTTCGCGGTGCCCAGCTTGCTGTCGTCGCCGGCCACCGTCTTGCACGCGCCGGTGGACAGCAGCGGCACGTAGGCGACGGAGATCGAGTTCGCCCCGTAGGCGTTGGTCAGGTTCAGGGTGTACGTGCCGGCCTGCCCGGTCGCGCAGCGGAACGCGCCGGAGGCGTAGGAGATCACGTTCTCGCAGGCGACGGTCGAGCCGTCGGGCGCGGTCAGCGTCCTGGTCAGGCTGTACTGCTGGGTGGCGAGCACCTGGAACAGGACCAGGTCGTGGTCCTGCGTCACGTTCAGCGTCGAACTCGCGGTGCCGGACCCGTCCATCGTGCAGGTGACGGGTGCCTTCGGGTCGAGCTCCGCCGGGCAGGCCCCGGTCGGGTCGGACTCCTGCAGCGCCTTCGCGGCCGCCTGGTGCTCGGCCTGCGGGTCCGGCTTCGGCGCGGCCTTCGGTTCGGCCTTCGCCTCCGGGCCCCCCGCGCGCGGCGCCTCGGCCGCGGGCTTGGCGGCGTCGGACGACCCGCCGGCCGCCGCGAAGGCGGTGCCGGACTGGGCGACCAGCGAGGTCAGCAGCAGCGCGCCCGCCGCGAACACACCGACGGCGCGTCGGTGCCTGCCGGACGACGGCAGCAATCTCATCGGAACCCCCCAAGGTTCGTCGCTCAACGCCCGTGCCGATCACCGACGTTCGAGCAGCCGGAGTCTAGGGCCGTGCACGCACCATCGCCACCACAATTCGGACACATTTCCGGACGGCCCGGCGGCATGCCGGCGCCCCCGCAGGCCCGAAGGGGCGGACGGGGGCACGGCCGCGCGAGGATGCGGCCGGGTGTCAGAACGGCTTGGTGGGGAGGTACTTGCCGTCGAGGGTGATGACGGCGCGCTCGCCGCCGTCGGGGTCGGCGACCTTCTTGACGTCGAGCTTGAAGTTGATGGCGGAGATGATGCCGTCGCCGAACTCCTCGTGGACGAGTGCCTTGAGGGTGGTGCCGTAGACCTGGAGCATCTCGTAGAAGCGGTACATGGTCGGGTCGGTGGGGATGCGGTTGGGCATCGAGCCGCGCACCGGGATGGTCTGGAGCAGCAGCGCGGCGTCCTCGTCGAGGCCGAGCAGCTCGGCGACCGCGTCGGCGGAGTCCTTCGGCAGCGGGTGCTGGCCGAGGACGGCGGCGGTGGTGAAGGCGACGGAGAGGCCGGAGGCGTCGGCGATCTGCTTCCAGGTGAGGTTCTTGCGGGTCTTGGCGTCGACGGCCTGGGCGGCGAGGGCCTCGCGGGCGGTCGGGGAGAACTGCGCGTGCACCATGAGGTTGCGCTCCTCTTGCGGGGGTGAAGGTGGTGTACCGGCCCGGTGGGCCGGCGAGATCCACCATGCATGACCTGCACCCATAGCGTCCAAGAGTTGCTGCCGATAGTTACGATAGATCGCATCTATATGGCGGCTCGCAGATGAGAAAGACAGGCGTCCTTTACCCCCGCCGTTCTGTGTATGGAGGAACCGTCACCTGCGGCCCCCCGCCGGTAAAGGGCAGGTCCAATCTCCTTGCCGCGCATTGCAGTTGACGGGACAGCATCACTAGCGTCGAACGCGGCTCACCAGTGCGATTTCCCCAGGTGCAGGAGCCGCGGCCCCCAGTCACGCCGTCAACTCCTGCCTGCCTGTCCGCCGTTGTGCTCCCGGTTCAGCGACCCCAGGAGGCCCTTCCTTGCGTACCCCCACCGCGCCGACCCTCATCGGTGCCGCCGCACTCGTCCTCTCCGCGTTCACCGGTCTCGCCGCCTCGCCGGCCGGCGCCCAGTCCATGCCCACCACCTACAGCAAGGGCGGAGTGTCCTGGGTGCGGGCGTGCGACGCGCTCGCCAAGGGCGACACCATGAGCTGCCACGCGCTGAAGGTCACCAACGCGACGCAGCACGTCAACGCGCTCGGCGTCACCCCGAACGCGACCCCGTCCGGCTACGGCCCGGCGGACCTGCTGAGTGCGTACAACCTCCCGGCGAACGGTGGTGCGGGCACCACCATCGCGATCGTCGACGCGTACAACGACCCGAACGCCGAGTCCGACATGGCGGTCTACCGGGCGCAGTACGGGCTGCCGGCCTGCACCACCGCGAACGGGTGCTTCAAGAAGGTCAACCAGACCGGCGGGACGAAGCTGCCGACGTCCAACTCCGGCTGGGCGGGCGAGATTTCGCTCGACCTGGACATGGTCTCGGCGATCGCGCCGAACGCGCACATCATCCTGGTCGAGGCCACCACCGCGACCATGACCAACCTGGGCACCGCGGTGAACACCGCGGTCTCGCTGGGCGCCAAGTACGTGTCCAACAGCTACGGCGGCGGCGAGTCCTCCTCCGACGCCTCGTACGACAGCACGTACTTCAACCACCCGGGCGTGGCCGTCACCGTCTCCTCCGGCGACAGCGCGTACGGCGCGCAGTACCCGGCCGCCTCGAAGTACGTCACGGCGGTCGGCGGCACCTCGCTGAACCGCAACTCCAGCACCCGCGGCTGGGGCGAGTCGGTCTGGTACACCAACTCCACCGAGGGCACCGGCTCCGGCTGCTCCGCCTACGACGCCAAGCCGAGCTGGCAGACGGACACCGGCTGCGCCAAGCGCACGATAGCCGACGTCTCGGCGGTCGCCGACCCGGCCACCGGCGTCGCGGTCTACCAGACGTACGGCGGCAGCGGCTGGGCGGTGTACGGCGGCACCAGCGCCTCGTCGCCGATCATCGCGAGCGTCTACGCGCTGGCCGGGACGCCGTCGGCGGGCTCCTACCCGTCCTCGTTCCCGTACGCGCACACCGGTTCGCTGTACGACGTCACCACCGGCTCCAACGGCAGCTGCTCGCCGAGCTACCTGTGCACCGCCACCACCGGCTACGACGGCCCGACCGGCCTCGGCACCCCGCACGGCACGGCGGCCTTCACCGGCTGACGCTCGGACAGACCCACCGACGGGCGGTGGCGCGCAGGGACTCCCCCTCTCCTGCGCGTCACCGCCCTTGTTCCGTTGTGGGTGCGGCCGTCAATGATCAGGACGAGGGGTCAGGACGCGGCGGGGCGGATCAGCCGGTCGTCGGGGATGACGGCGACGCCGAGGATCTCGATCATCGCCTCGGGCTGCCACAGCGCGGTGGTGCCGATGCCGGCCATCGCCGGGTAGACCGGCCCGGCGAGTTCGCGCCAGACCTCGCCGATCTGCTTGCCGTGTGCCTGGTAGTCGGGGATGTCGGTGAGGTAGAGCGTGATGCTCACCAGGTCCTCCGGCCGGCCGCCGGCCTCGGCGAGCGTGGCGAGCACGTTGCCGAAGGCCTGCCGGAACTGTTCGACGATGCCGCCGGGGACGATCCGCATGTCCCGGTCGAGGGCGGTCTGGCCGCCGAGGTGGAGGGTGTTGCCGCAGAGCGTGCCGTGCGAGTAGCCGCGCGGCTCGGGCAGCGACGCGGGGTTGACCGGGACGGGGGCCGAGTAGCTCGCCATGGAGGACTCCTGCGGGTCTGGTAACCGTCTGGTGCTGTCGGGTGTCTTCGGTGCGCGTCACCGTAGCAGCTATTGACAGTCTTGTGACGGTCGCAGAACCATTGAAACAACGCTCCCGGCACCGGGCGGCGTGCAGCGGTGCCGAAGTGGAGGTTCCTCCCATGCGTCTCGCAACGGTCACCCGCCCGGGCGGCGGCAGCAGTGCCGCGGTGCTCCGGGGTGAGGTCTGGCACGCGCTCCCGGCCCCCGATCTGTCGGCCTTCCTGCGCACCGGCGCCACGCCGCAGCCCGGTGAGCCGATCCCCGGCACCGGCGCCACGCCGCAGCCCGGCGAGCCGATCCCCGGCGCCGTCCCCGTGCTGCCGCTGCCCACGCCGGGCAAGGTGCTCTGCTGCGGGCTGAACTACGCCGAGCACATCCGCGAGATGGGACGTGAACTCCCGTCCCACCCCACGCTGTTCGCGAAGTTCGCGGACACGCTGGCCGGGCCGCAGGACGACCTGGTGCTGCCGCGCGGCCTCCAGCTGGACTGGGAGGCCGAGCTCGCGGTGGTGGTCGGCGCCACGCTGCGCCGCGCCGACCGGGCGGCGGCGCTGGCCGGGATCGCGGGCTACACGGTGGCGAACGACGTCTCGGTGCGGGACTGGCAGAACCGGACGGCGCAGTGGCTCCAGGGCAAGGCCTGGGACGGATCCTGCCCGGTCGGCCCGGTCGTGGTCACCCCGGACGAGGTGGACCCGGCGGCCGGACTGGAGGTGGTCTGCCGGGTCAACGGCGAACAGGTGCAGCGCGACAGCACCAAGACGCTGGTCTTCGACGCCGCCGACCTGCTGGCCTACATCTCCACGTTCACCGTGCTGCGCCCGGGCGACCTGGTCCTCACCGGAACGCCCGGCGGCGTCGGCGCCGCCCGCGACCCGCAGCGTTTCCTGGCCGACGGCGACGTGCTGGAGACGTCGATCTCCGGCATCGGCACCCTGCGCAACACGGTGCGCCTCACCGACTGACCCCGCACCACCGTCGTACACAGCACGGCCGACGATCCAGCAGAGCGAACTCTCTCGAACCGACCCTCAACGACGAGGAGCTTCCCATGGACCCCACCCCCGGCAACTCCCCCGACTACAGCTCGTACCTGCTGGAGGGCGACAACTCGGTGTACGCCACCGAGAGCGGCCTGGTGGTCCCGGTGGTGACCAGGGCGGGCAACGAGCCCGCCGACACCGGGCAGTCGGCGGGCGCCACCCGGATCTCCGGCGTCAGCATCCAGCACACCCCGGCGAAGCGGCTGTGGTTCGGCAAGGTCGGCAACGAGCCCGGCTACCGGTCGGTGCCGCACCACCACGGCGAGGCGGAGACCGGCGGCTACGTGCTGTCGGGCCGGGGCCGGATCTACTTCGGCGCGAAGTTCGCCGACTACGTCGATCTCGCCGAGGGCGACTGGGTGTTCGTCCCGCCGTTCATGCCGCACGTGGAGTGCAACCTCGACCGCAACCGCCCGCTGACCTGGATGACCACCCGCACCCCGGAGAACATCGTGGTCAACCTGCCCGAGGTGCCGGACGCGGAGCTCCCCGACTGGCTGGAGCGGCCCTGATGGCCGACACCACCTCGGAGTTCTTCGCCGCGGCCGTCGCCCTGGAGCCCGTCGCACCCGAGCACTTCGACCTCGCGTTCACCGCCGTCACCCAGCCCTGTCCGTGGCCGAAGGCGTACGGCGGCGACCTGGTCGCCCAGGCGGCGGCCGCGGCGATGCGCTCGGTCGGGGACGGCAAGGTGCTGCACTCGATGCACTCGTACTTCATGCGCCCGGCCGAGATCGGCGAACCGGTGCGCCACGAGGTCGAGTTGCTGCGCGACGGCCGCGGCTACGCGACCCGGCAGGTGCGCGCCTACCAGCGGGGCAAGGCGCTGTACGTGTGCCTGGCCAACTTCGCGGCGGGCGAGCCCGGCGGCAGCTTCGCCGCCGCGCCGCCCGGTGCCCTTCCCGACCCCGATGAACTGCCCGGCTCCGCCGCCTACTTGGCCGACCGCGAGGGCGGCACCATGACGGAGGCGTCCAAGGAGTACTGGTCGGCAGGGCGCAGCTTCGACCTGCGGCACGTGCCGGGCCCGGTGTACCTGGACGTCGAGGGCGGGCGGGCGCCGCACCAGGCGGTCTGGGTGCGGCCGTTCGACGCGCTGCGGCCGGTGGAGGGGCTGAACGACGCGCAGCGGGACGCGGCGGCGCTGGCTTACGTGTGCGACTACACGATCCTGGAGCCGGTGCTGCGGGTGCTGGGCCTGGGATGGGCGCGGCCGGGGCTGGTCACGGCGAGCCTGGACCATGCGATGTGGTTCCACCGCCCGCCGCGCCCGGGGGTGTTGGACGGCTGGCTGCTGTACGCGCAGCAGGCGGTGGCGGCGGAGTCCGGCCGGGGTCTCGGCGAGGGCCGGTTCTTCACGCCGGACGGTGTGCATCTGGCGACGGTGCTCCAGGAGGGCATGATCCGGGCGGGGGACGGCAGATGACGGAGTCCGGTTTCCGTGACACGTTCGCGCGCGACCACCTGCCGCCGGCCGGGCAGTGGCCGGTGCTGGAGTTCACCACCGAGTCGCTGCACTACCCCGAACGCCTGAACGCCGCAGTGGAGTTGCTGGACCGTCAGGTCGCCGCGCTGGGCCCGGACCGGCCGGCGCTGCGCACGCCGGGCGGGGAGGTGTGGACGTACGGCGAGTTGCAGCTGCGGTCGGCGCAGGTGGCGCAGGTGCTGACCGAGGATCTGGGCCTGGTGCCGGGCAACCGGGTGCTGCTGCGTTCGCCGAACAATCCGTGGGCGGTGGCGGCCTGGCTGGGTGTGCTGCGGGCGGGCGGGATCGCGGTGGCCACCATGGCGGCCTTGCGGGCACGGGAGTTGGGGCCGATCGTCGCGAAGACCCGGCCGGTGCTGGCGCTGGTGGACCACCGCTTCTTGGACGAGGTGCGGGGCCTCCCGGAGCTCACGGTGGTGCCGGTCGGCGGCAGCGCCAAGGACGACCTGGTGCAGCGGGCGGCGGGCAAGGAGGGCCGGTTCGCAGCGGTGGACACGGCGGCGGACGACGTGGCGCTGTTCGGGCCGACCTCCGGGACCACGGGCGTCCCGAAGGTCACCGTGCACTTCCACCGCGATCTGCTGTCGATCGACAACACCTTCGGCACCTCCACCCTGCGGCTGCGCCCGGACGACCTGGTGGCCTGCACGGCGCCGCTGGCGTTCACCTTCGGCCTGGGCATGCTGGTGGTGTTCCCGCTGCGGGCGGGCGCGTGCGCGTTCCTGACCGAGTCGGCGACGCCGGCGCAGCTGGCCGAGCTGGTGGCCGAGCACGGGGTGACGGTGCTGGCGACGGCGCCGACCGCGTACCGGCAGATCGTCAAGTCCGGTCTGACGCATCGGATTTCATCTCTGCGCGTGGCGGTGAGCGCGGGTGAGCACATCCCGCTGGAGGTGTGGGAGCAGCTGCGGGCGGAGACCGGTCTGCGGGTGGTGGACGGCATCGGCGCGACGGAGTTGCTGCACATCTTCATCTCGGCCGCGGGTGACGAGATCCGCCCGGGTGCGACGGGCCGGCCGGTGCCGGGGTTCCGGGCGACGGTGCTCGGCCCGGACGGCGAGGAGCTCGGCCCGGGCGAGGAGGGGCGGCTGGCGGTGATCGGCCCGGTGGGCTGCCGCTACCTGGACGACGAGCGCCAGGCCGACTATGTGCTCAACGGCTGGAACGTCACCGGCGACACCTTCGTCCGCGACGAGGACGGCTACTTCTGGTACCGGGCGCGCAGCGACAACATGATCGTCTCGTCCGGCTACAACATCGCCGGGCCCGAGGTGGAGGCCGCCGTGGACACCCATCCGGACGTGGTGGAGTCGGCGGTGGTGGCCGCGCCCGACGCCGAACGCGGCTCGGTGGTCTGCGCGTTCGTGGTGCTGCGGCCGGGCGCGGCGGCGGACCCGGCGACGGCCCGCAGCATCCAGGACCACGTGAAGCGGCAGCTCGCGCCGTACAAGTACCCGCGCGAGGTGCGGTTCGTCGAGGCGCTGCCGCGCAATCCGAGCGGCAAGCTCCAGCATTTCCGGCTGCGCAAAATGGTGGAGGGCACGGCATGAGGATCGCGGTGGTCGGCGGCGGCCCGGGCGGGCTGTACTTCGCCGCGCTGATGAAGCAGTTGGACCCCTCGCACCGGGTGACGGTGTGGGAGCGCAACGCCCCCGAGGACACCTTCGGCTTCGGCGTGGTGTTCTCCGACGAGACGCTGACCGGCATCGCGGGCGCGGACGAGGTGGTGCACGCCGCGATGGAGCGCGGCTTCGCCCGCTGGACGGACATCGACGTCGACTTCAACGGCCACCGGTTCACCGTCGGCGGGCAGGGGTTCGCCGCGATGGGACGCAAGGACCTGCTGGAGATCCTCCAGCGGCGCGCCGCGGAGCTCGGCGTGCGCGTCCACTACCGCACCCCGGCGCCGGGCGTCGAGGAACTGCGGGCCACCCACGATCTGGTGCTGGCGGCGGACGGTGTGCACTCCGCCGTACGGACCTCGCTCGCCGAGGCGTTCCGCCCGTCGCTGGACAGCCGGCACAACAAGTACATCTGGCTCGGCACCGACCTGGTCTTCGAGGCGTTCCAGTTCTTCGTCAAGCAGACGGAGTGGGGCACCATGCAGATCCACGGCTACCCGTACTCGGCGACGGGCTCGACGTTCATCGTGGAAATGCACGAGGAGGTGTGGCGGCGGGCCGGCTTCGACCGCACCGCCGGGCAGGAGTTCGGGCCGGGCGAGTCCGACGACGACGCGGTCTCCCGGATCGCGGAGATCTTCGCCGAGGAGCTGAAGGGCCACCAGGTCCTCACCAACAAGTCGCGCTGGCTGAACTTCACCACCGTCCGCAACGAGCGCTGGTACGACGGCAACGTGGTGCTGCTCGGCGACGCCGCGCACACCGCGCACTTCTCGATCGGCTCCGGCACCAAGCTCGCCATGGAGGACGCCCTGGCGCTGGCGGCCTGCCTGCACGAACGGGCAACCGTTCCCGAGGCGTTGGCCGCGTACCAGGAGGAGCGCCGGCCGGTGGTCGAATCGACCCAGCGGGCCGCGCAGGCCTCGCTGGAATGGTTCGAGAACATCGGCATGTACGCCGACCAGGAGCCCGCCCAGTTCGTCTTCAACCTGCTGACCCGCTCGCGCCGGATCACCTTCGAGAACCTGAAGGAACGCGACGCGGAGTTCGCCGCGTTGGTGGAGGGCGACTTCGCCCGGCAGCAGGGGCTGGCGGCGGCGCCGGCCATGTTCCAGCCGGTGCGGATCGGCGAGTTGGAGCTGAACAACCGCGTCATCGTCTCGCCGATGGACATGTACTCCGCGGTGGACGGCGTGCCCGGCGACTTCCACCTGGTGCACCTGGGTTCGAAGGCGCTCGGCGGCGCGGGCCTGGTGATGAGCGAGATGGTCTGCGTCTCCCCCGAGGGCCGGATCACGCCCGGCTGCGCGGGCCTGTGGAACGACGCGCAGCGCGACGCCTGGCATCGCGCCACCTCCTTCGTGCACCAGCACAGTTCGGCGAAGATCGGCCTCCAGCTCGGCCACTCGGGCCGCAAGGGCTCGACCCGGCTGATGTGGGACGGTATCGACGAGCCGCTCCCCGACGGCAACTGGGAGGTGATCGGGCCGTCGGCGCTGCCGTACGGGCCCGGCTGCCACGTACCGCGCGAAGCGACCCGCGCCGACCTCGACCGGGTGCTCGCCGACTTCGAGGCGGCAGCGCGGCGCGGGGTGGAGGCGGGCTTCGACCTGATCGAGGTGCACGCCGCGCACGGCTACCTGCTGTCCTCCTTCCTCTCCCCCGTCGCCAACCGCCGCACCGACGCGTACGGCGGCAGCCTGCCCCGGCGCCTGCGTTTCCCGCTGGAGGTGTTCGACGCCGTCCGGCGGGCCGTGCCGGAGCGGATCCCGGTGACGGTGCGCATCTCGGCGACCGACTGGCTGCCGGACGGCACCACCGAGGAGGACGCGGTGGAGATCGCCCGGGCCTTCGTCGAGCACGGCGCGGCCGCGATCGACGTCTCCTCCGGGCAGGTCGCCAGGAACGAGAAACCGGCCTACGGGCGCTCCTACCAGACGCCGTTCGCCGACCGGATCCGCCACCGGGTGGCCGCCCCGGCGGGGGTGCAGGTGATCGCGGTGGGCGCGATCTCCTCCTGGGACGACGTCAACTCGATCCTGCTGGCCGGCCGCGCCGACCTGTGCGCACTGGGCCGCACCCACCTGTACGACCCGCAGTGGACGCTGCACGCGGCGGCCGAACAGGACTACCGCGGCGCGGGCGCCGACTGGCCGGTGCAGTGGCGGGCCGGACGCCGCCGCCCGCCCACCGCGCGCACCGACCGCGTCCCGCCCCGGCTGTCGCTGCTGCGCGACGGCGCCCCCGCCACCGTGCACCTGCGGTGGACGCCGGACCGGATCGGGGCTCCCGCGTGAGGGCCCGGGGTGCGGTCCGATCATCGGTTCGACGTCCGTCATACTCACTGGGATGAGCGAGACACTCGGCGGGACGAGCGGGGCACTCGGCGGGACGGCCGAGCCCACGGACGACGCCCGGCCCACCGCGGCACGCCGTTCCCGCACCGTGCTGGTCACCTTCCTCGGCGCCGTCGTCCGCAAGCTGGGCAACTGGATGCCGATCGCCGGCACCGTCGAACTGCTCACCCAGGCCGGCCTGGACGCCTCCAGCGTCCGCACCGCGGTCTTCCGGCTCAAGCAGCGCGGCTGGCTGGAGGCCCAGACCCGCTCCGGCGTCCGCGGATACGCACTGACGCCCGCCGCACTGGAGGCACTGGCCGCCGGCGACGAGGTGATCTGGCACGCCCGGCAGCCCGCCGACCTCGCCGACGGCTGGTGCCTCGTCAACTTCTCCGTCCCCGAGTCCGCCCGCGCCAGACGCCACCAACTGACCGCGCACCTGGCCGCGCTCGGCTTCGGCAACATCGGCGCGGCGGTGTGGATCGCCCCCGCCCGCATGCTCCCCGCCGCCGGACGCGCCATCGACGAACTCGGCCTGACCGACCAGTGCGCCCTCTTCACCGGCGACCACGTCGGCGGGCAGGACCTCGCCGCGATGGTCCGCAAGGGCTGGGACCTGGACGAAATCGACCGCCGCTACCGGGAGTTCCTCACCGACCGCACCGCCGAGGCCGACCGCCTGGCCGCGACCGCGTTCGTGGACAGCCGGGACGCCTTCACCGGCTACCTGTCCGTGGTCGACGACTGGCGCAAACTCCCCTTCCGCGACCCGGGCCTGCCCCCGCAGGTCCTGCCCCCCGACTGGTCCGGCCCCGCCGCCGTCCACCTCTTCGAACAACTCGTCGCCGCCCTCGAGGGCCGCGCCCTCGCCCACGCCGCGCCGTACTGGTCGCCCCGTTAGGCCGTTTTTCTGTTCACCGGTCGTCAGATGGCCGGCTCGTCCCAGTCGATCCGGTGCCGGAGCGGCCGGGAGAGCTTCTCCTGGTTCATCAGCTTCATGGCGACCGGCATCAGCGCGTCGCGCAGTACCCGTCCGACCGGGCCGGCCGCCTTGTTGCTGTTGGTGCGCTCGGCCTGCTTGATGATCTGCTCGACCCGCGGGCGGCGCAGTTCCTGGTACCGGTCGAGTGCCTGGGGAAGGGTCAAGTCCCGTAGGCAGCGGGCGAGTTCCACCGAGCTCTCGATCGCCAGTGAGGCACCCTGGCCGGAGCTGGAGGACGGGGCGTGGGCCGCGTCCCCGGTCAGCACCATCCGGCCGCGGCTCCAGTGCGGCACCCGGGGCATGTTCTCCATCGGGCCGGTCATCAGCAGCTCGGCCGGATCGGTGCGCCGGATCAGGTCCAGCGCCGGGGTGCGGTCGTCGGCGCAGGCCTCGGCCAGCACCTCGAGCCACCGCACGGCTCCGCGGGAGACCGCCTCGGCCTGCGTGAGTGGCTCCGGGTGCGGCAGGTTGACGAACCAGACGGCGTTGCCGCCGATCACCTGCAACCCGAAGAAGGCCCGCTTGCCGAAGGTCATGAACATCTTCCCGCCGGTGTCCGGCACCAGGCCGGCCTCGGCGCTGACGGCGCCGAAGCCCTGCAGCCCGGCGTAACGCGGCTGCGGGGCGGCCGGGTCGATCAGCGTGCGCACGGTGGAACGGATCCCGTCGGCGCCGACCAGCAACTCACCGGTGGCGGTGGTGCCGTCGGCGAACCCGGCGGTGACGGTGCCCTCGCCCTCCTCGACTCCGGTCAGCCGCTTGCCGTGCTCGATCCGGATGCCCCGGCGGCGGGCCTCGCCGTAGAGCGCCCGGTAGAGGTCACTGCGCATGACCAGCCGGGTGGGCTCCAACGTGCCGGGGCTGCCGATCTCGGCGAGCCGCCGGCCGTTCCAGCTCTGCAGCACGATCGCGTTCATCGGGTCGCCGAGCCGCCGGACCAGGTCACCGACGCCGATCACGTCCAGCGCGGCGAGCCCGTTGGGCGCCAGGCCGAGGGCGGCGCCGACGCCTTCGGCGGTGCCCTCGTAGGCCTCGTACACGGTGGCCTCGATGCCCGCCTGCTGCAGGGCCATCGCGGTGACCGGGCCGGCCAGGCCGCCGCCGATGACCAGGGCGGTGGTGATCTTCGTTGCCATGTCCTCGCGCTCCTTCGGGGTGGAAGCTCCCCTTCGTCGGGTCCGACTCTCTGTCGGCTCACCATAGTTGCACTGCCACTAGTTCCAGAGCAACTAGTTCCACCGGGAGTAGTATCCGGATCATGAGTACTGCTCCCAAGAGCTCGCCGATCCAGCTCACCGTGCTGTCGCTGCTGCACTTCAAGCCGCTGCACCCGTACGGGATGCAGCGGCTGCTCAAGGAGTGGGGCAAGGACCAGGTGGTCAACGTCGGCCAGCGCACCAGCCTCTACCGCGCGATCGACCGGCTACTGGGGGCCGGGCTGATCGCCGTCCGCGAGACCGGGCGCGACCAGCAGTACCCGGAGCGCACCGTCTACGAGATCACCGACGCCGGCCGTGCGACCACCCGCACCTGGCTGCTGGAGATGCTGCGCGAACCCAGACTCGAGTTCCCCGAGTTCCCGGTCGCCCTTTCCAACCTGATGCTGCTCACCCCGGACGAGATCGAGCAGGCCCTCACCGCCCGCCTCACCGCGGTGCGCGCCGGCCAGGCCGCCCACGAACGTTCACTCGCCGAGACGGCGGCGCTCGGCGTCCCCCGGGTCGCGATGCTGGAGAACGAGTACACCCGCACCCTCGCCGCAGCCGAGGGCGACTGGCTGGAGTCCGTCCTCGCCGACCTCCGCTCCGGCCACCTCACCTGGAGCGCCGAGGAACTGATCGCGGTGGCGCGGGCCAGTGACGCCCAGGCGCCGCAGTAACGACGACACGCCCGGACCGACAAGCAGACGATCCGAACGAAACGCGGCCTAGCCGGCGGGCAGTTCCTCGGCGGGCAGCCGGCCGGCCTTGACGGCGTCGACCAGCGCCTGGTGGTCGCGTTCGTTCTGGTCCGCGTACGCCTCGGCGAACGACACCAGCGCGTGGTCGAACACGTCCTTCTTGCCCAGGTACGCGGCGATGGCGATCCGGTCGCCGGAGCGGGCGTGGGCCCGGGCCAGAGTGAATCCGCAGACCTCGCCGAAGACCTGCATGCCGGACGGCACCAGGTCCTCGGCGACCACGATGCCCTTCCAGTCGCGCAGTTGGCGGATGTAGAAGTCGCGCTGCCGGTCGTCGAGGCCCCGCACCCGCTCCCAGCCGAGGAAGATGTCGCTGGCGGCCTGCATCAGTCGCTGGCCGGCCACCACCCGCTCGCCCTGGTTGTGGTACTCGCTGGCGCCGACGTGGGCGGCCAGCACGGACGGGCCGGCCTCCTTGGCCTGGAGGAACAGCGGGTCCTGGCCGTCCCGGCCGAGCATCAGGAAGATCCAGCAGCGGGTGCCGACGCTGCCGACGCCGACCACTTTGCGGGCCACGTCCACCAGCCGGTAGTCGGCCAGCAGGGTACGCCGGTCGGAGCTGAGGGTGCTGCCGTAGCGTTCGACCAGACTACGGAACTCCCGTTCCAGCGCGGCACGTTGCATCTCCGGCAGCAGTTCGTCGATGGGCATCAGCAGCGGCGGGTCGGGGGCGATCCGGACCTCACCGTCGATCACCCGGGTGAGTTTGCCGAAGACCTGGAGGCTGTCCCGGGTGCGGGCCTTGGCCATGCTGCGGGCCAGCATCGTCCGGCCGCGCTTGTGGAGGCGTCCGGTGGCCAGGGCCTGGAGCTGGGCGGAGTCCATCCGGGTGTACCAGAGGTCGAGGTTGCCCAGGGCGGCGAAGCGGATCATCGACTCGCGGTACGACCGGACGGTGGCCCGCACGATGTCGGCCCGCACCCCGTCGTCGAAATCGTTGGCCCGCCCGGCGATCACCAGGCTGGCCGCCAGCCGCTTGACGTCCCACTCCCAGGGGCCGGGCAGCGTCTCGTCGAAGTCGTTGATGTCAAACAGGAGCTGACGCTCCGGCGAGGCCAGCAGCCGGAAGTTCAGCATGTGGGCGTCGCCGCACAGCTGGGCCCGGATACCGGAATCCGGCGAGCCCGCCAGGTCCGAGGCCATGATCGCGGCGGCGCCCCGGTAGAACCGGAACGGCGACTCCATCATCCGGGCGTAGCGGATCGGCACCAGCTCGGGCAGCCGGACCGCCGACTGCGCCTTCAGGATCTTCAACGGATCCGGCCGGTCCTTCGCCGCCCGGAACTCCGCATGACTCGAACGCGGGGCACGCCGCCGGGCCTCCCGCCCGAGCGCCGCCCGCTCCTCGGGCGTCGCGTTCGGCACGGCCCGGATCGCCGTGGTCGATTCCTGGTCCATCCGAGGCCTCCTCGCGCCCACCCCACCCATCTCCGGCGCCCGGCGGACGCCCACCTCCGATCATCTCGGCACCGGGCCGATCCGGCCTGTCGGATCAACGGCGGCCTCGGCCGGCCAGGCGGCCGCGCAGAGTGCGGTGACCAGCTCCTCCTGGTAGCGCGCGGCAGCGAGCCAGGCCGCGGCGAAGCCCAGGTGATCGGCGCTGCGCAGACGGCCGAACACATCACGCTCCCGATCCGCCGCCGCCGCGTGCAGCGCGACCAGCAACTGCTCTGCGGTGCCGAGACCCACCGCCCGCAGCCCGCGCCCTTCCGCGGCGGCCTGCGCGGAGCGTCCGGCCAGCGCCCGGCGGCCGCCGGTGACGGCCTGTTCGAGCGGGCGGGTCAGCAGGTGGAGGGGCGGTTGCGGGGGGAACGCGGCGGCAGGCGGCGCTTCGGCGCGGCCCGGCGGCAGGTCGGCGTGTTGAAGGCGTTCCAGGCCCAGGCTGACGCGGTTGCGGTGCGCGGGCGGCAGAGTGAGCGGCGGGCCGGGGCGTCCCGGGGCGGGGGCGGCGGCCAGCAGGCGCAGGCGCGGGTGGGTGGCGCGCTCCAGGCGGCCGATCACGCGCAGCGGCAGGCCGGGTACGGAGGCGAGTGCCGCGAGGTTGGCGGCGAAGGCGAGTCGCGGGTGGTCGTGGGCGGGCAGCAGCGCCACCGCCGTCCCCGCGCACTCGGCGAGCAGTTGCGGGCCGGGCGAACCGGGGACGGCGCCGGGGCCGAGCACGGTGACGTCGAGGAACAGCAGGTCCGACCCGGCGGGCCGCCGCTCGTGCGGGGTGCGTCCGGCGGTCAGGGCGCGGGCGATCTGGGCGGGCACCGGTTCCGCCCAGAGCCGGGCGACGGGCTCCTCGTCCCAGTCGGCCCCGGCGGCGCGCACGGCCCGGACCTGCGCGCCCGCGCCGAGGCGCCCGGACTCGGTCCGGGTCGCGCCCTGGACGACCAGCCCGGCGCGGGCGAGGTCGCGGTGCGACAGCGCCGCGTCCCCCAGCCGGACCGGCCGGCCGGCCGCCGCCCCCGCGAGTTGCGCGGCTTCGGCCGGATCGGCGTGCGGGGTGACGTCGGAGACGGTGGCGAGCTTCCCGTCGGCGTCCACCACCCAGACCGTCACACCGGCGTGCGTGGCCGACACCACCGGCTCGGCGAACAGCCCGTACAGGCGCAGCGAGCCGACCTCCCGGTACGTCTGCCGGGCCGCTCCGCGCAGCTCCCCGGGCGTCGACACGGTGGTGGTGGCGCCGAGCAGTTCGCGATGGGCGGTGGCCAGGTCGGCGAGCCGGTGGCCGGGCTCGGCGGCCCGGGCGGCGCGCAGCCGGGTGACCACGGTGGTGGCCAGCGCGGCCGGCCGGTGCAGGCCGAGCAGCCGGGCCTGGTGGGCGGTGCGCAGCAGTTCCGCCTGCAGGATGCTGCCGGCGCCGCTGATGCCGGCGGCCAAGGTGTCGGCCGCGACCCGGCGCAGGCGGTCGACGGCTTCGGCCTCGGCGGGGGTGAGCGGCTCGTCCGGCGGCGGGGCGTCGACTCCCGTGTCCGGCACGGGTTCCGAAGGCGTTGGCACCGGTTCGTCGGCTACGGGCGCGGCCGTGACGGCGGCGGCGCGGTGCAGGCAGTCGGGGGCGAGCAGGCAGCCGCACCGGACGTCGTCGGCCGTACGGACGGTGCCGCCGAGGGCGTGCAGGACCAGCACGGTCTCGTCGTCGATCCGCAGCGTCCAGTCGTCGCCGGTCCGCTCGATCGGGCGGTCGGCGAGTTTGGCGGCCGCGCCGTCGAGCCGCTTCTGGAGGCGCGCCGACAGGGCCGACACCACCTCCGCGATCACCTCGGCGGCCACCGCGGGCCATCGGGTGTCTGTCATCGAATCTTCTCCCCCACCCAGCGGGCCAGTTCCAGCGGGCTGAGCGCCGCCATCGGCATGCCCGCGGCGACGAGTTGTTCGGCGACGGCCACCGAGTACCGCGGCTTTCCGGTGTCGTCGAGGGCGGCGCAGCCGAGCAGCTGGCAGCCGGCGCCTACCAGCGCCCGGGTCTCCGTCAGGAGCCCGCCGAGCGGGTAGCCCTCCTCGAAGTCGCTCACCACCGCGATCAGCGTGCGGGACGGCACGGTGACCAGCTCGCGGGCGTACCGCAGGCCCGCCGCGATGTGCGTCCCGCCGCCGACGCGGACCTCCAGGAGCAGCCCCAGCGGGTCGTCGACCCGTCCGCTCAGATCGACGACGTCGGTCGAGAAGGCCACGAAATGCGCGGTCAGGGACGGGACCCCGGCCAGGATCGACGCGGTCAGCGCGGCCCAGACGGTGGACGCCTCCATCGACCCGGACACGTCCACGACGAGGATCAGCCGCCAGTCGTTGGCCTGGGTGGCCCTGGTCCGGAAGACCGGCCGTTCGGGCACGATCACGGTGCTTCCGTCGGCGCCGGGACGGGCGGTGGCGAGGTTGGCCCGGATCGTCCGGTCGAGGTCGAGCGGGCCGCCGCGACGGCGGCTCGGCCGGGGCAGGGTGAGTCCGGTCAGCGCGGGGCGGAGGGTGCTCGCCAGCTCGCGCGACAGTTCCTCCACCAGCCGCCGGACCAGCGGGCGCAGGGCGGCAAGGCGCGCTTCGGGCAGGCCGCCCGCGTGCTGGAGCACCGTGCGCAGCAGCTCGACCGAGGGGCGGACGGCCTCTGGGGCGAGCGCCTCCAGCACATCGGTACGGCCCGCGCCGGCCGCGGCGGCGAGCACCTCCTCGCGGATGCCCGGCCCGAACAGGGCCACCAGTTCCTCCGACCACTCCCGGACGCCCGGGTACGGGGCTTCCCGGCCACCGCGCCGGTCACCGGTCGGGCCGGGCGCGGAACCCTCGCCCCGGCCGGTGCCGTACAGCTCGTCGAGCGCGGCAGCGAGTCGCGCGGACCGGCCGGTCGGGGCCGGGCCGCTGCCCGGGCGTCCGAGTACCAGCCGCCATCGGTCGGCGGGCGGGAGGGTCGTTCCGGGGGTTCCGGTCGGGCGTGTTGGCTCGTCGGGCGCGTGAAGCTCTTCGGGAGAGCCCGCACCTTCGACCAGTAGGCCGCCGGCTTCGAGCAATTGACGAACCGTCAGATCGGCCCGCGCCCAGGTGGCGAGGGTGGCCGGGTCGAGCTCGGTCGGCAGGGTGTCGACCCGGGCGCCGAGGCGTTCCTCGACGACGGCGAGCAGCCGGTCTCGGGCGGCCGGGCTGAGTGTGTCGAACCCGCCGCGCAGGGCGGGCAATCGGTCCAGGAAGGCTTCGTCGGAGAGCTCGGTGACGCGGGCCAGCAGGGGTTCGAGCGCGGCCGGGGCGGCGGTGAGCAGCCCCTCGGCCGCGGTGAGCAGCCCGCCGAGAGACCGGCTGAGTGCCGCCCGGCCCGCCGGGGCGGAGGCGGCGTCCACCCAGGAGGCGACCCGCCCGCCGAACTCGGCGGGCTCCTGGTGGCCGAGCAGCACCCGGGTCGCGCCGGCGGCGCCGCGGATCAGCGGCGAGCCGTCGTCGGCGAGGCGGCGGAGGGTGTGGCCGAGCCGGATGCCGCCGTCGGCGTCGGCCCGGCGGGCGAACTCCACCAGGGCGCGGGCGTCGGCGAAGTCGTCGGAACCGGCCAGGCCCTCGAGTCCCCTCACCGCGGCGGCGGTGAGCAATTCGGCGGCCTCGGCGGCCTGGCCGAGCAGCGGCGCGACCGCCTCGCGGCCGGCCAGGTGCCCGGCGGCGAACCGGTCGAGCAGGGCGAGCCCGTCGAGCAGTTCGGCGAGGGACGCCACCGCCGGTACCTCCTCGGCGAGTTGGCCGAGCCGGGCGGCCGTCAGCGCGGGCAGGGCGCACCCGGCGGCGGCGGCGAGACCGTCGATGGTCTGCCGGGCCGTCGAGCCGCCCGCCTCCCGTTCGCGCCGCAAGCGCTCGCGCAGCGCACCGTCGGCGGCCTGACCGGGCGTCACCCCGCGCACTCCCGCAACGGTGAGCATCGCGGCAACGGCGGGCGTCCACTGCACCCGCCACCGCGACCCGACCGCGTCGGTGCCGCCCGCACCGGTCACGGCGACCGGTTCGCCGTACGGCACGCCGCACACTTCCAGACGGCGCAGCAGCAGTTCGCGGCGGGCGTCGAGGGACGAGCGGTGCGGGTCGAGCCGGAGATCGCGCGCGGAGGGCTCGGCTGCGTCGGGCAGGCCGAGTTCGACGAGCAGCGCCTCGACGGCCGGTCCGAGACCGCTGCGGGGCGCGGCCGGGGTCGGACGACCGATGCGGCTGCCGACCAGCACCTCCTCGAGCGCCCGGGCAACAGCCCGACCGCGCCCGAGCGGTTCCCCCTGCGCGAGGGCGGTCTGCACCGCCTCGATCAACTCCCCCCGCCCCGGCGCCGGAAGCCCGCGCAGCCGGGCCAGGTCTCCCGCCAGCCGCACCACCTCCCGCGCATCGGCGGGCCCGGCAGGGTGCCCCTGGCCACGCAGCGCGTCGCAGATCCGGACCGCGGTGCGGGTGAGCTCCGCGGCAAGCCGGTCCGGGTCTCCGCCGGCGGCCAGCACGGTGTGCTGCCACTCCGGGTCGCGAATCCCGGCGGGGTAGCCGGAGCGGGCGTCGAGCAGCGGGTACGTGTAGGGGACGAGCGAGATGACGTACGACTCCGGCCCGCCGGCCGACGCAGGCGCAGTCTCCAACGACGGCACGGTCGCGACGGGCTGTGCCTGGGCAGTCGCCGGTACCGGGGCAGCCGCCGAAGGGGCGGTCGCCGCCGGTACCGCGCCAGCCGCCGAAGGAGCGGTCGCCGCCGGTACCGCGCCAGCCGC
>NZ_JBIALQ010000010.1:63008-170867 GCF_042873545.1 Kitasatospora sp. NPDC004615
CCGCCGAAGGAGCGCTCGCCGCCGATGCCGCGCCAGCCGCCGAAGGAGCGCTCGCCGCCGATGCCGCGCCAGCCGCCGAAGGAGCGCTCGCCGCCGATGCCGCGCCAGCCGCCGAAGGAGCGCTCGCCGCCGGTACCGCGCCAGCCGCCGAAGGAGCGCTCGCCGCCGATGCCGCGCCAGCCGCCGAAGGAGCGGTCGTCGCCGTCAGGGCAGCCGCTGACGGCGGATCAGCCACCAGCCCGTCAGCAACCGACCACGGCACGACAGCTGCCGAAGGCAAGCTGCTCGTCGTATCCGGGACAACCTCCACCGGCGAGGCAGCCAACGAACACGGGGCAGTCACCGAGGCCGGAACGGCACTTGCCGGGCCCGGCACAGCCCCTGCCCGCGGACCAACGTCCGTCGCCGACGCGGCACTTGCCGCCCCGTCGCCATGAAGCAGCGCCGGTGCGTGGAAGGCCCCGATGACCGCGGCCACCCGGCGGCCGTCCGCCCCGGCGGCGTGGATGCGGGCGCGCATCCACGACTCGCGGTGGAGGTCGAGCGGGTCGACGGTGTGGGCGTCCTGCCGCAGCGCCCAGCCGACGAGCAACGCGGCGCGGCGGATTTCCTCCGGGGTGCAGCCGGGGGCGGGGGCCTCGACCAGGCGGTCCCACAGGTCTTCGTCGGGGCGGCCGGTCAGTCGGCGGCGCAGTGCCTCGGCGAGGCCGACCGCGCCGCCGGAACCCGCGGCAGCACCGCCGGCGGCGCGGTGGGCGAGCGGCAGGTCGCAGGCGAGGGCGGGCACGCCGTGGCGGGCGGCCCAGCGGAGGGCGGCCAGTTCCGGGGAGAAGTCCGCGAACGGGTAGAACGCCGGTCCGGCACCCTCGTCGGCGGTTGCGGCGGCGAGGGCCACCGGCGCCTCGGTGTGCTCGTCGGCGAGGAGGCCGAGCCACGGCTGGAACTCCTCGGGCAGTTCGACGAGCAGCACGTCCGGCCGCGCCGCGTCGAGCAGGGCGGGCAGCGCGGCCGCGATCGACGGGGCGTGGTGGCGCACGCCGATCAGGTACGGCCCGGGGCCGTCCACGCCCGAACCGGCAAGCCGGGCAAGGGCCTCGGCCGGGGACGCCCCGGGCACGGTGTCGGTGGCCGACGGCCCGGGGCGCTCGTCGCCGGAATGGGCGAGCCCGGCCGGGGCAGCCTCGGACACGGCGTCGGCAGCAGCGCCCACGGCGGACGTCCCAGGGCAGTCTTCGCCGGCCCGCGCGATCCCCGCCGGGGAGGCATTGGCATCGGTGGTCACTGCCGTCAGGCCCCCAGTGCCGGGCGCAGGTCCCACAGGGTGCGCCAGGTCGCGGAGCCCTGTTCGGCGCGGCGGCGGACCGGGCCGTCCCAGTAGCCGAGGAGCCGGGCGGTGTCGGCGGGGTCGTCCTTGCGGACGACGCCGACGAGTTGGCCGGGGAGGCGGGTGAGGGTGTCGGCGCCGTCGAGGTAGGCGGCGGTGACGCCGAGTGCGGTGGCGACGGAGACGGCTTCGGCGGTGCTCATGACGGTGGAGGGGCGTTCGACGTCCCAGCCTTCGACGGAGCGGCCGGTGCGCAGGTCGCGGAAGGCGGTGACCAGGGCTTCGAGGACGGCGTCGTCGACCGCGTAGGGTGCGCCGGCGCGAGCGACGGCGGCGGTGGACTGGCGCCGGACGAGGTCGATCTCGGCGTCGAGGTCGCCGATCGGGCCGACGGTCTCGAAGTTGAAGCGTCGTTTCAGGGCGGCGGACATCTCGGAGACGCCCTTGTCGCGCAGGTTGGCGGTGGCGATCAGGGTGAACCCGGGGGCGGCGTGCAGCTGGGCGTCCGCGCTGCCCGCGAGTTCGGGGACGGCTATCCGGCGTTCGGAGAGCAACGAGACCAGGGCGTCCTGGACTTCGGGCAGGCAGCGGGTGACTTCTTCGACGCGGGCGACCGCGCCGGTGGTCATGGCGGTGAGGACGGGCGAGGGCACCAGGGCTTCCCGGCTGGGGCCCTTCGCGAGCAGCAGGGCGTAGTTCCAGCCGTACTTGAGCTGGTCCTCGGTGGTGCCGGCGGTGCCCTGGACGGTGAGTGCGCTGGTGCCGCAGACGGCGGCGGCGAGCAGCTCGGAGAGCATCGACTTGGCGGTGCCGGGTTCGCCGACCAGCAGCAGGCCGCGTTCGCCGGCCAGGGTGACGACGCAGCGTTCGACCAGGGCGCGGTCGCCGACGAACTTCGCTTCGACCGTCATGCTGCGACGGCCGTGCTTGAGCTTCTCACCGCCACTGCCGAGCACGAAGGTGACGACGGCGCGCGGGGTGAGCCGCCAGCCGGGCGGGCGGGGGCCGGTGTCGTACGCGGCGAGGAACGCGAGTTCGGCGGCGTACTTGTCCTCGGGCAGGACGACCTGCCGGTCGGGCTCAGTGCTCATGACGAAATCCCCAGTGGTCTTCATCGACGGCCTCGCCGGCGGGTGTTGGTGGTGAGCTGTTCGTAGCCGGGCCGGTCGCCGTCGGCGATCCGCTGCCAGGCGCGGGCGAACAGGTCGGGTGCGGGGAGGTGCGGCAGGATCGCCCGGTCGGACGGGATGGCGTACAGGCCGGCCTTCCAGACCTCGACGGGCAGGGCGGGCGACTTGGCCTCCTGCCAGCCGCCGGGCAGGAACAGGCCCCGGCCGGCCCGGGACCGCTTGGCCTCCAACACCAGGTCGGTGGCGGCGAGTTCGGCCCGGGCGCGCTTGAGCCGGGCGGGCTTCCAGCCGGTCCAGCGGGCCGTGTTGCGGTCGGTGGGGTCGGGGAGGGCGAGCAGTTGCAGGTAGAGGGCGGCGGCGTCCTCGCCGAGCCCGAACTCCTCGGAGACCTGGGCGACCAGCGCGGGCGCGCTGCGCTGCGGGTCCTGCGGGTAGCCGGCCGGTTCGTCGGCGGCGGAGCCGTGCGCGGTCAGCCGGGCCAGGTCGTCGCCGAGCAGCGCCCGCAGGGCGGCCAGCCCGTCCTGGTGGCGCTGGGTGCCGAGCAGGTCGGCGAGCAGGCCGAGCAGCGGGTCGTCCGGGCCGGTGAGCGCGGCCGGCCGCAGGTGTGCGGTTTCGCCGTAGTGGCTGGGGGCCAGCACGATCGCCTCGCCGCAGGCCACCGGTTCCTCGCCGGCCTGGCCGTTCTGCTCCGGCAGGCCGAAGTGGCCGCGCAGCACGGCCGGGAGCCGCGTGTCGCGGACGGTGGAGTACCGGCCGAGGTCGAGCAGCAGGCCCGGGTCGGCGAGGCGGGCGCGGATCGCGGCCAGCGATCGGGGCAGTGCCGGGCGCAGGTCGGAGCCGTACGGCAGGCGGTGGGCCAGCCAGCGGAGTGCGTCGACCGCCCTGGCGAGGGTCCAGGCGTCCGGGAGCGCCTCGGGGTCGTCGGGGAGCAGGTCGACGCCGTGCTCGGTCGGGCGGACGCGCTGGGTGGTGGTGCGGGCGAGCCAACCGGTGGTCTCCGGGTTGAGGACCTGCTCGATCGCGGAGATGGTCGTCCCGTTGACGCTGGTCTGGTCCTCCTCGGGGAGTGTCCGCAGGCGTCCGCGGCGCTCGATCCAGCGGGCTGCGGCGGCATCCGTCGCCAGGCCGTTGGACCAGAGCTGCGCGGGGTCGGCGGGGAGCAGGGCGGCCATGACGGCGTCCAGGTCGGTGCGGTCGAGGGCGCGCAGCCACTCGGCGGCAACGTTGGCCTGAGTGGCCTTCAGCTCGTACTGGGCGAGCTGTTCGGCGGTGGGGAAGTCGCTCCACCGGCAGTACAGCCCGTCGGGCATGGCGAGCAGCAGAGTGGCCCGGGTCAGGCCGATGCCGGTGGCCGCGTCGAACGCGTCGGCCTGCTCCGGCTTCGCGGCGATCGGGCCGTGCTGGGCGAGCTGCGCAGTGAAGCGGGCGATCCAGTCGGCCGTCAGGTCGTCGCGGACCCGCCGTTCCTCGGTGATGGTGAAGTCGGCGACGGGCCCGAACTCCCCGGACGGGTCGTGCTCGATCGCGTCCCAGTGCAGGACGTCCCAGCTACTCCGGCTCTCCAGCACGACCACGGTGCGGTCGCCGTGGCGCAGCACCTGGCCCTCCCGGGCCGGGCGGCTCCCGGACCCCGGCTTCGTGGTGTCGTTCTTCTCGCTGAGCGTCACCTGACGGAGTGTCGGGCCGCCGTCGGCGAGTGGGCCACGGGTCAGCTCGGTCAGCAGCAGGGCCAGCGCGGACCGGGCGGGCTGCCCGGTGGCGGGGACGGCGGCGGCCAGGGCGATGGGGGCGGTGCGGCCGAGAAGGTCGGCCCAGCCGTGGTGGTCGCCCCGCAGGGAGAGGCGGTGCGGGTCGGCCGTCCAGGTGGCGGGCCGGTCCTGCGGCGGCGCGGCCAACAGGTCGGTGACGGTGCGCAGGTTGGCGAGCGCGTGCCACTTCTCGGGCTCGTGCCGCCAGCGGTTCCCGAAGCCGTCCGCGCCGCCGAAGACACCCTGGAGTGCCTCGCGCAGCGTCCCGTCGTCGCCGTGCTCCGGCCGGTACCCGACGGGTCCGGCGGGGGCGGCCGGGGTTTCGGTCTCGGGCTGCGGCAGCGGCGCGAACCGGGCGGCGCTGGTCGCGGTGTCGGTGGCGAGCCGGGCGAGTCCGGCGACGCCCGCGAGCAGCAGCGGGTCGGTGAGGCCCGGCAGCACCTGGGCGGCGGCCGCGACCGGGACGGCCTGGCGCGCCTTGCTGCCCGCGACCTGCCGGGCGGTGCCCTGGATCAGCAGCAGCTCGGGGCTGCTCGGCGGTTCGACGTCCTCGGCGTCCACCGGCCAGGCGGCGTCGAGGAGTTCGGCGGCCTGCCGGTCGGTGACGGCGCGCAGCAGCTGTGAGCCGGCCTCGTCGCGGGGGCGCAGCGCGTGCCAGTGGTCGAGCGGCGGCACCAGGGCGGTGCCGGCGGCGTGCAGTTGGCCGGGGTGGGAGACGGTGAGTTCGGCGACGTGGTCGGGGGTGCCGTCGGCGGGGCCGAGCAGGATGGTGCGCTGGTCGGCGGTCAGGGCGAGGGCTGCGCCGCCGGGCAGGGTGATCCGGCCGACCGGCCACCGGTGGGCCGACTCCACGGTGACCCGGTGGCCGTCGACGCCGGTGAACGTCGCCCGGTCGTTGCCGGTGCGCAGGCAGCCACCGAGCAGGGTGCCGTCGGTGCCGAGCGGGCTGAGTTCCAAACCGGGTTGGAGCGGGAACAGCCGGGAGTGCACGGGCCGGAGGGTGCCGGACGAGTCGCCGCCCTTGCTGAACAGCGGCGGCGCGGACGCCCGGCCGTGGCTGCCCGTCAGCGGGTCGTACTCGACCAGGGCGCCGCGGCGGTACGTCCAGTGGCCGACGCCGTCGCTGAACACGGGCCGTTCGACGGGCAGCACGGTGTCGCCGACGTGCAGAACCCGGCCGCCGGTGGCGCGGCCGCCGCCGGGCAGCGGCAGAGAGGCCTCACTCATGTTGTGCGGGCCGTAGTAGCCGACGTCGACCGGTTCGCCGGTCGGCACGAACACCTGGTCGGGCCGGCCGGACCAGTACGCGCGGACCTCGCCGTCCTCCCGCCAGGCGACCAGCAGTTCGCCGTCGACGAAACGCAGGCGGGGGCTGTGCCAGCGGGGCAGGTCGGCGGGGCAGCGCAGGTCGTGCTCCAGCAGGATGCCGTCCGGGCCGACCACGACGGCCCTGTTGCGGCGGGCCAGGATCAGGGCCGGCCAGGCGTCCTCGATCTGCAGGTCGCTGCGGTTGATCCGGCCGGGGACGTGGCCGCTGTCCTCGTCCTCGAAGAGGCGGCGCAGGCCCTCCTCCAGGGCGGGCCAGCCGAGTTCGTCGATGATGCCGGCCCGGAGGGTGTGTCCGAGCAGGGCGGCGACGTCGATTCCGGCGATCCGGGCGGCGGCGGCCGGGTTGGCGTCGATGAGGGCGGAGCGGACGGGGCCGAGGGCGGTCAGCTGGCTGGACGCACTGGCCAGGCCCGTCGCGGAGCGCAGTTCGTCGGCCCGCTCGTCGGCCCATTCGACGAACAGGGCGCGCAGCACCGGGTATTGGACGGCGATCGGGCCGAGCGTGCTGCCACCGTGCCTTCCCCAGACCTCCGGGACGGCGTTCTTCAGCGCGGCGCGGAAGCGCGGGTCCGCCGCGACGGCCGCCAGGTCGCGGCGTCCGGGGCCGCCGTCCTCCACCCAAGGGCCGAGGTAAATGGTCGGGGTGTCCGACGGATCGGCGACCGGCACCCCCTCCGCGAGCAGCACGTCCAGGACGTTCAGCGCCGTCGGGTGCTTGGGCAGGAGCTCCACCGGGACGGCCTCGGCGCGCAGCCGCTCGGCCATCCGGCCGGCCAGTTCGACGGTGGCGCCGCAGGCGGGGCGGGAGCGCCAGCCCCGGTCGAGGTGGGCGGTCCAGCGCTGGAGCCAGCGGGCGGCGGGCTCCGTGCCGACGGTCTTCGGATCCGTCAGCAGCTGCTCGGCACCCGACTCCTGGAGCAGCGTCAGCCAGTCCGCGTCGGTGGCGGCGTCGTTCTTGGAGCCCGCGGGGGTCGGCAGGATCGCCAGCAACCGGGCCCGGACCGCGTCGTCCCGGCGGGCCAGTTCGATCAGCGCGCCGCGCCAGGACTTCCACACCGCGGCGGGGGCCCGGCCGACGGCGGGCGAGGTCAGCAGCTCGCCGAGCAGCAGCTGTTCCTGTTCCTGCCGGTCGAGCCCGGCGGCCCGGATCAGCTGCCGGGCGTCCTCGGCGATGCCCGCGTACGGGGCCATGCCCGCGGCGGAGCGTTCCGCGCACAGCTGGCGGAAGCGCTGCCAGGCGGTGGGCGCGTCGAGTCGTCCGGCGAGTTCCTTCACGTACTGGCGCAGCGCCTTGACGGTCAGAGCGCCGCCGAGTGCGAACTCCAGGAAGACGGCGCGCAGCCGTTCCTCGTCGATGGGCAGGCTGTGGGTGCGTTCGGCTTCGCGGGCCTTGCCGAAGTAGGTGGCGGCGTAGTTCTGGTTGCCCTGTTCGAGGAAGATCCGGCCGACCTGTTCGCAGTAGGTGGGCAGGAAGTGCGGGACGGCGCGGCCGAGGCGGACGGCGAGTTCGTCGAAGCCGTCCTTGGCGTTGCCGGGCTTGGACTTGACGAAGCGGGCGAGGCGTTCCATCTCCTTGACCACGGCCAGCGCGTGGTGCCCGTTGGCCGGGTCGTGGACCAGCGCCCAGGCGGGGAAGCCGAGCGCCTCCTGCCGGACCTGGCCCACCTCGACGGGTTCGCCGTCCGGTATCAGGCCGAGGAACTCGACGGCGAGGTCCTCGGCCGGGCCGAGTGCGGCGGGCACCAGGCGGACGACGGTGCGGCCGTCCAGCCCGGGGTGCCGGTAGCTGCGGGCGGTCAGCGTGTCGACGGTGCTGTCGACGCCGTCGGCCGCGGCGATCCGGCCGAGCGTCAGAACGGCGCCGGCGTCGAGCAGGTCTTCGTGGTACTGCGCGTCGGTGCGGGTGCTGTCCGTCATGCCGACTCCTCCCCTTCGATGGTGCGGCCGGCGTGCAGCGCGGCGGCCATGCGCATGCCTTCGGACCAGGCCACCGGGCCCACTTCGGCGAACGGCACCGGCCGCCCGTCGGCGTCGACCCAGCTGAGCGAGCCGGTCTCGCACTCGTCGTACTCGTAGTAGTCGCCGACCCAGACGCGGGCCTCCAGCGTGCGGCCGTCCTCGACCAGCGGCACGATCGCGTACCCGCCGCGGACGCGGTGGCCCAATCGGGCGCAGCGGCCGACCAGTTCGCGCAGCTCCTTGTAGCGGCCGCCGGCGTAGGTGTCGACCTGGGTGTCCTTGGGGTCGAGGTCGGCGGGGCGCTGCCAGACCTCGCGGTGCAGCTGCTGGAGCTGCTGGGCGACGTCCAGCTCGACGGCGAACTCCCGCAGCTCGTCCAGGTCTTCGAGCAGCACGGGGTGCGGGATCCGGATCTCGGCGTCGGTCAGGCGGACGGTGTCGCCGTCCAGGTCGACCACGCCGATGCCGCGCGCCGGGTCGGCGTCGCGCAGGAACCCGGCCACCGAGCCGTCGGCGCCCGTCACCACCAGGTCGCGCAGCACCGACCGCCAGGTCTCGTCGGCCCACATCGCGCCGAGCACGGCGGCCGGGACGGGCAGCGAACGGACCATCCACCGCTCGACTGTCGCCAGGCACTGCCGCTCGTGCGCGTCGAGCCACTCCGCGAGCCGGCGCAGCTGCACGACGGCCGGGTCGTCCTTGAGCTTCGCCGGCACCGTCTTCAACCGGCGGCCGGCCGCGTTCCGGCACGCGACCTTTCCGTCCGCCTCCAGAGTGACCTCGTAGTCACCCGCTGTCAGCCATGCCACGTCAGAGCCCTCCCGGCCGCCGTTCCTGAGCTGGGAAGAACGTATCCGGCCACACCGACAGATGATCGTCCGCCCCTGCGACGCCCGGCCGGAAACGACATCAGGCCCCGATCTCCCGCCGCACTCGGGGAAGTCGGGGCCTGCCTGGTGTCGACGCGTCAGCGGGCGGCGATCACGGGACGCACGTAGGTGCCGGGGTGGGTGGCGCCGCTCTGGTCCTGCGGGCTGGCGCCGCTCCACTCGACGGTCAGCTGGTGGGTGTCGTCCGGCGGCGTCAGGACGATCTTCTGCACCTTGAACTCAGCCCCGCCGTCGCCCGCGAACGGCAGGTAGTTGATGGTGACGTACGCCTTGCCGCCGGGCTGCAGGGTGACCTGCTCGGGCTGGACGCCCTGGAAGCGAGTCAGGTTCCAGGTGCCCTTGCTGCCGACCAGGTCCACCCCCGGGTAACCCTTCATCGTGCAGACCGACTTCGACTGGTTGGTCAGCTCGATCTCCTCCGCACCCGGCCCGTCCGGCGTCTGCGCACCGGTCCCGAACGCGATCGCGGCCTTCAGGTCCGCCGCCGTGCACTTGCGGCTGCCGCCCCCACCACCGCCGCCCTCGGGGCTTGCCTTGGCACTCGCCGGGGAACTCTCCGGCGCACCCGCCGGGGCGGACGCCGGGACGGACGCCTGACCGCTCGGCACGGTGGTGGCCGGGGCGGAGGGCTTGGCCGCGGCAGTGTTGGCGGCGTCGCTTCCGCAAGCGGTCAGGGTAAGCCCCAACGCGGCCACCAGGCCGACGGCAGCAGACAGTTGACGGGTACGCATGTTGGTTCTCGCTCGTGTTTCTGCGGCCCCGAGAACGGGACCGGTGCGGTTCTTGCGACCGAGTGCGCTCGGCCCGCACCATGATCAACCACACCGATAAACATCCGATAGACAAGCCCCGCCATCCGGCGACGGCCCCTGCCGCGAGTACCTGCGGCGGCGCCGCAGCGGCATCCGACACACGATCCCGGAGAAGGCCGACAGCCAGGCCGCCCACCTGCGCAAAGGATCACGAGGCGGACGGCCACCGGGCTTCGATCGGGAGCGACACAGAAGCGCACCAGCAAACAGGCTGAACACCTCTCGCGCCGTCGCGACCCACTACAACAAGCACGGTTACGCCTTCCTCGGCGCCGTCACCGCGGCTGCCCCAGCCATCCGGCTCCGCACCTGACCACGTGCCACAACCTCAGCACACCAAGGCACCTGGGGCCAGCACCAAGCCCGCTACCGAGAGGAAGTCCTCAAGGTTGATGTCACCGCTGTCGCTGCCGTCGTCCCATTCGACGAGAAGCCCCGAGCGGCCGTCGTTCCAAGACTCCGGACCGTCATCGAAGTCAGGGCCGGGGTGCCACTCGACGCTGCCCTCACCATGCCGGTATCGGAAATACAGGTACTGGCCGTCCGCCGTCCAGGCATCCCACTGCGACGGGCAGGCCAGACACGTCCGCACGACCCGAATCAGCTTTCGGCCCTCATCCGTTTCCATCCAGCGATGGTCACGCAAGGGCAGACCTCTGGCAATCGGCTTCTGACGACGGCCCCAGCCGGCGGAAGCAGCCGGAGCACGCCATCAATGATCGACCGGACAGCTCCCAGCCGGGTCTGCGGGGCCGGACGTCGATCGACCGGGCGCCCTGCCTGCCCCGAACACGGATTACGGCTGCAGCGCGGCCCGGCGAAGCGAGTTGGAGCAGGCTGATGACTTCCACGTCGCAGCCACCACCCGCCACGACACCGCCGTCATCTGCCCGCTGCACGACCTGGTTACCGGTGGTCCGCCCCCGCAGAATGGAAGCGCGGCCCCTGCGGTGAGGGCGCCCACGGCCCGCGCGTCAACGACCGGGCGCGACCGGCGCGCGGAGCGTACAGGCGAGGAGTGAAGCCGGGCCCACCTTGCCGCCCCGCTTCGTAGCTACCCCTTGCACGCCGCATTCCGCCCTGCTGCGGCGGCCGGTCCGACGATATGTTCGTGTCCGGCCAACCTTTACTGGCAACAGCGCCGATCGCGGCAATCACATTGCCTCTCGATCGAGCCGGCACCTGCAACGACCTAGCTCGTTCTTGCCGCCGCACCCGTCCTCCTGCCACGCCGCCACCTGGGCACGACCTCTTTCCGGACGATCACCAAGACGCGAACGAACAAAGGAGATTCCCGTGTTCAACCACCTCAAGAAGGCCGCCGTCCTGGCCGGCGCTGTCGCCGCCTTCACGTTCCCGACCGGCCTGACCCCCGCCATGGCCGCGGGCTCCCCCACCATGACGGCCTGCGAGAAGAACTGGTACGTCAACGGCAGCGAGGGGTACGCCAACGGCTGCTTCCAGAACAACTACACGTACGTTTCCGGCACGGTGTACGACACGGCGGCGGACGGCCGTTGCCCCTTCGTGCGGGCCGTTTTCTGGGACGGAAATGTCCGGGACAGCAGGTGGGCGACCGGCAAGGGAACACACGCCACCGTCTCCATCTCCTCGCCCACCGGCTCTCACGTTCGCCGCGTGGAGTGGCACTACATCAAGTGCTGATCCCGGCAAGCCCGGCCCCGGGCCCGGCAGCAACACGCCGGCCCGGGGCCGCGCACCAGGACGAACGTTGCCGTCGCGCTGCCTCTCCCTTCCCCGCGACTCGTCAGATCGGCTGCCAGGAAGTCAGCGCAGCTGTCATGCGTGGAGAACCCGCCGCGCCATGTCCCGGATGGTGTCGGCCAAGGCGTCAGGGGCCGTCAGGTGGGCGATGTGTCCGTGGCCGGTGAGCGTCGTGATCCGCGCGTTCGGCAGGACTGCCGCCAGGTCGGCCAGGCGTTCGCGCAGGTGGGAGGGGCTGAGGTCGCCTTCGATCAAGGTCGTCGGGGTTTCGAGCGTCGCGAAGCGATCGATACCGACACCGAGCGCGTCGATCGCCTCGCTGTCGGCGATCTGTGCCGTCGCGTACGCGGTGCACGCCGCTCGCACATGCGGGTCGGCGAACATGGCGTCCACCACGTTCGCGGGCATGCGAACGATGTCCCGCAGGTGGATCCGCATCGCCTCGGCCGGATCGCCGCTGTCGAGCGCGGCACGGGCCCGTGCTCCGGCCGGACCGGCGATCAACTCCTTGGTGGGCAGGGGTGGTTCGTAGAGCCACAGTCCGGCGAACGCCAACGGGTCCAGCAGTGCGGCTTCCAGCGCGGCGACGGCGCCCGAGGAGTGTCCGACGAGGAGCACCGGGGACTCCAGGAGCTTTGCGACAGCGACAATGTCGGCTGCCTCGACGGTCGTCGAGTGAGGTAGCGCAATATCTGCTTCGGGTACGTAGATCCGTCGGCGGATCCTGACGACGCGGAAGTCGTCGGTGAGGTGGCGGGTGACGCCGTCCCAGGACGTCGCATCTGCGCCGCCGGGGTGGACCACCAGCAGGTTCGGCCCGGATCCGGTGTCGAGAGCGGTGATGGGGTGGCCGTCGTCGGACGATGCGAGAAGCTCAGTCATGTGCACAAGCCTGTACCTGTGCACCGGCATCCCGCCGACAAATGCCGACATCACGCCGACCGGCTGCCGACAGTCCTCAGCAGCCCCTCCCCGAAGCGCTGCGCTTCAGCATCCTCCCCCAGCCGAAGCGCAGCGCTTGAACTTCAACGCTGCCCGACCAGCCCCGCCTCATACGCCGTGATCACCAGCTGAACCCGGTCCCGCGCGTCGAGCTTCGTCAGCAGCCGCGAGATGTACGTCTTCGCGGTCGCCGCAGTGAGGTGCAGCTCCGCGGCGATCTCCGCATTGGAACGCCCGAGCCCGACCAACGTGAGGATCTCGCGTTCCCGGGTGGTCAGGGACTCGAAGGTGACCGGAGCCGCCGGGGCCACCGGAGGTGTCTGCCGGGCGAAGTGGGCGATCAGCCGGCGGGTGACGGTCGGGGCGATCAGCGCGTTCCCGGCGGCGACCACCCGTATCGCGGCCAGAATGTCGTCCAACTCCATGTCCTTGACGAGGAATCCGGACGCCCCGGCCTGCAGCGCGCCGTAGACGTGCTCGTCCTGGTCGAAGGTGGTCAGCACGAGCACCTGGGGGGCGTCCGCGCCGGCGCCGGTGATGATCCGGGTGGCTTCGATGCCGTCCATGCCGGGCATGCGGATGTCCATCACCACGATGTCGGGCCGCAGTTCGGCGGCGAGCCGAACCGCGTCGGCGCCGTTTCCGGCCTCGCCGACGACCGCAAGGTCGGGCGCATCCGTAATGATCATGTCGAGGGAGGCGCGGACCAGCGGCTGGTCGTCGACGAGCAGGACGCGGATCATCGGGCGGGCTCCAAGGAGACGAGAAGGTCACTGGGTACGGGGACCGGCAGCCTCGCGACCACCCGGAAGCCGCCATCGGGTTGCGGACCAGCACTGAACTCGCCGTGCAGCAGCGTGGCCCGCTCCATCATGCCGACCAGTCCGTACCCGCGGCGTCCGCTGCCGGACGTCCGAGCAGGGCCGGGCCCGGGGTTGATCACGCTGACGGCCACCTCGGCCGCGCGGAACTCGATGGAAACCGAACAGGCCCGCGCCTTCGCATGCCGCACCACGTTGGTGACGGCCTCCTGCACGATCCGGTACGCGGACAGTTCGATCTCGGGCGGCAGCGGGCGACGCGCGCCACTCCAGTGCAGGTCCACCCGGACGCCGGCCGCGGTGGTGGTCGCGGCCAGCCGCGCCAGATCGTCCAACACCGGTGCGGGGGCGGACAGTTCATCAGCGTCAGCAGGTTCCGCGTCGCGCAGCGCGCCGAGTAGGCGGCGCAGCCCGGCCAGCGTCTCGCGGCCGGCGGTCTCGACCTCGCCGAGTGCGGCGCGGGCCCGGGCGGGCTGGGTGTCGAAGACCCGGCGGGCGGCGCCGGCCTGCATCGCGACGATGCCGATGTTGTGCGCCACCATGTCGTGCAACTCGCGGGCGATGCGCAGCCGTTCGGAGGTGATGGCCTGTTCGGTGGCCTGTGCGCGCAGCGTCTCGGCGTGGGTGTGGCTCTGGTGGACGGCGTGTCCGATCAGCCAGGCGATCGCTGTGGCGAGCGCGCCGGTGAGCGTGGTGCTGCCGTAGTCGTCCATGCTGAACAGCGCGCGCAGGCCGGAGTAGCCGAGCAGGGTGCCGAGCGCGAGCGCCCCAGCGATGACGGAGGTGCGCGTGGGCTGGGTGGCCGCGAGGTAGCAGATGGCCACGTCCACGACGAGGTACTGGAGCAGCGGGATGTCGGCGACGGCCATCGCCATCACCGACGCGATGGTGCCGAACAGCAGCAGGCACAGCGCGGTCAGCGGGCGGCGCCGGCGGCGTCCGGCGGCGAGCACGGCCAGGGCGGCGATCACTTCGTCGATCTGGTTGCCGATGCTCAGGGTGAGGACGGAGATGCCGTCCCGGGTGTGTGCCTGCTCGAAGACGGTGTACGCGGTGACGGCGAACCAGAGCAGCACCATCCAAGTCCCGGGTGCCACGCGGGAGAGGAACTTCGTCGGCACCCGGGTGAGATTCATGCCCCGAGCGTAGCGATCACCGTTCGGGCGCCGCAGTCCCCCACGGATGACATCCCGAAGTTGATCGTCCGTCAGCGCGTTTGTCCCCCGTCGCCGAATGTGCGCGAACATCGCTGTCCGGCATCGTTGTCCCCGTGATCGAAGTTACCCGCCTCACCAAGCGCTACGGCCGCGTCACTGCCGTCAACGACCTTTCCTTCACGGTCCGTTCGGGCCACGTCACCGGGTTTCTGGGCCCGAACGGTGCCGGCAAGAGCACCACTCTGCGCATGATTCTCGGGCTGCACGCGCCGACCTCCGGTTCGGCGACCGTGGCCGGCCGCGACTGCCGCGGTCTGCGGCGGGCGTTGCGGCACGTGGGCGCGCTGCTCGACGCCGGGGACGTGCACGGCGGCCGAACTGCCCGCGACCAGCTGCGTTTTCTGGCCCGTAGCAACGCGATCCCGGCCGGCCGGGTGGACGAGGTGCTGCGCGAGGTCGGGCTGTCGGCGGCCGCGGACCGGCGGATCGGCGGCTTCTCGCTGGGCATGCGGCAGCGGCTGGGCATCGCGGGGGCGCTGCTGGGCGACCCGCCGGTGCTGATCTTCGACGAGCCGCTGAACGGGCTGGACCCGGAGGGCGTGCTGTTCGTCCGGAACCTGTTCCGGCGGCTGGCCGCCGAGGGCCGCACGGTGTTCGTCAGCAGCCACCTGATGACGGAGATGGAGCACACCGCGGACCGGCTGATCGTGGTCGGACGCGGCGAGTTGCTCGCCGACGAGACGGTGGCGGACTTCGCGGCCCGCGGTTCGCAGCGGACCGTGCAGGTCCGTACGACCGACCCGGCCGCGCTGGTGACGGCGCTGACCGCCGACGGCGCGCAGGTGTCGCAGGCACCGGACGGGCTACTGACGGTGACCGGCCCGGACGCGCTCTCGATCGCCCGGACCGCCCTCGACCACCGCCTGCTGATCCACGAACTGGTGCCCCGCACCGGCTCGTTGGAGCAGGCCTTCATGGAACTGACCGGCAGCAGCGTCGAGTACGCGGCAGGAGCACGAGCATGAGCACCTTTCACCCGACCATCGACCGGGCCGCACCGCCCGCCCGGTTCACCGACCTGCTGGCCGCCGAGTGGATCAAGCTGCGCTCGCTGCGGTCGATCCCCTGGTTCCTGCTGTTCGCCACGCTGACCATCGTCGCGATGAACGCCAACGGCGCACGCACCTCCCGCGCCGAGTTCGACTCCTGGCCGGCCCCGCAGCAGGCGTACTACGCCGAATTCGGCGCCCTGCACGACGCGTTCACCCGGCCGTGCGCGTCGCTGGTGCTGCTGATGATGGGTGCGCTGGGCGCGATCGCGATCCTCAGCGAGCAGACCACCGGCCTGCTGCGCACCACCTTCGCCGCCGTCCCCGCCCGCAGGGAGGTGCTGGCCGCCAAGCTGCTGGTGGTCGCCGCGACGGCCACCGGGTTCGGCCTGCTGGTGGCGTCCGTCTCGTTCTGGCTGGACGAGGCGATCCTGGCCGGCAAGTACGGCGGCGTGTCGATCGGCGACCCGGGCGCGCTGCGGCTGCTGCTCGCCTCCGCGCTGCTGGCGCCGGTGGGCGCGCTGGTCGGTCTGGCGCTGGGCGCGGTGATCCGGCACAGCGTCACGGCGATGGTCGCGCTGTTCGCGCTGCTGTTCATGGTCCCGATGTTCGTCCGCGACAACACCCACTTCGGCGCGGTGGTCGCACACATGCAGCCGTTCAACGCCTGGGACCGGCTGGGCCTGGTCGGGGAGATGACCGGCCAGCGCTACCCGTCCTCGATCGGCGGGGCGTGGGCGGTCTACCCGATCTGGGCTGCGATCGCCGTCCTGCTCGCGCTGTTCACCGTCCCGCGCCGCGACCAGTGAACCTCCCCTCCTCTCCCTATGGAGCTGTCATGCCATTCCCCCGTACCGGCCTGACCCGCCGCCGCCTCCTGGGCACCGGCATGGGCCTGGGCACCGCCCTGGCCCTCGGCGCCGCCGCCCCGCTCGCCGCCGCCCGGCCCGCCCGCGCAGAGGGCGCCGCACCGCGGCTCACCCTGCCCGCCCCCTCCGGCCCGTTCCCGGTCGGCACGACGCCGCTGCACCTGATCGACACCTCCCGCCCGAACCCGATGCCGGGTATGAACCCGCACCGCGAGCTGATGGCGAGCATCTGGTACCCGGCCCGCCCCACCGACGGCCTGCCGCTCGCCCCGTGGCTGCCCGACGCCACGATGCGGGCGTTCCTGGTAGGCGTCGGCTTCCCGCTCGACCCGGCGCTCGTCCCGCTCACCGCCGGGCGGGTCGGCGCTCCCGTGCACCGCACCGGCCACCGCCTGCCCGTCATCGTCTACTCGCACGGCGCGCGCAGCCACCGCGCCGACCACACCGTGATGGTGCAGGAGCTCGCCAGCCACGGCTATGTGGTGGTGGCGGTCGACCATCTCGGTGACTGCTTCAGCGAGCTGCCCGACGGGCGGGTGCTCACCCCCGGGGACCTCCCGGGCGGGCTGTACGCGCTGGACTACGCCGCGGACGCGCGTTTCGTCCTGGACTGCGTCGAGCAGCTCGCCGCCGGTCACAACCCGGACGCCGAGCGCCGCCCGCTCCCGGACGGGCTGGGCGCGGCCCTCGACACCTCGCGGATCGGCATGTTCGGCTGGTCGAAGGGCGCCACGGCCACCGCCTGCACCATGCTGGCCGACCGCCGGGTGCGGGCCGGCCTGGGCCTGGACGGGCCGATGCAGCCCGGCCTCGGGCACCCCAGCATCACCGCCGACCTGGACCGCCCGTTCCTCCTGATGACCGCCGACTTCCCGCGCGCGACAAACCAGTACGTCGCCGAGTTCTGGTCCCACCTGCGCGGCTGGCGCCTGGAAGTCCGCGCGGCAGGCGCCATCCACCTGTCGTACGGCGACAACGTCACGCTGATCCCGCAGGCCGGCCGCCTGCTCGGCCTGCCCGACGAGCAGATCCAGCGCATGGTCGGCACCATCGACCGGGCCCGCGCCCTGCTGATCCAGCAGGCCTACCCGCTCGCCTTCTTCGACCTCCACCTGCGCCGCCGCGCCGCCCCGCTGCTCGACCGCCCCTCGCCCCGTTTCCCCGAGGTGGCGTACCTGCCCTGACCCCCCAGGATGAGCCGGCCCGTCCGGCACTACTGCGGACGCAGTACGCAACTGCCTGCACCGGGACGACGACGCAGGTGGGGGCGGTGACGAAGGATGGAACACGCTGCGGGCGGACCGCGCCGGAACCGGTGCGCGGGGCCGCCTGCGGCATGTTCCGCAACCGTGCACCGAACCCGAAGGAGGCCGCTCCCCCGTGGCCACGTTCCTGTACCGCCTGGGCCGATGGGCCTTCGACCGGCGCAAGCTGGTGACCCTGCTCTGGGTCGCCGTGCTGGCCGTCGGCGGAGTGCTCGCGGCCAAGGCGCCCGCCGCGCCCGCCGACGCCTTCTCGATACCCGGCACGGAGGCGCAGAAGGCCTTCGACCTGATGAACCAGCGCTTCCCCGGCGGCCACGCGGACGGTGCCCAGGCCCGGATCGTGTTCGTCGCCCCGGACGGTCAGAAGATCACCGCGGAGCCGAACCAGCAGGCCGTGCAGAAGACGGTCGGCGAGCTGGCGCACGCCCCCGAGGTCACCGGCGCGGTCGACCCGTTCCAGGCGCACACCGTCTCCCAGAACGGCACCACCGCGTACGCCACCGTCACCTACTCGGCCAAGGCCGGCGAGCTGTCCAAGGAGGCCACCGCCGCCCTGGAGCAGGCCGCGCAGCACGGCCGGGACGCGGGGCTGAAGGTCGAGATGGGCGGCACCGCGCTGGCCAGCCACGGCGAGGCGGGCGGCAGCAGCGAGGCGATCGGCATGGCGCTGTCCGCCGTCGTGCTGGTGATCACCTTCGGTTCACTGGTCGCGGCGGGGCTGCCGCTGCTGACGGCCGTGGTCGGCGTCGGCCTCGGCATGGCGCTGATCACCGCGCTGGGCAGCGCCCTGGGCCTGTCCGCCACCACGGGCACGCTGGCGATGATGCTGGGCCTGGCGGTCGGCATCGACTACGCACTGTTCATCATCTCCCGCTACCGCGCGGAGCTCGCCCAGGGCCGCGCCCCGCGCGAGGCGGCCGGGCGGGCCGTGGGTACGGCGGGTTCGGCCGTGGTGTTCGCCGGTCTGACCGTGGTGATCGCGCTGGCCGGCCTGTCCGTGGTCGGCATCCCGTTCCTGTCCAAGATGGGCGTGGCCGCCGCCGGAACGGTCGTCATCGCCGTGCTGGTGGCGCTGACCCTGGTGCCCGCGCTGCTCGGCTTCGTCGGCCGCAAGGTGCTGCCGCGCAAGGAGCGCAAGGCCGCCGGGGACACCACCCGCCGGGCGACCGGTGACAACGGCGGCGCCCGCTGGGCCCGGTTCGTGCTGCGCCGTCCGCTGCTGGTGCTGATCGGCGGCGTGATCGGCCTCGGCGTGATCGCCGCCCCGGCGCTGGACCTGCGTCTGGGCCTGCCCGGCGACGAGGCGAAGTCGACCTCGACCACCGAGCGCCGCGCCTACGACCTGCTGTCCCAGGGCTTCGGCCCCGGCTTCAACGGCCCGCTGACCGTCGTGGTGGACGCCAAGGGCGCACCCGACCCGAAGGCCGCTGCCGAGCAGGTCTCCAAGATGGTCTCCGGCCTGCCCGGCGTGGTCGCGGTCACCCCGCCGATCTTCAACCCGGCCGGTGACACCGCCCTGGTCAACGCGATCCCGGCGACCGGTCCGGCCGACGCGAAGACCAAGGATCTGGTGCAGGCGATCCGCGACGACGCGGCCGGCCTCAAGTCCGCCACCGGCGCGACCGCGCTGGTCACCGGCTCCACGGCGATGAACATCGACGTGTCGCAGAAGCTCTCCGACGCGCTGGTGCCGTACCTCGCCGTGGTGGTCGGCCTCGCGATCGTCCTGCTGCTGCTGGTGTTCCGCTCGGTGCTGGTCCCGCTGAAGGCCGCGCTCGGCTTCCTGCTCTCGGTGGCCGCCGCGCTCGGCGCCGTGGTCGCGATCTTCCAGTGGGGCTGGCTGGCCGATCTGATCGGCGTGGACCAGACCGGTCCGGTGATGAGCATGATGCCGATCTTCATGGTCGGCGTGGTGTTCGGCCTGGCCATGGACTACGAGGTGTTCCTGGTCACCCGGATCCGCGAGGCGTACGTGCACGGCGAGACCCCGTCCGAGGCGATCGTCACCGGTTTCCGGCACAACGCCCGGGTGGTCACCGCCGCCGCGCTGATCATGATCGCGGTGTTCTCCGGCTTCATCGGCATGAACGAACCGATGATCAAGATGATGGGCCTGGGTCTGGCCGCGGCCGTCGCCTTCGACGCCTTCGTGGTCCGGATGGCACTCGTCCCGGCTGTCCTGGCGCTGCTCGGCCGCCGCGCCTGGTGGCTGCCGAAGAAGCTCGACAAGGCGCTGCCGGACGTCGACGTCGAGGGCGCCAAGCTCCAGGCCGCCGACGCCGAGCCGGCCGCGGACCACACGCCCGCGACCGTCTGACCTGCGTCACCGCGCTCCGGGCCCGGACGGTTGTTCGGGCCCGGAACGTTACCGTTGACGTGCGGGGCCGCCCCCCGCCGGGCGGCCCCGCCACCGCACACCCACCGCTTCGAGAACCAGGGCCCCGTGATGACCGACCTGTGGCAGCGCCTGCGCCGCGACCACCCCCGCCTGCTGGACGCGGCGGGCGGCGTCGCCCTGGTGGCGATCGTGACCCAGGGCGTCAGCGCGGACCAGAGCGGCGGGCACTACACGATGCCCGGCCTGCTCACCCTGGTGCTCGCCGCAGTCTCCACCGTCGCCGTCTTCTTCCACCGCCGCTACCCGCAGGCGGTGGTCGCCGTCACCCTGGTGTGCACGGTGACGCTCGCCGCGACGGGCATGCGGCTCACCGTCGCGCTGGGCTGGCCGCTGCTGGCGGCGCTCTACTTCCTGGCCGTCCGTACCGACCGCACCACCGCGTTCCGCGCCTCGGTCCTCTCGGCCGTGCTGCTCACCGCGACGGCACTGGCCTTCGGCCCGCACGGCCCGATCGGCGAACGGCTGGGCGTCCTCGCCTGGGCGCTGCTGCCGGGCGCGCTCGGCGACTCGGTCCGCAACCGCCGCGCCCACCTCGCCGCGATCGAGCGCCGCGCCGAACGCGCCGAGCGCACCCGCGAGGAGGAGGCCCGCCGCCGGGTCGCCGACGAGCGGATCCGGATCGCCCGCGACCTGCACGACGTCGTCGCCCACCACATCGCACTCGCCAACGCCCAGGCCGGCATCGCCGTCCACCTGATGGACCGGCACCCCGACCGGGCCCGCGAGGTGCTCAGCCACCTCACCGACGCCACCGGCGCGGCCCTCCAGGAACTGCGCGCCACCGTCGGCCTGCTGCGCCGCGCCGAGGAGCCCGCCCCGCTCGAACCCACCCCCGGCCTCGACCGCCTGCCGGACCTGATCAACGCCTTCGAACAGGCCGGGCTGCCGGTCCGGCTCACCGTCACCGGCGAGCTGCGCCCGCTCTCCCCCGGCGTCGACCTGACGGCCTTCCGGATCGTCCAGGAGTCGCTGACCAACGTCGCCAAGCACGCCCGCGGCGCCGACGCCGAAGTCACCCTCGCCTACAGCGGCAGCCGGCTCGCGCTGTCCGTCGCCAACGGCCGGGCCATCGGACGGCCGGCGCTTCGCCAGGACGGCCCCGGTGGCTTCGGCCTGATCGGCATGCGCGAGCGGGCCGTCGCCGTGGGCGGCCGGCTCAGCGCGGACCACCGGCCCGACGGCGGCTTCCTGGTCACCGCCGAACTCCCGCTGCGCACCGGCAGCCGGGACACGCCTGCTTTCACCGACCCCGCCTCCGCCGAGCCCGACGACAAGGACTCCCTCCGATGACCATCCGTGTCCTGCTCGCCGACGACCAGGCCCTGCTGCGCGGCGCCTTCCGGATGCTGATCGACGCCGAGGACGACATGGAGGTGGTCGGCGAGGCCTCCAACGGCCGCGAGGCGGTCGAGATCACCCGCGCCACCCGACCCGACCTGGTCCTGATGGACATCCGGATGCCCGGCGGCGACGGCCTCGCCGCGACCGCCGAGATCTGCGGCAGCGAGGAGCTGTCCGGCACCCGGGTGCTGATCCTGACCACCTTCGAGATCGACGAGTACATCGCCCAGGCCTTGCGCGCGGGCGCCGACGGCTTCCTCGGCAAGGGCGCGGCGCCCGCCGAACTCCTCGGCGCGATCCGCACGGTGGCGGCCGGCGACGCCCTGCTCTCGCCCGCCGCCACCCGCGCGATGATCGACCGCTTCCGCGCTCAGCCGGGCCCGGCCGCCGAGCCCGCGGCCGACCGGCTGGCCGTGCTCACCGCCCGCGAGCGCGAGGTGATGGCGCTGGCCGCGACCGGCCTGAGCAATGAGGAGATCGCCGAGCGGATCTTCGTCAGCCCGCTCACCGTCCGCACCCACGTGCACCGCGCGATGTCCAAGCTGGACGCCCGCGACCGCGCCCAGCTCGTCGCACTCGCCTACCAGTGCGGCCTGGTCCCGCCCGGCCGCCCGTCATAACCGGTGCTCAGTGGCCGCTGCTGGAGGTGAGGGCGTCCTGCCAGGCGGCCTTCGCGCCGGAGTCGCCGATCCGGTAGACGTCGACGACCGCGCCGACGGCCACCACGACGCACAGCACGGTGGCGCCGATCCGCAGCGCGCCGGAGAAGCTGCGGGTGCTGGCCGCGCGGGTGAACCACCAGACCAGCACCGCCAGCAGGAACAGCCCGCCCACCCACGGCAGCATGCCGTCACCGAGCTCGGCGTGCTTGCGCACCAGGTCGTTGCGCTCGACGTTGTGCTCCAGCCACTCCCCCGCGTTGGTGGTCAGCGGAACGCTCGCCGCCGTGACGAACGCCAGCACCGGCAGCAGCAGACCGCACCGCCGCGCGACGGCCGGGCTGAGCGCGCACACGATCAGGGCGAGCGCCGTCAGCGGCACGAACACCACCACGATGTGAACCAGAAGTATGTGCACGGGCAGACCGTTGAGCGTGCTCACCGAGGAGACTCCTTCCGACCGGCAGGCCCGGCAGCCACCCGGCAGCGGGGGCCGCCGGGCGCGCACCATGGTGGCAGCCCAACTTCTCAGTTCCCCATGAACGGCGCCCCCGTTCAGACTGCGGGCGCCCGGTGGTCGAACGCGATCAGCGGATCCCCGGTCAGCGGATGCGCGGTGACGGCGGCGCGGACGCCGAACACCTCGCCGAGCAACTCCGGCGTCAGCACCTCCCGCGGCGGCCCCGAGGCCACCAGCGCGCCGCCGGCCAGCACATGCAGCCGGTCGCAGACGGACGCGGCGGCATTCAGGTCGTGCAGAGCGACCAGGGTGGTGGCGCGCTGAGCCCGCAACAGGGCGAGCAGGTCGACCTGGTGACGGATGTCGAGGTGGTTGGTGGGCTCGTCCAGCACCAGCACGTCGGGCTGCTGCGCCAATGCGCGGGCCAGCAGGACGCGTTGACGCTCACCGCCGGAGAGATCGGCGAAACGACGCTCGGCATGCGCGGCCATCCCGACCTGGTCGAGGGCGCGGGCGGTCTGCACCCGGTCCTCGGCACTGTCGGCGGCGAACGCCCGCTGATGCGGCATCCGCCCCAGCGCCACCATCTGACGAATCGTCAACTCGAATGCCTCACTACGCTCCTGGGGCAGTGCGGCCAGATGACGGGCAGCCTCGGCGCGGGGCACCTTGGTGACATCCCGGCCGTCGATCAGCACCCGCCCGGCCCGCGGCGCGAGATGACGGTAAACGGCCCGCAGCAGCGTCGACTTGCCGCTGCCGTTGGGCCCGATCAGCCCGGCGATCTCCCCGGCCTCGGCGACCAGGTGGACACCGGCCACCACGTCCCGTCCGGCCAGCGCGACATACAGATCATCGAGGGCGAGTCTCACCGCTTGTCCCCCAGTCGCCGGTCGAGCAGGAACAGCAGAACGGGCGCGCCGAGCAGCGCGGTGACCACACCGATCGGCAACTCCTGGGCATCCAACGCGGTGCGGGCGACGGTGTCGACGGCGGTGAGCAGAACAGCGCCGGTGAGTGCGGACAGCGGCAGCAGCCGCCGGTGGTCGCCGCCGACCAGCAGTCGGCACAGGTGCGGCACCAGCAGTCCGACGAAGCCGATGGCGCCGGAGACGGATACCAGCACACCGGTCAACAGGCTGGTGACCACGAAGAGTTCACGCCGCAGCCGATCGGGATCGACGCCGAGCCCGGCGGCGGTCTCATCGCCCAGGACCAGAGCGTTCAGCGCCCGCGCGCGGGCCTGGAGAACGATCCCGCCGAGCAGCACCGCACCGGCGGGGAGAGCGAGTTGACCCCAAGTCGCGCCACCGAGGCTGCCCATCAGCCAGAACAGCACGCCACGCGTCTGCTGCTCGTCGCCCGCCCGCAGCACCAGGTAACTGCACAACCCACCGAGGAACTGACCAACCGCGACGCCGCACAGCACCAACCTCAGCGGCGAGAACCCACCCCCACGCCGCGCCACGATCCACACCAGCCCGAACGACCCGAGCGCCCCGGCGAACGCGGCGGCCGAGACCCCGAACACGCCCCCCACCCCGACCCCGAGCACAATCGCCCCGAGCGCCCCGAGCGAGGCACCGGACGAGACCCCGAGCAGATACGGATCGGCAAGCGGATTGCGCACCAGCGCCTGCACCGCCGTCCCGACCAGCCCGAGCCCGGCCCCGACCAGGGCGGCGAGCAGAGCGCGCGGGAGGCGCAACTCCCAGACGATCAAATCCCTTGTGCTGAACACCTCTTGACTCTCAGTCAAGTGGTGCCCCAATATCCCGTACACCTCCCGGAGCGGGACATCAACACTACCGAGACAGACCGCCCCGGCTAAGACAAGCAGCAACGCGATCAGCAATCCGGCCGCCACGACGCGAGGCGCACGACGGATCTCGGCAAGAGTGGCAGCCATCTACTCTCCGCCCTTCACCAGGTCGGGGTGAACAATGGCGGCGATCTGCCGAACGGTGTCGGCGTTGCGGACCCCGGCGGTGGTGGTGACCTCGGAGCCGATCCGCACGAAGTGGCCCTGCTGGACGGCGTTCAGGTTCCTGGTGGCGGGGTTGTCGCGCAGGAACCGCTCGGCCTCGTCGAAGGCCTTGCGGTCGGCGTCCGCGCTGCCCCGACTACGGACGCCGAGCTGGATCCAGTCGGGGTTCTTGGCGATCACGTCCTCCCAGCCGACCGCCTTGAAGTCGGCGTCGCAGTCGGCGAAAACGTTGCGCGCCCCTGCCAGGGTGATGATCGCGTTCGCAATCTGCTTGCGGCACACGGCGGTTGGCTGCTTCGCCCCGGCGTCGTAATCAAAGAAGAAGTAACTGGGCCGCCGCTCGTCCGGAAGCTGGTCGAGCCCGGCGGCGACCCTGGCGAGCGTGCCGTCCATGGCGGCGACCAGCTCGTTGGCCCTGGGGAGGGTGCCGGTGACGGCGCCGAGCCGCTTGATGTCCTGCTCGACCTCGGCGAGATCACTCTTTGCCGGACCACCCGCGCAGGCAGTGGACAGCAGGTACATGTGCTTGATCCCGGCAGCGGCGAACTCCCGATCACCCGGCGGCCCACCCACCCCGCCGCCACCCGCCCCACCCATCGCGGCAAAGCTGTCGATGTACAGATCGGCGCCCGACCCGAGCAGCTTCTCCTTGGCAATCACCGTCTCGCCCAACACGGGTATCCGCGCGGCACGTTCGGCGATCGCAGCAGGCAGTTGGCCGGTGCCGGGCGGGTAGCCGGTGCCTATGACCCGGTCGGCGGCGCCGAGTTGGAGCAGAATCTCCAGCGCGGCAGCATTACTGGTGACAATCCGGTCGGGCGCGGCCTCGAACGCGGTCGGCCGCCCCTGGCAGTCCAGCACCTTGACCGGGAATCCGACAGCCCGGGTGGCCGTGACGCCGGCACTCCCCGAATCGCCGGCACTGCTCGCGCAGCCCGAGGCCAGCAGGGTCACTGCGGCGGCCAGGCCGTACAGAACGCGGGTTCGCATGGGGCACTCTCCTGAAACCGAGTACGGGTGGTGGGGCGTGGGGTTCACCTGACGTCGCCCCGACCAGGCATGGGGCGGCAGGCACCCAGGTTGTCGGGCGGGCATCGGGCTGAACGGGCGAGGGCGGCGAGACCACGCCGCGGCGCGGGTTGGCCACGGGATACGACGGGTCGGCCCGCCGGCGGCGCTCGGGCAGTCGCGTCGCGGACACCGCCGTCGACCACCGCCACCACCCGTCCCCGGCCCGGGAGTTCGGCGATCACAAGGACCCACCCTCGACCAGGACGGCACGCAAGGCGGCGCTGCCCGGATCAGCGGCGACGAGCCCGTCCGCGCTGCGGCGTCCGTCGTCAACCACCGCCACCGCCCTTCCCCAGCAACGGAATTCGGCGACGACCGCGCGGACGGGGCCAGACCGGCGGCGAAGCCAGTGGCGGCGTCGGCGGCCCCGGGGCCGGTCGGGTTGGGTTCACACCTCAGCTGTCGTGCCCGACCGGGCCCGGGTTCCCGCCGTTCTGCCGATGCCGGTCAGATCCGACCGGCGAAGGTGAATCCGGCCTGATCCACGGCCGCGCGGACCTCGCCCTCGTCGGCGTCGCCGCTGACAGTGACCCGGCCGGCCTTGGCGTCCGCGACGACGTCGGTGACGCCGGGCAGGGCGACGAGGCCTGCGGTGACGGTCCGTTCGCAGTGGCCGCAGCTCATTCCCTCGACGGCGAAGACGGTGGTGCCGGTGGTGCCGGTGGTGCCGGTGGTGACGGACATGCGTACTCCCATGGACGTGATCGGTGAATGCGGATCCACGACAGCGCACTCCGCCCGCCGGTAGCACCGGGACACGCGGCCCGATGCCCCCATCGGGTGGACCCGGGAACCGTTCACACCCCGCCACCGACGCCGCTCGACGCACGGAGCTGCGCGGGACCGGCGACACCGTTCACACCCCCGCCGGGGGGACGCCGGAGCGCCCCCCGTTCGCGGGGAACCGTTCAGGCCGCGCAGCCGACCGCCAGGGAGTCGGCGTGTTCGGCGTCCGCAAGCTTGCGGATCAGCACTCCGCGGGCCCGGTTGACCCGGGAGCGGACGGTGCCGATCGGGCAGCCGGTCAGTTCGGCGACCTCCTCGTAGGGCAGGCCGAGCAGCGCGGTGAGGACGAAGGCGTCGCGGCGTTCGGCAGGCAGCGCGTCGAGCAGTTCGCCGAGCGCGATGCCCTCGTCGAAGCCGGGCAGGTGGTGGGGCTGGACCTGTTCGGCGGCGCTCTGCCAGTCGTCGGTGTCGAGCAGTCGCGGCCGGCGGGCGGCGAACCGGAACCGGTCGACGACGGTGCGGCGGGCGATGGAGAGCAGCCAGGTCCGGGCCGAGGAGCGGCCCTCGAAGCTGGGCAGGCTGCGCAGCGCGCGCAGGTAGGTGTCCTGGGTGAGGTCGTCGGCGGCCTGGGGTTCGCCGCTGAGGTGGGTGACGAACCGCCGGACGTCGGGGCGGGTGGCGCGGACGAACCGTTCGACCGCGGCGGGGTCGCCGCTGCGGGCGGCCAGCGCCCAGGCGGTCACGGTCTGGTCGTCGGCACGCGTCCGGCCGGTGACGGAACGTGACGCGGGAAGAGCGGAAATCATCTCCGGGTGTCCTTGCTCGGGAGACGGGAGCGGCCGGATCGGGCCGCGAGGCCGGCCCGGGGCGCGCGCCGACGGCACCGGTGCCCGAGCAGGGGCGTGCGGTGGTGGGGCGGAGCGGCTCCGGGGTGTGACGTGGCCGTCAGGCGACGGCGGTCACCACCGGCGGTCCCCGCGTGGCAAGGGAGTGGACGAGCAGCCGCGACCGCGGCCGCCACCCCGAGGCCCTGGACCGGCGCGAGCGCAACGGCACCCAGGCGGGCCGAACGGCGCCGAGCAGCAGCAGGACGGGCGCGAACAGCCGGGCGGCAACCGTCCGGGCCAGCCCGTGCACGGCGCGCTCGCCGGCGGCCAGCCACAGACCGAGCAGCAGCGCGGCCAACAGGTGCGCGGCGAGCATGCCGCCACCCCCGCCACCGTGCGGCCCGGCCATCGCCATCGCGTGGTGCGCCATGCCGGGCATGTCCGACATCCCGGGCACACCTGCCATCCCGGGTGGATCGGTGAGCGCCGCCACCGTCCCCGGGTCGAGACCGGCGGCCTCGATCAACCGGGCGGCCTGTTCGTCGGTCAGCGGCCCGGCGTTGCACAGCAGCAGGTGCGCCCAGCGCGCGGCGAGCCCGTCCGTCGCGGCAGGGGCGGCAGCCGGAGCCGCCGTTGCCTGCCCGAACGAGAACGCCGTGTGCAGCGCGGCCTGGACGCCGACGGTCAGCGCGGTGACCAGCAGCGGGCCGCGCTCCCTCCGGGCGGTCAACCAGCCCAGCCCGGCGACGCCGCCGAACGCGGCGGCCAGTACCCAGACGGCCACCGGCCGCCCGGACATCAGCACGTGCGCGACGGCAGCGAGCAGCACGCATCCGGCCGCGAACACCGCAGCCCGGCCTGCCCGTACCACTCGCCCAGCCTTCATGACGGGCTCATCATCACATCCTTCACACCTGCCGGACCCCGCCCTCCCCCACCTGTCGCCCACCCGCACGACTATGACGACCGTCACACCAACTCCCCGGGAACCAGGCCGCCTTCCCCGCCGACCACTGGTCTGCGACGGCCCTGCGCCACCCTCCGGACGGGAGACCCGCCACCCACCGGACGGGAGACCGGCGAGGTCTTCAGCTTCCCTTCAGCTTCGCCCGGCCATGCTGCTGACCGGCCCTGTTGCCGCACCGGTGCCGGCCCTGCCGCCCACCCTGTTGCCGCCCGGCCACCGCAACGACCCCGCGCGGCCGGGCCGCGCCACCGAGAGGAGTGCCGCCGCTGTGGGCGCCACGACGACGATGACCGGGACCGACCGGCTGAACGGGCAGCGCCCCGCTCCGCTGTGGAGCAAGGTGCCGCAGGTGACGGCCGGCTTCTGGGTGGTGAAGGTGCTCACCACGGGGATGGGCGAGACCACCTCCGACTACTTGGCGCGCACGCTCGGGCCGATTCCGGCGGTGGCGGGTGCCACGGTGCTGCTCGCGGCGGCGCTCTTCGCCCAGGCGCGGGCCGACCGGTACCGGCCCGCGGTCTACTGGGCGGCCGTGGTGATGGTCAGCGTGTTCGGCACGATGGCCGCCGACGTGGCGCACGTGGCGCTGGGGGTGCCGTACGCGGTCTCGGCCGCCGCGTTCACGCTGGCGCTGGCCGCCGTGTTCTGGGTGTGGCGCCGCACGGAGGGGACGCTCGCGGTGGAGACGGTGCGCGGCGGCCGCCGGGAGGTCTTCTACTGGACGGCGGTGATGGCGACCTCCGCCCTGGGCACCGCCGTCGGCGACCTGACCGCCGCCACCCTCGGCTGGGGGTACCTCCCGTCCGGCCTGCTGTTCGCCGCCCTGATCGCGGTGCCCGCGCTGGGCCACCGACTGCTGCGGCTGCCGCCGGTCCTCGCGTTCTGGTGGGCGTACGTCCTCACCCGCCCGCTCGGCGCGTGCTTCGCCGACTGGGCCGGCGTCAGCCGGGAACGCGGCGGCCTCGACCTGGGCACCGGCCCGGTGAGCCTGGTGCTGGCCGTGGTGATCGTGGCGGCGGTCCTCGCCCTGGCGTCCGCCGACCGTCGCCGCCGCTGACGATCGGCGGCGCTGACGGACCGCCCCGGCCGGTGCCCGCACGCGAACGCGGACACCGGCCGAGCGGGGCCTAGAAGCCGGTGAGCGGAGCGGCCTGCGGCGCGGCCTGCCCGCCGACGGAACCGCTGATCGGGGCGCTCAGCGCGACGGTCTGCCCGGTGAGGGTGGTCTGCACGAACTGCCAGGTGATCCCGTTGATGACGCCCTGGTCGAGCGGGGCGAGCTGGGCGAACGCCGGCTTGCTCAGGTCCAGGTGGGTGGAGGCGCAGGACGGGCACTTGTCCTTGACCGGCAGGGTCAGCGTCTTGCCCTGGTACGTCACCTTCACCGAAATGCCCTTGCAGACCGGATCGTTGTTCGGGTTCGCGGTGGTCCACCAGCTGGCGGGGACGGCGACCAGCATCTGGGTGCCGGCGTTGATCTGGGTGCCGCAGGCGCCGTAGCCGGTGTCGGTGAAGTAGGTGGCCATGCCGGTCATCGGCTTGTTGATCGGTATCGCGGCGCCGGCGGGGCCGGCAGTCAGCGCGAGCAGGGCGGCTGCGGCGAGCGGGGCGCCCGCCAGCAGCCTGAGGTTCCTACGGGTGGCACGCATGCTTCCTCCGCATCGCAGCACTCGACGTGGCAGTGGCAACTCGCCGAACCCGAATGGGAGTTCGGCGATCGCACTGTCACCGGAAGGCACCGAACCTACGGAAGCCACCGTTCGTGGTCCACACTTTCGACATGTTGTCATGGCCACAACTCGGTAAACTTTGTCGCGCCACCCCAGGACGCATCACGTCAGGACGCGACCACGTCCAGGTGGTAGGTGGTGTCCACCTCGAAGTCCCCGGCCGTCCCGTTGATCGCCAGCACGTAGTGCCCGGGCGTCAGCGGCTCCAGCGCACCCCACAGGCCCCACGCGACCTGCGGGAAAATACCCACCATGAACCGCCTGGAGACGAACTCCCGCACCGGCAGCGGGTTTCCGTTCAGATCGGCCTCGGCCCGGGACACGTCCATCCGCCACGGACGCGCGGAAAAGCCCAGCGCCGGACGGGTGGTGTTCAGGACGGGGAAGAAAATCGGCTTCCCGGCGGGGATTTGGCACCGCCGGACCACCCGGCCGCCGTACGTCCCGGCCAGGAACCAGACGTCCGACGGCTGCTGCCAGCCGGCGAACTCGCCGGTCCGGTCCGCGACCGGCGAGCTCTCCTCCGGCGCCGACAGCGCCCACTTCCACCAGCGCGCCGCCAGCTTCCCGCCCCGGTCGGGATCCATCGCCCCGACACCGTTCTCCTGCAACACACCCTCACCAGGTCAAGCCCTCACCGACGCCCACACCGGGCGCCGATCCGGGCCAGACTCTATCCGCCGCCATCCGGTCACATTCGGTCAACCCCCAGGTCAGGAAGCATCCTCCTGACCCTCCCGACCCTCCGCACTCTCCGGGCCCTCCGCACCCTTGGCACCGTGCGCACCCTTGGCACCGTGCGCGAAGCGCTCCCGCGCGGTGGCGCCACGGCGCTCGATCGGCAGGGTGCCGGTGGCGGCGCCGAGGCCGTACGGCGGCATGTCGCCGTAGATCGACTCGTAGGAGCCGGGCGGGACGATGTACGTCTCGTGCCAAATCCCCACGTGCTGACGGGACTTGCGCTCGAAGCGGTTGATCATCGCCCAGGCCTTGCGGTGCAACTGCTGAGGCGCGGCGGCGTACTTGAGCAGTTTCTCCTCGGACTCCCAGTACTGGACCACGTAGTACGTGCGCGGCGAGCCGGTGAGCAGCTGGTAGCCGAGCAGTCCGCTCTGCGGGTCGCGGGAGAGTTCGCGCAGCATCCGCGGCATCGCGAGGAACACGGGCAGCCAGTGGTGCGGCGCCCAGAAGTGGTTGATCCGCATGCCGATCAGGAAGAGGACGACGTTCCCTTCGGCGGCGGCGGTGGTTCGGCCCGGTATCGGCTTGGCGAACATGACATCCCCCTGTCGTCGGACCGTCCGTGATTGGATAGCCCCACTCATCAATGCCTTGGATAGTGACACTCGCCGACGGAGGCCACAAGAGGATGCGCCTGGCAGATCTCAGCGAAAGCAGCGGTGTCTCCCTCGCCACCATCAAGTACTACCTGCGCGAGGGCCTGCTCCCGCCCGGCCGCCTGATCAACACCACCCAGGCCGAATACGACGAATCGCACCTGCGACGGCTCCGCCTGGTGCGGGCGATGATCCAGGTCGGCCGCATCCCGGTCGCCACCGTCCGGGAGGTGCTCGCGCACGTCGACGACGACTCCCTCGGCCTCACCCTCCGCCTCGGTGCAGCCCTGAGTACGCTGCCCCACCCCACCGAGCCGACCCTCGCGGCCGACGAGGACCAGCCAACTGCCGCCGCCCGCAAGCTCGCTGACGACCTGTTCACCCGCCTCGGCTGGTCCGCCCCCTGCGAGGTGGGAGACCTCTCCCCCGCCCACCGGGCCCTGGTCGCCGCCCTCGCCACCCTCGGCCGCCTCGGCTACCCCCTCAGCGCCGACGACCTGCTCCCGTACGCCCGCTACATGGAACAGGCCGCCATCTACGACCTCGACCGCATGGAGGTCCTCCCCACCCCCCAGGAGCAGGCCGAGTACGCGGTCGCCGCCGCCGTCCTGTTCGAACCCGTCCTCCTCAACCTCCGCCGCCTCGCCCAGGCCGAACAGTCCGGCCGCCGCTACGGCCTCTAGTGCTGTGACCGAGAAGGTTCACCGGGTGTGCCCGATGGCCGCGTTGCCGCGCTACGCTTCGCGGTCGTTGCGCTGGGGCGGGTAGACGTATGGAGTCGTCCGCCATCGTGGTGCTGAAGGCGGCCTGGGGGTGGGCCGCCGCGCACCTGCTGTACCTGGGCATCGGCCTCGGCGGAATCGCCCTGCTGGCCGCCGTCACCGCCACCCTCTACGTCCGGGCCAACGCGCCCGGTTGGCTGCCCGCTGTCCCGAACCACCCGGCGGTGGCCGCGAGTTGGACGGCGGACTTCACCCTCGACGACTTCGCGAACTCCTCGCCGCGCGGCTTCGAGGAGATGTGCCGGGCGCTGCTCGACCGGGACGGCTTCTCCGGCGCGCTGCGGGTCGGCGGCGCCGGCGATCTCGGGGCCGACGTGATCGCGCACGACGAGGACGGCCGGAAGGTGGTCGTCCAGTGCAAGCGCTACCGCCGCCCCGTCGGCAGCCCCGAGCTCCAGACCTTCAACGGCACCGCCCGGCCCGTCCACCGGGCGAGGATCGCCATCGTGGTCGGCCTGTCCGGATTCACCGCCCCGGCCCGCAAGTTCGCCCACCAGCAGCGTATCCACCTGGTCGACCGGGCCGCGCTGGAGCGCTGGGGCGCCGGGGAACACCTCTACGACATCCTGGACATCGCCGCGTAACCGTCAGCCGAGACCGAGACCGAGACCGAGGCCGAGACCGTCCAGGACGGTCCGCGCCCCGGCGGTGAACGCGGGGCCGGCGGGAGTGGTGTCGCGGGTGGCGAGGGCGGCGGCGAGCAGCGGAAAGGCGTCGGGGGTGGGGCCGGGGGCCGCGCCCTGGTGTTCGAGTTCGAGCGCGCCGATCGTGTAGGCGACCAGCGCGTGCAGGGCCGCCGCGCGGGCGGGGCCGTCCAGGCCGGCATCGGTGAGGGCCTCCAGCAGGCGTTCGCGCCAGCGCAGCGCGGGCCGGCAGGTGCGGTGATGGCGGATGGCCAGCGGCAGGACGCCCGGGTGGGCGCCGACCGCCTCGCGCATCAGCTCCAGCAGTGCGAGCACCCGCGCACGCGGCGTCGGCTGCTCGGCGGCGGCGCGGTCGAGGACGGCACCGAGCGCCAGGTCGACCACCAGGCACTCCACTTCCTCGCGGTCCTCGACGTAGCGGTACAGCGCCATGGTGCGGCGGTCGAGTTCGGTGGCGACGGTGCGCATGGAGAGCGCGGGCAGGCCGTCGCGGTCGATCACGGCGAGCGCGGCGGCGGCGATCTGGTCGTTGGTGAGAGAGCGGGGACGGGGCACGGGTTGACAGCGTACGGCATACGCCTACAGTTTAGGCGTACGGTCTACACCTACGAGGGAGCCCAGATGTCCCGCCTCCGGATCGGCACCGCCGCCCCGACCGTCCCCACCACCGACACCACCGGCGCGCCCCTCCCGCCCGTCCCCGCGGGCGGCGTCACCCACCTCCAGTTCCGCCGCTTCGCCGGCTGCCCGATCTGCAACCTGCACCTGCGCCAATTCGCCGTCCGCCACCGGGAGTTGCAGGAGGCCGGGATCCGGGAGGCGGCCGTCTTCCACTCCCCCGTCGAGGAACTCCGGCCGTACGCCGACGGCCTGCCGTTCGCCCTGGTCGCCGACCCCTCGCAGCGCCTGTACCGCATGTACGGCGTCGGGCGCGGCGCCCGCGCACTGCTCGACCCGCGGGTCTGGCCCGCCATCGCGCGCGCCGTGCTCGTCGGCATCCCGCTGGTCCTGCGCGGCCGCGAGCGGCTCCCCGCCGCCCGTCCGCTCGGCGGCCGGCTCGGGCTGCCCGGCGATTTCCTGCTCGCCCCCGACGGCCGGGTCCTGGCCGCCCACTACGGCACCCACGCAGCCGACCACTGGACGGTCGACCAGGTGCTCGCGCTGGCCGCGACGCACCGCGGAGCGCCGCTGCACCAGCCGAACTGAGAACACAGGATTGGACTCCGCCCGGCCGGGCACCCGCGAAGTGACTCCGTCGGACGGCTCCGACGGCGAGGAAGGGAGCCGGCGCCATGGACGAGATGCCGCAGGGCGGCGCGGGCGGCGTACCCACGCCCGAACAGGACCGCGAGGCGCTCCGCGAAGAGCGCCGGGCGAAGGCCCGCACCGACGCACCCGAGGAGCAGCGCGAGGACCACCGCGCCGAGGGCCGTCCGCCGACCGTCGGGCACGATTGGCCGAGCGACCAGGCCGAACCCGTCGGCGTGCTGCACCGGCGGCCCCGCGAGAACTACCGCGCGGAGGGACGTCCGCCGACCGTCACGCACGACTGGCCGAGCGACCAGGCCGAACCCGCCGACAAGCACGGGAAGCGGCACAAAGGGGCCGCCGACCGCTGAAGCCCGATCCCGGGCCAACCAGCCCGATCCCGGGCCAACCAGCCCGGTCCCGGGCCAACCGCAACGGGTGGGCCCGGGCGGTCTGCGTGAGCTGCCTGGCGGCGGCGCGGGCCGCACCGTGCGTACGGGTGGCGACCGCGATCGAGGTCGGCATGCACTGGCACCACCTCTACCCCTGTTGACCCTGGGCTTTCCCTACCTTCGGTGATCGCCGAGTCGACGCCCCAACGGGTGCCGGCGACGAGTACGCGGACCGGCCGGAACGAGTGCGCTGCGCGTACAAGCGGGGCGGACCCGGGTTCCTAACCTGGGGCTTACCCCCCTTCGACCACCGAGAGGCCGCCCTTCACCATGTCCCACTCGCAGTCCACCCCCAGCCCGTTCCTCGAGCCGCAGGCCCGGGACTTCGCCGAGGCCACCGCCAACCCGCCGTACCTGTTCGACCTGGGTCCGGAGGAGGGCCGCAAGGCCGTCGACGAGGTTCAGTCCGGTGAGGTCGAGCTGCCGGCGATCGACGAGGAGTGGATCACCGTTCCCGGCGGGCCGACCGGCTCGGTGCGGGCGCGGATCGTCCGCCCGGCCGGGTCCACCGGCACGCTGCCGGTGATCCTCTACATCCACGGCGCGGGCTGGGTGTTCGGCAACGCGCACACCCACGACCGCCTGGTGCGCGAACTGGCCGTCGGCGCGGGCGCGGCCGTCGTCTTCCCCGAGTACGACCTCTCCCCCGAGGCCCGCTACCCGGTCGCCATCGAGCAGAACTACGCCGTCGCCCGCTGGATCGTCGCCGACGGCGCGGGCGAGGGCCTGGACGCCACCCGCCTCGCGGTGGCCGGCGACAGTGTCGGCGGCAACATGTCCGCCGCGCTGACCCTGATGGCCAAGGAGCGCGGCGACGTCCGCCTGGTGCAGCAGGTGCTGTTCTACCCGGTGACCGACGCGTCCTTCGACACCCCGTCGTACCACCAGTTCGCCACCGGCTACTTCCTGCGCCGCGACGCCATGCAGTGGTTCTGGGACCAGTACACGACCGACGAGCAGCAGCGCGCCGAGATCACCGCCTCCCCGCTGCGCGCCACCGTCGAGCAGCTCACCGGCCTGCCCCCGGCCCTGGTCATCACCGGCGAGGCCGACGTCCTGCGCGACGAGGGCGAGGCCTACGCGAACAAGCTGCGCCAGGCCGGCGTCCCCGTCACCGCCGTCCGCTACCAGGCCGTCATCCACGACTTCGTGATGCTCAACGCCCTGCGCGGGACCCATGCCGCGGAAGGCGCCATCAGCCAGGCCATCGCCATTCTGCGCACCGCCTTCGGCAACGCCTGAACACCGCCTTCGGCACCGCCTGAACACCGCCTTCGGCACCGCCTGAGCACCGCCTTCGGCACCGCCTGAGCCCGCTCGACCCACTCGCCGAGCCCGCTCAACCCGCAAGCCGAGCCCGCTCAACCCACTCGCCGAGCCCGCTCAACCCGCAAGCAGCGCCCGCAAGTTACCTCCGGTCTCACCTCGTAGATCCGGTCTCACCCCACCTTGACGATCCGGTGGCGCTCACTGTTCGCCACCGGACCAGGAGTTTCGCCATGCGCACCATCCCCTTCCGCATCAACCGCAAGGTCGCCGTCGTCGCGGCCGTCACCCTCGTCGCCGGCGCCACGATCGCCGCCAACGCCTCGGCCGCTCCGGCCAAGTCGCCCGCCAAGGCGTCCGGGCCGGTTCTGGAGAAGGACGCCCAGGCGTTCGCCGACGCGGCGGCGAAGAACCCGCCGATCTACACGCTGTCCTACGAGGACGCCCGCAAGGCGCTCGACGGCGCGCAGAGCGGGCCCGTCGACAAGCTGCCGGCCGAGGTCAGCCACCGCACGCTCAAGGTGGGACCCACCGGTGAGGTGAACATCCGGATCGTCCGCCCCGCCGGCGTGACGGGCAAGCTCCCGGCCGTCATGTACTTCCACGGCGGCGGCTGGGTCCTCGGCAACGAGAACACCCACGACCGGCTGGTGCGGCAGATCGCCAACGGCGCCCAGGCCGCGGTCATCTTCGTCGACTACACGCCCGCGCCCGAGGCCCGCTACCCGATCGCCAACGAGCAGTCGTACGCGGCCACCAAGTGGGTCGCCGAGCACGGTGACGAGATCAACGTCGACGGCTCCCGGATCGCCGTCGCCGGCGACAGCGTCGGCGGCAACATGACGGCCGCCGTCACGCTCATGGCCAAGCAGCGCGGCGGCCCCGCCCTGCGCGAGCAGGTGCTGTTCTACCCCGTCACGGACGCCAACTTCGAAACCCCCTCCTACCGGGAGTTCGCCGACGGCCCCTGGCTGACCCGCAAGGCCATGAAGTGGTTCTGGGACGCCTACGCCCCGAACGCCAAGGACCGCGAGCAGATCACCGCCTCCCCGCTGCGCGCGAACCTCAACCAGCTCGCCGGCCTGCCCAAGGCCCTGGTCATCACCGACGAGGCCGACGTGCTGCGCGACGAGGGCGAGGCGTACGCCGCGAAGCTCCGCGCCGCAGGCAACGACACCACCAGCGTCCGCTACAACGGCATCATCCACGACTTCGCCATGCTCGACGCCCTCGCCAACACCAACGCCGCGAAGGCGGCCGTCGACCAGGCCAACCGCTTCCTCTACGCGGGCCTGCACAACGGGTCCTGACCCCTGCTCCAGGGCGGCCCGGCTCCCCCCGGGGCCCCTGCTCCAGGGCGGCCCGGCTCCCCCCCGGGCCGCCCTGGGATGCCCTGCACCCCCCAAGGCCGGACGCCGCGCACCGCGCAGCCCTTCCGGCCGACCTGTCCGGCTCAACCGGCCGCCCGCCGTCATCGGTGCGGCCGTTCAACCGCCGTCGCCACTCAGAACGGTCCGTAGCGCGGCACACCCGCGTCTTCCTGCCGGACCGTGTCACCGGCGACCGCTTACAAGGAGACCGTCATGTCCCGTTCCTCCCGCACCCGTTCAGCCGTCAAGGCCGCCACCACCGTGGCCGCCGCCACCGCCGTGGCCGGCTCCCTGCTGGCCGCCACCACGGTGACCAGCAGCGCCGCCCCGCAGAAGGACGTGACGAGCCAGGCCAAGCCCACCGTCGTGCTCGTCCACGGCGCGTTCGCCGACGCCTCCAGCTGGTCCGGCGTCGTCAAGCGTCTGAAGAACGACGGCTACCCGGTCATCGCCGCGGCCAACCCGCTGCGCGGCGTGACCAGCGACGCCGCTTACATCCGCAGCGTCCTGGACAGCGTGCACGGGCCCATCGTCCTGGTCGGCCACTCCTACGGCGGCTCGGTGATCACCCAGGCCGCCGCCGGCGACCCCGACGTGAAGGCGCTGGTCTACATCGCCGCGTTCATCCCGAACGTCGGCGAGAGCGCAAGCGACCTGGCCGCCAAGTACCCGGGCAGCACCCTGGGCGACGCCGTCAGCCCCACCTCCATCCCCATGCCCGACGGCAGCACCGGCACCGAACTGACCATCAAGCAGGAGCTGTTCCACCAGCAGTTCGCCGCCGACGTCCCCGCTCCCACCGCCGCGATCATGGCGGCCTCCCAGCGGCCGGTCACCACCCTCGCCCTGGACGAGAAGGCCTCGAAGGCGGCCTGGAAGGACATCCCCTCCTACGCCATGACCGTCGGCCAGGACCACAACATCCCGCCGAAGGCCGAGAAGTGGATGGCCGAGCGCGCCCACGCCTACACCGTCACCATCGACAAGGCCTCCCACGCGGTCGCCGTCTCCCACCCGGCCGAGGTCACCGACCTCATCGTCCGCGCGGCCCGCGACACCCGCTGAACCACCGGCCCACCGACAGCCCCACTGCCGCCGGCAGTGGGGCTCGTCAGCGACCCAGGCCCAACCGCGGCAGCCGTCCGGACGTGACCGCATGCGTGGCGAGGCCGAACACCAGGCCCCAGAACGCGGAGCCGATGCCGAACAGCGTCGTGCCGGAGGCGGCGGCGAGCAGCGTCACCACGGCGGCGTCGCGGCCGGGTTCGGGGGCGAGCGCGGCGGCGAGACTGTTCTGCAGCGAGGCGAGCAGCGCGACGCCGGCGATCACGGCGATCAACTCCCGTGGCAGGCCGGTGAACAGGCCGACCAGCACGCCACTGAAGCTCCCGACGAGCACGTACAGCGCACCGGACGACATGCCGGCGACGTAGCGGCGCCGCGGGTCGGGATGCGCCTCGGGACCGGAGCAGATCGCGGCGGTGATGGCGGCCAGGTTGACGCCGGGCGAGCCGAACGGCGCCAGCAGGACGGACGCCCCGCCGGTCACGCCGATCAGCAGACGGTCGTCCGGACGGTAGCCGAACGCTCGCATCACGCCCAGCCCCGGCGCGTTCTGCGAGGCGAGCGAGACGATGGTGAGCGGCAGCGCCAGGCCGACCAGCGCGGGCCAGGAGAACGCGGGGGCGGTGAGCACCGGCACGGTCGGCCCACCCGAGCCGGGGTGCAGCCGCAGTCCGACCGTCAGCGCGGCCAGCACCCCGCCGACCACCAGGGCGATCACCACGGCGTACCGCGGCGCGAGCCGCTTCGCGAACAGGAACGCGACGAAGCTCCCGAGCACCAGCACAGGCGCACCGTGCACCGCCCCGAAGATCCCGGCGCCGAACGAGAACAGGATGCCGGCCAGCATCGCGTGCACGATCCCCTCGGGCACGGCGGCGATCAGGCGTCCGAACCAGCCGGTGACACCGAACAGCGTGACCGCGACGGCACTCACCAGGAACGCGCCGACCGCCTCCCGGTACGGGTAGTGGCCGAGACTCGTCACCAGCAGCGCCGCCCCGGGAGTCGACCACGCGGTCACCACCGGCGTCCGGGTCCACCAGCTGAGCGCGAACCCGCTGATCCCGCTGCCGATCGCCACCGCCCAGATCCACGACGCGGTGTGCGCGGCATCCAACCGCCCGGCCGCGGCGGCCGCCAGCACCACCACCAACGGCCCGGAGAACGACACCGCGACACACACCAGCCCGGCCAGCAACGCGGGCCCGGACACGTCCCGCCGCAGACTCCGCCGCCGCTCGCCCTCACCCGCACCGCTCTCCGGTCGGACCGTCAGATCGTCTGTCATTCCGGCAGTATCCCGATCCACCGGCCAGGGGCCGACAACGGGTCAGCTGCTCTGCGACTCCTGGCACCGCACCCCGTTCCACCTCGCCGCTCCGGCCCACCGCCGACACCAAAGACACTTCACGCCACGCCATCATCACCACCATATTTGCCTAAGTCACTTAGGAACCAGCATGATGCGCATAGGCGATCGAGGGAGAGGCTATGGCACCCAAGGCTGAAGCACCGAGCACCGAAGCACCGGACTGGATCACCACCCCCATCACCCCCCAACTCCTGCGCGGCCACCTCGACTTCGAGATCACCCCGCACGGCATGCTGCCGCACCGGCTGCCGAGCCGGGCGCGGCGGCAGGTGCCGGACCGGCAGTTGGCCGTCGCGGAGGCGCAGCCGTCGGGGGTGCGGGTGGTGTTCCGGACGGCGGCCACCCGGATCGAGCTGGACACGCTGCCGACCAGGCGCGCCTACCGGGGGTTCCCGCCGCCCGCCGCCGGGGTGTACGACCTGCTGATCGACGGGCGGCTGACCGCTCAGGCCACGGTCGCGGGCGGCAATCTGCGCACCGTCACGGATCTGCTGACGCAGGAAGCCGAACTCACCGAGGGCCCGATCGGCGCGGCCCGGTTCACGGGCCTGCCGGGGCGGGCGAAGGACGTGGAGATCTGGCTGCCGCACACCGAGGTCACCGAGCTGGTCGAACTGCGCACCGACGCGCCGGTCGAGCCGCTCCCAGAGCGTGGGCGCAAGATCTGGCTGCACCACGGCAGTTCGATCAGCCACGGCTCCAACGCGGCCCACCCGACCGGGACTTGGCCGGCGATCGCGGCGGCGCGCGGCGGCGTGGAGCTGGTCAACCTGGGGTTCGGGGGCAGCGCGCTGCTCGACCCGTTCACGGCCCGGGCGATCCGGGACGCGCGGGCCGACCTGATCAGCCTGAAGGTCGGCATCAACGTGGTGAACAGCGACGCGATGCGCCTGCGCGCGTTCGGCCCGGCGGTGCACGGCTTCCTGGACACGATCCGCGAAGGGCACCCGCACACCCCGCTGCTGCTGGTCTCCCCGCTACTGTGCCCGCTGCACGAGGACACCCCGGGCCCCTTGATGCCGGATTTCACCGCCGGAACGCTCCGCTTCCGCGCCACCGGCGACCCGGCCGAACGCGCCGCCGGCCGCCTGACGCTGACCGTCATCCGCGAGGAACTGGCCCGGATCGTCGGCCTGCGGGCGCTCGACGACCCGCACCTGCACTACCTCGACGGCCGCCGGCTGTACGGCGAACACGAGTACGCCGAACTCCCGCTCCCCGACGGCCTCCACCCGGACGCGGCCGCCCACCGCCGAATCGGCGAACACTTCGCCCGCCACGCCTTCGGCCCCAATCGGCCCTTCAACACCACTGCCATTCACGCGACTTGACGCACCACCGGGAAGCAGCGGCCCGTCCAGGTCGCTCAGGGTCGCTGCGGCGTGATCAGCCCGGATTCGTAGGCGGCGATGACGGCCTGTGCCCGGTCGCGCACGTCGAGCTTGGCGAACAGGCCGGTGATGTGGTTCTTCACCGTGGACGGGCTGATCTCCATCGCGTCCGCGATCGCGTTGTTGTCCAGCCCGGTGGCCATCAGCCGCCAGACCTCGCGTTCGCGCGGCGTGATGTCGTCGGCCACCGAGGCGGTGGCGGCGGTCGGCGGGGCGGGCTGCGGGGACCGGACGTGGGTGGCGATCAGGCGGGTGAGCAGGCGGGGCGCCACCACGGCGTCGCCGGCGTGGACGGTGCGGATCGCGGTCGCGAGGTCCTCCGGGGAGACGTCCTTGGGCAGGAAGCCGTGGGCGCCGGCCCGCAGCGCGGCGACCACGTACTCGTCGAGGTCGAAGGTGGAGAGCGCGAGCACCCGGCACTCGGGGAGGAGGCCGGCGAGCTGTTCGGTGGCGGCGACGCCGTCGAGGACGGGCATCCGCAGGTCCATCACCACCACGTCGGGGCGCAGGCGCTGGGCGAGGGCGACGGCCTGTTCGCCGTTCTCGGCCTCGCCGACCACCTCGAAGGACGGGTTCGGGGAGAGGATCAGCGTCAGTCCGCGGCGGACCAGGGGCTGGTCGTCGGCGACCAGGACGCGGATCGCGGGGGCGTCGGCGTTCATGCGGGTACCTCTCCGTGCCGGGGTTCGGCCCCGGCGGTCTCGTCGGCGGTCAGGGGCAGTTCGGCCAGGACGGCGAAGCCGCCGCCGGGGTGCGGGCCGCAGCTGAGGCTGCCGCCGTGCAGGGCGACGCGCTCACGCATGCCGATCAGGCCGTGGCCGCCGCCCTCGCCACCCGCTCCCCCGCCGGCACCCACACCGTCGTCGCGCACCAGGACCACCACGGCGTCCGGGCGGTACGTCAGGCGGACGGTCGCGCGGGCCTGCGGGCCGGCGTACTTGCGGGTGTTGGTCAGGGCCTCCTGGACGATCCGGTAGACGGTCAGGCCGAGGCTCGGCGGCAGCGGGCGCGGGGCGCCGTGGACGGTCAGTTCGGTGGGCAGGCCGGCCAGGCGGGAGTCGTCCACGAGTCGTTCGAGGTCGTCGGTGCCGGGTTGCGGGGCGGGCGGCGCGGCGTCGGGTTCGTCGCCGGCCCGCAGGACGTCCAGCAGCTGGCGCATCTCGCGCAGCGCGAGCCGGCCGGAGGACTCCAGCGTGATCAGGGCGTCCCGGACCACCTCGGGGTCGGCGAGGTTGGCCCGGGCGCCGCCGGCCATCAGCTGCATGGTGGTGATGTGGTGGGCCACGATGTCGTGCAGCTCCCGGGCGATGCGCCGGCGTTCCTCGGCCACCGCCCGGTCGGCCAGCAGCCGGCGGTTGGCGGCCACCTCGCGCTGCCAGCGGGCGACCACCAGGGCCGCGCCCGCCACCAGCACGCAGGAGGCCGGTGCGGAGACCAGGGCATCCCAACTGGGCGCCCGGAAGTGGCTCTGGGTCAGCACCGTCATCAGCGAGGTGACGGCGACGGCCGCGGCGGTCACCCGGAGCCGGGCGTGGCGGGCGAGCGTGTACAACGCCACTGTCAGGACGGCACCGAAGTGGATGCCGACCGGCTCGGCCAGGTTGGTGGCCGCCTGGAGCAGCAGCACGCCGGCGTACATCGGCACCGGGTGGGTGCGGCGCGCCAGCAGCGGCATCCCGGAACACAGGGCGAGCAGGAAGCCGGGCACGCCGACGCCGCCTACGGCTGCGGCGAACAGCAGGTAGCCGAGCACGTCCAGCAGGCTCGCGCCGACGGCCACCAGCGCATCGGTCTGGCTCCACGGCAGCCCCTCCGACCGACGACGCGACAGCGCGCCCGCCGTCCCCGAAGCTGCTGAGCCCGCCGTCCCCGAAGCTGCTGGGCCCGCCGTCTCCGGACCCACCGTCCCCGTCATGTCCCAACTCCCCGGTGCCCGGTCGGCCCCGGGTCGCTGATCTGCGCTGATGCCCCATTCTCGCACCGGCCGGACGGGCCGGACATGGGCCCCTGCGGCGGCTCTCGCTGGGAGCACGGTCCCAGGCGCTGCCGGGCGGCGGGAGCGCGGGCCCCGCCCCGGATCGTCCGCCGACCCGACGCCCGGGCCCGAATCGGCTGATGAGCTGTGATCAGGCCGGAAAGTCCCGGCGAAAACACCGACGTTCACACCCACCGATCTCCGATTTCAGGGGCGGCGTGCGCGTCCATCAACGGGAGGGTTTCGTGATCCGCGCACTGACCGGATTCGCCACCAGAAACGCCTGGAAGGTCATCGCCGTCTGGGCGGTGCTGGGGATCGCACTGACAGGTCTCGGCCCGATGCTGTTCGACAAGGTCACCCAGTCGCAGTCCGGCGATTTCCTGCCCCGCAGCTACGACTCGGCCGCCGCACTGCAGATCGCCGAGGACCACTTCGGGCTGGACCCGGCCGCCACCGTCGTCACCGTCCTGGTCGCCCGCACCGACGACCGGGCGCTCACCGACGACGACCAGAAGCGGATCGAGGCCGAGGCGGACCGGCTCGGCAAGCACCGCGTCGTGATGCCGCGCAAGAAGGACGATCCGGCCTTCCTGGTGCCCGACCACTCGCAGACCCCGAAGGTCGCCCCGGCGATGCTCGCCCCCGACCGCAGCTTCGAACTGCTCGCCGTCGAACTGACCGGCGACTCCTCGAACGAGGGTGTGCAGAGCGTCTACCGGACCTTCCGCGACGATACTCGCGAGCGCTTCGCCGAGGCCGGCATGCGCACCGGCTTCACCGGCGGCCTGGCCGACGCGGCGGACTCCGCCGACAGGGACCGGACCGCCGCCACGATCGGCAGCGCGCTGCTGGCCGGGCTGATCGTGCTGCTCAACGTGCTGGTGTTCCGCAGCGTGCTGGCGGCCCTGCTGCCGCTGCTGGCGGTCGCGATCGTCGGCGGCGCGGCGAGCGGGGCGGTGGCCGGGGCGGCGGCGCTCACCGGGCTGAAGCTGTCCCCGTCCACGTCGAGTCTGATCACGGTGGTGCTGCTCGGCATCGGCGTCGACTACCTGCTGTTCCTGCTGTTCCGGTTCCGCGAGCAGCTGCGGGCCCGGCCCGAGCAGCCCGTCCGGGAGGCGGCGGCCGAGGTCGCGGGCCGGGTCGGCACGGCGATCACCTCCGCCGCGCTGACCATCGTGGCGGCGTTCGCCACTCTGGGTGTGGCGAGCTTCGGCGATTTCCGTTCGCTCGGTCCGGCCGTCGCGGTCGCCGTGCTGGTCATGCTGCTGGCCAGCCTCACCCTGATGCCCGCCCTGCTCGCCGCCTGCGGCCGGGGGATGTTCTGGCCGTCCCGCGCGCTGCGCCGCCCGGCCCGGGAGGGTTTCGCGGGCCGGTTCGGCGAGCTGGTCGCCCGGCGTCCGGCGGCCCTGCTGCTGGCGTCCGTCGCGCTGCTGGGCGCGCTGACCGCCGGCATGGTGGGCATCCGGATGAACTACAGCCCGCCCGCCTCCTCGGGCACCCCGGCGACCGCCACCGCTGCCGAGATCTCCCGGGCGCTGCCGGCGGGCGTCTCCGACCCGACCACGGTGTACGTCACGGCGAACAACGGCGGCCCCGTCGCGGTGGCTCAACTGGACGGTCTGGCCAAGGAGCTGGCCCGGGTGAACGGCATCGGCCAGGTCGGCCGGACGGCCCTCAGCCCCGACGGCCGGGCCGCCCGCATCGACCTCTACCCGACCGCCGACCCGCAGAGCCAGCAGGCCCGCGACCTGGTCTCCGGCCCCGTCCGCGCCGCCGTCGCCGCGCACACCCCCGCCGGAACGAGCGCCCACGTCGGCGGTACGGCGGCAATCTTCGCGGACGTCTCCACCGCCATCGACCACGACCTGAAGCTGGTCTTCCCGGTCGCGGCGGCGCTCATCGCCGTCATCCTGCTGCTGCTCCTGCGCAGTCTGCTGGCCCCGCTGGTGCTGATGCTCGCCGTCGGCGCGGGCTTCACCGCCACGCTGGGCGCGTCCACCCTGGTCTTCCAGCACCTGCGGTCCGAACCCGGTGTCGCTTTCACCCTGCCGCTGGTGCTGTTCCTGTTCGTGGTGGCGCTCGGCACCGACTACAACATCCTGATCACCGACCGGATCCGCGAGGAGATGCGCGGTCCCGGTTCCGCCCGCGCCGCCGTCGCCCGCGCCGTCCGCCACACCGCCCCCACCATCGCCACCGCCGGCCTGGTGCTGGCCGGTTCCTTCGCCACCCTCGCCGCGACCCCCGGCACCGAACAGATCGCCTTCGCCCTCACCCTCGGCATCCTGCTCTCCGCCGCCGTCCTCTCCCTGGTTCTCGTCCCCGCCCTCGCCGCGCTCCTCGGCCGCGCCCTCTGGTGGCCCCTGCGCCCCACCGCCCGCGCCACCCGCTCCGCCCCGGAGCCCGTCAACTCCTTCGAGCGGAGCGCCAGTTGAACCACCCGGCAGCGGGCCGGGCGCTCACCGGTGGTTGACGATCACCGAGATTCCCCAGCCGATCGCCGCGAGCACCACCGCGAAGATCAGCCCGGCCAGTACGCGGCCGACCGCTCCGGCGGTCGGCCGCGCCGCCGTCACGGACGTGCCGGGCGGGTTGAGCAGGCGCAGTGCGACGGCGAACAGGGCGGGCAGGCCGGCGCCGGTGAGCAGGCCGACCACGACGATCCGCCAGAGCGCGTCCAGGTTGATCCAGGAGTTCACGGCCTCACCTGATCGTTGGCCTTGACGGGCTCGGGTACCACCGAGCCCGTCCACACGGCGTTGACGTTGTCCGGCGTCACGGCCGCCCGGCGGGACACGACGTAGAACGCCGTCGACGCCAGCACCAGCAGCACGAAGATCACCACCACGCCCGCCGTCCCGCCGATCCCGTCGGCGATCCAGTAGGCCACCGCGCCGGCCAGCGCGGCGGACGGCAGTGTGAGCAGCCAGGCGGTCACCATCCGGCGGGCGAGCTGCCAGCGCACCATCGCGCCGGTGCGGCCGACCCCGGAGCCGAGGATCGATCCGGTGGCGACGTGGGTGGTGGAGAGCGAGTAGCCGAAGTCGGTGGAGCAGAGGATCACGGCCGCCGAGGCCGATTCGGCGGCCATCCCCTGCGGCGATTCGATCTCCACCAGCCCCTTGCCGAGGGTCCGGATCACCCGCCAGCCGCCGATGTACGTGCCCAGCGCGATCGCCACCGCGCAGGACAGGATCACCCAGTCCGGCGCCTTCGACCCGGCGGGCAGCGTGCCGTTCGCGATCAGGGCCAGCGTGATCACGCCCATGGTCTTCTGCGCGTCGTTGGTGCCGTGGGCGAGCGAAACCATCGACGCCGAACCGATCTGGCCGTACCGGAACCCGCGCCCGCGCCTGTCCTCGGCGACGCCCCGGGTGAACCGGTAGACCAGCACGGTGCCGGTCGCGGCCACCGCGCCGGCGATGAACGGCGACAGAGCGGCGGGCACGATCACCTTGGAGACCAGGCCCTGCCACTTCACGGCCGAGGCCCCGGCCGCCGCCATCGTCGCCCCGATCACCCCGCCGATCAGCGCGTGCGAGGAGCTGGACGGGATCCCGAGGTACCAGGTCGCCAGGTTCCACAGGATGCTGCCGGTCAGCCCGGCGCAGACCACGGTCAAGGTCACCACCCCGGTTTCCACCAGCCCGTTGGCGATGGTCGCCGCCACCGCGGTCGACAGGAACGCCCCGACCAGGTTCAGCACCGCCGAGACGGCGACCGCCACTCGCGGTGGGAGGGCACCGGTGACGATCGAAGTCGCCATCGCATTGCCCGTGTCGTGAAACCCGTTGGTGAAATCGAACCCCAGCGCCGTGACCACCATCAACGCCAGGACCGCGTCGTTGCCGGTCACGGGCCCGAATCTACCGGGCATTCCCGATCCCGAATCGGCGTGGCACGCCGATCGGCTCAGTCCGCCTCCGCGACCCGCTCGGCACTGCTCCGCAGCACACAGAACTCATTGCCCTCGGGATCGGCCAGCACGGCCCACCCGGTGCCGTCGGGGTTGCGGCGGTCGGCGACGAAGGCCGCGCCGAGACCCAGCAGCCGCTCGACCTCCCCGTCGCGCGCGGTCTCGGGGCGCAGGCACAGGTGGACGCGGTTCTTGACCGTCTTGGGCTCGGGCACCTGGTTGAAGTACAGCACCAGCCCACCACCGAGCGACACCTGCGTCTCCCGGTCCCCCGGCGCCGCGTCCGAATCGATCGGCCGGCCCGTCACCTCGGCCCAGAACCGGGCCAGTCCGTACGCGTCGGCACAGTCGATCGCCACGTTCTGCACTACCGAAACCATGCGCGCGAGTCTCCCCGATCCGCCGACCGCACGCCAACTCCCGGACGCTTCAGGCCCGCAGCCGCACCAACTCGGCATCGAGGTCGAGCTGCAACGACTCGGCACCCGCCGGAATCAGCGCGAAGCAGTCGCCCAGGAAGCCGTCCACCACCTCGCCCGGAACCCTGATCACCGCCTCCCCAGCCTCGCCCCGCAACGTGACGTGCACAGCCCCGCCGGGCCCGGGCGCAACCGTCACGTCCCCCCGCCCGGCCCGGGCGTGCCGCCCCGCGTCCAGCAGGTCCCGGGCGAACCACCACTCGATGGGCTCGTCCTCGGCCCCCAGCGGCGGAAACATCAGGCACACGGCGTACGGCTCGTTGGAGTCGAACCGCAGCCACGCTTCGACGCCGGCCTCCGGGTGCGGACTGTCCGGCAACGTGACCCGGGTGGCCCGGGCGGCGGAGACTGTCATACGAGAAGCCTTCCTTCGGTGTCCCCGGCGGCTACCCCGCCCCGCCCGCCCCAGCGCCTCGCACCCCGAACCTTCACAACCGCAGAGGCACCGCCGTCAGCCCGCGTGCTGCTCCAGGTAGTCCTCGTACACCGCGACCTTGTACCGCACAATGTCCAACGCCCGTTGCAGCTCGGCGAGTTGGTCGAGCACCCGGGCTTCGTGGGCGCGCGGCAGGGCGAGGCGGTCGGGTTCGGTGCCGGCGCCGGTGCGGGCGAGTTCGGTGTAGCGGCGGATGTCGGGGATGGGCATGGAGAGTTGATATAGAGCCCACTCCAGCTCCTACAGTGACCACCGGCGCGCCGCACAACGAACAGCTGGACGAAGGGGATTGACCATGCGTTACCGGACTCTCGGCCTCACCGGCATCGAGGTGAGCGCACACTGCCTCGGCACCATGATGCTCGGGTCGGTCGGCAACCCGGACCACCAGGAGGGCATCCGGCTGGTGCACGCGGCGCTCGACGCCGGGATCAACTTCGTCGACACCGCGGACATGTATTCGGCGGGCGGGTCGGAGGAGATCGTCGGCAAGGCGCTGCAGGGGCGGCGCGAGGACGTGGTGCTGGCCACCAAGGTGCACTTCCCGATGGGCCAGGGGCCGAACCGGGGCGGGAACTCGCGGCGATGGATCACGCAGGCGGTCGAGGACAGCCTGCGGCGGCTGCGCACCGACTGGATCGACCTGTACCAGGTGCACCGGCCGGACCACCGGACGGACGTCGAGGAGACCCTGTCGGCGCTGGGCGACCTGGTCCGGCAGGGCAAGATCCGGGCGTTCGGCTGCTCGACCTTCCCGGCCGAGCAGATCGTCGAGGCGCACTGGGTGGCGGAGCGCCGGGCGCTGCCGCGTTTTCGGACCGAGCAGCCGCCGTACTCGATCCTGGCGCGCGGCATCGAGTCCTCGGTGCTGCCGGTGGCGCAGCGCTACGGCATGGGCGTGCTGACCTGGAGCCCGCTGGCGTCGGGCTTCCTGACCGGCCGTCACCGCAAGGGCGGCACGATCGACCTGTCCTCGGGCCGGGCGGCACTGCACCCGCACCGCTTCGACCCGGCGCTGCCGGTGAACGCCCGCAAGCTCGAGGCGGTGAAGCAACTGGTCGAGCTCGCGGACGAGTTGGGCTGCACGCTGCCGGAGCTGGCGGTGGCGTTCCCGCTGGCGCACCCGGCGGTCACCTCGGTGATCATCGGTCCGCGCACGGTGGAGCAACTGGAGGGGCTGCTGAAGGGCGCCTCGCTGGTGCTGGACGACGCGGCGCTGGACCGGATCGACGGGATCGTCGCGCCGGGCACCAACGTGTACCACCCGGACGGCGTCTGGACTCCCCCTGCGCTCGCCCCCGCCGCCCGCCGCCGCCCCGCCGCCGAGCGTGCGGCGGCGGAGGCGGCGGCGGCGGACCGCTGACGACCGCTCAGCGGGGCAGGTCGGCGTGCCGCCGCAGGAAGGCTTCGACGTCCGCCGGGTCCTCCAGCGGCAGCGGGTAGAGCAGCAGCCGGTCGACGCCGAGGTCGGCGTAGCGCCGCGCGTCGTCGGGGCTGGTCTCGACCGGGTCGATCTGCATGAAGTTGATCTCCAGCCGGCCGAGGTGCGCGGGCCGGGTCACCTCGGCCGCGGCCTTGCGCAGCCCGTCGAGGTGGCGGGCCAGGTCCTGCGGGCTGTGGCCGTTGCCGATCCAGCCGTGGCCCTTGGCCACGGCCCGGCGGTAGGCGGCGGGGCTGTGGCCGCCGATCATGATCCGCGGGCCGTCGGGCCGGACGGGGCGCGGGTGCGCGTCGACGTGGTCGAAGTCGGCGTACCGGCCGTGGAACTCCGGTTCGGGCGCGCTCCACAACTGGCGCATCGCGTCCAGGTATTCGTCGGTGCGCCCGCCGCGCTCGGCGAGCCGCACGCCGACGGCGGCCAGCTCCGGTTCCAGGTAGCCGGGCGCGACGCCGAGCAGCAGCCGGCCGCCGGAGAGCACGTCGAGGCTGGCGGCCTGCTTGGCCAGCACCACGGGGTTGCGCTGCGGCAGGATGAGGATTCCGGTGCCCAGTTCCATGCGTTCGGTCAGCGCCGCGACGAAGGACAGGTGCACCAGCGGGTCGAGGATCGGATCGGTGGGTGCCATCGGTGATTCCGGTACCCGGGGGCTGGGCAGTACCACGTGGTCGCCCACCCACCACGACCGGTAGCCCCACTCCTCGGCCCTGCGCGCCAGCCGCGCCGTGTCGGCGGGCCCCAGCGTGGCCTTGGCGCTCAGCCCGTACACACCCAGTTCCATGATCCCCACCTCAGTCGCCCCTGCCCCGGCCCGGACTCCGGCCGCGAACCGGCCGGAGCCGCACCGGCCCCTGCTCGCCCACGTCCGAACAGGCGAGCGACCTCGATCATTCCCCGGGCCGTCCCCGGCCTGTCCCGGGAACACCCCCGGCGGCCGGTGGCGCCCGGTCAGTGCCGGACGACCGCCAAGCACGCCGTTGCGCAGAGCACGGTGGCCAGCAGGGCGGAGAGCAGGCAGCGGACCCGCAGGCGGTGGTAGCGGGCACCGTACTGCTCGCGGAGCCGTTCCCGGGTCTCCCGGAACTGTTCGAGCCCGCGCCGGGCGGCCTGGAGCTGGGTGTGCACGAAGTGGTGCTCCAGGTCGAGGCGTTGAGCGGCGGTCAGCCAGGGCAGCAGGTCGGCGAATTCCGCGGCGGCCCGCCGGGCCTGCCGGTTCTGGTCCTGCCAGTACAGGTAGCCCTCGAGTTGCCGCAGGCCGGTGTCGGCCTCGCCCGCAGCGCCGACGGAGGGGCCCCGGCCGGTGGGCGTCCGCTCGGTCATGACCGCTCGTCGTGCGTGATCACCCGGCCGCCCTGGTGTCCGGCGTCCTGGAGCTCGTCGGGGACGTCGGGGTGGTTCAGGTTGAACGTCGGGGATTCAGAACGGATCTTCGGCAGGGTGACGAAGTTGTGCCGCGGCGGCGGGCAGGAGGTCGCCCACTCCAGCGAGCGGCCCCAGCCCCACGCGTCGTCGACCGCGACCTTCTCGCCGTACTTGGAGGTCTTCCAGACGTTGTAGAGGAAGGGCAGCATCGACAGGCCGAGCAGGAAGGAGCCGATGGTGGAGATCGTGTTGAGGGTGGTGAAGCCGTCGGAGGCCAGGTAGTCGGCGTAGCGGCGGGGCATGCCTTCCGCGCCGAGCCAGTGCTGGACCAGGAAGGTGGTGTGGAAGCCCACGAACAGCGTCCAGAAGCAGATCCGGCCGAGTCGTTCGTCGAGCATCCGGCCGGTCATCTTGGGCCACCAGAAGTGGAAGCCGGCGAACATCGCGAAGACGACGGTGCCGAACACCACGTAGTGGAAGTGCGCGACGACGAAGTACGAGTCGGAGACGTGGAAGTCGATCGGCGGGGAGGCGAGCAGCACGCCGGTCAGGCCGCCGAACAGGAAGGTGACCAGGAAGCCGAACGCCCACAGCATCGGTGTCTCGAAGCTCAGTGAGCCCTTCCACATGGTGCCGATCCAGTTGAAGAACTTCACCCCGGTCGGGATGGCGATCAGCAGCGTCATGAACGAGAAGAACGGCAGCAGCACTTGGCCGGTGACGAACATGTGGTGCGCCCAGACCGTGACGGACAGGCCGGAGATGGCGATGGTGGCGGCGATCAGGCCGGAGTAGCCGAACATCGGCTTGCGGGCGAAGACCGGGATGATCTCGGAGATGATGCCGAAGAACGGCAGCGCGATGATGTACACCTCGGGGTGGCCGAAGAACCAGAACAGGTGCTGCCACAGGATCGGGCCGCCGTTGGCCGGGTCGAAGACGTGGGCGCCGAACTTGCGGTCCGCCTCCAGGGCGAGCAGCGCGGCGGCCAGCAGGGGAAAGACCATGATGATCAGCACGGCGGTCAGCAGGGTGTTCCAGACGAAGATCGACATCCGGAACATCGTCATGCCCGGGGCGCGCATGCAGATGATCGTGGTGATGAAGTTGACCGAGCCGAGGATGGTGCCGAAGCCGGAGAACACCAGGCCCATGATCCACATGTCGCCGCCGATGCCCGGCGAGTGCACCGCGTCCGACAGCGGCGAGTAGGCGAACCAGCCGAAGTCCGCCGCGCCGTTGGGAGTGAGGAAGCCGCCCACCGCGATCAGCGAGCCGAACAGGTACAGCCAGTAGGCGAACATGTTCAGCCGTGGGAACGCGACGTCCGGAGCACCGATCTGCAACGGCATGATCCAGTTCGCGAAACCCGAGAACAGCGGGGTGGCGAACACCAGCAGCATCACCGTGCCGTGCATGGTGAACAGCTGGTTGAACTGCTCGTTGGAGACGATCTGCGTGCCCGGCCTGGCCAGTTCGGCGCGCATGATCAGCGCCATCACTCCGCCGATCAGGAAGAACGCGAACGACGTGATCAGATAAAGGCTGCCGATCGTCTTGTGGTCGGTGGTGGTGATCCAGCGGACCAGCACGCTCCCGGGTTTGCGCGCTGCGCCGCGCGTATCGGGTTCCGCCGTGGGCGACGGATTGCGGTCGGTCAGGACGGTCATGGCGGCTCCCTTGCCGAGACGGACCCCCCATCTCTATCAGTAATCACCCGAACCCGTACGGTTACGAAACGGCCTGTGGGCACACCTCGCCCCGCCTCCCGAGGACACGGAGGCGGGGCGCAAAAACGATGCAGCGTCAGAACACTCGTCAGAACGCTGAGGTGTACGCGGTGAAGAACGGTGCGGTGGTGGGCCCACCCCCAGGGGTGAAGCAGATCGGATACAGCTGGACGCTGCCGGAGCTGCGCGCCCAGGGCAGCGCGAGCTGGCAGTACCCGGCGCCGCTGCCGAACGCGGTGACCTGGGCGTGGTCGGCGGGCACGGCGAGGCTCGGCAGGGTGGCGGTGCTGGGGATGCCGACGGCCAGCGTGTTGGTGCCACCGGCCGAGTTGAAGTTGGTGGCGGCCGGCACCGAGCCGTTGTACCAGAGGTAGCCGAAGTTCTTGGGCGGGATCGCGGGCCCGTGCACGGCGCGCCTGACCGAGTAGCTGAGCGTCCATTCGGTGTCGAAGAGCGCGCCCGAGGCGTCGAAGCAGTTGACCACGAGGGTCTGGCCGCTGCTGGACGGTCCCCATTCGGTGACCTTGCAGCGGGCGCCCTGGCCGGGGTTAACGGCGGTGACCTCGACGTTGCCGAGGTAACCGGCGCCCCCGACGCCGGGCAGCCAGGCCTTCCAGATGCCGGTGGAGCCGTGGCTGGAGAGGTTGCTGCCGCCGGAGGAGTTGTACTGGTCGAGCAGCGTGCCGCCCGGGGTGGAGTCCAGGTAGGCGTAGCCGGCGCCCGGGAGGGGGGCGCCGCTGCTGGCGGTGTACAGCACGGTGAACTGCGAGTCGTCGGGCGCGCCGCCGGGCCGGTAGCAGCTCACGCCGACGTCGATTCCGCTGCCGGCGGCGGTCCAGCCTGCAGCCTGGCACCAGGTGCCGGCGCGGTTGACGGCGGTGACGTGGGCGACGCCGCCGGGCCCGGCGATCAGCGGGAAGTGCACCACGTAGCTGCCGGTGCCGAGCTGGTCGACCCTGACGGGGTTGGTCCCCGGGGACGGCCAACTGCCCCACTGGCGCGACGGGTCGGGGACGTAGCCGGGCGGCGGCGTCGGGTTGTCGAGGTAGGCGAAGCCCCAGCGGTCGGGGACGGCGGCGTGCGCGGGGCCCGCGGCGGGGACGGCGGCGGCGAGCAGCGCGGCCAGCAGGGCCAGGACCAGCAGGACGGCCCGGACGGGCCGGGCGGGCGGTGCGGCGGATCCGGTGTGCATGGGCGGTCAACCCCCAAGGTGGAGCGCCCCGTCCGAGAAGGGGGACGGGGCGCGCGAGGCCGGGCGGCACCCGGCGAGGCGGACGGTGCGGTGCGCGGTGCGTGGTGGCACGGGGAGTCCGGTGGCCACACATGCTAGGCGGGGCGCCGTCCGGTGGCCCAGCGTCCTGACCGGAACCGATACGTCCGGCTACGGCGGGCGGCCGTTCGCACGACAACCGACCGTGCCTGCCGACGGAGCGCCGGCTACCGGTTGTGGCGTAGTGGCCATCGATTCCTGGGGCGACCGGGACGTCCTGTTACCGGTGGGGGCCGGGCTACTTGGCGTTCAGGGAGGTGTTGTTCCACCAACCCTGGCGGCCCGCGGTGAAGTTGACGGTCCGGCCGTCGATCCGGCCCTGGTACTTCCCGCCGGTGACCAGCGGGCTCTTGGCGACCACCCCGTGGGCGTCCTTGATCGACGGGATGGTGACCGTCCCGGCGGGGCGCAGGTCGGCGGGCCCGAAGCCCTGCGGCTCGACGGTGGTGACCACCTCGTCCCAGTTGGGCGACGCCGCGAGCTGGTGGGCGAGGTGCACTTCGTCGCCCTGGCCGAAGGAGAGCAGGGTCAGGTAGTCGGGGTAGCCGGTGGCGTCGAGCGGCTGGTAGTGCAGGACGTCCTCCTTGCGGCAGGTGGCGTCGGTGGCGGGCAGGATGGTGGTGAAGGTGCGGTTGCCCTGTTCGTCCACGGTGACGCGCTCCAGTTCCACCGGGAGCGAGCGGCGGGTGCCGTCGACGATCTCCTTGAGCGGCCAGTGGCCCTCGGAGAACAGCGCGTAGTAGACCTGCTCGCGCTCGTGCTCGGCGAGGTCCTTCAGGTACAGCGCGCGGAGCTCGTCGGCCAGGCCGAACAGGGTGATCATTTGGAAGGCGTGCACGGGAACGTGGTACAGCGCCAGGTGGTAGCTGAAGATCGTCTTCCGGCCGAGCAGCAGGAAGCGGTGGCCGTGCCGGGGGGCGTCGGCGGCGCGGCTGGTCACGTCGGCACGGGGGTCGGTGGACATGCGGTCTCCAAGGGGGTCGGGTGTCCGCTCCCGCCGGGGTGCGGGTGGCGGCGGCGCCAGAACGGCCGGTCGGGCCAGCGCTGTTCGGCGCAGTAGTGGGTGCGGTGGTTGCGCAGGTAGGCCGCGTCGATGGCGGCCAGCTCGGCGCGGTACGCGTCGAGCGCCCCGGCCCGGCCGGCCAGCCGGGCGTGCACGGCGCGGCCGGCGGCCAGGCCGGTGTACAGGGCGGTGAGGATGCCCTGCGAGGACAGCGGGTCGAAGGCCGCCGCGGCGTCCCCGGCGGCGATCCAGCCGTCGCCGGTGACGTCCGCCAGCCGGGCGGTGTGCGCGGGGGCCCGCCGGGGTGCGGCGCCGGCGGGCCACGGGTGCCGGGCCGCCAGTTCGAGGACGTGCCGGGTGGCGGCCAGCCGGGCCGCGAACGCCGGTGGTCCGGGGTCGGCGGCGGGCAGGTCCGCGTCGGTGTACCAGACCAGCAGGCGGCGGCCGGTGGGCAGCGGCGCGGTGTACCACCAGCCGTCGGGCGCGGCCTCGACGGTGGTGGTGGTGTCCGGGTCGGCCGGGTCGGCGGGCCCCAGCGTGAGGTGCAGCGCCACCAGCCGGTCACCGGTGCGGCGCCGCGCCCCGCACGCGGTGGCGAGCGCGGCCCGCCGCCCGGTGGCGTCGACCAGCCACCGGCAGCGCACCGTCCGCCGCTCCCCCGCCCCGTGCAGCTCGACGCGCCAACTGCCGTCCCCGGCCCGCCCGTTGATCCGCACCGCGCCGGTGACCAGGTGCGCGCCCTGCGCCCGGGCGCACTCGCGCAGTTGACGGTCGAACAGGACGCGGTCCAGGTGCCAGCCGTGGCCGTGCGGGTCGAAGACGCTGTCGGTGGACGCCAGCCGGGGCCCGCCCCAGGCGGAGCGGTTGGCCAGGCACGGCAGATGGCCGGCCGTCAGGACGCCGCCCGCGCCGAGGTCGCCGAGCAGCACCCGGGCGGCGGCCGGCAGCGCCTCGCCGACGGGCGCGGGGCCGCGTCCGGCGTCGGCGAGCAGCACGCTGCGCCCGGCCCTGACCAGCGTCAGCGCGGCGGCCGCGCCCGCCGGTCCGCCGCCGGCCACCAGGACGTCGTAGCGGGTCACTTGTCGGTGGGCTCCGCCGGGCGGGCGCCGCCCCCGTTGGCGGCCTCCTCGCCGAACGGGTCGAGCTTGTCGATGTAGCCGACGGTGATCTGCTCGGCCCGGAAGCCGGTGCGTTCGACGGCATCGCCGAGCACGCCGCTGACGGTGGTGACGTCCAGCACGGAGGTCTCCGGCACGTGCACGGTCACCAGGTTGCGGTCGTGCGGAACGCCCTCCAGATCGAAGCCCGGAACGGACTCGACCTGAATCACCGGCGGGAACTTCCCGTCGCCGACGGTGTACCGGCGGGTCTCGACGATGCCGAAGTGGTGCCACTCCCTGACGGCCTGCGCCAGCTGGTCGGGGTACTCCCCGAACAGGCCGCGCAGCCAGGACGCCCGGCGGGCGAACGCGTCCTCCCGCTCCTCGTCCGAACTGCCCTGCCCGTCCTCCTTGTTGACGATCCGGAAGTCTTCGTCGGTGAGCACGTGGTTGGGCACCCGGGCGGGCCAGAAGGTCGGCACGTACGGGTCGTAGCGGTCGGGCGGCAGGGCCTGGATCTCGTAACCGGCCCGGCAGCTGGCGGTGTCGGTCTGCCAGGGGATCGCCATCCAGCGGGTAAGGTCGCCGGGGCCCTGGGCGTGCAGCGGACCGTCGGGGCCGAGCGCCCGCTCGGCGCTCAACTGCGGCCCGTAGTCGGGTTCTTGCTGCCCGTCGGGACGGCGCAGGATCCGGAACGGGTGCTCGAACATCGACGAGTGCCGGATCGGCCAGGTGACTTCGCAGCCGGGGTGGAAGGCGTCGGCGAGGCAGAAGTCGAGGGCGGCGCGGTCGAGCAGGCCGGGCTGGTCGGCGACCTCGGCGTCCTCCAGCCGGCGCGGGAAGCCCGGCCACGGGGTGGTGCTGAACTCGCCCTTGGACCAGGCGATCAGGTGGGTGATCTGGGTGTCGGACAGCGCCAGGTACTGGAGCACCGACTTGGGCGTCCGGGCCATCGCGTCGCCGTAGATCCACGGCCACGGCACCGGCGACATGCCGTCGCGGCTGTAGTCACGCATCGTGGTGAGCACCTGGTGGCGCAGCTCGCGGTTGCGTTCGGCCGGGCTGGACAGGCGCTTCAGCAGCTCCGGGGCGAGGAAGTCCTCGGGGCCGCCGAAGCCGAAGTGGGTGGCGAACCCCTTGTTGGCCCACTGGAGTTCGCAGAACCGCCGCAGGATCGGCTCGATGTCCCGTTGGAAGTTGACGCCGTCCTCGTCGTTGTCGCCGAAACCGGCACCTGCGCCGAACACGTCGTGCAGCACGTCCCACAGGGTGCGCACGGCCTTCAGGTCCGGGCCGTAGTTGGGCGGGGCGACCACCACCCACGCGCCCTGCACCGGAACCTCCTTGCCGCCGAGGGTGAGGGTCGCGGTGACCGGGCCGTCCGAAGTGTCGTCGTACCAGCCGTCGTTGTTGCCGAACGAGTGCAACGGCTCGCCGCCGGGCGCCCCGGAGTCGCCGGTGCCGCCGAGAACGACCAGGCGGCCCTGGTCGTCGGTGTGCATCCGGCCGAGCGGAACCGACTTGCCCAGGAAGGTGCCGCCGGTGAACTCGACGACGTCCCTGGTCCCGGCGGTCAGCGTCTTGGGCCCGGGGTCGATGATCAGGCTGCCGCGGTCCGCCTGCTTGAGGTTGCGGCGGGCCGACGCCTGGCCCTTCATGTCGGGGATGTCCAGCGCGAGGTCGAAGTTGTACCAGTCGGCCTTCCGGTTGGCCACGTGCACGGCCCACTCGATCGTCACCCCCGCCTCGCTGGCGGTGAGTTCACGCACCACCTCGTGCCGGCTGTCGTAGCCGTAGATCCGGAACCGGGCGGCCTGACGCTTGATCGCGCCGCTGTCGTCCTTGTAGAAGCCGACCGGCGCGGGTTCCGGATCCGGCGTCTCCGGTCCGTAGAACCAGCCGTCCTCGCGGGTGCTGTTACCGATCCGGGCCATGCCGATGGCGGGATGGATCCGGGCGTAGGCGATCTCGTCGGTCATCGCTGCGATGTCCTCTTCGTCCGTGGTCGGGGGTTGCCCGCACAGGCCCAGGAAGCGCACGGCACGCGCGGGGCAGGAGGGATGAGCCGTCAGCCACCCTGGCAGCTCGGCCCCGACCGCCCCCGACGGCTCGCAGCCCACTCATCCGACAATCACCTCAACGGGCCCCGCCCCGCAGAACCCCAGAACGGGGCAGGCGCCGGCTCCGCCCCCCACGGACGCCGGCCCCTTCCCCCTCGTTGACGCCCCTACCCCCCGGTCGGGACGCCGTTCCCCCCTCGCTGACGCCCCTACCCCCCCGGTCAGGACGCCGCTCCCCCCTTCATCGACGCCCCTACCCCCCGGTCAGGACGCCTTCCCCCTCCAGTGCCGACCCCCGTACCCCCCGGTCCGGAGCGTCGACACCCGGGCCAACGGAACGAATCCCCCGATTCCCGCCGGCCCATCCGCGCCGATCTCCCGGCGACAGGAAGATCGTGTCAGCTCGGGCCCCCTCCGCACATTGCCACAACCCGGCAATCTTGACGCCCTCTTGACGCGCAGAACCTGCACACCAGGTGCCCCCACGCGCCCCTGCTTTCGCGCCCGCCTGCGCTCGCACTCCGCCGGAGGCTAGAGCGGCTGCCCCGGCCACCCCAGCAACCGAGCCCCCATCGCCGCCGTCTCCAGCGTGTACCGGTGCAGCGCGTCCGCCGGGTCGTACCCGGTCAGCGCCTTGATGCGCTCCGTCCGGTAGCCGAGCGTCCGCACGCTGACCCCCAGGCGGCGAGCCGCTTCCGCGTTGACGTAGCCCGCCTCCGCCTGCACGGCGATGGTGTCGAGCAGCGGGCCGGCCCCGCCGCGGGCGGCGGCGAGCGGGCCGAGGACCGTACGCACCAGGTCCGCCATCGCCGCGCGGTCGCGCATCAGGACCGGGAAGACCAGCAACTCCTCGGCCTTGAGCAGCTCCGCCGGCAGGTCGAGCCGTTCCGCGAAGTCGAGCGCGTCGAGCGCCTCCTCGTAGCTGCGCACCACGCCGCCGGCCCCGGAGTGGCGTCGTCCGGTGGCGACCCGGCGGGCGGGTGGGTAGCCGGGGCCGGGGCGCAGTGCGAGGCGGGCGAAGGCGTCGAGGACGGCCTGTTCGCTCTCGGGGGCGACGCACACCAGCCGGCCGTCCTTGGTGGCGAGCAGGACGTCGCGTTCGCCGAAGCGGCCGGTGAGTTCGCGTTCGACGCGGCGTACCACGGCGTCCAGGTGGCCGTAGGGCTGGTCGGCGCCGACGGCGACGGCGACGGCGTGGGTGCGGGCCAGGCGCAGGCCGAAGCGTTCGGCGCGTTCGGCGAGGGTGCCGAGGTCGCTGCGGCCGTACAGCAGGTCGTCGATGAACTCGCGGCGCGCGGCTTCCTCCTGGCGGACGGCCAGCCGTTGGGCGCGCTCATGGCCTTCGCCGAGGGCGGCGAGGGCGGTTTCGGCGGCGATCAGCAGGGCTTCGCCGACCTGTCGCAGTTCGCCGACGGTGCCGGCGCCGGCGATGCCGGGGAGGGTGGGCCAGGCCCGGCGTCCGGCGCTCATGCAGTGGGCGACCAGGTCGCGCAGGCCCTGTCCGGTCTCGGCGCCGCGTTCGCCGAGGGCGCGCAGTGATTCGATTTCCGCGCGGGTCAACCGGCGTCCGGAGCGGGAGACTTCGGCGAGCATCCCGACGTACCGGTCGCCGAGTTCCCCGGCCACCGCCTGCTCGGCCATCCTTGACGCTCCTTCACCTGCTGTTCGACCGCCGAATCCTAGCGATCGACGACCGGTTCCGACTGCTGTTGTTCGGACCCGTACGATGTCCCCTGCGGTGCGTGCGGTTCCTGGCGGCGCGCCGCTTGCGACCTCGGGAGATTCCACGATGACGGCTGGCCGGAAGGCAGCGGTGGCGCTGGTCTGCTGCTGGGCGGCGTTCGCGGTGCTGGCGGGGGTGCTGGCCGCGCACGGGTGGGGGCCGTTCGGGTTCGAACAGGCCGTGCTGGACTGGTGCGTGGGGCACCGGCCGCCCGGCGCGACGACGGTGGCGACGATGGTGACGGCGCTGGGTTCGGCGCCGCTGCCGTACCTGATGGCGCTGGCGGCGGGCGCGCTCATGGTCCGGCGGGTACCGAAGCCCGTCGCGCTGGTGCTGTTCGCGCCGACGGTGTGGCTGCTGCTCGGCCAGGGGCTGCGCCAGCTGCTGATGCACGGCTTCGGCCGGCCGCGGCCGCCGCTCGCGGACCGGGCGGTGCACGCCTCCGGTTTCTCGTTCCCGTCGGGGCACGCGTTCACGGCCGCGGCCGGTGCGGGGCTGCTGGCGCTCGCGGTGGTGCTGGCCCGTCCGGCGGCCGCCCGCCTCGCGGTGGTGGGGGCGGTGCTGTTCGCGGGGGCGGTCGGTGCGAGCCGGGTGTACCTGGGGGTGCACTGGACGCTGGATGTGCTGGGCGGCTGGCTGCTGGCGGCGGGGTGGCTCGCGCTGGGGCTAGGTACGCTGCTGGCACGTCAGGGCCGGGAAAGTGGCGCTGTGCTGCTGGATCGTCGGCCCGCCGGGCGCTCGTCCGGGGACTGAACGGTCCGCCGCGCGGGCAGATCGGCGTAGGTTCGGCACAGGCGCGTCCGCGCCGCGAAATTGCCGTAAATGCAAGAAGGGTTTCGGGATGGCTCAGGTTGTGCGGGGTGTGATCGCTCGGGCGAAGGGCGCGCCGGTGGAGGTGGTGCCGATCGTGGTGCCCGATCCGGGTCCGGGCGAGGCCGTGGTGAAGGTGCAGGCGTGCGGCGTGTGCCACACCGACCTGCACTACCGGGAGGGCGGGATCAACGACGAGTTCCCGTTCCTGCTGGGCCACGAGGCGGCGGGCGTGGTGGAGGCCGTCGGCGAGGGTGTCGACAATGTCGTGCCGGGTGACTTCGTAATCCTCAACTGGCGTGCGGTGTGCGGCCGTTGCCGTGCGTGTCGGCGGGGCCGGCCGCAGTACTGCTTCGCCACCCACAACGCGAAGCAGAAGATGACGCTGGAGGACGGCACCGAGCTGTCGCCGGCCCTGGGCATCGGCGCGTTCGCCGAGAAGACCCTGGTCGCGGCGGGCCAGTGCACCAAGGTGGACCCGGCGGCCTCGCCGGCCGCGGCGGGCCTGCTGGGCTGCGGCGTGATGGCCGGTCTGGGCGCGGCGATCAACACCGGCCAGGTGGGTCGCGGCGACAGCGTCGCGGTGATCGGCTGCGGCGGCGTCGGCAACGCCGCGGTGATGGGTGCCCGGCTGGCGGGCGCGTCGCGGATCATCGCGGTGGACGTGGACGAGCGCAAGCTGGTCACCGCCCGCGGCCTGGGCGCCACCCACACGGTGAACTCGCGGGAGACCGACGCCGTGGAGGCGATCCGCGAGCTGACCGGCGGCAACGGCGCGGACGTGGTGATCGACGCGGTCGGCCGCCCGGAGACGTACAAGCAGGCGTTCTACGCCCGCGACCTGGCGGGCACCGTGGTGCTGGTCGGCGTTCCGACCCCGGAGATGACCCTCGAACTCCCGCTGCTGGACGTGTTCGGCCGCGGCGGTGCGCTCAAGTCCTCCTGGTACGGCGACTGCCTCCCCGAGCGGGACTTCCCGATGCTGATCGACCTGTACCTCCAGGGCCGGCTCGACCTGGACGCGTTCGTCAGCGAGACCATCCCGCTGGACGGCGTCGAGGAGGCGTTCGCCCGGATGCACCGCGGCGAGGTGCTGCGTTCGGTGGTGGTCTTCTGATGGCGGCCCGGATCGAACACCTGGTCACCGCGGGCGAGTTCTGCCTGGACGGCGGCACCTGGCAGGTCGACAACAACGTGTGGCTGGTCGGCGACGACCACGAGGTGATCGTGATCGACGCCGCGCACGACGCGGACGCGATCGCCGCGGCGGTGGCCGGGCGCACCCTGGTGGCGATCGTCTCCACCCACGCGCACAACGACCACATCGACGCCGCGCCGGAGCTGGCCGCCCGCACGGGCGCGCCGATCCTGCTGCACCCGGACGACCAGGTGCTGTGGGACCAGACCCACCCGGACCGGGGGCCCGACGGCGCCCTCGCCGACGGTCAGCAACTGACCGTCGCCGGAACCGCCTTGACCGTTCTGCACACCCCGGGCCACAGCCCGGGCGCGGTCAGCCTGTACGCGCCGGAGCTGGGCACCGTCTTCACCGGCGACACCCTGTTCGCGGGCGGGCCGGGCGCCACCGGGCGGTCGTTCTCCGACTTCCCGACCATCGTCGACTCGATCCGCGACCGTCTGCTGACGCTCCCGGCCGAGACGGTGGTGCGCACCGGCCACGGCGACTCGACCACCGTCGGCGCGGAGGCCCCGCACCTGGCGGAGTGGATCGCCCGCGGCCACTGACGGCCCGTCAACCATCCGCCGCCCCGGACGCCACGTCCGGGGCGGCGGCATTTTCGGCTGTCCATCATCTGTCCAACGGCCTTTCATACCGTCCCCTCACCTGGTCGGCGACGCGGGGGCGTCGCCCGCAGAACAGGAACAAGGGGGAAAGACAGTGAAGAAGAGATTCGTCGGCGCCTTGGTGGCCGGCGCCGCACTGGCCGCCACCATCACCGCGGCCGCGCCCGCCGACGCCATGGTGCAGCAGGGCTGGGCGCACATCCAGAACGTCGGCACCGGCCAGTACCTGGACGACTACGCCCACAACACCAACCAGGGCGCGCCGGTGTACACGTACGCGCAGACCGGGCAGTCCAACCAGTGGTGGTGGGTGGCCAACAACACCAACAGCACGGTCACCTTCTCCTCCTACGAGACGCAGCAGTACAGCAGCGTGGCCAAGTGGTGGTACCGCAACCTCGTCCGCGACGGCGGCAACCGCGGCGTCCTCGGCCCGCAGCAGCTCTGGACCGCCAACATCGGCTTCGGCGGCCTGCCGGGCGAGGAGCTCTGGTACTACGTGGCCGGCGACGCCGGGACGTACATCCACTCCGCCGCCTGGAACGGCGACTGCCTGACCGCCCACGCCTGGGGCCAGGTGACGGTCGAGGGCTGCCGCTCCGGCGACCACGACCAGCAGTGGAACGTCCTCTACAGCTGACCGGCCGGAAGGAAAGCCGCACCATGAAGCACATCCGAAGGATCCTCACCGCCGCCGGCGTGTCCCTGTCCGTCCTCGCCGGCGTGTTCGCCGTTCAGGCCCCCGCCCAGGCCGCCGTGCCGCAGGGCTGGGCGCACATCCGGAACGTCGGCACCGGCCAGTTGCTGGACGACTACGCCCACAACACCGACCAGGGCGCCCCGGTGTACACGTACGCGCAGACCGGCCAGTCCAACCAGTGGTGGTGGGTGGACAACAGCACCAACAACACGGTCTCGTTCTCCTCCTACGAGACCCAGCAGGGCAACGGCCTCACCGGCTGGTGGTACCGCAACCTCACCCGCGACAGCGGCAACCGCGGCGTCCTCGGCCCGCAGCAGCGCTGGCAGCACGACACCCGCTTCGGTGAACTGCCCGGCGAGCAGCTCTGGTACTACGTGGGCGGCGACGCCGGGACGTACATCCACTCCGCCGCCTGGAACGGCGACTGCCTCACCGCCCACGCCTGGGGCCAGGTGACGGTCGAGGGCTGCCGCTCCGGCGACCACGACCAGCAGTGGCAGATCACCTACAGCTGACCCGTCGGAAGGAAAGTCCCACCGTGAAGCACATCCGAACGATCCTCACCGCCGCCGGCGTGTCCCTGTCCGTCCTCGCGGGCGTGTTCGCCGTCGAGGCCCCCGCGCAGGCCGCCGTGCCCCGGGGCTGGGTGCACGTCCTGAACATGGGCACCGGCCAGTACCTGGACGACTACGCGCACAACATCGACCAGGGCGCCCCGGTGTACAGCTACGCGCAGACCGGCCAGTCCAACCAGTGGTGGTACGTCACCATGACCTCCGCCAACCAGGTCGTCTTCTCCTCCTGGGAGACGGAGAAGTGCACCGACGGCTGGTGCACCACCAAGAGCTACCGGAACCTCCGGAACAGCTTCAACAACACCGGCGAACTGTCCGAGTACAACCCCTGGTACGACCCGTACGACAACACCGCGTCCCGGTCGCGCTGGTGGTACGCGGCCGGCGACATCGGCACGTACATCCACTCCGCCGACGGCGACCAGGGCTGCCTGACCTCCCACGCCGGAAGCCAGGTGACGATCGAGGGCTGCCGCACGGGCGACCGCAACCAGCAGTGGAACGTCATCTACGCCTGACGGCTACTGGTCCGGGGCCACGAACCGGACGGCGGTCAGCCGCTCCCGCGAGGTCTCGTCCGCGAGCAGCACGGACGAGGCACCCGGGAACGCTGACCGCCCCCGCCGTTCGACGGCGGCCAGCAGCGCCGTCAGGCCGCGCACGTGGCGGCGGAAGGTGCGCGGGGCGGCGGTCCGGGCCCGGGCGTGCTGGCCGGCCAGCGCCTGCTCGGGCCGGACGGCGAGCAGCACCACGTGCAGCTCGCGCCCGTACCGGCGGGCCCAGTGCGCGAGGGCGAGCCGCATCCAGCGGCGGCTGCCGCAGTCGTGCACCAGCAGCGGCCCGGGCCTTCGCAGCGCGGCGCGGGTGCGCAGCAGGTGCAGGGTGCGCACCACGGGCCGGTAGACGGGGTACGGGAGACGGGCGGGCATCGCGGCCTGAGCGGCCAGGCGGCTGGTGCGCGGGTCGAGGACGGGGGCGCGGCCGTCCCAGCGGTGCAGCAGGGTGCTCTTGCCGCTGCCGGGCAGTCCGGCCACCACGACGGCGGCGCCCGGGCCGTAGCGGATCGTCAGCGGCGGGCCTGCCTGCCCGCGCAGGTCGGTGACGCCGTGCGGGGCGAGTTCGACAGTGGCCTCGACGGGACTCCTCCTCAAACGTCGAACCGTCCCGCCATCGGTCGGCGGGACGGTTCGGCAGTTTACCGGGGGCGTCCGGGTCAGTTCTCGGTGATCCGGACCGCCCCGGACGGGCAGGACGCGGCGGCGTCCTCGACGGCGGAGCGCAGCTCGGCGGGCGGGCGGACGTCGAGCAGCACGACCACGCCGTCCTCCTCGCGCTGGTCGAACACTTCGGGGGCGTTGCGGACGCACTGTCCGGCGCCGCAGCAGCGGTCCTGGTCGACGGAGACGGTCACGGTTCCGGCCGTCGCGGGGTCACCGGTGCGGGCCGGCGTGGTGGCGCTCACCAGGCGACCTGGAGTTCGTGGACGCCGTAGATCAGCATGTCGTGCCGGAACGGGACGTCCTCGAACGGCACGGCGAGCTTCAGGTCGGGCAGCCGGCGCAGCAGGGTCTCCAGGGCGATCTCCAGTTCCAGCCGGGCGAGCGGCTGGCCGAGGCACTGGTGGACGCCGAAGCCGAAGGCGAGGTGGTGGCGGGTGTCGCGGGTGAGGTCGAGGGTGTCGGCCCCGGGGTAGCGTCCGTCGTCCCAGTTGGCGGTGTTGACCTGGAGGATGACGCCCTCGCCGGCCCGGATCTTGGTGCCGCCGATCTCGGCGTCGGCGACGGCGACCCGGACCAGGCCGGTCTGCACGATGCTGAGGTAGCGCAGCAGCTCCTCGACGGCGGCGGGCGTGTCCTCGGGGTGGGCGCGCAGGTGGGCGAGTTGCTCGGGGTTGCGGAGCAGGGCCAGCACGGACAGCGCGGTCATGTTGGCGGTGGTCTCGTGCCCGGCGATCAGCAGCAGCCGGCCCATCGCGCCGATGTCCTCGATCTCGAGTTCACCGCGCTCGACCAGGCGGCTGAGGATGCCGTCGTCGGGGTTGTCGCGCTTGGACGCGGTCAGGGCGTCGAGGTATTCGGTGAGGCGGTTGTTGGCCTCGACGATTTCCTCGGTGGTGGCGCCGCGGTGCAGCAGGGTGCGGCTGCACTCCTGGAAGAAGTCGTGGTCCTGGTAGGGGACGCCGAGCAGCAGGCAGATCACCAGGGACGGCAGCGGCAGCGCGAACTCTTCGACCAGGTCGGCCTGTTGGCGTCCGTCGATCATCCTGTCGATGAGTTCGTCGGTGATCCGCTGGATCTCGGTGCGCAGTTCGGCGGTCTTGCGGACGGTGAAGTCGCCGGTGAGCATGCGGCGCAGCCGGCCGTGCTCGGGGTCGTCGAGCCGGATGAACGTGGGCTTGACGTTGAGGAGTTGGCGGGCGCCCTCGGTGAGGAACGGGAAGCCGGGGTTCGCCGGGTCGGAGCTGAACCGGTTGTCGGCGAGGATGGCGCGGACGTCCTCGTGGCGGGTGATCAGCAGGGCGGTGTTGCCGTCGTACAGGGTGACGCGGCTGATCGGCTCGTCGTGCCGGGCCTGCTGGTAGGCGGGCGGCGGGGCGAACGGGCAGGTCGCCTCGCGCGGGGCGGGGTGGATGGTGGGGGAGGTTTCTGCGGCGGTGGCCATCTGGTGCTCCCTTCCCGGAGCTGGGCCGGCGGTGGCGTCGGCGATGGAGCCTGCGACTGCGCGGCCCGGGCAGTTGAGTGCCTCGGGCAACTAACTCAACGTCACGCTAACTCGCGGTCCGTGCCCACGGGAAGATGATCCCGGCCCCGGCGGGCATTCTGTCCGGATCACGGCGACGCACCGCCACTCCCCCGGGGTCCGGGACCCCCGCCCACCAGCCATGCCCAGGTCCGTCACGGCCGGAGGATCATCCTTACGGCCGATCGAGAACGGGCCACGGCCTCACACCCACAGCGCCTGGGCGATCGCCCACCCCGTGAACGCCGACCCCAGACCCGCCACCACGCTGCCCGCCGCATTCAACACCGCGTAGAACCGGGCCCCGCTCTCGGCCAGCCGCAAGGTCTCGTACGAGAACGTCGAATACGTGGTCAGCGCCCCGCAGAAGCCCGTGCCGAGCAGCAGCTGGAGCTGCGAGGAGGCCGCGCCGGCGGCCACCGCGCCGGTCAGCAGGCCGAGCACCAGAGAACCGGACACGTTGACGGCGAACGTCCCCCACGGGAACACCGTGTCGTGCCGGGCCTGCACCGCCCGGTCGGTCAGGTAGCGCAGCGGGGCGCCGACCGCCGCGCCGACGATCACCAGCAGCCAGTTCACCGCGCCTCCCCGTCGTCCCTGACCTTCCGGAGCACCTCGCACGCGTCGAGCGTCACCAGGCACCGGTCCAGCAGGTCGTCCAACTGCGGCAGGAACGAGCGGATCCGCTCCTCGCGGTCCACCACCACGACCGCCATCGGCATGTCGTCGCCGACCGACAGCAGCCGCGAGGTGTGCACCATCGAGGACGCGCCGAAGCCCTCGACCCCGCGGAACACGCTGGCACCGGCCAGCCCCGCGGCGTGCACCCGGTGCACGATCTCGGCGTACAGCGGGCGGTGGTGCCAGCGCTCGTCCTCGCCGACCAGCGCCGTCATCCGCAGCGCCCGTTCGATGCGTGTGGTCATCGCGTCCTCCGTCGGATCACCCGGCGGGCGGCCGCCGCGCCGGCCCAGACCGCGACCATCGCGGCGAGCAGGGTCACGGCCAGATACCCGAGCGCCGCCGGGGCGCGGCCGGCCAGCATCAGGCGCTGGATGTCGACCGCGTAGGTGGAAAAAGTGGTGAACCCGCCCAGCACACCGGTACCGAAGAACGGCCGCACCAGTCGGTGCGCCCGCCACGCCTCCGTGAGCACCGTCATGAACGCCCCGATCACCGCGCACCCGGCCGCATTGATCACCAGCGTCGCCCACGGAAACCCGTCCACCGGCGTCGGCCACGCCAGCGCGATCGCGTACCGGGCACACGCCCCCAGCACACCCCCGACGGCCACCACACCGATCACGGCCGCCAGTTCACTGTCCGGCCCCCGCCTCACCGGCCGCTGCCGGGCCTCGGCACCGACCGCCGTCGAACTCTCCACGGGCACACGTCTCCTACTCGCACGGCACCCGAGAATTCCGGGCGCGCCACTGTACAAGCAGGGACCGTTGGCAGCAGACCGCTGCGGTTCGTGTCCGGCGGGCCCCACCGCCGTCACGCACCCCGAGGGGGTGCTACTGGGCCCACTCTACCGGGCAGGCCGGGCCGCCCGGCGTGCGAGCGGCCCGGGCCGTTCAGCGGGTGCCGACGGCCGGCGCGGGGATGGACGGCAGGCTGTCCCGGGCGTATTCCAGGGCCTCCGCCGAGGTGCCGAACAGCCGCCCTTGGAGCTGGAGCTCGTCCAGCACGCCGAGGGCGCCCAGCGGTCGCCGGTGTTCGTCGTGCAGCCCGGAGACCAGTACCAGGGTGCCGCGGCGGTGCAGGTCGGCGAGCGCCTCTCCGAGCACGGTCGCGCCGCTGGCGTCGATCGCGGTGACCCGGGACATCCGCAGGATCACCACCTCGGCCCGCGCGGCGGCCGTCAGCTCTGTCCGCAGCCGGTGCGCGGCGGCGAACAGCAGCGGGCCGTGCAGCCTGAAGGCGGCGATCCGCCCGCCCGCGTGGTCCTCCTCGGACACCGGCAGCCGCTCCAGCCGGGCGCCCCGGGCGACGGAGCGCAGTGCCAGCGCGCCGGCCAGCAGCAGGCCGACCCCGACGGCGGTGACCAGGTCGAAGGCGAGGGTGGCGACGGCGGTCGCCGCCAGCACGGCGGCCTCGCCGCGGCCGGTGCGGGCCAGCGCACGCAGGGCGCCGGCCTGGACCATGCGGACGGCGGTGGCTATCAGCACGCCGGCCAGCGCGGCCAGCGGAATGTCGGCGACCAGCGGCGCGGCGGCGAACACCACCACGGCCAGCACGGCGGCGTGCACCAGCGCGGCCAGTCGGGAGACCGCGCCGCTGCGCACGTTGACGGCGGTGCGGGCGATCGCGCCGGTCGCGGCAACGCCGCCGAACAGCGGGGCGACCAGGTTGGCCAGGCCCTGGCCGAACAGCTCCCGGTCGCTGTCGTGCCGCTCGCCGCCCCGGCGGGGGTCGTTCGCGGTCATCGCGTCGGCGGCGGTCGCCGACATCAGCGACTCCAGCCCACCGAGCGCGGCAACCACCAGCGCGGACGGCAGCAGCCCGGGCACGGCGGACAGGTCGAGGAAGCCGAGCGAGGGGCTGGGCAGCCCGGCCGGCAGCTTGCCGATGACGCCGACCGGCAGGTCGACGGCCTTGGCCAGCACGGTGGCGGCGACCACGGCGATCAGCGAGAACGGGACGGCAGGCCGCAGCTTCCCGCCGATCAGCATCAGGGCGGCGACGCCCGCGGCGAGCAGCACGGCTGCCCAGTGCGGGGTCTCCGCGAACGCCCTCACGGCGCGGGCGGCGACCACCGCCGGGTTCTCGCCCTCCGGCTTGGCCACTCCGAGCGCGCCGGGCACCTGCTGGAGCGCGATCACACCGGCTATACCGACCGTGAAGCCCTCCACCACCGGCACCGGCACGTACGCCATCCAGCGCCCGGCCCCGGCGAGCCCCAGCAGTATCAGCATCAGGCCCGCGAGCAGGCCGACGGTCAGTACGCCCGGGGTGCCGTAGTGGGCCACGATCGGCACCAGCACCACGGTCATCGCACCGGTCGGGCCGGTGACCTGGAGGCCGGAGCCGCCGAACACGGCGGCGATCGCACCCGCGACCACGGCGGTGGCCAGCCCGGCCGCCGCGCCCGCCCCGGAGGACACTCCGAAGCCCAGTGCCAGCGGCAGCGCCACGACGGCCACCGTCAGGCCGGCGATCAAGTCGCGGCGCGGGTCGCGGCCCATGGTGGCCAGCACCTTGCGGTTCGGCAGTACCGCCCGCACCCGCCGTCCGATCACACCCCCGCCGTTCACGCCGCCCCGCCGCATCGGATCGTGGCGAGCGGATCATGGACCTCCGCCTGGGCCTGACACTGCGACGCGGGCACCGTTCAGCTCTCTTTCTGGGGTTCCGGCTCTGTTCCGGACCGGGACGGGACGGCGACGCCGTGCTGCTCCGCGATCCGCAGCAGCCCGGCGATCCGGCCGGCCTGGGCCTGCGCGCCATGGTCGTCGTCGGCGTCCCGGGCCTCGCGCAACGCCCTTTCGGCGAGGGCGAGTTGCTCGCGGACCTCATCCTCGAACAGCTCGGTCACGTCCGGCCCCTTCCCCATGTCGGCACGCAGGCGCCCGGGCAGGACGGACCTGTCGGGCACCCGATCAGAATGTATCGACTTGAAGAATTTCGCAAGTCGCAATGTCTGCATGTTGGAGGCGCAACGGCGCCCTCGCGGGCATGGCAAGGGACGTGACGGCGCGTCAGCCGTTGTCGGCGGCCCGCAGGTCGGCGAGCAGGCCGGCCTGGTCGGTGATCAGCGAGCCGAGGATGGAACGGGCGACCCGCAGCAAGTCGGCAACCTCGCCGCTGGCGAGGGTGTAGACGACGGTGGAGCCCTCGCGGCGGGCGTGCACCAGCTTGGCGCGGCGCAGCACGGCCAGCTGCTGGGAGAGGTTGGCCGGCTCCACGCCGACCTCGGGGAGCATCTCGGCGACGGCGTGGTCGCGGGTGCTGAGCAGCTCCAGGACCCGGATCCGCACGGGGTGCCCGAGCGTTTTGAAGAACTCCGCCTTCAGCTGGTACAGCGGCACACTGGCCACCGGGAGCGATTGCGGGTTCTCGGCGTTCACGTGGTCGTCACCGTCTCGTTCAAGGCCCGGAAGGGCACGGGGGCGTCGCGCCGACCCTAGCAAGCCGACCCCGACAATGATCGTGCTCCCGGCCCCCACGCGGGGAGTCCGGGAGCACGGTGGGGCAGGAAGCGGGTCAGGCCTTCTTGACCACGCTCGACTTGAGCTGCATGGCGCCGAACCCGTCGATCCGGCAGTCGATGTCGTGGCCGTCGACGCCGTCGACCAGCCGGATGTTGCGCACCTTGGTGCCGGCCTTGATGCCGGAGGCGCTGCCCTTGACCTTCAGGGCCTTGACCACGGTGACGGTGTCGCCGTCGGCCAGCACGTTGCCGACGGCGTCCCGGATCTCCCGCTCCCCCGCCGGCTGCGCCGCGTCGTCCTCGGCGGGCGCCCACTCGTGGCCGCACTCGGGGCAGACCATCAGGGCGTCCATCTCGTACGTGTACTGGCCGGCGCAGCTGGGGCAGGGGGGAAGGTTGTCGCTCATCGGGCCAGGATAGCGGCCGATCGGTCGCCATCCGGACGCGCGTGCGGTCAGGCGACGGAGACGGCGCTCCACGCGGCGGCGACGGTCGCGTACTCGGTGGAGGTGGCGCCGTACAGGTCGCGGGCGGCGTTCAGCGAGGCGGTGCGGGCGCCGGCGTAGTTGGTGGTGGAGGTCATGTAGACGGTGAGCGCCCGGTACCAGATGGCGGCGACCTTCTGGTTGCCGATGCCGGTGACGGTGGAGTTGTTGCAGGTCGGGCTGTTGTAGGTGAAGCCGTTGATGGTCTTGCTGCCGCTGCCCTCGCTGGCCAGGTAGAACCAGTGGTTGGCGACGCCGGAGGAGTAGTGCACGTCCAGCTTGCCGACGGTCTTGCTCCAGCAGTCGGCGGAGCGGCCGTCCAGCGAGGGCTTGTCGAAGCGGCGCAGCCACGGCGGGGTGGACTGGTCGCTGAACAGGTAGTCGGGGGTGTCGACGCCGTTGTTGGCGTACCACTCGACCATGGTGCCGAAGATGTCGCTGGTGGCTTCGTTGAGGCCGCCGGACTCGCTGCTGTAGCGCAGGTTGGCGGTGGCGCTGGTGACGCCGTGGGTCATCTCGTGGCCCATGGTGTCGAGGTCGACCTGCTCGGGGTCGGTGGTGCCGTTGCCGTCGCCGGTCATCATGCAGAAGCAGGTGTCGGACCACTGGGCGTTGTCCCAGTTGGTGCCGACGTGGACGAAGACGGTGGCGCCGCGGCCGTCGTTCTTGATGCCCTTGCGGCCGAAGGTGTTGAGGTAGTAGTCGTACGTCCAGGCGGTGTTGGCGTGGGCGTCGACGGCGGCGGTGGACCGGTCGGTGGAGAACTTCTTCCCGTCGCCCCACACGTTGGTGGTGCTGGTGAGCGCGCTGCCGGAGCCGGCCTTGACGCTGCTCGCGCCGAGGTTCTTGGCGTCCTTGGTGAGGTGGCCGCGGACCGGGTCGGTCAGCGTGTAGCTGCCGTCGGCCTGCTGGGTGGTGTCGATCCGGACGTCGCCGGTGTACTCGGAGTGGCCGGTGCCGGCCGCGGACTGCTCGGAGTCGTAACTCTCGATCGCCTCACCGGTGTTGGCGTCGGTGACGACGATCCGGCCGGCCGGCTGGCCCTGCTTGCCCTCGCCACTGATGGTGGTCTGCCAGGCGAGGCGGGGGGTGCCGTCGGCGGCCCAGACGACCAGTTCGGGGGTGGCGGTCGCGCCGGATATGCCCTGGGCCTGGCCGAGCGCGGCGGCAGCGCCGCGCTGCGGGGAGACGGCGGGCACCACGGACTTCACCGCGGCGTCGTGGCCCTTGGCGCGGGAGGAGTCGGCGAGCTTGCCACGGGCGTCCTGGTGGACGACCAGGTCGCCGCCGATCACCGGCAGGCCGCGGTAGGTGCGGTCGAAGCGGACGTGCTGGGTGCCGTCCGCGTCGATGATGACGTCCTTGACCTTCAGGCCCTGGCCGGCGCCGAAGCCGAACAGGTCGGCGTGGTGGGAGACGTTCGCCTCCGCACGGGCGATCGCCGCGTCGCGGCCGGGGGCGGCGGAGGCGGTGTCGACCTGGACTGCGGCGACGAGCAGTGCGGCACTCGCCGCGAGGGCGCCGGCGGTGAGGGTGCGTCGGCGCGCGGAGGAGGAGGGGCTCACTCGTGACTCCAGTCGGGTAGCGGGGGGCTGGCCGACTGACAGCCTGTCGATGAACATACAAACAGTTCTATGAACAGAAAAAGAACGTAATCGGTTCGTATCCCGGAGCCCTACCCCCGCCGATCGGAAGGACGCTCGACCGGTACGGAAACGACCAACGGCCCTCCCGCCACACGGGTCCGACCGCCCAGGATCGGAGATATGACCAGCGAACCCGTCTCCTCCCCCGATGGCCTCAGCCTCGACCCGGGCCAGTGTCTGCGCCTGATGGCCCGCCACTCGGTGGGCCGGCTCGTCTACACCCGGCACGCCCTGCCCGCCGTCCTGCCGGTCCGCTACCGCCTCGCGGACGGCGGCAGCGTCCTGGTCGACCAGCCCGACGAAGAGCTGCTGCGTGCCGTGACCGGCACCGTCGTCGCCTTCCAGGCCGACCAGGTCGACCCCGCCGACGGCAGCGGCTGGACAGTCACCGTGCTCGGCCACGCCGACGCCGTACACCCCACCGCCGCCACCGGCCCGCCCGCCGTCTCCGTCCGGATCCGCCCCGAATGGGTGTCCGGCCTGCGGCTGCTGCCGCCCCGCCCCCGCCCCGCCGACCGGCCCCACCACCCGGGACCTCCGGCCCTCGCCCCCGACGCCGCACACCCCGCAGAGTGGGAACGTCGGCATCGGACCGGCGCGGACCGAGGAGGCGAAGGGCGATGCGGCACTGCACCGTCGGAGCGATGATGACCCGTCAAGTGGTCACCGTCAGCCGCGGAACGGGCTTCCGCGAGATCGTCGCACTGCTCGCCGAGTACGACATCACCGCCGTGCCGGTGGTGGACACCGACCACCGGCCGCTCGGCGTCGTCTCCGAGGCCGACCTGCTGCGCACCCAACTCGCCCAGTACGACCCGGCATCCCTGCTGCCCGCCCCCGTCCACCTGCGCGGCACCGGCACCACCGCCGCCGACCTGATGACCACCCCCGCCGTCTGCACCACCCCCGACAGCACGGTGGTCGCCGCCGCCCGCCTGATGACCCGTCGGCGAGTCAAACGCCTGCCCGTGGTCTCCCCCACCGACGGCCGCCTGATCGGCACCGTCAGCCGCGGCGACCTGCTGCGGGTCTTCCTTCGCGAGGACCAAGCGATCCGCCGCGAAATCGTCGAGGAGATCCTCACCACCGTCGAAGGCACCAGCCCCGCCCTGATCAGCGTCGACGTCGTCCAGGGCGAGGTCACCCTCAGCGGCACCACCGCCCCGCACTGCCACACCCTCGCCCTGCGCGAACTCTGCGCCGCCGTCGACGGCGTGGTCTCGGTCACCGACCGGACCACGCGCGCCGCGGCCTGACGTCCCGCCGGCCCGTCAGCGCAGGATGCCGGCCCGGCGGGCGGCCGTGATCCACTGCGGGAACTCGGACAGCAGCCGGTCGTACAGCTCCGGGTCGGGCAGGGTGCTGATGTCGTCGACGGCGAAGAACCCGACGTTGTCGACCCGGCGGCCCGGCAGCCGGTCGAAGTACTCCAGCACGCCGTAGTTGGAATGCCCGAGGCCGACGAACTGCCAGAAGATCGGCTCCTCGACGGCCGAGCGCAGCTGGAACTCGATCTCGGAGTTGCGGTAGATGCCGCCGTCGGAGAAGAACAGCACCAGGGTGGGCAGCGGCGACGGGAAGGCGCGGACGAACTCCCGCACCTCGGCGATCACCTTCTGCTCCTCGTTCTGGATCCCGACCGCCTTCATGTCCACCCGCCCGTCGGGCCTCGGCGCCCGGATACGACGACGGCCGAACAGCCCGCCCATGCTCGCCTCACCGGGCCGGACGTGCAGCCGCAGCCACTCGGGCAGCCCCGGCACGCTCAGATCGGGCAGCCGGGCCGAGCGGGACGCGAACGTCCACGCCTGCATCGTCCCGTCGTCGTCCAACTGCGCAGCCACGGCGGCCATCCGCTCCACCACGTCCGCGACCACGCCCCGCGCGTACAACCCCGTCATCGACCCGGACGCGTCCAGCACCAGCAGAATCCGCGCCACCACACCCTGCGCGCCGTGCTTCTGCAGGCTGACGGCGACCTGCTGCTTGCGCAACGAGAGGCGCTTGCGCATGTCGACGGGCAGCTGCGACTCGCCTGCCGCGGCGAGCTGCTGCGCGGCGGCGGCCGCGATGTCGGGCGCGTGCGTGGGCCGCGGGGGGACGGCCGGCGGCGCCGAGAGCGGTTCCGGCGACGGCGGGAGCGCGACCTGTTCCGGCGACGGCGCGAGCGCGAACGGGTCGGGCGCGGGCGCGAACTGCGGTGCCGGGGAGGACGCGAACGGGTCGGGCGCGGGCTGCGGGGTTGGCGAGGACGCGAACGGGTCGGATGCGGGCGCGGGCTGCGGGGTTGGCAGCGGGCGCAGCCTGAGCTCGCGGGTGCAGTGGACGCCCTCGGGCCCGGGCTCCAACTCCGGTGCGGGAGACGGCTCTTCCGCCGGGCGCAGCCTGAGCTCGCGGGTGAAGTGCACGCCCTCCGGCACCGGCTCCGGTTCGGGCGAGGGCCCGGCCGACAGGCGCAGCCTCAACTCACGGGTGGCATCCGGCCCCGGCAGGGGCTCGGGTGCCGGCCCGGCCTCCAACTCCGGTGCGGTGTGCGGCCCGTTCGCCCGCCCGGTCTCCGGGGCCGGCTCGTGCTTCGGCTCGGGTACGGGCGACGGCTCTGCCGCCGGTCGCGGCACCGTGAGCGCGCCGCCGGCATCCGGCGCCGGCCCCGCCACGGTCTCGGGCCCGGGCGAACTCCCGGCCTCCCGCCTCGAATCCGGCTCCGGCTCGGGCTCGGGCTCGGGCTCCAATGCCGTCTCCAACACCGGCTCCAACTCCGGCTCTTGCTCGGCGGAGTCCGTGGGCAGCGTGAAGCCGTACGCCGCGGCCAGCCCGTCCAGGCCGTTGGCGAAGCCCTGGCCGACGGCGCGGAACTTCCAGTGGCCGTTGCGGCGGTAGAGTTCGCCGCCGATCAGGGCGGTCTCCCGGCCGGCCTCGATGGTGAAGGTGGCGAGGGGCAGGCCGGTGCGGGCGTCGGAGATCGCCAGCGTCAGGTCGGGGATCCGGCCGAAGGTGCCCTCGCCGTCGGTGGCGGCCAGCAGCAGGACGCGCTGCGCGTCGGCGTCGCGGACGTCGAGCGCCGCGAGGTCGGCCTCGATCCGTTCGACGGGGGCGTCGGCGGGGCCGGTGCGGCCGCGGCAGAGGACGGCGCCGGAACGGTGCGGGGTGCGTCGATGCCGGATCAGATCGCTTGCGTCGCGGGCCTGGCCGTCGGCGGTCAGCAGCAGCGCGGCGGCGGTGAGGTCGGGGGCGCCGGGTGCGGGCGTCCAGCTGAGGTCGGCGTGCACGGCGGGCACGTCGATCGGGAGGTTGCTGCCTTTGGCCAGGGATCTCGCGGTCACCGGCACAGTCTGGCCCATCGGGGGCATGCGACGCGCCCCCCGGGCAGCGGGTTCTGCGGGCGGTGGCGCGGGCCCGGCGTTACGGTGAGGCCCGGACGGCGGGCGAGCCGGGAGCGAGGTGGTCCGGGTGCACGGCCTCACCGACTGGCTGCGGGGGCTGTCGGGCCCGGTGGTGTACGCGGTGGTGGGGGCCCTGGTGTTCGCGGAGGACGCGCTGTTCGTCGGGTTCGTGCTGCCGGGCGAGACGGCGGCGGTGCTCGGCGGAGTGCTTGCCCATCAGGGCAAGGTGTCGCTGGGCCTGATGGTGCTGGTGGTGGTGGCCGCGGCGATCCTCGGCGACTCGACGGGTTACGAGGTGGGCCGCCGGTTCGGTCCGGCGGTGCTGCGGACGAAGACGATGCGCCGGCACGCGAACCGGGTCGAGGGAGCACAGAGCCTGATCCGCCGTCGGGGTCCGGTGGCGGTGCTGCTGGGGCGGTTCGTGGCGTTCTTCCGGGCAATGATGCCGGCGCTGGCGGGGGTGTCGCGGATGCCGTACCCCCGGTTCCTGCTGTTCAACGCGATCGGCGGGGTGATCTGGGGCGTGGGGTTCGTCCTGCTCGGCTATTTCGCGGGCTCCGCGTATTCGCACATCGAGGCCGTAGTGGGGCGTTCGGCGGCGATCGTGGTGGCGGCGGTGGTGCTCGTGGGCCTGCTGGTGTGGCACCTGCGTTCCCGGCGACGCGAGGCCCGCCGCGAGCACAAGGACGAGCACGAAGACGAGCACAAACAGGACGATGACAGCAACGACGAGCCGAAGCAGGACTGACACCTCGTCGAACCATGCCCGCCGACCGTCCCGAAACAGCCAGGCCCGTCGGCTCCCCCACGTGGACCGTTCGGCCCTCTGCGCGGCGGCGGCTGTGGAGCAGGCTGGAGTCATCGGGAAAGGAGTTTCTGATGAACCGTCTGCAGACCCGTAGTGTTGCCGAGGTCGAGGTGCTGGTGGAGACCCGCGGCGAGGTTTCGGCCGGCGCCCCCGACTACGCGCGGGTGAAGATCGCCGCGGTGCTGGACCGGCTGGACGAGCCGGTGCTCGCGGTCCGGGTGCGGCTGGTGCAGGAGCCCAACCACGCGGTGGCCCGGCCGTCGTTGGCGCAGGCCACGGTGGACGTCAACGGACGTCCGGTGCGGGCGCACGTCGCTGCGGCGACGATGCGTGAGGCGATCGATCTGCTCCAGGACCGGCTGGTGTCGCGGGTCGCCCGCCTGCGTCATCACCGCCGGCCGGCCCGCACGCCGCTCGGCTGGGCCGACGGCCTGGACCCGGAGCACCGTCCGCAGCGCCGTCACGTGGAGCCGGAGGACCGTCGGCTGGTGCGGCACCGCAGCTACAGCGCGGCGCGGCTGGGCGCGCTCGACGCGGTGTTCGAACTGGAGGCGATGGACTACGACTTCCAGCTGTTCACGGACGGCGAGAGCGGTTGCGACAGCCTGGTCTACCGCGGTGCGGCGGGCGGCTACCGGCTGGCCTCGACCGGCCCGCTGCCGCACCCGGTGCCGGGGTTGGTGGTCAGCCGTCTGACGGTGCCCCGCCTGACGGGTGAGCAGGCCCGGGCCCGGCTGGACCTGACCGGGTTGCCGTTCGTGTTCTACACCGATGCCGCGACCGGCCGCGGCAACGTCATGTACCACCGTTACGACGGGCACTACGGGCTGATCACGCCCGCCGCGTAGCGGTTCGAGCCTTCGGCAGGCGTGGGGGTCTGTCCGGAGGCGGGAAGAGCTCCCGGCGGGTGTGGGGCCCGTCCGGGAGCGCGGGAAGAGGAGTCGGGGACGGTGTGGGGCCGTCCCCGGCTCCCGCTTTTGTCGGCCCCTCGCCTGCCGGTCGAGTGTCCACGCCCCGCAGCCTCACCAGCCGGCTCTGCCGCTACCGGGGGTTGCGCAAGTGCCTCAGTGCCGTCTCCAGTGCCTCCTCGGCGGCGACGGACAGGTCGGGCTCGATGCCAATGCCTTCCCAGTTGGTGCCGGTGACCGGGTTGATCGAGCGGGCGGTGGGGACGGTCACGGTGACGTGCGGGGCGACCGGAATGCGGTCCGTGGGGTGGGCGCCCCCTCGGGTGGTCCGGCCGATCAGGGTGGCGCGCCCGAGCGCCTGGAGGTTGTAGGCCAGCTCTTCGCCGCCGGAGAAGGTGAGGTCACTGGTCAGCACGGCGACCGGGCGGTCCAGGTAGCGTGGGCCGGCGAGGTGCCCGAGAGTCCAGTACTGGCGGGTGGAGTCGGTGGCCCGCTCGTAGATGTCGTTGAGGTGCACCTGGTCGTCGGCGAAGAAGTAGCTGCACCACAGCTGCACGCCTTCCGGCGAGCCGCCCCGGCACTGCCGCAGGTCGATGACCAACGCCTCAGTGGGAGCGAGGAGTTGCATGGCGGCGGCGATCGCGGGGCCGCCGACCCCGGCCGGTGCGATCATGCGCAGGTCGAGGTAGCCGATGTTGCCGTCGAGTTGCTCCACCCGCCGGATGCCGTAGTTGTTCTCCCGGGCGTACTGCGCGAAGCGGGCGCGGGCAACGTCCTCCGGCTCCTCGTCCATCGGCTGCGGCTCGGCGGTCCACAGCAGCCGCAGGTGCTTGTCGGGGCAGGCCTTCTGGAGGTCGTCCGTGACGTGCTCGCACAGCTCCCGCTCGTCCAGGCCCTGGTACCCGCCCTCTTCCAGCCTGCGGCGGATCGCCGCGTCGATGGCGGCCGTCTGCTCGGGGAACACGTAGCCGGCGGTGATCCGGGCCAGCGCGGCCTCGACTATCTCGTGATGCGTCGTCATGCGCGCGATGGTAGGCCCGGGTTCGAGCGGCTGACCAGCGGTTTTCACAGCGCCTGAGCACGGTGCCCGGGGCGTTCGGTGGCGCCGGGTCGACGCACACCCGGCCTCCATGGCCGCCGCTCACGCCTCGCTCCCCCGCTGCCGGAACATCGAAACTCGGCCTGCCCATTGACGGCTGATTACCTCGACATTACGTCGGCAACGAAGTATTTCGGCCAACTTGTTGCCGCATGGGTGACGCGTTCCCAACAAAGCTGGCACTGTACCGTCCCATCGCCGCACAGGTCCTTGCAGACGCACACGCACCACAGCGCTGCGGCGACCCGTCGGACACCGTCCTGCTCGTTCGAACCACCAGCTCTACCGGGCGGCTCCATCCCTGCCCTCCCGGCTGACTCCGGCCGTACCCACGCGGCCGTCGCAGAAGGAGTTCCGTGTGACTCGATCCTCCCGAAAGACCGTCAGCGCAACCGCTCTGATAGCCGGCGCCGCCATGATCGCGGCCGCCCTGACCTCCGGTGTCGCCTCCGCCGACACCACGGACCAGGCCCCGGCCGAGGTCCAGGCCATCGCCGGCGCGCTGCCGGTGCAGCTGTCTGCGGACCAGCGTGGCGAGTTGCTGGCCTCGGCGGATGCGTCAAAGGCCGAGACCGCGAGGTCGCTGGGCCTGCGGTCGGAGGAGGCGCTGATCGTCAAGTCCGTGACGAAGGACGCGGACGGCAGCGTGCACACCCGCTACGAGCGCACCTACGCCGGGCTGCCGGTGCTCGGCGGCGACCTGGTCGTCCACACCGCCCCGGACGGTTCGACCACGGGCGTCACCAAGGCCACCGAGGCGGACATCGCCGTCGACACCAACGAGAAGGAAAGCGCCGACTCCGCGAAGGGCCTCGCGCTGGACAGCGCCGGGGACGCGAAGGTCGAGGAGCCTGCGGCGGACAACGCCCGAAAGGTCGTCTGGGCCGCGTCCGGCACCCCGACCCTGGCGTGGGAGACGATCGTCACCGGCACGCAGGAGGACGGCACGCCGTCCGAGCTGCACGTCATCACCGACGCGAACACCGGCAAGAAGATCTTCGAGTACCAGGGCATCGAGACCGGCATCGGCAACAGCCAGTTCTCCGGCCAGGTCAACATCGGCACCTCGGCGGCGGCCGGCGGCGGCTTCGCGATGACCGACCCCACCCGCGGCGGCCACAGCACGTATGACCTGAAGGGCACCAGCGGCTCGACCAAGTCGCTGTTCACCAACCCGACCGACACCTGGGGCGACGGCACCGTCTCCAACCGGCAGACCGCCGCCGTGGACGCCGCCTACGGCGCCCAGCTCACCTGGGACTACTACAAGAACGTCCACGGCCGCAACGGCATCAAGAACGACGGCGTCGGCGCCTACACCCGGGTCCACTACGGCAGCAACTACGTCAACGCGTTCTGGTCCGACAGCTGCTTCTGCATGACCTACGGCGACGGCTCGGGCAACACCCACCCGCTCACCTCGATCGACGTCGGCGCCCACGAGATGACCCACGGCGTCACCTCGAACACCGCGGGCCTGATATACAGCGGCGAGTCCGGCGGTCTGAACGAGGCGACCTCCGACATCATGGCCGCCGCCATCGAGTTCTGGGCGAACAACCCCCAGGACAAGGGCGACTACCTGGTCGGCGAGAAGATCGACATCTACGGGACCGGCGCCCCACTGCGTTACATGGACAAGCCCTCCAAGGACGGCCGCTCCAAGGACGCCTGGTACTCCGGCCTCGGCTCGATCGACGTCCACTACTCGTCCGGCCCGGCCAACCACTGGTTCTACCTGGCCTCCGAGGGCAGCGGCGCCAAGACCGTCAACGGCGTGAACTACGACTCGCCGACCTCCGACGGCCTGTCGGTGACCGGGATCGGCCGCGACGCCGCCGCCAAGATCTGGTACCGGGCGCTCACCACCTACATGACCTCCTCCACCAACTACGCCGCCGCCCGCGTCGCGACCCTCAAGGCCGCCGCGGACCTGTACGGGCAGACCAGCCCGACCTACATGAACACCGCCAACGCCTGGGCGGCGATCAACGTCGGTCCGCGGGTCGTCGACGGCATCATGGTCGACTCGATCGACTCCCAGATCAGCGCGGTCGGCGAGGAGGCCGACCTCCAGTTCAAGGCCACCAACTTCAACCCCGGTCAGCTCACCTTCCACGCCGAGGGCCTGCCCGACGGTCTGAAGGTGCACCCCGTCACCGGCAAGGTCTCCGGCACCCCGACCACGCCGGGCACCTACGAGGTCACGCTGCTCGCCAAGGCCTCGCACCACAGCAGCGTCACGACGAAGTTCACCTGGAAGATCGCCCGGGCCATCGTCTCGAACGCCACCCGGGTGCCGATCCCGGACGGCGGCGGCCCGGCCGTCTTCTCGGACATCGTCGTCGACAAGGTCGAGGGCCAGGCGCCCAGCGACCTCAAGGTGTCCGTGGACATCAAGCACACCTGGCGCGGTGACCTGAACATCGACCTGGTCGGCCCCGACGGCAAGGTCTACTCGCTGAAGAAGGCCAACGTCGGCGACTCCGCCGACAACGTGCTCGAGACCTACACGGTGGACGCCTCCGCGCAGGTCGCCAACGGCACCTGGCGGCTGAAGGTCCAGGACATGTACCGCGGTGACACCGGCTACATCGACAACTGGAAGCTCATCTTCTGACGCGAAGTCTCCTGACGCGAGGTCTCCTGACGCACGGTCTTCTGACGCACCGTCTTACCGAGGTCGTCAGCTCCCGGAAGCTCACTTCTTCCCGGAGCTGACGACCTCTTGGATGTGCGGGACGGCCCGCACCAGGGTCAGCACGCCGCCGATGACCACGGCCAGCCCGAGCAGCGCGGGCAGCACCCACCAGCCGGTGCGGACGGTCTCGTCGAACAGCACCACGCCGAGCAGCAGGCTGACCCCGGCGTCGCCGATGGTCAGGGCGGGCTGCGAGATGGCCAGCGGGCCGGCCTGCAGGGCGTTCTCCAGCAGCAGGACGGCGGCGATTCCGGTGAGCGCGAAGCCGTACGTCTGCCAGACGGAGAAGAACGCGGCCGGTCCGTGGTCGGCGAAGGTCCCGGTGGCGGACTTCATCAGGGCGGCGGTCAGCGCGTTGCCGACCGCCGCCGCGCTGCCCAGCGCGCCGGCCCGGAACAGCGGGGAGCGCCAGTGCTGGGCGGCAAGGACGGCGGCGCCCATCAGGCCGAGGCAGCCCACCAGGACGGGCACCCAGCGGCTCATCGGGGCGTTGTCGGTGCCCCCGGTGGGCGCGGCGCTGCCGAGGAACAGGACCAGTCCGCCGACCACGGCGGCCACCCCGGCCCAGCCGGCCCGCGGCACCCGGCGGTGCATCAGCGGCGAGGCGATCAGCAGCGCGAACGGCAGCTCCAGCACGAACACCGGCTGCACCAGCGCGAGCGCCCCGAAGCTCAGCGCGAGCGCCTGGAACAGGGCCGCGCCGGCCAATCCGGCGATGCCGATCAGCCAGGCCGGGTCCCGCGCCAGGGTGAGCACGAACCGCAGGCCGCCACCGTGACCGAGCTTGGCGGCCGCCTTGCGCTGGAAGGCGGTGCCGGTGGCGTTGGAGGCGGCGCCGAGGACAGCGAACAGGACGGCGAGAACGGGCACTCCCCCATGCTCCCCCGACGGCCGGTCAGTCGCTCAGCATCCGGGCCGCCTGCTCACGCATCTCGACCTTGCGGATCTTGCCGGTGACGGTCATCGGGAACTCGTCGACCACGTGCACGTAGCGCGGGATCTTGAAGTGCGCGAGCCGGCCGGTGCAGTACTCCCGGACCGCCTCGGCGGTGAGCGGGCGGGCGCCCTCGCGCATCCGCACCCAGGCCATCAGCTCCTCGCCGTACTTGGCGTCGGGGACGCCGATCACCTGGACGTCGAGCACGTCGGGGTGGGTGTACAGGAACTCCTCGATCTCGCGCGGGTAGAGGTTCTCGCCGCCGCGGATCACCATGTCCTTGCTGCGTCCGGTGACGCTCAGGTAGCCGTCCTGGTCCATCACGGCGAGGTCGCCGGTGTGCATCCAGCCTTCGGTGTCAATCGCTTGCGCGGTCTGCTCGGGCTCGCCCCAGTAGCCGAGCATCACCGAGTAGCCGCGGGTGCACAGTTCGCCGGTCTCGCCGCGCGGGACGGTGGCGCCGGTGGCCTGGTCGACGACCTTCACCTCCAGGTGCGGCCCGACCCGGCCGACGGTGGAGACCCGGCGTTCGACCGAGTCGTCGGCGCGGGTCTGGGTGGAGACCGGGGAGGTCTCGGTCATGCCGTAGCAGATGGACACCTCGGTCATGCCCATCCGGCCGATGACGTCCTTCATCACCTCGATCGGGCAGGGCGCGCCCGCCATGATGCCGGTGCGCAGGCTGCTCAGGTCGTGGCGGTCGAAGTCCGGGTCGGCGAGTTCGGCGATGAACATGGTCGGCACCCCGTACAGCGAGGTGCAGGACTCGGCGGCGACGGCGGCCAGCGTCGCGGAGGCGTCGAACGCGGGCGCCGGGATCACCATGCAGGCGCCGTGCGAGGTGGCGGCGAGATTACCCATCACCATGCCGAAGCAGTGGTAGAACGGCACCGGGATGCAGATCCGGTCCTGCTCGGTGTAGCCGCACAACTCCCCGACGAAATAACCGTTGTTGAGGATGTTGCGGTGCGACAGGGTGGCGCCCTTGGGGAAGCCGGTGGTGCCGGAGGTGTACTGGATGTTGATCGGGTCGTCGGCGGCCAGCTCCTCCGCGATCCCGGCCAGCACCGCCCGGTCCTCCCGGCGGCCCGCCAGCAGCAGCTCGTCCCAGTCCGGCCCGTCCAGCAGCACCACGTCCGCCAGTTCGGCGCAGCGCGGGCGGACGTCGGCGATCATCGCGGCGTAGTCGGAGGTCTTGAACTGCCGGGCGGCGACCAGCAGGCGCACGCCGGCCTGGTTGAGGACGTACTCCAGCTCGTGGGTGCGGTAGGCCGGGTTGACGGTGACCAGGATCGCGCCGAGTTTCGCGGTGGCGTACTGGGTGAGCGTCCACTCGGCGCGGTTCGGCGCCCAGATGCCGACCCGGTCGCCGCGGCCGACGCCCCTGGCGCGCAGGCCGAGCGCCACCGCGTCGACGTCGGCGGCGAGTCGCTCGTACGTCCAGCGCCGGCCGGTGGCGCACTCCACCAGTGCCTCGCGGTCCGGGAAGGTGCGGACGGCCCGGTCGAGGTTGGCTCCGACGGTGTCGCCGAGCAGCGGGGTTCCGGACGGGCCGGAGGAGTGGCTCGGCTGGCTCGGGGCGTGCGACACGAAGGCCTCCTGGGCGCGGTGGTGCGGAACGACGGGTACCCATGCTGGCCACCGGGGCAGCCGTTGACCAGTCTCCAAGTGGGGGTGGTGCGCGTCGTTGACGTCCCATCAGCAGACCGGTCAAAACGCCGAACCGGCCGCCGGGGGCCGGAGTTCGCTGATTTGATGACCAGGAGGGCAGTCGGCGTTGCTGGGGGCGCGATGGCACAGGAGAGTGAGCAGGTGCGGCTGCGGCCGTCGGCGCAGTACCGCCGCCGGCGCGCGGCGTTCGCGCTGTTCGCGGCCGGCGCGTTCGCCGGCTGCGGGCTGCCGCTGTTCGCCGGGGTGGTGACGCGGCCGGCGGCGATGCTGGTCGACGGTCTGACGGCCGTGGTGTGGGCGGTGGTGCTGGTCCGGCAGGCGGTGCGCGCGTGGGCACCCGTCACGGTGGTGGTCGATCCCGAGTACCTCGAACTCCGCGGCGGCCTGCGGAAGGTGCGGCTGCCCTGGGACGCGGTCGACGGGATGTGCGTGCTGCCGATGCGGGGGTTCGTGGCCGCGTACGAGGCGCCGCACTTCCGGGGCTCGCTGCTGGTGCGGACCTCGCTGGGCAGCCCGGCCGCGCTGCCGGGCGGCGGCTCGCCGCGCTGGTCGGCGCAGTGGCAGGGGATCCTGCTCGACCTGGCGCCGCTGGCGGTGCCGGCGGCGCGCCTCGACCAGGTGTTCGTCCCGCGGCTGTCGGACCGCTGGGGCGGGACGACCCGGCTGCCGGACGGCCCCGGCGGGGCCTCGGTGTTCGCGGCCGGCGCGCTGCTGTCCCTGCCGGGCCGGGTGCTGCTGCGCGGGTTCCGGGTGGTGATGCTGCTGGTGATCGTCGCCGCCGTCCTCGCCGTGGCCCCGCTCGGCACCTTCGCGCCCGTCCAGCCGCTGCTGGCGCTGCTCACCGTGGTGGTGTTCGGCACGTTCGGCGTCAGGTGGCTGGTTCTCCGGCTGTCCCGGAGCTGCGAGTTGCGGGTGGAGGGCCGGGGCGTGGTGGTGGCCGTCGGCGGCCGGGAGCGGGCCGTTCCGTGGTCCGAGATCGCCTCGTTGGAGGCCGGGCAGCAGACCGTCACGCGCGCCGGGCGGCGGTACGCGGTGACGGCGGTGCTGGCCCGGCTCAACCCGGGGGCGAACCCTCCGGCGCCGCTGCCGCACTGGCCGTTCCGCACCGACGGGCCGGCCGTCCAGCTCCTGCCACTGAACTCGCCGGTGCTCGCCCAGATGCACGGACTCGCCGTCTTCCCCGCCCAGTTGGCGAACGCGCTGACCCCGTACGGCTCGAACCTGCTCGCCGGGCACACCAGGCGGGCCGAGTCCGTGACAGGCGAGGCCGTGACCGTCCGGGTCGGGCAGGGTCGCGGGGCGGCGCACCGGAGTCTCGGTTCGGCGCTGCGCGCCGCGCCGAGGGACCGGCCGGTGCGGGTGCTGATCGAGCCGGGCCGGTACCGGGAGGCGGGGCCGCTGCTGGTGTCCGGCACCGTCGAGGTGGTCCGGGCGGAGGGCGAGGGGCCGGTGGTGATCGAGACCCCCGAAGGGTCCGCCCTGGAGTGCGAGGGCGCCGTCACGCTCGACTCCCTGACCGTCGAGGGCCGCGGCGCGATCGCCGTCTCCACCACCGGCCGCCTGGAGCTGCGCCACTGCCGGATCGACGCGCCGGGCGAGTACGCGCTGCTCGCCTCCCAGGGCGCCGAACTGACCGTGCGGGACTGCGAGATCACTGCGGGCCGGACCGAACTCGCGGGCGCCGGCGGCACGTTCGAGCGCACCGCGTTCCGCTCCGCCAAGGGCCACGCGCTGGTGCTGAAGGAACGCGCGAACGCCGAGATCACCGACTGCACCGTCGTCGACAGCCGGGGCCGCGGCATCGACGTGACCGGTTCGACGGCGGAGATCCGCGGCTGCGAGTTCCGGGGCACCGGCGACACCGCGATCGCCGCCGGCGACCACTCCGCCGTACAGGTCCTGGGCTCCCGGATCGACGAGGTGCACGCCACCGGCATCGTCTACGACCACCAGGCGCGCGGCTCCGTCCAGGACACCACGGTCAGCGGCGCCACCGTCGGCCTCTACATCGCCCGGGGCGCCGAACCCAAGGTCCGGGACTGCCTGTTCGCGCGCTGCCGGGACTGCGGCGTGATCGTCGAGGACCAGGGCCGCGGACGGCTGGAGCGGTGCCGGATCGAGAACGCCGGCGTGCACGGCATCAGCGTCGCCTCCGGCGGCGTCCCGCTGGTCGACGACTGCGCGGTGGCCTTCGGCGGCACCGGCGTCAACGTGCACAAGGCGCGCGGCGAGTTCACCCGGCTGCGGGTCCACGACCAGTCCGAGAGCGCCGTCCTGATCCAGGAGGGATCGGTGGTGGAACTGACCGAACTGCGCCTGGAACGCTGCCAGAACGGGGTGCGCTGCACCGGCACCGGCGTGACCGTCCGGCTGGTTGGCGCCGTCATCGCCGACGTCACCACCTCCGGGCTGCTGCTGCAGAACACCGCGCGTCTCACCGCCGAAGCCGTCACGATCGAACGGGCCGGCCTGTACGGCCTGAACTGCCGCGAGGACAGCCGGCTCACCGCACACGACTGCACGGTGACGAAGGCCGGTGAGGTAGGGCTGCTGACCCTCGACAACACCACCGTGGAGATCGACCGGCTGGAGATCTCCGCCAGCCGGGGAACGGCCCTGTGGGCCCGCAACACCAGCCAGTTGACGATCAGCGGGGTACGGGTGCACGGCGCCGGGAGCGACGGCGTCCGCCTGGACGAGAACGTGTACGGCAGCCTGACGGACTGCGAGATCACCGGCTGCGAGGGTGAGGCGCTGATCTCCAACGACCGGGTGCGGACGGAGAACCTGCGCACCGGCGCCACCGCGGAGGACATCCTGCGGCCCGAGACCGGCCCGATCACCGAACTCGGGCGCATGATCGGACTCGCCGAGGCCAAGCGGCAGGTCGACATCCAGGTCGACCTGCTCCGGCTGGCCAGGTGGCGCACCGACGCCGACCTGCCCCCGCCGCCCCGAGCACACCATCTGGTCTTCTCCGGCCCGCCCGGCACCGGCAAGACCACCGTGGCCCGGCTGTACGGACAGATACTCGCCGCGCTCGGCGCGCTGAAGAAGGGCCACCTGGTGGAGGTCGCCCGCGGGGACCTGGTCAGCGAGTACCTCGGGCAGACCGCGCAGAAGACCCGCCAGGCCTTCGAACGCGCGTCCGGCGGCGTGCTGTTCATCGACGAGGCGTACAGCCTGGCCCGGCGGTTCGGCGCGAACAGCGACTTCGGCCAGGAAGCCATCGACGTCCTCACCAAACTGATGGAGGACCACCGCGACGACGTGGTGGTCATCGCGGCGGGCTACACCGAGGAGATGCGGACCTTCCTGGACTCCAACCCCGGCCTGCGCTCCCGGTTCTCCCGCATCCTCGAGTTCGACCCGTACGACCCGGCCGAGCTCACCGAGATCGTGGTCCGCGAAGCCGAACGGCACACCTACCGCCTCGCCCCGGAAGTCACCGACCGGCTCGTCGAACGATTCACCCGCCGCGAGCTCCGCGGCGACCCCGCCAACGCCCGCGACGCCCGCACCCTGCTGGAGGAGATGGTCGAACGGCAGGCCTCCCGGCTCGCCGGGGCCGACACCCCGAGCCGCGAGGACCTCATCGTGCTGCTCGCCGACGACATCCCGGCGGAGAGCAGCTGGCTGTGACCGACGACGAGGCGATCGCACTGCTGTCCGCCCACTGCGACCTTCCGGCGGCCGATCCTGCGGCGCTGACGTGGTTCACCACCGCCGAGGCGTACGCGGCAACGGCCGCACTCCGGGCCGGCGGGGTGCCGCCCGCCACCGAACTCCCCCTCGAACACGCCTACGTGCTCAGCGCCGCCGACCTGCTCGCGTACTGGGCCGGCGGCAAACGCGACCCGGCACTGCTCGGCGAGGGGTTGCTCTGCCTGCTCCAGCTGCGACGGCACCGCCGGGAAGAGATTCCGCCCGAGTTCGCGCCGGTGCTGGCCGTGGCCGCCGGCGAGGACGTCCCCGAGGACGACGGGCCGAGCCTCGCGCACACGAACGCGGCGGCGGTCGGCCTGACGCTGGCGTACCAGCGCTGGCGGTACCCCGGCGCGCCCGCCGCCGCGGTCCGGCTGTTCCGCCGGTCGGCGGCCCAGTGCCCGCCGGACAGCCCGGTGCGGGGCTCGGTGCTGTCCCGGCTCGGGGTGGCCCTGCTGTACGACTGGCAGGACCGCGCCGAACTCCCCTCGCTCGCCGAATCCGTGGAGGTCTGCCGCGCCGCCGTGGCGGCCGTCCCCGACACGCCCGGCGAACAGGCCCTCCGGCACGCCAACCTGGGCACCACCCTGCGCTTCTGGGCGGACGTCACCCTGGACAGCGAGGCGATCCGCGACGCGGCCTCCGAAATCCGTACCGCGCTCGCGTTCTGCCCGCCCGACTCCCCCGAATTCGCGGCCTACCGCCTCGAACTCGGCCGAGCCCTGGCCCAGTCCGCGGTCCTCTTCGACGGCCGCGACGCCCTGCCGGAGGCCGCCACCCTCCTCCGCGAGGCGCTGCGCGGAGCGGACGGCGCCGCCGACCCGTCGGGGTACCCGGACGTGCTCTGCCACCTGGGCATGGTGCTGATCACCCAGGCTGCGACAGAGCCTGGGCTGCGGGCCGAAGGTGTCGCGTTGTGTCGGAGGGCCGCCGAGGTCGCGCCCACCGAGGGCTTGCGGCTGCAGTACCTGCACAACCTGAGCCTCGCCCTGCTCGGGGCCGCCGCCGAGGACGACGCCGAGGCCACCGCTGTCGCGCTCGACGCGGCCCGGGAGGTGGCCGGTCTCGCACCGGGCGGAACCGCGCTGTCCGCCAACGCCCTGACGATGCTCTCGCTCGCCCTGACCAGGCGTTACCGGGCCGGCCATGACCCCCGGGATCTCGCGGAGGCCGTCGCCCTGGCCGGCGCGGGTTTCGAGGCCACCTCGCCGCAGGTCCCGGTGCTCCGGCTGGAACGGGGCTCGGCGCTGGCGGACCTGCTGGGTCTGCGGGCCGAGTCCGAGGGGAGTGACGACCCGTCGGCCGAGTCGATCACGCTGCTGCGCCGGCTGGTCGGGGAACTGCCGCGGCCCACGGCCGCACGCGCACTGGCGCTGCGGCACCTGGCCGACTGCCTGCTCGGCTCCGCAGCGACGGAGGACCGGGGCGAGCGCGCCGCCGAGGCGGTGGTGCACTACCGGGAATGCCTCGAACTGCCCTACCCCGAACCGGACTTCGAGGCCGACGTGCGGTTCTCGCTGGGGACGGCCCTCCTGTTCGGCACCGACCAGCAGGTCGGGGACGCGTGGCAGCAGGCCACCGCGTCGATGAGCAGCGCGGCCGCGCTGCTGCCCCCGGGCGACCCGCGGCGGCTCGACCTGGAGGCCCGGCTCGGCGGTCACTGGATGCAGCGCGCGGCGAACACCGGCGACCCGGCCGCCCACCGTACGGCGGTGGCCGTGCTGGACGCGGTCGTGACGGCCGACGAGCGGTGCACCACGTCCGACCGCGCGTACTACCGGCTGCTGCTGGGCGCCGCGCTGCTGGATCTCACCGACCACAGTGACGACGCGGACGTGCTCGACGGGTCGGTGCACCACCTCGAACTGGCCCTGGCGATGGCCCCCGCCGACGACCCGCGACAGCTGACCGTGATCCACCGTCTCGCCGCCGCGCTCGACAGGTCCGGCTGGCTGCGTTCGGACACCGCCGCGCTCGACCGGTCCGCCGCCCTGCTGTCCGGGGCCCTGGCGGAGCCGACCGAGGACCGGACGGACCGTGCCGACTGCCTGGTGGCCCTCGGCAACAACCTGCGCAGGCGCTTCCACTTCACCGGCGACCCGGCGTACCTGGAGCAGGCCGTCGCCCGCCACCGCGAGGCCATCGCGCTGACCGCGCCGAAACCCCACCCGTACGCCCTCGAGGGGCTCTCCACCTGCCTCGCCGACCTGTACGGCTTCCGGCCGGACGCGCGGCTTCGGGCCGAGGCGATGGAGTGCTGCCGTGCCGCGCTGCTCCACCTGCCGGAGCACGCCCCGCAGCGCTCGACCGTGCAGGCCGGCCTCGGCTATCTCCAGTGGTCGCTGGCGGCGGAGTCCGGCTCGGACGAGCAGCTGGATGCCGCGCTGGGCACCCTGAAGGGCGCGCTCGCCGCCGTACCGGAGGGGTACGGCGACCGGGGCCTGGTCCTCACCAACCTCGGGGCCGCTCTGCTCAGCCGGGCGTCCCGAACGGGCGACCGCAGCTGGGCTGTTCAGGCCGTTGCCGTGTTCCGGTCGGCCGTGGAGCACACCGCCCCGGGCTCGGTGCAGCGCCCGCAGGTGCTGAACAACCTCGGCCTGGCCCTGTCCGGCCTGTCCGCGACCACCGACGACCCGGCTCTGCGCGAGCAGGCGCTCGCCCTGCTGAGCGAGGCCGCCGACCGGCGCCGCGGAATGTCGCCGGCCCGGGAGCGCGCCGCGCTCAACCTGGCCGTGGTGCGCTTCGAGCAGGCCCGCGAGGCCGAGGACGCCCCGGCCGCGCTGGACGTCTGCCGGCAGTTCGAGGACCTGGTGACGGAGCTCGGCTCCCCGCACCCGTTGCGGACGACCGCGCTGGCCCGGCTGGCCCTCGCCGCTCTGCGTACCTCGGAGCTGCTCCCCGAACGTGCCGCCAGGACGGCGCTGCGCCGGGCCGCGGCGGCCGCCCGCGAGGCCCTCGCCGACCACACGCACTCCCCCGACCCGATGCACGCCCTGGCCCGTCAGGTGCTGGCGATTGCGCAGCTGCGGCGGGCCCAGTACGGCGAACGGTTCGAGGGGACGGCGCGGCTGCGGCCGGGCGATCACGGCGAGCGGGTCGATCTGGCGGAGGTGATCCGGCTGAACCGGCAGACGGCCGAGGATCCGCTCCTCCCGCCGCACACCCGGCTCGAGGCGGCCCGCACGTGGGGCGGCATCGCGGCCCACACCGGCCGGTGGGCGGAGGCCCTGGACGGCTTCGCCCACGCGGTGGGCCTGCTGCCGAGCGTGGCGCCGCGTCATCTCGCCCGGATCGACCAGGAGGACCGGCTCAGCTCCGGCCGGGGGCTGGCCAGTTCGGCGGCGGCCCTGGCGATCCGGGCGGGCGATCCGGCGCGGGCGCTGGCCCTGCTCGAACAGGGCCGGGGCGTGCTGCTGGCCCAGGGCCTGGAGAACCAGGGCGACCTGTCCCGGCTGCGCGCGCTCGACCCGGCCCGCGCCGCGGAGTTCGAACGGATCCGGGACCGGCTGAGCCAGGAGCACCCCGCGCTGCAACAGCAAGGGCCCGACGCCTTCTTCGTCCAGGAGACGGCAGGCGCGGCCGCCCTGCGGGACGCCGAGGAGCGCCACACGCTGTCCCGCCGATGGAACCAACTCCTGGAGGAAATCCGGGAGTTGGACGGGCTCGACGACTTCCTGCGCCCACCGACCACCCGGCAGCTGCTCTCGGTGGCGGAGCACGGGCCGGTGGTGGTGGTCAACGTCAGCGCGTACGGCTCGCACGCCCTGATCCTGGCCGCCCGCGGCGGCGGCGAGCCGCGCATCGACGTCCTGCCGCTGCCGGACCTCAGCCCGGACGAGGTGCTGGCGGCCGCGCTGGCCTTCGACGAGCGGCGCATCGACGTCGCCTACGGGGACCAGGGCATGGCGGCCGCCAAGCAGATGATGACCTTCCACAGCACACTCCTCGAGTGGCTGTGGGACAGCCTGGCCGCGCCCGTCCTGAACCGGCTCGGCCTGCGCGGGACCCCGCTGGACGGCGAGGAGTGGCCGCGGCTGCGGTGGTGCCCGACCGGCCGGCTGGCGTTCCTGCCGCTGCACGCCGCGGGCAAGGGCCGGAACATCCCCGGCACCTGGGTGATGGACCGCGCCGTCTCCTCGTACACGCCGACCGTGCGCTCCCTGCTGCGCGCCCGGCGCAGGGTCACCGCGTCACCCCGACGGCGACCCGCCCCGCTGGTGGTCGCGCTCCCGCACACCCCGGGCGGCCCGCCGCTGCCCGGCGCCGAGCCCGAGGCGGCACTGGTGACGGAACTCTTCCCCGGCGGCCTGCGGCTGGACGGCGAGCACGCCACCGTGGAGCAGGTCCGCCGGGCGCTGTCCCGGCACTCCTGGGTGCACTTCAGCTGTCACGGCATCAGCGACCCGGGCAGCCCGTCGAACAGCGGCCTGATCCTGCACGACGGCCGGCTCAGCGCCCTCGACCTCTTCGCGCAGCGCCCGGTGGACGCCGAACTGGCCTTCCTGTCGGCCTGCTCGACGTCCCAGGGCGGCGTCGATCTGCCGGACGAGGCGGTGCACCTCGCGCCGTCGTTCCAGCTGGCCGGTTTCACCCACGTCGTCGGCACGCTGTGGAGCGTCTCCGACAAGGTCGCCCGCCGCGTCACCGGGGACTTCTACGCCGCCCTGGCGGAGGACGACGCCGCCGGCCTCCGACCGTTCGACCCGGCGTTGGCCCTGCACCACGCCGTCCGCTCACTGCGTGAACGCCTGCTGCCCGCACCGCACTTGTGGGCGGCGCACCTCCACATCGGGCCGTGAGTGAGCTACTCGGAACTGCCGTTCTCGGGTGCTTTCTCGCTCTGCGCCGTGCCGGAGGCGCCCTCGGGGCCCTGGTCCGGCTCGGTCGAGCCGCCGCCGATCCGGAAGATCCGGCGGGAACCGTGCTCCTCGATCAGGCCCTCCAGCGACAGGTCGTCGTCACTGCCGCGCTTCTTCGGGTTGCTCGCTGCCATCGTTCTGCTCCCTCCGTGTCACCGGCACCTCCACCAACTCGGGCGGCGCCAGCATTTCCAGCACCTCGACCTCGCTGCCCTTGACGTAGACCCCGGCGGTGCCGGGCACCTTGCCGAGGAACGTCCCGTCGCTGCCCAGGCGCCACTGCGATTCCAGATAGATGTCCTGCTGCTGCGGGAACGCCGACACCGCCGACCGCGAGCCGAGCCAACCGCCCACCCACAGGCCGCCTTTGAGCCGGATCCGGACGAAGCACGGGTCCCGGTCGGCGAACAGGAAGTCCCAGGCCGTCGGCGTCGGCTCGTAGTGCGCCCGCTCGCGCCGCCGCCGCACGGCCGCCGCCGCCCAGGCCGCGCCCGCCGGCACCGCCACGACCAGCAGCAGCACCGCCAGCCCCGCCTGCCGCGGATGCCGCAGCACCCCCGCCAGCGGCCCGCCGTCGCCCCCGGTCAACAGCCGCGCCAACCACGGCCCCGCGACCACCGCGTACACGGCGTCCAGCAGACCGCTGATCGCGACCGCCCGCAGCGCACGGTTCTGCGGCTCCTGCTCGGAGGCCCGCGGCCCGCGCAGGCGGTCGGAGACGGCCTGGTAGAAGATCCCGGGCAGAACGAGAGCCACCAGGATGGCCAACTGCTGCACCGTGCTCGGAACCACCGCGTCCATTCCTCCCCCGCCCCGCGACGACCGCGTCCGCCGCCGCACCGAAGCGCAGCCTCACCCTAACCGAGCAGGCCACCGACCCGGGACGGTTCAAGCGAGTTGACGCATCGTCATGCATCTCTTCAGGCCGGAATGTCTTTCATGACGGCATCGGTCAGCGGCTTGAGCCGGTCCGCCAGCTTGTTGAAGTCGGCGGTGCGGCCGTCCGACCACTGCGCCATGCCGACCAGCATGCCGTGCCCGTACGACCCGAAGTTCTGCACCAGGCCACTGTCGGCGGGCAGTTCGCGCAGGCCGGAGTCCTTCGGCGGGAGCTGGACGGCGACCTGGTACGTGTCGGCGTTGCCGGCCAGGAACGTCACTAGGTGCAGCGCCTCGACCGGGTCTTTCATGGTGAACAGCGCCAGGTTGTACTGGTTGCCGTCGGCGTCCTTGTACAGCGCCAGATCGACGCCGAGACACCCCTTCCCCTGCGCGATCACCCCGGCGAGGGTCGCCCCCACCGTGTCCGGGCCCGTGCAACTCGGGTTCTGCACGGCCGCCACCAGCGTGAACCCCTGTACCTGCTTCGGGAACACGGCCAGCGGGATCGCCGCACCCGCCACCCCCGATGGGCCGGCCGCCACCACGGGCGCCTTCTTCTCCGCGGGCCGCATCACGTACGCCGTCGCACCCGCCGCCGCCAGCAGCACGGCCGCCGCCGGAAGCACCAGCCACCGCCGCGAACGCCGCTGCACCGGCCGCCGCCGGGCCGCCGCCGCCCGCTCCGCGGCGCTCGGCTCGTGCACCGCGTTGTTCTTCTCAAACTCCCTGACGAACTCTGCCCACAGGTCGTCGCCGGGTTCACTCGTGGTCACAGACCCCAGACCTTAGTGATCAACGCCGCCATTGGAAAGTCGCGTCCCCCACCGCTGAATGGGGCGCAGCTGCCGGCTCCGCCAAGGGAATTGACCACAGCTCTCGGTATTCGCGAATTGACGGTCCGTCTACCCCTCCCCGACCCGAGCCGAATAGTCCTGCCGCTCCGCCCCGTCCGGCACCCCAGCCGCGTCCGGCCCGGACATCCACCCCTCGGGACAGGCCAGCACCGCCTCGACGAACGACGGCGGCGGAAGATACCCGTGCGCGCTCACGTAATGCACCACCAACGTCGGCGCCGCAAAGACCTCGCCGGCCCGGCCCGGGACACGAATCTCGCTGGACCCCAGAGCGACGGCCCCACCCTGGTGCTCGACCGTCAACGCCCCGCCCTGCCGCCGCCAGGGCGGACAGAGCCCGCAACTGTGGAACCCCCGCGTGCCGTTCACGCGCTGCCACTGGACGATGTCGAGCAGCCGGCCGAGGAAACCCTCCGGGGCGGCGCCGCTCGAGTATCGGTGCCATCTGCTCAGCCACCCCACGTTCACCCTGCGGTAGGTGGGGGCGAACGTCGCGAAATAGGGCCCGTCGGCAATGACTTCCCGTTCGGAATAGGTGTACGGGCTCAGGTCACGAAAGAACGTCATGCGCCTGTGTAGCACGCCTGCACCGACGAACTCATCGGGCACCCGCACAATTTGTCGACATCGGCGCCGGTGGGCATGCTGGCGCGATGTACGATCCCGAGCGGCCTGGCAGTCGTCGCGACGGCGCGGACCTGTGCGGTGAGGCCACCTGACCGTCAGTCCTCGTGCTCATCAGCCGGCTGAACCGCCCATCGCAGCACCGTCCCGCCGGCCCCGTCCGCTTCGAGCGTGACGGGGTAGACCTGGCCGAGGGCCCGTTCGCCGTGGTGGGTCATCGAGTGGTCGGCCGGCTCCCAGTCGATGCCGAGCACCTGGCAGCCGCCGACCTCGATCGCTCCGGCCAGCAGGGGGTGGTTCGCGCCGGCACGCTGGAACAGGTGGTAGTCGGTGTGCTTGCTGACCGTGACGGCAACGCCCTTTCCGCTCCGCAGGCCGCCCCGCCACGCCTCGATCTCGACCGCGCGCGCCTCCGCCTGCGCGACCGGCAGGTCGAGCCAGCCCCAGGTGCCGTCCGTCGTGAACTCCTGCCCGCCGAACTGCGCGTGGGCGTCCGGCCCGTGGAGCCCCCAGTAGGTGAGGTCGGCGAGACCGTCGGCCGGTTCGCCCTCCATCCCGATCCAGGCGTCGAGCGCCACACCGTCGCCGAGGACCATGCCACACCGATCGACCGGCAGGTCCCCGAGCGGGATCGGGACGTCGTCAACCCCGGCCCAGGGTAGGCCGAGGTCGACCTCGAGCAGCGAGATCACCGGTTCCTCGGTGTACCAGGAGAGCGCGGTCTGCGCCCGCACCGCCAACTTCCGGTCCCCGGCCGCCGGCACGGCCACCGCCTCGCACTCGCCGTCCCACAGATGGCCGCCACCGGACGCCGCAGCCGCCGCGGCCCGCTCGGACAGCGGCAGCCCGAGTTCGGGCCAGTAGTCGATCCACGACGCCATGCCGAACACCAGCACACCGGACGGCGCCGTCACGAACCCCAGGTCGACGAATTCTTCACTCACGCCCCGATTGTCACACTGCCCGCGACGGCACCGACCGGCGCTCCCCGGGCTCGTCGTCCCGTTCCCGCCAGACGCTCAGCGGCTCGGCCACGCAACGCTCCCGCAACCACGCGGCCGCCTCCACCAGGCCTCGCGCCGCGGCCGCCGGGGAGCCGAACGACGCGGACCTCTCCTCGATGGTGTGATGGCCGCAGTCCCAGGGCCCCACGTGGTCGCAGCGCACCGAGATCCTCGCCTCGACCTCCCAGCGCCGCACGGCACCACGCTCCGCCTCCAGGTCGACGACGAACGATACCTCGGGCACTTCGGCGCAACCGAACAGGGACGCGTTCGGCTCGCCGCCCAAACGGCAGAACTCCAACCCGCTGCCCGTGCAGCTCGGCCGGACGCCCAACCGCTCCGCCAGCGCCTCGATCAGCGCGCCCGCTTCGCGCAGCAGCGCCTCGACCTCGGCAGGGCGCTCCAGCTCCGGAAACACCCAGCGAACATCTCCACCGGCCAACGGCGTCGTCTCCATGACGGTCAGCCTGCCGCATCGCGCATACCCCCGGCCATGGTGATCACATCATCGGCTACTCTGCACAGCCATGGGCGAGTTGACAGTGATCAGGCACGGCCAGACCGAGTGGAGCCTGTCGGGCCGTCATGCCGGCCGCACCGACGTCCCGCTGACCGCCGCCGGCGAGGCGACCGCCCGGGCGCTCGCGCCGCGACTCGCTGCCCGCCGCCGCCCGGTGGCGGTGTTCAGCAGCCCGCTGAGCCGCGCCCTGCGGACGGCCGAACTCGCGGGCCTGTCCGACGTCATGGCCGACCCCGACCTGATCGAGTGGGACTACGGCGGCTACGAGGGCCTGACGGCCGACCAGATCGAACAGTCCCGGCCGGGCTGGGACCTGTGGCGGGACGGCGTCATCCCCGGCGAAGCGGCCTTCCCCGGCGAGCAGCTCCAGCAGGTCGCCGCCCGCACGGACGCGGCACTGGCCCGAATCCGCCCTCTGCTGGCCGACGGTGACGTCGCCGTCGTCGCCCACGGCCACCTGGCCCGCATCCTCGCCGCCCGCTGGCTCGACCTCGACCCGTCCGCGGCCGGCCTCCTCGGCCACCCCCACCCCGGCACCCTCAGCACCCTCGCCACCGAACACGGCCACCCGGTCATCGCCGCCTGGAACGTCCCGTGAGGGCAACAATCGGGTGGCCGTCCAGATCGGCAGGCTGACACCATCGGGGCGTGCCCACACTGTTCCTGATGGTCGGCCTCCCCGGGGCCGGAAAGACCACGACGGCCCGCCAACTCGCCGAACAGCACCGCGCGTTGCGGCTGACACCGGACGAGTGGCTGCTCCCGCTGTTCGACCGGGCCGATCCGGGCGAGAAGCGCGACGTGCGGCTACGTCGAGTACCGGGCGCAGGCCCTGCGGGTCTCGGCGCTCGTCGTCGACAGCCACGAGGAACGTGACGGCTGGCCGGGGCACGGCGACGTGTTCAGCGTCGCTCTGGGCTAGCCTTCGGCTTCTCGCGCGGCCAGTTGCGCAGCGTCGCGGCGATGATGTGCGGGCGGGCCAGGTCGGCCGGGGAGCCGGTGAGGCTGACGGCGTTCCAGACGGCGGCGGCGACCCTGGGGTCGGTGGCCGCGGCTCGCATGGTGGCGCGGAAGGACTTGGCCAGGAGGGCGGCCAACGCGGGGCGGGTGCCCGGGACTTGGGGCATGGAGCGGTCGGCCAGGGTGGCGAAGAGCCAGGAGAGTTGCACGGATTTCGCGGCGGACCGGTAGAAGCGGCGGGGGAGGTCTCGTGTGCCGTCGGCGAGGCAGTCGCGCAGAGCGGCGGCTTCGAGCGCGGCGACGGTCATGCCGGCGCCGTAGATCGGGTTGAGGCTGCAGATCGCGTCGCCGATGGAGATCAGGCCGTCGGGGAGGCGGCGGAGCCGGTGGAAGTGCCGGCGCACGGAGTGGGGGTACGCGAAGGAGGCGACGCCGGTGACCGGGTCGGCGTTCCGGAGGGCTTCCCACGCTTCGACGGTGGCCAACTCCTGTGCGAACAGCAGGAATTCGTCGGGTGCGGTCGGCGGGTGGTCCTGGCGGCCGAATCCGTACAGGGAGAGCACCCAGAGGTTGTCCTCCTGCTGGGTGAGGACCAGGCCGCGTGGGCGTGCGGGGGTCGCGCCGACCAGGAGGGCCTTGTTCGGGCCGAGGGCGCCCGGAGGGAGCCGGTAGCGGCGGCTCGCGTAGGCCACGTCGACGCGCTGGCGCTGCTCGGCGGGCTTGTCGTATCCGAGTGCCGCCAGCCAGGTGGCGCCTCGGCCCGCCCGTCCCATGGCGTCGACGACGAGGTCGGCGTCGATGTCCTCGAAGGTGCCCGAGCGCGCCAGCCGGGCTCCTGTCACCCTGGTGCGGTCGGGTGTGGTGAGCGGGGCGGTCGCTTCCCGGCCGTCCAGCAGGGTGACGTTGGGCGCCGCGCAGACTTTGGCGCGCAGGCGCTCCTCGAGGAAGGGGCGCCCGGCCTGGAGGACCGTGCCCAGCGGCACTTTGTGCAGCAGGGAGCCGAAGAACACGATGTCGACCTCGCTCAGCGCGGTGACCAAGGTGGCGCCGTCGGTGGCGAGTTCGTCGGCGAAGCCGGGGAAGAACTCCTCCAGGACGTTCGCGCCGCGGACCGTCAGCGAGTGCACGTGCGCCCCCTGCGGCGCTCCCCGCCGGACGGTGCCGTCGCCCGTGAGGGTGTCCCGTTCGACCAGGGTGACGCGGTCGTAGACCTCGGAGAGGGCCCGGGCGGCGCACAGGCCGCTGATGCCGGCGCCGAGCACCAGGGCATGGCCGGCGCCCATCTCCGAGCTGCGTGCCAGGTTCACCGTGAGCTCCGATCCGCGAGAGGGCTGCGGGGTGCCCGTGCCCACAAGCCGCACCGCTCACACGCGGCGACCGATTGTGCACACCAGGTGATCGAAATCCGTCACGCGGTGAGCGCTACCTTGACATTGCCATGGCGAGAGCGCGTTCTTACCATCAGGCGTACCGTCAACGAGCGCTAGCAGGAAGCGGGTTCGTCCATGACTGCTGCACCGTCCACCCGCCGCCGATCCTTCGGCGGCCTCGCGCTTCTCCTGGCCGCCGCGCTGCTCGGCGCCGCCCCGGCCGCACCAGCTGCCCACGCCGCCCCGGTCGCCACGCCGATCGCCAACCAACCGACCGCCGCACAGAGTTGGGGCGACGACTTCGATGGCCCGGCCGGATCCGCGGTCGATCCCGCCAAGTGGACGGTGGAGACCGGCGGTTCGGGCAACGGCAACCACGAGCTCCAGTACTACACGGCGGGTGCGGCGAACGCCGCGCTGGACGGCCAGGGGCATCTGGTGATCACGGCGAAGCGCAACACCGATGCGGGGCTGGGCTGTTGGTACGGCACCTGCCAGTACACCTCGGCCCGGCTGAACACCGCCCGCAGCTTCGCCCAGGCGTACGGGCACTTCGAGTCCCGGATCAAGATCCCGCGCGGGCAGGGGATCTGGCCGGCGTTCTGGATGCTCGGCAACGACATCGGCACGGTGCAGTGGCCGAACAGCGGCGAGATCGACGTGATGGAGAACATCGGCCGCGAGCCGGGCACCGTGCACGGCACCATCCACGGGCCGGGCTACTCGGGCGCGGGCGGCATCGGCGCGCCGTACTCGCTGCCGGCGGGGCAGTCCTTCGCGGACGACTTCCACGTCTTCGCCGTCGACTGGAGCCCGTCCGCCGTGACCTGGTCGGTGGACGGCCACGCCTACCAGACCCGCACCCCGGCCGACTTGGGCGGCAACCGCTGGGTGTTCGACCACCCGTTCTTCGTGATCCTCAACCTGGCCGTCGGCGGCGACTGGCCGGGCAGCCCGGACGGGTCGTCGGCCTTCCCGCAGACCATGGTGGTCGACTACGTGCACGCCACCACGTCGGGCACCGGCCCGGTGCCCTACACCGGCCGGATCACCGGCCCGGGCGGCATGTGCGTGGACGTGGCGGGGGCTTCCAGTGCCGACCGCACGCCGATCCAGTTGCACAACTGCACCGGCAGCGCCGCCCAGCAGTGGTCGGTCGGCAGCGACGGCACCGTTCGCGCCCTCGGCAAGTGCCTGGACGTGGACGCCGCTTCGCACAACGACGGCGCGGCGATCCAGCTGTACACCTGCAACGGCACCGGCGCCCAGCAGTGGTCGTACGGCAGCGGCCGCGCCTTCGTGAACACCGGCTCCGGCAAGTGCCTGGACTCCCCCAACGGCTCGTCCGCCGACGGCACCCGGCTCCAGCTGTGGACCTGCAACGGCACGCCCGCCCAGCAGTGGACGCTTGGCTGACGCGACCCCCGCGCGACGGTTGACGCACCGTCACCGCTCGGACGGCACTTGGCTGAGCGGCGCGGCCAGCGACTCCAGGCTGCGCCGTTCGGCCTTGACGCCGATCAGTGCCTCGACCAGGCCCGCCAGCGTCATCAGCGCGGCGCCGATGCAGAACGCCAGTGTGGCGTCGCCGACTTGGCCGCTGGAGACCAGGCCGTTGAACAGCAGCGGGCCGGAGATACCACCGGCGGCGGTCCCGACGGCGTAGAAGAACGCGATGCACAGCGCTCGCGTCTCCAGCGGGAAGATCTCGCTGACGGTGAGGTAGGCGGCGCTGGCCCCGGCGGAGGCGAGGAACAGCACGGCCGTCCAGCAGGCGGTCATGGTGGTGGCGTCCAGCGAGCCGCGCTGGAACAGCCAGGCGGTGCCGAACAGCAGGACGCCGGAGCCGATGTAGGTGCCGGCGATCATCGGTTTGCGGCCGACCGAGTCGAAGAGGTGGCCGAGCAGCAGCGGGCCGAGGAAGTTGCCGACGGCGATCACCGCGAAGTAGTAGCCGGTGTCGCCGGCGGGGACGTCGAAGAAGGTGGTGAGGATCGCGGCGTAGCCGAAGGTGACGGAGTTGTAGAGGAAGGACTGGCCGATGAACAGCGCCAGCCCGAGGACGGTGCGGCGCGGGTAGTGCGCGACCAGGGTGCGGGTGATGGTGCCGAAGCCGATCGGGCCGCGCTCGCGGATCCGTATCGGTGGTTCGTCCACCGGCGGCAGGGGTTCGCCGGTCTCCCGTTCGACGGTCTTCTCGGCCTCGGTGACGATCTTCTCGGCCTCCCGGCGGCGGCCGTGGGTGATCAGCCAGCGCGGGCTCTCCGGGACGTGCCGGCGCACCAGCAGGATGACCAGGCCGAGCACCACGCCGATGCCGAAGGCGAGCCGCCAGCCGACGTCGGTGGCGAACAGCGCGGTGTTGAGCAGGGCGATCGAGGCGAACGCGCCGATCGCCGCGCCGATCCAGAAGCTGCCGTTGACGATCAGGTCGATCCGGCCGCGGACCCGGGCGGGGATCAGTTCGTCGATGGCGGAGTTGATCGCCGCGTACTCGCCGCCGATGCCGAAGCCGGTGAAGAAGCGGCACAGGAAGAAGAACCAGGCGGTCCAGGAGAGTGCGGTGACGGCGGTCGCGGCGAGATACACCGCGAGGGTGACCATGAACAGCTTCTTGCGGCCGAGCCGGTCGGTGAGCCAGCCGAAGAACAGCGCGCCGCAGCAGGCGCCGGCCACGTACAGCGCGGCGGCGGTGGTGGTGACCTGGGCGGTGCTGATGGCGATGCCGCTACCGGGTTCGGCGAGCCGGGCGGCGAGGTTGCCGACGATGGTGACTTCCAGGCCGTCCAGGATCCAGACGGTGCCGAGGCCGATCAGGATCCGCCAGTGCCAGGGCGACCACGGCAGCCGGTCGAGTCTGCCGGGGACGTCGGTCTCCACGGCCACGGTGGACTGGCGCTGCGGTGCGGACATCTCGGCCTCCGTCGAACCGTCCCGAACATCCGGCGGTTCCGAACGTACCGTCAGCGCGTCTGCCCAGCTCTGTCCCCGGCGCCCACCTGGCCGACCGTCGATCAGCTCAACGTGGACCGAACGAGCGCCGTGGAGAGCCGGGCCAGGTCGTCGGGGCGGACCAGCGCGGCAAGCGCGTCGGGCTCGCGCGGCAGGCCCAGACCGGCAGCGGCGGACAGGGCGCGGCGGTCGAAGAACGGGCGCAGCTCGGGCCAGAGCAGCTGGGCCTCGCGGCGGAAGATGTCCGCGCCGACGGGGCCGATCCGGGGCACCTCGCGCAGCAGCCGGCCGATCGCGGCGGGGTCGCGTTCGGCCTCTTCGCGCAGCCGCCGCAGGTCGCCGTGCCAGCGTTCCCGGACGAGTGCGGCGCCCTCGCCCAGCACGGTGGCGGTGCTCTCGTCGTACCGGACGTAGTGGGCGCGGCCGAGCGCGTCGACCCGCTGCTGCCAGCTGGACCCGGTCATCGCGCGGGGGGTGCGCAGCCCGTCGGCGAACAGCTCGCGGGCGGCGTCGGCGGCGGTGTCGGCGCGGATCCGGATCGCGCACAGCTGGGTGAGGACCAGCAGTTGGTAGAGCGGCGCGGGGGTGTCGCGCAGCCGGATGCCTGCCTGCTCGGCGTACGTGGTGCCGTGCCGCTCCAGCAGGTCCTGGACGGTGGTCATCGGGGTGGCCGGGCCTCCAGCCGGTCGGCCAGGATCCGGGTTTCGAAGCGGGGCTGTACGGCGGTGGCGGGGCCCTGTACGGGGTGGCCGTCGCTGAGCCGGAACCGGGACTGGCATTCCGGGCACTGCACGCAGCCATCGATCAGTTCGCCGTCCGCGAGCGATCCGGCCGTGTGGGTGCAGCGGTCGGCGAGGACCGTCCAGCTGTCGTCGGAGCCGTGCACGACGAGCACGGCGACCTCGCCGAGCCGGCGGCGCACTGGGACGTCTTCGGGGAACTCGGCGGTGTCGCCGAGCGGTTGCCAGTCGGGCGGCGCGAGCCGGAACTCGGCCTCGGCGTGGGCGGCGCCGGCGGCGTGCCGGTACGCCAGGTGTCCGCCGAGCCCGGCGGCGAGGCCGACGACGGTGGTGCCGCTCAGTCCGAGCACCCGGCCGCGCAGCGGGTGGCCGTGGCAGCGGGCCCGCAGCGAGCACCCGTGCAGGATGGCGGCGGTGGCGGCGCTCGCGGCGTGCACCAGGCCGAGGCGGCGCTGGGCGGGTGGCAGCCGGGACCAGTCCACCCAGCCGGACCAGAAGACCGGCGGCAGGCTGATCAGCCCGACGGCGGTCAGGGTGCGGGCGGCCCGGTCGTCGCCGCCGGTGAGGTCGAGCACTCCGGCGGCCAGCCAGCAGCCGATCGGGGTCTCGACGAGCGCCGGGTGCAGTGGGTGGCCGAGCGGGACGCCGTGCAGCACGTCGCGCACCCGGCCGAGCGGCAGGGCCTGGATGAAGTCGGCAAGGCGGTCGGCGACCGGGTCGAGGAACGTCCAGTGGGTGGGGGCGTCCAGCCAGTCGGCGGGGCCTGAGCAGCATGCTCTGTCCATGTGGGGCGGCTGTCCGTTGTGGCGGGCCTCAAACCCGGCCGGCCGCGAACCCGGGGTCCTCATTCGACGCCACGCTCCTCGATGAAGGACTTGAACCGTTCCAGGTCGCCGCGGACCCGTCGGTCGATGATCCCCGTGGTGTCGGCGGTGTGGTGGGCCATCCCCTGCCGGTCGTAGTCCATCGCGAGGCGCACCTCGCAGCGGTCGTCGTCGAGCCGGGCGAAGCTGACCATGCCCATCTGGTCGGTGTCGCCGCCGACGGTCCGCCAGACGATCTTCCGGTCGGGCTGCCGGTCGACGGTCTCGGTCTCGAACTCGCGGCTTACACCGGAGATCTTGGTGCGCCAGTGGTTGTGCCGCTCGTCGAGCGGGGTGACCTCTTCGACGCCGTCCATGAACTGGGGGAAGTCCTCGAACTGCGTCCACTGGTTGTAGGCGGTGTGCAGTGGGACGTCCACCTCGACGGTCTCCTGGATCATGGTCATGGCTGCTCTCCTCCGTCTCTCGTCAGGTCGTCCCGGCCGGGTGTGCGGCCGGTGCGGGTGGGTCGGACGCGTGGTCCGACGCGTCGTTCGTGGTGCCGAGGACCGTGCCGAGGACCTCCACGGCGATCAGGCAGGTGTCGTCGTCGGTGTCGGCCACGCTCAGTTCCAGGGCCCGGTCGAGCAGGGTGTCGAGGTCGGCGGCGGGTTCGGCGAGCACCTGGGCGAGGTGGTCGAGCGCTTCCTCGACGGACTGGTCGCGTCGTTCGATCAGGCCGTCGGTGTACAGCACCAGGATGTCGCCGGGCCTCAGGGTGTGCCGGGCCTCCTGGTACTCGGGGTCTTCGGCGGCGCCGAGCAGGATGCCGTGCGGCATGGGCAGCGGGCCGGCGGTGCCGTCGCGCAGCAGGAGGGGCGGCAGGTGGCCTGCCCGGGCCCAGTGCAGGGTGCGGGTGTCGGGGTGGTAGCGGGCGCAGACGGCGGTGGCGGTGGCGTCGGTGAGGTCGGCGGCGGCCTCGTTGAGCCAGCCGAGCAGGCGGCCGGGCCCGGCGCCGGTGTAGGCGAGGCCGCGCAGCGCGTTGCGCAGGGCGACCATGCCGGTGGCGGCCTCGACGCCGTGTCCGGCCATGTCGCCGACCACCAGCAGCGCGGTGCGGTCGGGCAGCAGGGTGGTGTCGTACCAGTCGCCGCCGACCCGGTCGCGCTGCGAGGCGGGCCGGTAGCGGACGGCGGCGCGCAGGCCGGCGCTCTCCAGCGGCGGCGGGGCAGGCGGCAGGATGGCCTGTTGCAGGCGCAGCGCGAGGCGGTGGTTGTCGGCGGCTTCCTGCCGGGTGTCGGCGAGGCGTTCGGTGGTGGCGGCGAGCGCGGTCTCGGTCCAGTGCTGGGCGGAGACGTCCTGGTAGGCGCCGCGGACGGCGGCGGTGTGCCCGTGGGCGTCGAGGACGGGTTCGGCGACCAGGCGCACGTAGTGGGTGTAGCTGCTGAGGTGTCGCATCCGGAACACCGCGGAGTCGGCGCGGCCGTGCTGGACGGCGGAGTTGACGACCCGGCGGACGGTCTGTTCGTCGTCGGGGTGGACGTGCGCGGCGAGGGCGGCGAGCGGGACGGGGGCGGTGCCGGCGGGCAGGCCGAGCAGGTCGGCGGTGCGCGGCGTCCAGTGGATCTCGCCGGTGCGTAGGTCCTCCTCGAACCCGGCGAGGTGGCTGAGGCGCTGGGCGGCGCGCAGCAGGTGGTCGGTGCGGTCGGTGCCGGCGGCGGGCTGCCAGCTGACCAGCAGGCGGTTGCCGTGGCGGGCGGCGGCGAGTTCGAGCAGGACGGGGGCGGGGGTCTGACCGGCCAGGAAGGTGAGGGCGAGGCTGTCGTGGTGCTGCGGGCGGCCGGTGGCGTGCACTTCGAGCAGCAGGTCGAGCAGGCCGTCGGCGCAGGCCAGTGGGTAGGTCTCGGTGAGGGTGCGGCCTTCGAGGCGGTGCGGGGGCCGCTCGGCGAGGTCGGTGAAGGCGGCGTTGACCCGGGCGAGGCGGAAGTCGGCGGGGGTGCCGTGGGCGGGTTCGGGGTCGAGCAGCGCGGCGGGGGCGAGCGCGGCGTCGATGGCGCCGGTGTCGGTGGGGGCGGGGCCGGTGGTGGCGAGCCCGGGGTCGGTGAGGGCGAGCGCGCAGACCTCGGCGATCGTTTGCAGGCGGCGGCGTTCGGCGGTGGTGGGGTCGCCGGGGCGCTCGGGCCAGGCGAGTTCGAGGACGGCGGCGGGCCCGTCGGCGCGGTGCACGGGCACGGCGAGGCGGTAGGGGGCGCGGGCGGCGCCGAGGGTGGCGGCGACCGGGCCTTCGGGGCCCTGGGTGGTGCGCTGTCGCAGGGCGCGCCCGGCGGGCGTGTCGAGGCCGGGCGGGACGTGTCGCCAGTCGGCGCGTTCGGTGTCGCCGAAGCCGGGTGCGGCGGCGGGGTGCAGGACGCCGCCGGGGCGGGCGGTCCACAGCACGGCGGCGGTGGCGGCGACCATGGCGGCGGCCTGGGTGAGGGCGGCGTCGACGGTGGGTTCGGGCCGTCCGGGCAGTCGGTCGGGCGGTGCGGTGGCGGCGGGCGTGGTGTCGCCGTCGGCGGGGCCGGGCAGCGTGGTGAGGATGTCGGCGGCGAGTTCCTGCGGGGTGAGCCGGGCGCGTTCGGCGAGTGCGAGCAGTTGGCTGCCGGCTTCGGCGGGTCCGCAGCCGAGCCGTTCGGCGAGGACGCCGGTGGCGAGGGCGGTGAGCGGGCGGGCGGCGAGGGCGGCGCGCAGGTCCTCGGTCTCGTCCTGGGCGTGGCGCAGCCGCAGGGCGAGCAGACGGCGCGGGTCGGCTCCCGTGCGGTGCGGCTCGCTGGTCTTCGACACGGCGTCAACTCTCCAACCGGTGCTGGACGGTGGTGATCAGGTGGTTGGTGTCGACGGGTTTGGTGAGGTGGTCGTCGGCGCCGGCGGCGAGGCTGCGGGCGCGGTCGTCGGGCATCGCCTTCGCGGTGACGGCGATGATCGGGAGGGTGGCGTGTTCGGCGCTCTCGCGGATCGCGGCGGTCGCGGCGTAGCCGTCGAGTTCGGGCATCATCAGGTCCATCAGCACCAGGTCGATCTCGGGGTGGGCGCGCAGCATGGCGAGTCCGGTGCGGCCGTTGGCAGCGTGCAGGGCGGTGGCGCCTTCGAGTTCGAGGGCGGTGCTGAGGGCGTACACGTTGCGCGAGTCGTCGTCGACGACCAGGACGGTGCGGCCGGCCAGTCGGCCTGCGCGGGCGGGTGACGGGGCGGCGGGTGCGGCGCCGGGCGGGCCGGCGGCTTCGCCGGAGCGGGGTTCACCGGCGCGGCGTTCGGCGGCGCGGGGTTCGCCGGCGCGGGGTTCGGCGGTGGCTTCGGGCGCGGGGGCGAGCCGGTCGGGCAGCAGCAGGGTGAAGCAACTCCCTTCGCCCGGTACCGATTCGGCGCTCACCGCGCCGCCGAGCAGCCGGGCGAGTTCGCGGCTGATGGACAGGCCGAGGCCGGTGCCGCCGTATTTGCGGCTGGTGGTGCCGTCGGCCTGCTGGAAGGCGCCGAAGATGGATTCCAGGTGGTCCGCGCCGATGCCGATGCCGGAGTCCTGGACGCGGAACGCGACGGCGCCCGACTCCCGCTGCCCGCCGGGAAGTTCACCGGTCCGGGCGGGTTCGACGGTGAGTTCGACGAAGCCGCGGTCGGTGAACTTGACGGCGTTGGAGAGCAGGTTGCGCAGGATCTGGCGCAACCGGGCCTGGTCGGTGCGCAGTTCGGCGGGCGCGCCGGGCGCGGCGCCGATCCGGAAGTCGAGGTTCTTCTCGGCGGCCAGCGGGCGGAAGGCGGTGTCGACGTAGTCGAGCAGTTCGCGCAGCGGGAACCGTTCGACGGTGACGTCGAGCTTGCCGGCCTCGACCTTCGACAGGTCGAGGATGTCGTTGATGAGTTGCAGCAGGTCGGAGCCGGCCGAGCGGATCACCTCGGCGTACTCGACCTGTTTGTCCGTCAGGTTGCCCTCGGAGTTCTGTGCGAGCAGCTGGGCGAGGATCAGCAGGCTGTTGAGCGGGGTGCGCAGCTCGTGGCTCATGTTGGCCAGGAACTCCGACTTGTACATCGAGGCGGAGGTCAACTGGCGGGCGCGGTCCTCGAGTTCGCGGCGGGCCTGTTCGATCTGGAGGTTCTTCGCCTCGATGTCGCGGTTCTGCGTGGCGAGCAGTTCGGCCTTCTCGCCGAGTTCCGCGTTGGAGCGCCGCAGTTCCTCCTGGCCGTCGACCAACTGTTCGGACCGGGCCCGGAGTTCGGCGGTCAGCCGCTGCGACTCCTGGAGCAGTTCGTCGGTGCGGGCGTTGGCCAGCAGGGTGGCCAGGGTGGTTCCGATGTCCTGGGCGAGGCGTTCCAGGAAGTCCCGGTGCAGGTCGGTGAAGTGGTGCAGGGTGGCGACCTCGACCACGCCCAGCAGCCGGTCCTCCATGGTGATCGGCTGGATCAGCAGTTCACGCGGGGGGCCGGAGCCCAGCGCGGAGCCGATCTCGGCGTAGCCGGGCGGCAGGTCGGTGAGGGCGATCGGGCGGCGGCCGCGCCCGGCCTGGCCGATCAGCGACTCGCCGAGGCCGAACCGGCGCGGGGTGTCGCTCGCCCGGTGGCCGTAGGCGGCGGCCCGCACCAGCACCGGCCGCCCGGCGCCGGCCCGGGCCGCGCCGTCCTCCGTCAGGTACTCCTCGGAGAGGTAGCAGGTGCCGTACTGGGCGTTCAGCAGCGGGCAGAGTTCGTCCATCAGCAGTTCGGCGACGGCGGCGGGCTCGCGGCGGCCCTGGATCAGGCCGGTGAGGCGGGCCAGGTGGGTCTTCAGCCAGTCCTGTTCGCGGTTGGCCCGGGTGGTCTCGCGCAGCGACTCCACCATCACGTTGACGTTGTCCTTCAGGTCGGCGACCTCGCCGGACGCCTCGACGGTGATCGACCGGGTCAGGTCGCCCGCGGTGACGGCGCCGGTGACCTCGCCGATCGCCCGCACCTGCCGGGTCAGGTTCCCGGCGAGTTCGTTGACGTTCTCGGTCAGCCGTTTCCAGGTGCCGGAGACGCCCTCCACCTCGGCCTGCCCGCCGAGCCGGCCCTCGGTGCCGACCTCGCGGGCCACCCGGGTCACCTCGGCGGCGAACGAACTGAGCTGCTCCACCATGGTGTTGACGGTGTTCTTGAGTTCCAGGATCTCGCCCCGGGCGTCCACGTCGATCTTGCGGGTCAGGTCGCCGCCGGCCACCGCCGTGGTCACCTGCGCGATGTTGCGGACCTGGCTGGTCAGGTTGTGCGCCATGAAGTTGACGCTGTCGGTCAGGTCCTTCCAGGTGCCCGCCACGTTCGGCACCCGGGCCTGGCCGCCGAGGATGCCGTCGGTGCCGACCTCGCGGGCCACCCGGGTCACCTCCGCCGCGAACGCCGACAGGGTGTCCACCATCGCGTTCAACGTACGGACCAGTTCGGCGACTTCGCCTTCCGCCTCGACAGTGACCCGGCGCGACAGGTCGCCGCGCGCCACCGCCGTCGCCACCTGGGCGATCGACCGGACCTGGCCGGTCAGGTTGGACGCCATCACGTTGACGTTGTCGGT
>NZ_JBIALQ010000010.1:170965-238408 GCF_042873545.1 Kitasatospora sp. NPDC004615
GTCAGGTCGCGCCACGTCCCCGACACGCCCCGCACGTCCGCCTGCCCGCCGAGCATGCCCTCGGTGCCGACCTCGCGGGCCACCCGGGTCACCTCGCCGGCGAACGAACTCAGCTGCTCCACCATGGTGTTGACGGTGCTCTTCAGTTCCAGGATCTCGCCCCGGGCCACCACGTCGGTCTTCCGGGTCAGGTCGCCGCGGGCCACCGCCGTCGCCACCTGGGCGATCGAGCGGACCTGCGCGGTGAGGTTCCCCGCCATGAAGTTCACGCTGTCGGTCAGGTCGCGCCACGTCCCCGACACGCCCCGCACGTCCGCCTGCCCGCCGAGCATGCCCTCGGTGCCGACCTCGCGGGCCACCCGGGTCACCTCGGCGGCGAACGAACTGAGCTGCTCCACCATGGTGTTGACGGTGTTCTTGAGTTCCAGGATCTCGCCCCGGGCGTCCACCGCGATGGTACGGGTCAGGTCGCCGCGGGCCACCGCCGTGGTCACCTGCGCGATGTTGCGGACCTGCGCGGTGAGGTTGCCGGCCATCGCGTTCACCGAGTCCGCCAGCTCCCGCCACGCGCCCACCGCCTGCGGCACCTCGGCCTGGCCGCCGAGCATGCCCTCGGTGCCCACCTCGCGGGCCACCCGGGTCACCTCGGCGTTCAGCCGGGACAGCCGCTCCGCCATGTCGTTGTAGACGCCGGAGATCTCGCCCAGCACCCCGGGCGCGTTCGGCAGCCGCAGCGACAGGTCGCCGTCCCGGACGGCGGTCAGCCCGGCCAGCAGCCGGCGCAGCGCCACGCCGTCGGACGTGGGCCGGGGCGCCGCGGGGTGCCGCGCGTCGGCGTGGTCGGGCTCGGGTTCGGATTCGGGCGCGGGCGCGGGCTCGGATTCGGGCGCGGGCCGTGCGGGCTCCGGTGTGCGCGGGTCGGACGCGCTGTCCACGTCACCACCACCTCGGGTCCGGTCAACGGGGCCGGGCCCGCCGGGTGAGGCGGGGCCCCGGCCGTTCACTGACATCTCTTCCACTGTGGCACCGTCGCCGCCAGGGTTCCGCCGGGGGGCGGATCGTCTCCAGCCACACCCGTTTGCCGCCGCCGGGAACCGGTTCGCTGCCCCAGGCCGCGGCCAGCCGGTCGACCACCCGCAGACCGTGGCCGCCCGGCCGCGCGGGCACGTGCGGGGCGCGCAGCACCGGCATCCGGTCGTCGCCGTCGCACACCGCGACCCGCAGCAGCGGCCCGCACCTGGTCAGTTCCAGCGCGTACGGGCCGGCCGCGTGCTGGCAGGCGTTGGTGACGAGTTCGCCGGTCATCAGCAGCACGTCCTCGGCGGCGGCCCGGCCGACGGCGTCGCGCGCGGGCAGCCAGCCCCACTCCAGCAGGGCGAGGCGGGTGAACTCCCGGCTGCGGGCGACCGCGCCGGGCGCGGCAGTGAGCGGCAGGCGGCGGCGCTCGGTGCGACCCTCGACGGGTCGGCCGCTCATCGCTGCTCCCCGGGCCTCTCCGCGCCGCCCGGCTCCGGACTCGCGGCACTCTCCGAGGACGCGGCAGAAGGCTCGGTGCTGTTCGAGGGCTCGGCACCGCCGGACTCAGTACCGCCCGAAGGCCCGCCACCACCCGGCGGCGCTGCCGGCCTCTCATCGCTGCTCGCCGGCGCTGCCGCGTTCCCGGCCGGCCCGTCGGTCAGCGCGTCCTCGACGGTGGGCCGCACGGCCAGCACCTCGTCCGCGCCGGTGATCTCCAGTATCTGGAGCATCACCCGCCCGGGAGCGGCCACCAGCAGCGGGACGCCCGCCTGCTGGAGGGCGGCGTTCGCCCGCAGCAGCAGGTTGAGGCCGGTGGAGTCGCAGAAGTCGAGACCGCCGCAGTCCACCACCAGCCGGGCGGGCGGGTCGGCGACGGCCCTCTCCAGGGCTTCGCGGAGCGGGCCGACGCTGTCGTGATCGAGTTCGCCCTCGGGGCGCACCACCAGTGCGCCAGGGGGACGGCGCAGGGTGACGGTGAGGGGGGCACCGGTGGCAGTCCGGGCGTCCACGGTGCGAACACCTCCTGCCGGCGGTAGGGTTTCCCGCCCTGGGGCGGCTACGGTCCGCGCGGCTACCCGGCTGGGCGAGGCTCAATCACGCGCCGTGTCCGTGGTGCCGCGCGTCCCGCCCTCGATCTGTTCGCGCAGCCCGGTCAGGGTGGCGGTGAGGATCCGCGAGACGTGCATCTGCGAGACGCCGATCTCGACGGCGATCTCGCTCTGGGTGAGTCCGCCCCAGAACCGCAGCAGCAGCACGGTGAGTTCCCGTTCGGGCAGTCGGCCGATGAACGGCCTTGCCGCGACGCGCAGTTCGGCGAGTTCGAGTTCCGGGTCGCAGCAGCCGAGCCGGTTGATCAGCGCGCTGCCGGTCTCGTCGGACTCGTCGTCGCGCAGCGAGTCGAGCGAGTCGCAGCGGCACAGCCGCCCGGCGTCCAGCCCTTCGGCCGCCTCGGCCTCGGTGACGTGCAGTTCCTCGGCGAGTTCGGCGGTGTCGGGCAGCCGGCCGAGGTCCTGTTCGAGCCGGTCGGAGGCGCGGGCGGCGGCCAGGTAGCGTTCCTGGACGCTGCGCGGGACCCGCAGCGGCCACGAGGTGTCGCGGAAGAATCGTTTGATCTCACCGGCGATGGTCGGGATCGCGTAGGTGACGAACTCGACGCCCCGGTCCGGGTCGAACCCGTCGACGGCCTTGATCAGGCCGATCGTGCCGACCTGCAGGATGTCGTCGAGCTCCTCCGGGCGGTGCCGGAACCGGGCGGCGACGAACCGCACCAGCGGCATGTTGAGTTCGATCACGGTGCCGCGCACATAGCTCGACCGCGAATCCTCGGGCGGCAGTTCGGCCAGCCGCCGGAACAGCGCGTCACTGAGCTCCCGGGCCTCGAACTTGCCCATGGCCCGCATCTCGCGCCGGGTCGGCCGGTACATCGGGTCGATCTCACGGCTGCCGCGTTCTCCGTACCGGCGGTCGCTCTCTCCGTACCGGCGGTCGTTCGGCCGGCCGGCGCGGCGACGGCGCGCCGGCCGGTGGCGGTGGGTCGTGGTGATCACTGGGAGTCATCTCCCGGGGACGGCGTGGGCCCTGGCGCCTGCCCGGGCTTCTGGTCATGGCTCCGGGCACGTCGCTACTGGGACGCACTGGGCAGCCTGCTCGGAGCGACGCCCCACCTGTACCCGATCGGCCGCGTTTGAACCCGATTCGTCCCGACTGATCCGGGTATGCGCGGACGTGACCCCTTCCGGCCACGAAAGGAGAGCCGTCATGCCCGCCGGATCGAGCCCCAAGCGGGAGCGCCAGTACGAGCACATCAAGGAGAGCCAACTGAAGCGCGGCGCGAGCGAGCAGCGCGCCGAGGAGATCGCGGCGCGCACCGTAAACAAGGAACGCGCCCGGCACGGCGAGAGCCGGACGGCCTCGCGCAGCTCGGTGCGGGACGTCTCCTCCGCGCACCGCGGCGGCAAGCGCTCGCACAGCGGAGCCGAAGGGCCGACCTACGACCAGCTGTACAACGAGGCCCGCCGGCGCAACGTCGAGGGCCGCTCGAAGATGAACAAGCACCAGCTCGAAAAGGCTCTGGGGCGGTGAGTGGGATGACGATGCCGATCCCCGCCGACCCGGACGTACGTCCGCCCGAACCGCCGGACAGCCCGCCGCGTCCGACCGACCCGCCAGGCCCGTACAGCCCGACGCCCGTGCCGCCGGACCCGGACCCGCCGATCTCGCCGCCCATTCCGCACGACCCGCAGCCGCTCCAGCCCGTCCCCGGGCCTCCCCCGAGCGAGCCCGAGCCGCCGGACCCGGGCCGGCCCGGCCCCGAGCCGACCCCCGAACCCGAGCCCCAGCCCGCCTCTCCCCCGCTCGGCCGGTAGCGCGTCGAACAACGTCAACTCGCCGCGTGCTCCGACCTCGTGGCCGCGAAGAACTCCAGCAGGCGGGCGTTGACCAGCTCCGGCCGTTCCAGGGTGAGACCGTGCCCCGCGCCCGGAACCATCTCGGCCCGGACGCCCGGGATCAGGCCGGTGACCCGGGCCAGCACCCGGCGCGGGCGCAGCAGCGCGCTGCGGGCACCCACCAGCACGAGGGCGGGGACGGCGACGGCACGCAGTTCCTCGTCGCCGAACGGCGGGGCGGCGGGACGGCCGGTGGGCTTCCAGCTGCGCATGGCGAGCATCATCGGGGCGAGCATCTCGGGTGGGGCGATCAGCGCGGGGTTGGCGAGCAGCCGGGCGAGGGCGGGACGGAAGCGGCGGGGTGCGAGCATGCCGAACAGGCCCGCGATCATGTGGAAGTAGAACCGGACCGGCACCTTCTCGATGCCGCCCGGGTCCAGCGGGGCGATGGACGCCAGCCGCCCGGGCGCGCGGATCGCCTGGTTGAGGGCCAGCCAGCCGCCGTACGAGACGCCGACCAGGTGCACCCGTTCCAGGCCGAGCCCGGCCAGCACCTCGCCGAGCCACTCGGCGTTCTCGGCCGGCCCTGCGGCGACGGCGCGCTGCACGCTGCGGCCGGGGTCGTCGAGGGTGGAGATCGCGTACACGGGATGGTGGGCGCCGAGCGCCGCGATCTGCGGGTACCAGTTGGCCGGGTGGCCGGCGTGGCCGTGCAGCAGCACGACCGGTTCCCCCGCGCCGGGCCCCGCGTAGTGGTGGACGTGCACGGTGCCGTAGGAGGTTTCGACGTCGAGGGCACTGTGCGGGGCGGGCCACAGGCCCATGGCCCGATCGTAGGCGTCGAGGAACGCGGTGCGGGCCTCCTCGTTGACGAAGTGTCCGACGCTGGTCCTGGTCATGATCCCCTCCGGAACTTTTGGTGGTATGTTTGTACCACAAAAACGTTCGAAGGGGCCCGTATGCCGAAGCTGGTCGACCACGAGGAACGGCGGGCCCTGATCATCGACGCCCTGCTGCGCTCCGCCGCACGGACCGGCCTGCACGCCGTCACGATGCGCTCCGTCGCACAGGAGGCGGGCGTCTCGGTCCGCCTGGTGCAGTACTACTTCGACACCAAGGAGCAGCTGCTCCTGGCCACCCTCACCCGCCTCGGGGTCCGGATGGGCGAACGCGTCCGCGACCGCGTCCGGGCCACCGCCGCCACCCCGTCCCCGCGCGAGATCGTCGAAGCCGTCCTGGTCGAGGCCGTCCCCACCGACGAGGAGAGCCGCACCTTCCACCTCGTCTACACCGCGTACGCCGTCCTCTCCGTCACCGACCCGGCCCTCGCCGAGCAATCCTTCCTCTCCGCCCCGAACGAGATGGAGGCCTTCCTCGTCGCCCACCTCACCGCCGCCGCCATCACCGACCCCCAGCACGAGGCCGTCGTCCTCCTCGCCCTCTCCGCCGGCCTCGGCCTGAGCGTGCTCCTGGGCCAGCGCACCCCCGAGGCCGCCACCGCGGTCCTCCGCCACCACCTGGACCGGCTCTTCCGGACGCCCTGACTCCCCCCAACCACAGTGGTACGCAGGCGAGTTGCCTCTGCGGTCGCCGTGGCAGGATCGGATCATGCCCTTCGATCACAACGACCACTACCACCGCCTGCTGCTGCGCCAGGTGCCGCGGAACGGCCGTGCGGCCCTGGACGTCGGCTGCGGGACCGGCCGATTCGCCCGCCGACTCGCCCAGTCGGGCCTGCGGGTCGACGCGATCGACCGGTCGGCGGAGGCGATAGCGGAGGCCCGCGCGGCGTCCGCACGGACGGCCGACCACCGGGCACCCCAGTTCCGGCACGCGGACCTCACGGAGCTCCAACTCCCCCAGGGACACTACGACTTCATCTCCTGCCTCGCCACCGTCCACCACATGCCCTTCGCCACCGTCGCCGCACTGCGCGACGCGCTGGCGCCCGGCGGCGTCCTGGTGATCCTGGGCTGCTACCCCGAGAAGACCCGCCTCGACTGGGCGTGGAGCCTGGCGGCCGTACCCGTCAACGCCGCCGCCCGGCTCGCCGTGGCAGCCGCCGAAACGCTCCGCCGCCGCCAGGCTCCACCGGCGGGAACGGCGCCGGTCGCCATGCCGACCATGCCCCTGCACGAGATCCGCCGGAAGGCCGCTTCGCTGCTGCCCGGGTGCCGCATTCGCCGCCTGCTGTTCTGGCGCTACCTGCTCGTCTTCCGCCAGGGCGCCTGACCCCACCCGGCCTGCCCGGAAGGGGAGTTCACGGATCCGCTACCTTCCTCCCATGGAACGGGCCACCATCCTCAGCAGCCTCGCCGCGAGCGGAACCGACACCAGCCCGCAGCGGCTCACCGAACTCACCGCCGAACTCGGCCTACCGCTCGCCGACCTGTACGCCGTCGCCGGCCACCCGGTCCCGCCGGAACTCCTCCCCCCGCAGCGCGACGCCAAGGTCCTGTACCAGTTCTCCTACCGCGTCAGCCACTGCGACCACGCGCAACTCGTCGCCCTGGAGGAGTTCGTCCGCTCACTGCCCCGCATCGCGGCGACGGAGCCCCCGGTGCGGCCCGAGCCATTTCCCGCCCAGACCGGCTTCGCCGCCACGCTCGGCGCGATGATCCACAACCGTGGCTTCGGCCTCCGCGAACTGCCGTTCATGGGCCTGTCCCGCAGCACCCTGCACAGCATGGTGGAGAGCTGGGAGCCGAGTCCGCACCACGAGTACCGGCTGTGCGCCATCGCGGGCCCACTGGGCTGGACGCTGCCCGACCTGTTCGCGGTCGCCGACGAGCCGTACTCCGAGAAGTTCCGCCCGGTGATGCACTGCCACCACCTCGGCCGGGTCTTCACGGCGGCCGTCCACCTGACCACCGCCCAGCTGATCGAGACCGCCACCGAAGCCGACCGACTGAGCGCACGCCAGGACGAAGGCGTCTGGCAGCCCGTCTCGGACGGCTTCGCCACGGAGTGCCCGGACCTCATCTGAGGGCGCGCATCCCGACCCGGCCGGACACAGCGGCAGGTCACGCGTCTCGGCCGGGCCCGGTGATTGAGCGGGGGGCCAGCGGGCAGACGCCGCGTGAACGGAGCAATGGAGCACGCGAAAGGACGTGGACCCATGCTGCTGCTCGGACTCCTCCTGTTCGCCGCGTCCGGTGCGTTCGCCGGGCTGCTGATCGCCGAGAACCTGGGCGGCGGACCCGAGACGGCCGTGACGATGTTCGGTCACCAGATCGCCACCATCAGCACCCTGGGCGCGTTCCTCGCCGGAATCGCCCTGACGCTGATCTTCGGCGCCGGCCTGCTCCTGATCCGCGCGGGCCTGCACCGGCGCCACCACTACGGCCACCGCCACAGCCAGCCGGCCGCCACCACCACCGACCCGCTCGGCACGGGCACCATCGACCCGACCACCGGCACCCCGTCACGGGGCAGCCACCGTTACGACCACTGAGCGCCGGGCGCACGAACTCCCCCGCCGCGCGCCCCCTCAGGTCGTTCCCGCCGGTCCGCGCAGTTCGCGGAACACCCCCCAGCCCACCGACAGCACCGGCACCGCGACGGCCGCGCCGACGATCCCGCCCAGGGTGGCGCCGGCGGCGACGGCCAGGGCGATGGCGACGGGGTGCAGGCGCACCGCCCAGCCCATCACCAGGGGGTGCAGGATGTGGCCCTCCAGCTGGCCGATCACCACGATCAGGGCGAGCACCACCAGCGCGGTCACCGGTCCGCGGGTGGCGAGTGCGACCAGCGAGGCGATCGCGAGGGCGATCGGCGAGCCGATCAGCGGGATCAGCGCCGCGACGAACTCCAGGCCGGCCAGCGGCACGGCGAGCGGCACGCCGAGTACGGCCAGCACCACGCCGACCAGGATGGCGTTGGTGCCCGCGACCAGGAACAGGCCCCGGGTGTAGCCGGCGAAGGTCCGCCACCCGGCGCGGCCGCCCCGCTGCCACAGTTCGCCGGTGCGGGCGGGCAGCAGGGACGTCCCCCAGCTCCACATCCGTTCGCCGGAGTGCGTGAAGAACACCGCGCAGAACAGGGCCAGCGCGGCGCCGGCCGCCGCCTCCACCACCCAGCCGGCGCCGGTGACGGCCGTGGACAGCACGGCCTGCCGGTGCGTGCTGAGCAGTTGGCCGAGCCGGTGCCGCAGGTCGCCGAGGGTGCCGGCCCGGGCGTGGAACGGCGGGCCCTCCAGCCAGTGCTCCAGCCGGTCCAGGCCGTCCCGCACCTGCCCTCCCAGCTGCCCGGACTGGGCCTGGATCACCACCGCGATCAGCGTCCCCACCCCGGCGAGCAGCAGCATCGCGCCGAGCACGGTGAACAGCACCGCGAACGCGCGCGGCATCCGGCGGGCCAGCAGATCGACGGGCGGGCGCAGCACGGCGGTGACCACCAGCGCGACGAACACCGCCACCACCGGCAGCAGCAGCCGGCTGACGATCAGATAACCGGCGTACCCGGCCACCGCGATGGCCAGCAACCGCCAGGCCCGTCCGGCCATCCGCTCCAGCCCGCTCGGCCGCCGGGGCACCTCGGCGCCGCGCGCGGCCGCCGGCCGCCCCGACCTGGCCGGGCGACTGCCTCGCGGCGCACGGACGTTGCGCGAGCGCGGCCCACCTGCGCGTCCGGCCATCACACTCCCGCCTCCCGTCCGCCCGGACCCGCCGCAACCCGCACGCCGGCCCGCGCCTTCACCACCCGCCACCACCACTACTACCCCCGCCGCCCCGGGCCCGCTCGCAGCACATCCGCAGGACAGCCGCACCGCCCCCCGTTTCCGCCCCCCCGCTCGCGGGCAGACGCCCGGACGGGCATCGACGCAGCAGGAGGTGGACACCATGGCGCAACTCAGCGTCCCGATCGTCTGCGGACTCTCCGGCGACCTGGCCATTCCCGCCCTGCAAGTGGTCGCCCTGCTGCGCGCACTCCCCGAGGAGTGGCAGGACTGGGCACAGCGCGACGACAACGAACTCGACCCGGTGACGGCCGCAGTGTTCGCCAGCCTGGTCCGCCAACTCGCCGACCAGATCGACCTTGCCTGCATCGAGATCACCAGCGAGGGCTGAACGGGTCGGTCCGCCCACCAGGAACCGTCCGTCCGGAGCCGCGCGCCACCGCAGGCGCGCTACCGCAGCACGATGCGGGCCTTCAGGATGGGGCGCAGGCGGTCGACACCCGGGTGCGGTCCGCGGCCTTGACCAGCCAGCCGCCGTCCCGGAACCACCGCCAGGGTGTCTCGACCCCGGCATCCGCCAGCACGCGCAGCAACGCGTCCCAGCCCTCGATCGCCGGGCCCAGCACGTCGGCGATCTTGTCGCGCGTCGGCTCGACGTCCGGGTCCGTGAACGGGTTCGTCACGCTGCGAGGCTAACCCCGGGGCGGTCTCGCGGCGCAGCCGGAGAGTGCGGTTTCCGGTTCGCGGAGGCGGGCAGGCGCATCCGCGAGGGGTTGGGACCGCGACGAAGAGGTGCTTGACGATGGCGACCGACCTGGAGCTGGACCTGTTGGAACAGATGACGACGGATCACGACGTGCTGCGGGTGCGCTTCAGTGAGCTGGCGGGCCTGCCGCTGGGCGATTCGCGGCGGAACTGGCTGGCACTGCTCACCGCCGACGGGCTGGTGCGGCACTTGGCGGCGGAGGACGAGTACCTGTACCCGATCGCGCGCAGCGGCCGGCCGGCCCGTGACGACACGGTGGACCACGGCCTGCAGACGCACGCGGTGCTGTACGAGCTGGTGCGCGAGTTGCGGGCGACCTCGTCCGGCTCGGCCGAGTTCGACCGGCTGCTGGCCCGGCTGATCGAGGAGGCGACGGGGCACTTCGGGGTGGAGGAGGCCCAGTTGTTCCCGACGGTCCGCACCCACGCCACCCCGCTCCAGCTGGCGGCCCTGGGCGAACAGGCCCGCGACACCGAGCGGACCGCCCCGCCGCTCTCCAGGGCCGTTCTGCCGCGCGACACCCTGCCCCCGGACGACCTGGTCGCACCCGAGCTGACCTGGCACGAGCGGATGCACCGCCGGTTCCGCTTCGGCGACATGCGCGAGGGCTGACCGGCGCGGCACCGGGTCGCAGAAGAACCGCCGGGCAGGCGCCGGTCCGGCTGACCGGTCCGGCTCGCCGCCGTGCCGGTGAGCCGGACCGGCGAGGACGCAGGCGCCGCCCGGCGGGTCGGGGACTCCGGGGCGGCGCAGTACGTGGTCCAGGCCCCGCCGGTCCCGGCCGGCCGGTTTGCCGGGTGGCGATCGTGGTGAAACGCGCCGCGGGGGCCGGATCGACCGCGGAGCGGAGAGTCGAGATGAACGAGCTGAGCGAGGTCGTGGTCGCCTTTCTGGCGGCACCCCGAGGAACGGAGCAGGTCGAACTGACCTCGCCGTGGCAGGCGGTCGCGGACCGCGGCGGCACGCCCCGGCTGGTGTCGACGAAACCCGGGAAGATCCGGGCGTTCCACCACCTGGACCGGGCGGACGCCTTCCCGGTGGACGCGGTCGCCGCGGACACCTCGGCCGCCGACTTCGACGCGCTGGTGCTGCCGGGGGGCGTGGCGAACCCGGACTTCCTGCGCACCGACCGCCACGCCGTGGACTTCGTCAGCGGCTTCTTCGCGCGCGGCAAACCGGTCGCGGTGATCTGCCACGGTCCGTGGACGCTGATCGAGGCCGACGCGGTGCGCGGCCGCACCTTGACGTCCTGGCCAAGCCTTCGCACGGACCTGGTGAACGCCGGTGCGACCTGGGTGGACCGGGAGGTGGTGGTCTGCGTGGACGGGCCCAACACGCTGGTGTCCAGCCGCAGGCCGAACGACCTGCCCGCGTTCGAGCGCGCCTTGGTCGACGCCTTCGCCGGCCGCCCGGCCGCGGGCTGAGCCGACCCGTACCGAAGCCCGGTCAGTCGAGTACGCCCGCGAGGGCGCGGGTGAGTACGTCCTCGAACGGGTCGCGGGGGGCGGCGGGGCCGGGGGTGGTGAAGAGGGCGGCGATCCGGGGGTGGCCGCCGTCGGTGGCGAGGTGGCGCAGGTAGGCGGTGCGGTGGGCGGCGTCGTCGGCGCGGGCGGCCATCTCGTTCTGGGCGAACAGTGCGGTGAGGCCGCCGAGCAGGGCGAACGCCTCGACCTTGCGGGACGGGGCGGCGGGGTGGTCGGCGAGGTTCTGGTGGCCGGACGGCCTGGTCCGCGAACTGGTCGCACGCGGCTTCCACGTGGCCGCCTACGACCAGCGCGACGCCGGCGAGTCCGGACGCGTGACCGCGCCGCCCGCCGGGCACCCCGTCACCGCACTGCTGCGCCGCACCGCGCCCGCCTACCGGGCCGAGGACCTGACGGACGACGCCGTCGCCGTGCTGGACGCACTGGGCTGGCCGCGCGCCCACCTGTTCGGGCACTCGCTGGGCGGGCTGGTCGCCCAGCGCGTCGCCGTCCGGCACCCGCAGCGGGTGCTCACCCTGACCTCCTCCGCGGCGATGCCCAGCGACGCGGGCGCGCTCGGCGCGCTGCGCCACGTCCGCCCGGGGCCGGTGCTCCGACTGGCCCGGCTGCACCACCCGGAGACCCCCGAGGGCAACCTCGCCCTGGCGGTCGCGCTCGCCCGGATCCTCGCCGCTCCCGAACGCGCCGTCGGGCCGGACGACGTCCGGGAGTTCGTCGAACGGGAGGCCGCGCGCGGCCTCGCCGGGTTCCGCGACGCCCAGGCGCAGAGCCGGCAGATCGGCGCGAAGTGGTCCGGCGGGCCGCTCGCCCGGATCGCCGCACCGACCCTCGTCCTGCACGGCGAACGCGACCCGCTGCTGCGCCCGTCCGCCGCCCGCACCCTCACCGCCGCCGTCCCGGGAGCCCGCCTGCGCATCATGCCGGGCGCGGGCCACCTGCTCACCCGCGAACACTGGGCGCCGTACGCGGACGAGCTGCGCGCCCACGCGACGCGCCGGTCCGTTTCGGCAGTCAGCCCCGCAGGCGGTGCGGCGGCCCGTCGAGAGTGAGCGCTCCGCCGGCGCGTGCGCGGGGCGTTCCGTCAGAGTTCGCGGAGCGCGGGCAGCAGCTCGCGCTCCGCCCAGTCCAGGTACGCGGGTTGGCTCTCGCCGCCGATCTGGATCAGCGCGAGCTCGTCGAACCCGGCCTGCGTGAACGGGCGGACGGCGCCGAGGAAGTCCTCCGTCCGGTCGCCGCAGGGGACGATCCGGGCGACGTCCTCGGGGCGCACGAACCGGCTCGCGGCGGCGAACGCGGCCGGGCCGGGAAGTTCGGCGTTGACCTTCCAGCCGCCGCCGAGCCAGCGGAACTGCTGGTGGGCGCGGGTGACGGCGGCGTCGCGGTCGCGGTCGAAGCAGATCGGGATCTGCCCGACGGCGGGCTTTCCCGCTCCGCCGTGCTCGGCGAACCCGGTCAGCAGCGACCGTTCCGGCTGGACCGCGATCACCAAGTCGGCGAGGCGTCCGGCGAGCGCGCAGGAGGCCGGGCCGGAGACGGCGACGCCGATCGGCGGTGGCGGCTCGGGCAGATCCCACAGTTTCGCGCGGTCCACCTGGAAGTGCTGCCCGTGATGGGTGACGTACCCCCCGGCGAACAGCGCCCGAATGATCTCGACGGCCTCCGCCAGCATCTCCTGCCGCACCGCCGCGGCGGGCCAACCCCGGCCCATCACATGCTCGTTGAGGTTCTCGCCACTGCCCAGCCCCAGCCGGAACCGCCCGCCGGAGAGCAGCTGAACGGTCGCGGCCTGCTGCGCGACCACCACCGGGTGGTACCGGAACGTCGGGCAGGTCACGTACGTCATCAGCGGCAGCGCGTCAGTGGCCCGGGCGGCCGCGCCGAGCACCACCCAGGCATTCGAGGCATGCCCCTGTTCGGCCAGCCACGGAAAGTAGTGGTCGCTGATCACCGAGAAGTCGAACCCGGCCCGCTCCGCACCCACCACGTCCGCGACCAGATCGGCCGGGCCGCGCTGCTCCGTCATCATCGTGTATCCGATTCGCACCATGGTTGCGCGTGTGCCCAGGTCACACGGGTCCGCACCCGGATCCGCCCGTTTTCCCGCCGTTCGCAGCAAGCCCGGGCACCTCGTGGAACGTCCACCGCGGCCCGCGCATCTCACCCCGCCCGACCCGAGGTGGCGTCAAACATGCCTCTCACCAGGCGACTTGACCTGGCCACGCCCGACCGCCACCATTCCACTAATCAATTAGTGAAAGGGTGGTGGTGCCGTGATCGAGTACCGCCTGGATCGGCGCGGTGGCGTGCCGACCTATCAGCAGATCGTCCAGCAGACCAAGCACGCGTTGCGGCTCGGCTCCCTTCAGCCCGGGGACCGGTTGCCGACGGCGCGGGAGGTGGTGGAGCGGACGGCGGTCAATGCGAACACCGTGCTGAAGGCGTACCGGGAGCTGGAGCGGGAGGGGCTGGTGGCGCCGCGTCCGGGGCTGGGGACGTTCGTGTTGCGGTCGCTGTCCCGGCCGGAGACGGCCGAGGACGGGCCGCTGCGGGCGCAGTTGACGGCGTGGGTGGACGGGGCCCGGAAGGCCGGGCTCGAGCGGGAGGACATCGGCGCGCTGGTGGCCTCCGTACTGGATCAGCGCTTCGCGACCGGGGGCCGCCCGGCGGAGCGGACGACACTGGACAAGGGTGAGGAATGACAGCAGCGATGGGTACGCCGCTCGCACTCGAGGCGAAGGACCTCGGCTGGGCCTACCGCCGGAATCAATGGGCGGTCCGGCACTGCGACTTCACGGTGCCGACCGGCCGGGTCTGCGGTGTGGTCGGACCGAACGGGGCGGGCAAGAGCACACTGCTCGGCTTGGCGGCACGGCTGTTCGCCCCGTCCGAGGGCGAACTGCGGGTGCTCGGCGAGTCGGTGACGGGCCCCGCGGCGCCCGAACTTCGGGCCAAGGTGGCCTATGTGACGCAGGAGAAGCCGCTGTACCGGACGTTCACGGTCGCCGAAACGCTGCGGATGGGCCGCGAGCTGAACCCGTCCTGGGACCAGGCGACAGCCCAACGCGTGGTCGAGCTCAGCGAGTTGCGGCCGGACGCCCGGGTCGGCCGGCTGTCCGGCGGCCAGCGCAGCCGGGTCGCGCTGGCCATGGCGCTCGGCAAGCGGGCCGAACTCCTGCTGCTGGACGAGCCGTTCGCCGATCTGGACCCACTGGCCCGGCACGACCTGACCGGCCTGCTGCTGGCCCAGGCCGCCGAGCACGGCACCACCGTGGTGATCTCCTCGCACCTGATGTCCGAGCTGGAGGAGGTGGTCGACCACGTCCTGCTGGTGCAGTCCGGCCGCGTCCGGCTGGCCGGCGACCTGGACGAACTCCTGGACGGGCACCGGCTGGTGGCCGGCCTGGCCGACGCGGAGCGGCCCGCCGGGAAGGTGATCGAGTGGCGGGTCACCGGCCGCCAGGCCACCGGCCTGATCCGCACCGACCCGGCCGGCCCGCCGACCGGGGACCTGTCCGAGTCGTGGGACGCCACGCGTCCGCGCCTGGAGGAACTCCTGCTCGCCCACCTGCGCAATCCCGCCGAGGCCGGCGCCCCGGGCGACCGCCTCTCGACCATCAGCGAGGCCGCCGCATGAGCACCGCACAGCTGACCTCGCCCGACACCGCTTCCGGCCCGGCCAAGGAGCCCACTCCCGCCCGCCGCTCCCGCCTGCACGGCCTCGCCTGGCTGGCCTGGCGACAGAACCGCCTCGCCGTCTGGACCCTCGGCGGCGCGATGCTGCTGGTGGCCGCCGTCCAGCTGTTCCTGCACTTCAAGCTCCAGCGCGAGATCTCCCTGTACCACGGCGAGTGCCGCGATGGCGGCGGTTGGGGTGTGCCGGCCTGCGACCGCTTCATCACCGACGTCAACGACGCGGTGAACTGGACCGCCGACTGGATGCACCGGCCGTTCTTCCTGCTGCCCGCGGTGGTCGGCATGTTCCTGGGCGCACCGTTGCTCGCCCAGGAGTACGAGCGCGGCACCGTGCGGATGATCCGCGCCCAGTCGGTGTCGCCGGCGCGCTGGCTGACCGCCCGGCTGGCCGCGCCGGCGGCGCTGGTGATCCTCGCGATCGGCCTGTTCGCCGCGCTGAACACCTGGCTCGCGCTCGACATGAACCGTCTCGACTTCGGGCGGAACGACCTCTTCCCCGGCTTCACCTACGCGACGATCGGCCTGGCGCCGCTCGCCTGGTCGCTGTTCGCGCTGGCCGTCGGCGTGGCGGTCGGTCAACTGGTGCGCCGCACCGTGGTGTCGATGCTGGTGACCGGCGTCCTCGTGCTGGGGGCCGAACTGCTGGTCCGCTCGCTCCGGGTGTACTTCGTTCCGGTGTCCGAGGCGACGGGCAACCTCGGCGGGCAGATCAGCCACTGGCGCGGCGTCCCCGGCCAAATTCCGTACGGGGCCTGGCTGGTGGACCACGGACCGGTGCTGGCGAACGGGACGCGGGCGACCGAGGCCGACTGCTACCGCCTCGGTGACGCGTGCGACAAGGCCACCCAGGCCTGGGCGACCTACCACCCGAACTCGCACTTCATCCCGATGCAGCTGGTCGAGGGCGGCCTGCTGCTGGCTCTCTCGGCCGCCATGGTGTTCCTGGTCTACCGGCGGGTCACCCGGTCCGCCGTCTGAACGCGACGGCGGGCCGCCCGGTCCGCCGCGTCTGAACGCGCCGATGCCCGGCGCCGTGGGCTGTCAACCACGGCGCCGGGCTCACCTATTGATGATACGTCAGGTCGAGCCGACCAGCTCGGGGCCGGGGGTGACGGTGACGGGGACGCCGCGTCGGCGGTGCTGGTCGGCCCAGGCGGTGAGGGCCTGGCGGCAGGCCGCGTCGAGGTGGGTGAGGGCGGACAGGTCGAGTTCCACCGGGCCGGTCGGGGTGACGTCCTCCAACCGGTCGACCAGGGTGGGGAGTTTGACGAAGGTGGCGTTCCCGTGCACCCGCACCACGGTGCCGTCCGGCGACTGCTCGACGTGCAGCCGGATGTGGGTGACGTCCCAGGCCGTCTTGGCGAGCGCCGCGACCAGGCCGATCACCACGCCCTCCAGCAGGTTGAGGGCGACGATGCCGATCGCGGTGGCGAGCAGCACGAACGCCTCGGAGCGATCCGCGCGCCACATCCTCAACCGGGCCCGGGGCGCGACGAGTTTGCCGCCCGCGTGCACCAGCAGCCCGGCGAGCGCGGCCAGCGGCACCAGGTCCAGCAGACCCGGCAGCACCAGCGCGAACAGCAGCAGCCAGACGCCGTGCAGGATCCGCGAGGCCTTCGTCCGGGCGCCCGCCTGCACGTTGGCGGCGCTGCGGACGATCACCGCCGTCATCGGCAGCGCGCCGAGCGCCCCCGCCACCGTGTTTCCGACGCCCTGGGCGAGCAACTCCCGGTTGTACGCGGTGCGCGGCCCCGCGTGCATGTGGTCGACTGCGGACGCGCTGAACAGGCTCTCGGCGGACGCGATCAGCGCGAACGCCAGCACGGCGCCCCACACTTCGGGCCGCACCAGCAGCGCGAACTGCTCGGTGCCCGGCGGCTGCAGGGTGTCGAGCAGGCCGTCCACCCGGACGGTCGGCACCGGAAGGTGCAGCAGCCGGACAGCGGCCGCGGCGAGCACCACGGCCACCAACGGGCCGGGCAGCAGCGCGAGTCGGCGCGGCACGAACTTCCACAGCACCAGCACCGCGACCACCCCCGCGCCGACGGCGAGCGACGCCCCGCCGGCCGCCGTGTGCACCGCCCGGACGGCGGCGACGGGCAGACCGACCAGGTTGGCGAGCGCCTCGCCGCCGGCCTTGCGATCCAGCAACACATAGGACTGCGAGGCGATCAGCACGATGCCGATCCCGGTGAGCATCCCCTCCACCACCGCGGCGGAGACGGCCCGGAACCAGCGCCCCAGGCGCAGCACCGCGAGCAACACCTGCACCAACCCGGCGGTCAGCACCACCACGCCGAGCGCGGGCAGCCCGTAGGTGGTGACGGCGGAGTGGACCAGCACGGTCAGCCCGGCGGCGGGCCCGCTGACCTGCAGGCTGCTGCCGGGCAGCGCGCCGGCCACCAGGCCGCCGATGATGCCGGTGACCAGGCCGAGTTCGGCGGGCGCGCCAGAGGCGACGGAGACGCCCACGCAGAGCGGGACGGCGACGAGGAAGACGGTGATCGAGGCGGGCAGATCGGTGCGCAGCACGGCGCGCACCCGGGCAGGGTTCCAGGGCATGGCGGGTCCTCGGACGTAGCAGTGACGGGGACTTCCGGTGGCGCGGGGCACGCCCGGTCCGCCCGGCGGCCGTCCGGCGTGCGGGCGGGCGCGGGCAGGCGGGAGCGACGTTGCGCGGCGCGGGGCGATGCGGGGCGGCACGGCGTGATGCGGGGCGGTGCGGGGCGGGGCGGCGCGATGCGGGGCGATGCGGGGCGATACGGGGCGATACGGGGCGATACGGCACGGTGCGGCGCGGGGCGATACGGCACGGTGTGGCGCGACGGTGGTCGGTCGGTGACGGGGCGTCGGGGCCGGGCGGGACGGCTCCGGCTCAGTGGCGGAACACCTGAAGTACGGCGGGCCCGGCCGGACGTGCGGCCGGTGCGGACTGACGGCCGGCGGTATCGGGCGGCGTGCGCGGGGCCGCGCCGACCGCCGATCGCTTCGCCACCGCGGACGGCCGGGCATCGCGGCGAACAGGGGCTGCGGGGGCGGGAGTTGTGGAGCCGCGTCCACGTTCGACGCTCTCCGGCTCCTCCTCCGCCGTGCTGCCCGCGACACTCGCGCTGCCGGCGCTGCCAGTGGCGGTGCCGGCGGCCTGGACCGCTGCCCCGCGGGCGTCCGCGAACCGGTCGCCGCCGGCCGGGCCGGGGAGCAGCGCCACGACCAGCGTCACCGTCAACGCGGCGACCAACGCGGCAACCGACGTGGCGACCCTCGCGGCGCTCGGACCGGCGCGCAACAGCCGGATCGGCGGCACGGCTCGGCGCATCCCGCCCTCCCCGGCTCGCGTCCGTCCCGGCTCCCCGCCGACGGACTTGATGTGCCGTCATCGTATCCGGACGGTCACCGTGGGTGTGCGGCTGCGGGCGGTCTGCCGGGGTCTCGGCCACGGGTTTGTCCGGTTCCCGGCCGCGCACACGCCGCGCACACGCCGCATCCGGGGGCGGCGCGCCGTCGCGCCGGCCGCCGGCTCGAACACAGGTGCCGGGAACAGCAACGGCAGGGCGGTCGGGCCGCTCCTGCCACTCTCAAGCTATAGCGCGACGGGGGGCTTGCGGCAAGGCCCCCGGGCTGTCGCAGAATGTCCGGCCAAGGGCGGGGAAGCGCGGGAAGCGAAGTACGCGCCGAATCTGACGAAAAATCACTTGCCGGACGCTTTGGGAGAGTTGATGATCGACGTGCTGGTGGTCGGCGGCGGGCCGACCGGGCTGATGCTGGCGTGCGAGGTGCGGCTGCACGGTGTGGAGGTGGTGGTTCTTGAGCGGTTGACGGCTCCGACCGGGGAGTCCCGCGGGCAGGGTCTGCATGCGCGCAGTGTGGAGGTGATGGATCAGCGCGGTCTGTTGGAGCGTTTCCGGGCGGTGAGTCCGGAGTACCGGGTCGGCGGCCTGTTCGGCGGCGTGATGAAGGACTGGCCGGAGGGCATGGACACCGCCCATCCGTTCGGTCTGGCGACGCCGCAGCCGGTGACGGAGCGGCTGTTGGCGGAGCGCGCCGCGGAGTTGGGCGTGGAGCTGCGGCGCGGGCGCGAGGTGGTGGGTCTGGCGCAGGACGAGGAGGGTGTCGAGGTCGAGTTGGCGGACGGCTCGCGGCTGCGGGCACGCTGGCTGGTGGGCTGCGACGGTGGTCGCAGCACGGTGCGCCGGCTGGCGGGTGTGGCGTTCCCGGGCGAGGCGGCGACGGTGGAGACCCTGGTGGGGCAGCTGTCGGCCGCGGAGGACCCGGAGCGGATCGCCGAGGTGGTGGAGCGGGTGCGGCGCACCCAGGTGCGGTTCGGCCTGCAGCCGGAGGGCGACGGGCAGTACCGGGTGGTGGTGCCGGCCGACGGTGTGTCCGAGGATCGGACGGCGCCGACGCTGGACGACTTCCGGCAGCAGCTGCGTACGGTGGCGGGCACCGACTTCGGTGTGCACTCGCCGCGTTGGCTGTCCCGCTTCGGCAACGCGACCCGCCAGGCGGAGCAGTACCGGGTGGGCCGGGTCCTGCTCGCGGGCGATGCCGCGCACATCCACCCGCCGACCGGCGGCCAGGGCCTCAACCTCGGCGTGCAGGACGCGTTCAACCTGGGCTGGAAACTGGCGGCGGAGGTCAACGGCTGGGCCCCGCCCGGCCTGTTGGACACCTACCACGCCGAACGCCACCCGGTGGGCGCCGCCGTCCTGGACAACACCCGCGCCCAGAGCATCATGATCGGCACCGACCCGGGCCCGACCGCCCTGCGCCACCTGTTCACCCGCCTGATGGACTTCCCCGAGGTCAACCGCCACATCACCGGCATCATCACGGCCCTGGACATCCGCTACGACTTCGGCGACGGCCCCGACCAACTCGGCCGCCACCAGCGGGACATCCCCCTCACCACCGGCCGCCTCTACACCCACCTGCACACCGCCCGCGGCCTCCTCCTCGACCGCACCGGCCACCTCTCGGCCGCCCCCTGGTCCGACCGCGTCGACCAACTCACCGACCCCTGCCCGGACTTGCCCGCCCCCGCGGTCCTGCTCCGCCCGGACGGCCACGTGGCCTGGCTCGGCGACGACCAGCACACCCTGACGGCCACCCTGACCCGCTGGTTCGGCACCCCGCGCCCCCAGGGCCGGTAAACCTCACTGCGGGCAGTTGATGCCACTGCCCTCGTGAACGTCGGTGCCGAGGGCGCGCGGTTGGTACTGGTCCGCGCTCAACCGCGGTGCGCGCGGACGGCGAGGAATGGCGGCAGCCCGGCTCGCTGTGGCTGTGCGGCCGCGAGTTGGGAGCCCGGGGCCGGCTCGGTGACGGCGTCCAGGACGAAACCGTGGCGGACAAGGGCCGTCAGGTACGTCGACAGGGTCCGGTGTTGGTTGCCGGCTCGGCGGACGGCCTCGGGGTTGGTCGAGCGCCAGAATCCTTCGGCGAGGTAGGCGCCGACGACCCGGCGGGCGGTGCCGTCCTCGGTCTGCGTCCAGGTGGCGTGGGGTGCTTCAAAGCAGGGGTGCGGGATGGTGAAGACGAGCGAGCCGTGCACCGTCAGCACTCGCCGGACGGCCGAGAGTGCGGCGTCGAGGTCGGGCACGTTGTTCAGGGACAGTCCGGCGGTCACCCAGTCGACCGAGTCGGTGGCGACCGTCCTCAGCACGCATCCGTCGTCGATCGAGTAGCTCACCGTACCGGCCCGGCCTGCCACGGCGGACTTCGCGTGCTCGATCATGCGAGGTGACGGGTCGATACCCACGACCGAGGCCCCGCGCGCGGCCACCGCACGGGCGATGGCGCCTTCGCCACAGCCGAGATCGAGCACGCGATGGCCGCCGAGTTCGTCGGGGAGGTGTTCGAGCAGGACGTCGCGGTTGAAGTCGTTCATCGCGGAGCCTGCCCGCAGCAGGGCTGTGTACCAATCGGCGATGGTGTCCCAGGAGTCGGTCATCGAGCCCGGACGCTACTCGCTCATCCGCGACACCGCCACGGGCTTCCCACCTTTCTCGGCCCAGCCCTGGAATCTCCGGCGAACCGGCTCCTTCCGGCACCCGGACGGAGGACGATGGCTGAGACGGACGCCGGCGACCGCAGCGCCCATCACACCATCCCAGCGTGGGAGAAGCATGTGCGATCACGGTGGCACCAGGGATCCCGAACGCTCGGACAGCGGCGGGACGTCGGAACCGCGGACGCACAACGATTTCTCGGGCAGGGCCGAGTCGGCCGTACAGGCCGGATCGGTCGGGGCGGTGAACATCTACCACTCTCCCCCGCAGCGGCCTCCTGCCGAAATTCCGGTCGCCATTACCTGCGAGGTGGAGTCCGACTACGTGATCCAGCGCGACTGGTCCGACGGAGTTCCCCTCAGCGGTGGGCTGGTCCGGATCTTTGTGGAGGCCGTCGAGGACCGGGCCGTCCTGCTACGCGCCTTGCGCCCCATTGTGGTGGCGCGCCGCCCTCCGCTCGACGGGACCGAGACCACGCATCTGGGAATCCCGCAAGTACGCAAGTATTCCCTTGATCTCGACAGGAACCCGCCACTCCTGAAAGGCCCGAAATTCCTGTACACGGTCTCTCCGGGCGACCCGGAAGTATTCGAGCTGACAGTCACCTCCACCCGCCACTACGTCGAATGGCGCCTGGAACTCGACTGGACCTGCGCGGGCCGGTCGGGCACCAGCGTCATCGATCTCGGTGGGCATCCTTTCGAGTTCACGGCCAAGCCAGGAGCGCGGAGGTGGCCCTTTGGAACCCGTCGTTGAAGTTCGATTCATCAGCCGTCTTCAGCTGATTTATCCGCCCAGCTCGGCAACCGGTCCGCGCCCGATTACCGCCCAGGTCAGCGGACACGGGATCGCGGTGCGAGTGAGCGCACCCGAGGCGGAGCCGGTCGTCGTGCACACCCTGGGCTTCCGGGTGAAATCCCGCCATCCCACTCGAACCGCACCGCTGGAAATCGACCCCTGGGGCAGCATCCCGGACCCGCAGGTTCGGGTGTGGCTGGACGAACCGGCGCAAATGGCGGACGGGCCCGTTCCCATCACACTTCCCACCACCATTCCGCACGGGCAGAGCGAGTGGTTCCTGCTGACCGCGCACACCCAGGAGCACGACGTCGAGTGGGAACTCGGCATCGAGTGGAGCTGCGGGGAGAAAAAAGCGTGGACCAGCTGCAACGTCCGCACCACAGCCGAAACGTCCATGGTGACGTTCCGAAAGGACGGCAGCCGAACCCCCGGATTCAACCTTCACCCGCAACCCGACCGACCGGAAATCGCCGCCGCAGCCGAAGCCGGCTACCGGCCTGATGCCGAAAATGGCGATCCCGAGGCGATGTTCCGGCTCGCGGTCAGGCTGGCAGAGCGTGGCGCACTGCGCGAGGCGAAACACTGGTTTCTGATCTGCGCGACAATGGGCAACGCAACGGCCGCGGAGTCGGTCGGGTGGATTCTCGAGCAGCAAGGAAAGCACGCCGAATCCGTGGACTGGTACCGAAAAGCAGCGGACCTCGGGAGTACCCGCGCGGCGGAACGCCTTGCCGAGCGGCCCGCCGGCGAGGAACCGCGCTGAGGAGCTCCCGGGGCGCCGGTGTCACCCCCAGAGGTGGATCGGTCGGCCCGCGGGCGGAAACGCGGTGAGCGGACGGTCGGTGTTCCCTGTTCGTCGCAGGCCAGGACGAAGGTGGGTGCAGGAGGCCACGACGTCCGTGACGCGCTGGTCGAGCATGGCGGCAGGCGGTTGTCCGCCAACCCGCACCGTGGTGTTCGGAGAACAGCTCGACCGCGTCCTCGGGGTTCATCGTGAGGACGTCAGCGATGGTGTGACCGTGATATCGGGCTGCGAGGGCTTCGGGGTTGAAGCGCGTGCCTTCACCCCTTCCGCCTCCAGCACGGCAACGGTCCTGCCAGGTGCGAGTCGCGACAGGCGGCTCGCACCTGGCAGTTGCGGTCACTCCTGGGCCTGGGCCTCGGCCTGGGCCTCGGCCTCGGCCTCGGCTTCAGCGGCATGGTCGGGGGACCAGCGGAGCGTCACATCGAAGTGGACGCCGGCGGAGCCGCCCGCCAGGATCACGCCGACGCTGCCGTCCAGTTTGACGCCGAACTTGACCTCGATCTCGTCGGGTCGGCGTGGCAGGGCGCGGAACGCGTCGATCACGTCGGACGCCGTGTTGACCACGGTGTGCAGCGAGTCCCGCACCGTGGCGCTCGCTCGCTCCAGACTTCCCCGGCCGGCCGGCGCCACCCCGGTGCCGGTGCCCTCGCTCTCGACCACCAGCGTGCCGCCGGACGCGAGGGTGAATTCGGTACGTGTTGTCACTTGGCCTCCTGGCCTGAGGATGGGGGCGGGCAGACGGAGCTCTGTATCGGCTGCGGGTAGGCGTCGACCCGGACCTTTTCCAGATCGGCGAGAATCGCGTCCAGTCGGGTCGGGTCGTTCAGGTACTCGAGCACCGCGTGGTTGAACGCGGCCGACATGGCGCTGGGCATGGTGTCCGAGGCGTCGAAGCACGGGGTGGCGCCCGAGTCCAGCAGCTGGTTGATCCGGCGGGCGATGAGGTTGGTCGCGCCCTGGGCCAGCGTCTTCGTGACGGTGCGGTTGGCGGAGAAGGCCGCCTCCGGCTGGCGTTCCGGCCAGATCTGCTGGGCCTTCCGGCTCGCGAGGAAGGCCATGAATCTCTCCGCCTCGGGCGAGTCGCGGAACATCGCAACGAGATCTCCCGACACCTCGTACGTCGACGTCGACTGGGAGTCGGGGAACGCGAGGAAGTCGTAGTCCTTTCCCGAGACGAGTGTGGTCGGTGTCTCGGGGTCCGGGGTGACGAGGGCGCCGTGCTCGAGGTAGCAGCCGGGCGTTGCGGTGAAGAACGGATAGGACCCTTCGCCGTAGCTGGTCAGCAGCGCGGTCAGCGGGCCGCCACGAATCGCGTCCGGGGCAGCGACGGTCTGGCCCCAGGTCTGCCAGGCCGCGATGACCTCCGGAGATTTCCATTCGAGCTTGCCGTCGACCCAGTCCGTGTATGTGCCGACACCCGACTGGTGCAGCAGGATGTCCTCGATCCAGTCGGTACCGGGCCACCCCGAGTTGGGGGGGTCGGCCATGGCCAAGCACCAGGGCGTCCTGCCCTGTTGGGCTTTCGACCGGCCGGCGGCGACCACGTCGGCCCAGCTGCTGTCCGGTCGGATGGCGAGCTCGCGGTTGTACCAGATCAGGCTCTTGACGGAGGCTTTGACGACGACCGCGTACTGATGCTTCGTCCCGGCCTCCCCGAGCCGGTACCACAGGGGGTCGTAGTCGGACTTCAGCTGCGCGACGAGATCATCGCCGAGTGCCTTGTTCTGAAAGCCGTCCAGCGGGACCAGGGCGTTCTGCTGCGCGTAGGAGCGCAGCGCCCCGGGGTTCGCGACCACGGCCAGGTCCGGTTCCTCGCCCTTCTGCACACCGGCCCGCAGCACCTGGTCGAGCGCCCGGGTGGGCGAGGCGTGGACGGTGATGTCGTGGTTGTCGGCCTCGAAGGCATCGATCACCGCTTGGAAGGAGTCCTTCTCGTCGCCGCCGGTCCACGGCGTCAGGATGGTCAGGACTCGCCGGTCGGACGTGGACGAGCCGCCGAGGCAGGAGGCGGACCCGGCCAGCAGGGTGAGGACCAGTAGGAGCCGGAGGGCTGCCTGGCGCTTGTGCCGCATCATCGGCCTCCGTACCGGTACTCGTCGATGCGCGGATTCAGCGCGCGGGCGGCCGCCCCGGCCGCGGTCAGGGTCAGCAGCAGGACGACTGTCAGGCGTTCGGTGGAGGAGGCGTCCGCTTTGCCGACCCCGTTCGTGAACTCGGCCTCGGCCCGGCCCAGTTGGTGACCGTCTTCGCTCGTCCCGCCGGTCGCGGGCGCCGGCGGTGTCAGGCCGGTCCCGCAGTACCTGGGAGCGTCCGGGCAGGCCTTCTCGTCGGTGACGATGGCGAACAGGTCCTCGCCGGCCTTGGCGGCGGACCGGCTCGCCTGCTGCTGCGTCAGGGTGACCGCTTCGCCGAACGGACCGTCCAGGGCCGAGCGCAGGTGTCCCTCCGAGGCACCGAGCGACTGACCGCACCACAGCACCGCCGCGGTGAGGGCGAGCGCAGCGGTCGTCAGCCAGATGCTCAGCCGGCGCCGGAACCGGCGGCGCAGCACGAACTGGGTCCGCGCGAACAGCGCCAGTACCAGGGCGAACGGCAGCAGGAACAGCAGCTCTGTGGTGCCCGCCAGCCACGCCGAGCTGCGCCGATCGGTCAGTGCCGTGCGGCCGTCCGTCCGCAGCCGGTCCAGCGTGGCCGAGATCTCCCGGTACTGCAGGGTGGCGTACCAGAGGGCCGGCAGGGCGCGGTTGATGTCGTGGGTCCGCTGGTAGTCGGCGGCGGCCTGCTCGATCTCGGCGTTGTAGGCGACGACGAGGCCCTCGACGAGTTGCAGATCGCTGGTGCTCTCCGGGCCCGCCACGTTGTACCTGGCCAGTTCCGCGAGGTTCTGGCTGATCGCGGCGATGTCGTTCTGGTACTGGTCGCCGAGGCCGCCGAGTCCCACAGTGCCTTGCAGGAAGCCGTGCACCGCCACCCGGTGAGCGTCCGCGAGCGCGCTGTTCGCGGCCTCGGCCCGGAGCAGCGCGGGGGCGGCCCGTCCGCCGGCGGCGTCGGTTCCGGTGTGGGCCTGGCTGGACACCAGCAGGCACAGCGCGCCGGTCAGCAGGCTTCCGGCCACCAGTGCCGCGCGGAGCCGGCGCAGGGTGCGTGCGGTGGTGGAGGGTGTCGCCGGTTCGTCCGTCGCCGGTTCGGGCGTCACGGGTTCGGGCGTCACCGTGCCGGGGGCCGTCATCCGCCCACCGCCGGTGCGTGGTCGGTGAACTCGTGGTCGCATGCGAGGTTCTCGCAGTACCGTGCGCCGGCCACGGCGATCCGGTGGCATCTCGGGCAGGCGGGCCCGGGGCCGGAGGGGTGCGCGGGCGCGGGGTCGGCGCGTGGCGCCGGGTTGCGCGAGTGGCTGTAGGAGCTGCTGGTGACCGTGCCCATCATGGCCTGCAGGACGTAGTCGGGATCCAGTTCCGGCAGCAGGCTGACCACGCCGCGCACGGCGTCCTCGACCTGGACGACCTGGCCCAGTCGCCGGAGCGCGTCCTCGTTGCGCAGTTCGGTGGCCAGCGCCACGGCCCGGCCCCAGGCGTCGCACGCGCCTTGGCGATCCCCCTGGCGGAACAGCGCGCCGCCGCGCCATCTGAGCGCGTACAGCTCCTTCTCCTGCTCGTGGCGGTGCCGGTCGGCCCCGAGGACGGTCTCCGGGGCGGGCTGGTCGAGCCAGCGCGCGGTGACCACCTCGACCGGGCTGACGGGTGTGGCCCGTTCGGTGCCGATCGCGCCGATGACCACCTCGATGGAGGCCAGGGTCTCCGCGCCGGCGCCGGCCGTCCGGTCGCCGGTCACGGTGAAGGTCGCGACGAACCCGCGGGTCTCGCTGCTCCAGGGGCCGGTCGGGTAGTCGGTCACCGCTGTTCCGGCCAGCGGCAGGCGGTGGCCGAGCAGGTCGGCCACCGCCGGGTGGGCCTGTTCGAGGACCGACACGGACACTCCCGGTGCGCAGCGCACCCGCAGCGCCAGGTCGGACAGTGTGCGGCCCATGGCGGTGCGGACCAGTGTGCGGAAGTCGGGTGCCAGGTCGGCCAGGTCGGGTACCGCGTCCGCCGTTCCCCGGAGTTCCTCGGCGATCCGTCTCAGCTCGGCGGGCTCCCAGTCCGCGCCGATGCCGCGGGCGTCGCAGGTGAACACGGAACGGCAGTCGGCGAGTACGGTCTCCATCGACCGTGCCGAGCGGTCCTGGTGTTCGTTGCGTCCGTCGGTGAGCAGGAGTGCATGGCAGATCCGGTCGCGGTGCGGTTCGAGCAGTTCGCGGGCCTTGTCGAGCCAGGCGCCGATGACGGTGCCCTGGGCGCCGGGGGCGATCCGGTTGACGGCCTGCTTGGCCTCCGCGCGGGTGGTGGCGTTCGCCGGGGCGAGGAAGGACTCCCGGGGGTAGATCATGGTGGCCTCGTGGGTGCCGGCGACCACGGCGAAGCGGGTTCCCTCGCGCAGGGTGTCGATGGCGGCGCAGCTCGCTTCCTTGGCCCGTTGGAGCTTGGTGCGCGGATGACTCATCGACCCCGATTGGTCCAGCAGGACGACCTCGGCGAACTGCGCCTGGCTCCGCGGGCTCACCGACCGGCCGTCCGGGGTGCTCGCGGCCACGCTGAGGTAGACGTGCACCTCACGTTCAGCCAGGGAGCGGTACCTGTCGTAGTTGGCCTCGAGGGTGACTCTCGACGCTTCGATCATGTGCCAATTCCCCGTTCGTAGAGAAAGATTGACGATCCGTCGGAGCGTGCGGGTTCACTGCGTGGTGACCGGTCTTACGGCGTTGGCCAGGTCGACGAGCACGGTGTGGCGCATCTCGTCCGGTGCCCACTGGGCGAACGCCCGGTATTCCTTCTCCAGCCGCGACCGGAGTTCGTGCTCGGCGGCTTCGTCCTCGGACGCGGTGCGGTCCGGTCGCGCGGTGCGCCGGCGGTCGAGCCTGGCCTCGATGATCAGGGCGGCGAGCCGGCGCCGTTCGGGTTCGTCCAACGGCAGTGTGGCCAGCGCCTGTTCGGCTTCGGCGAGGTCCGTGCGGCCGGGCAGGCCCTCGGGGCCGGCGCCGAGCCGCCCGGTGTGGATCCGCAGCGCGGCGATCCGGGCCGCCCGGTGGTGCGGCGAGGTGTCGGGTATCTCCCGCAGCGCCGAGACCGCGCCGGCCCGGTCGCCGCGGCGGAGCCTGGTCCGGGCGTGGCCGAAGGCGGCGCTCTCGTGCCAGCTGTCGGTCCGCCACACCGACAGGTAGGCGGCCGCCGCTGCGTCGAGTTCCTCGTCGGTCGCCGCCCGGTACTCGGCGCACAGGGCCAGCGCGAGCTTCGGCGCGAGCTCACCCGGCAGCATCCGGTGGCAGGCGGTGAACATCTTCTCCGCGCCGCCGAACTGCCGCTCGGCCAGGGCTGTCAGCCCCTCGTGCCAGTTGAGCCGCCAGCCGGGCCGCAGCAGTCCCCTCGCCCGGTCCAGCGCGGCGCGGGCCGCTTCGAGGTCGTCGAGCCGCAGGTGGAGCCGGCAGCGCAGCAACTCGACCTCGGGCGAGGGGACGCGGGCGGCGGCCGGGGCCGCGTCGGTGTAGGAGGCGAGCTGGGAGAGGGCGACGGCCGGATCGGCGCTGACCGAGGCCCGGAGGAACCCGGCGGCGGGATCCCGGGCGTCGACCAGCGGCTCGGGCAGCCCGGCCGCCGCCATGACCGGCGCGGGCGGGGCGGTGACGAGCGGACGGCAGCTGCCCTCGGCGGCCGCCCGCAGCGCCGCGGTGCTCGTCCACCGGTCGAGCGGCGGCACCGTCCCGAGTCCGGGGTCGAGCAGCGTGGTGGAGCGGGCGAAGAGCAGCGACGGCGCGGTGTACTGGGTGCCGTCGCGCCTGGAGACCAACTCGCGCAGCACGCCGCTCAGTTGGCCCGCCATCTCGGCCGCCGAACCGAACCGCAGCTGCGGATCGGCGTTGGTGGCGCGGCTGATGAGCTGACGCAGTGAGGTGAAGCGGGCATGGTCCGGGTCGGCGGTGTACCACCCGAGGAGCGACTCCAGGGTCCGGCCCACCGTGTGGAGGTCGGTGGCGACGGTGGGCCCGGTGTCCAGCAGCTCCGGGGCCCGGTAGTCCTCCGAGTACGCCCACCTGCCCGGCTTCCCGGCCTCGCGCACCGCGCCGAGGTCGATCAGCTTGATCCGGGAGCCGTACACCATCAGGTTGCTCGGCTTCAGGTCGCAGAACAGGTACTGGCGGTCGTGCAGGTACTGGAACGCCCGGAGCACGCACAGGACGTAGCCGATGATCTGCTCGGTCTCCAGCTTGCCGAACAGGTCCGGGCGCTCCAGGGAGTAGCCGGGCAGGTACTCCATCACCAGGTAGCCGTGGTAGCCGTGCCGGGACCCGCCCGCCGGCTCGTGCGTGACGAAGTCGTAGATGTCGACGATGTCGGCGTGCCTGAGCTCGATCAGGAACCGCTTCTCCTCGGCGGCGTCCTCGACATGTACGGGGTCCTCCGCGTCGATCAGGCCTTTGAGCGCCACCGGACGGTTGTTCAGGCGCTCGTCGTGGGCGAGGTAGACCCAGCCGAAGCCTCCGTGCCCGATGCAGCCCGCGACCCGGTAGCGGTCCGACAGCAGCTCGCCCGGGCTGAGTCTCGGCACGAACGAGTAGGCCGTTCCGTCGTACGGGCAGCGCCCCTCCAACAGGCTCGGCTGGCCGTCGAGGCCGGTGCCCACCGGGCGGCCGCAGTCGGGGTTGGGGCAGACCCTCCGCTCCTCCGGGATCTGCGGCATGGCCTTGACCGCCTGGCCCGGCTCCGGTCCGTCGATGGTCGGCAGCGTGACGAGGCCCAGCCCCCACCAGGGGTCGTCGCCGAACTGGCGCGGCGGCTGGACGAGTTCTGCGCGGCGCCCGGACGGCACCACGCCGCGCTCCGTGCCCACCGGCACCACGCCGAAGCCGGTGCCCACCGGCACCGACCGCACCGACCGCACGGGGGCCACGCCGCGCCCCGTACCCACCGGCGCCGAGCGCACCGAGCGCACCGGGGCCTGTTCCCCGGTCGGCGGCCGGCCGGCGCCCACCGGCGGGGCCACCAGTGGCGGGAGCAGGCAGCGCCGGCAGTAGCCGGTCGCGTCGAGTTCGCCACCGCAGCCAGGACGGTTGCACCGGTTCATGCCTGTCTCCCGTCGATCACGCGTCGAACGGCCTGGTGGTACTCCTCGACCCGGAGCTCGGCGAGGGGCAGATCGCATTCACCGCTGTAGAGCAGCCGCCGGGCCGCCTCGTACGGCTCGCCCAGTTCCTCGATCAGGCCGCGCCCCGCGGCCTCCGAGCGGTAGGCGTCCAGCCGCCCCCGGGCCCGGTCGCGCCGGGCGAGCAGGGCCGTGCACGCGGCGTGCAGGCGCCGGGCCCGCGCCAGCGACCGGGCGGCCGCCTCCTCGCAGGCATGGAGTTCGCCCAGCAGCCGTCCCCGGAGGGCGGATCCGGCGTTGGCCGGTCCGGCACCATCGTGGTGCTGGGTGTCCCGCAGCACCCGCAGGCGGACCGCGAGCGCGGCGGCGCCGGCGACCTGCGGCGGCGGCGTGCCGAGGATCCGCGGTCCGACGTGGTCGCGGCACACCCGGGCGTCGCGCTCGGCCGCCTCGACCTCCTCCACCAACCGGTCGAGCCGCTCGAGTCGCTGGCCGAACCGCGTCGCCCCGCCGTGTCCACCGCCCCGCTGACCGCCCGGCGGGGCGGTCGCGGCGGGCCGCCCGAGGCTCGCCGCGACCGCGCTGCGGACGTAGCGCGGAGGGTCGCCGTGGTAGGCGAGCAGCAGGCGCACGCCGATGCTCGGCGCCCGTGCGGCGATCGGTTCGAGCAGCCGGTAGTACAGCTCACCGGGGTCGGCCGCCAGGTCGACCGCGTTCACCACGACGACGATCGGTGAGCCCAACTCCTCCAGCTGGTGGAAGAGTTCATCGGTGACGCGGTCGGTCAGCAGACTCAGACTCTCCGCGAGCTGCTCGGCGACCTGCTCCGTCGTCCGCCCGGTCGCGTCGACGGCCGCGTCCACCTCACCCAGCTGGGGAACGGTGCCGGGCGGGGCGCCGGTGACGGTTTCGTCAGGGGCCGCCCGACGGTAGCCCGGCACCGTCAGGCCCACCAGACGGGACGTCAGCGCGACCGCGCCGCCACCGCCGATCGCACAGACCCCGCCCGGCCCACCGGACGCCAGCCAGCCGACCAGGTGCCGGGTCAGCGCAAGCTGCACCGGGTCGTCCAGGACCTCCGGGACCCGCGGCGACGACCAGTCGCTCGGCGCCACCTGCGAGGGCCGGCTCGCCAGGTGCCCGTCGAGCACCGCGCTCGCGTACTTGTACAGCGTCCGGACCGCGATCATCCAGCTGCTCTCGGCGAGCGGCGCCCGGACCACCGCGATCACGCCGAGGATCTCACCACTCGCGGCAAGCGCCGCCGCACCGCTGAACCCGCGATCGACGCGCTGCTCCAGCACCGCGTCGAGCTGCACCCGCTCCCCCGTGAAGTCGTACGCGGCGATCTTCGCCCGGGCCAGCTGGCCGTTGTCGGTACCCGCCGGAAAGCCGAAGATCCGCACGATCTCGTCGTGCTGCCAGGTCCGCCGGATCCTCGCCCGCGGCGCGCCCGGCACCACGGACCGAAGGGCGAGAATCGCCACATCCCCGCGCTGGTCCGGCAACGGCGGCTGCCAGCAACTCTCGACAACGGTCGCCGGATGGGCCTCGTCGGGACGCCCGGCAATACGGACCCGGACCTCGCGATCGGCCCCGCGCACAGCGCCGATCGCCTCCTCGACCACATGCGCACACGTCAGCACATACTCGCCGTCGAGCATCGTCCCGGCACCATGCACACGCCCCTGGGTGTCCTCGATGCGCGCGAGCCAAGGATCCTCCCGCCCCATGGCGAAAGACGTTACCGCCTAAGTGATCTGACGAACACTCACTTCACATGATCACATCATTTGTGGACACACCGAAGGATTCGGCTGCGGCTCCGGATACTCGATTCGGGCCTGCATGCCAGGTCAGTGCGGCAGTTCGATCGACAGGGCGTGCCGGAAGACGTCGCGCGGGTCCCAGCGGGCCTTGACCCGTTGCAGGCGCGGGTAGTTCTGCTTGTTATCACGAGATCGACGTCTCTCCCCAGCTCAGGGGCGTGATCCAACATCCGGGGTCAGCGAAAGGTCAGCAAGATTCCGGAGGTTCCACTGGGCGGCCGAATGGCCTCCCGCCCGACACCTCGCGGGCGGGGCACCCAGCGGATCGACCAACCCGGTCATCGACCACCACATGGTCTATGCCCTCCTGTCGATCGTCCTCGCGGCCGCGCAGGCCGGTGACCGCTGGGGCCTGGGCCGCTGGTGGGCCACCCTGCCGGTGGCCCGGTCCCGCCGCTGGCTGCGCTGAGTAGCCCGCCGACGCCACCCGGCCCCATGCCAAGTCCTGCTGCGAAGAAGGACCTTGGGTCCGCGCGAGGGACCGTCGGGCCCTGTCGGGGCGGTCGCCGCGAGCAGCAGCATGGATCCCGGAGGCGGGACACCGGGTCACCGCCCGACAGAACGGAACGGCCATGGCCCACGGAATCGTCACCGGGTTCGACGGATCGGCGCGGTCCGAAACCGCAGTCGGCTGGGCCGCCGCCGAGGCGGCCCGGCAGGGCGAACCGCTGCGGATCGTGCACGCCTGGCCCTGGCTCGGCTCGGCCTGGAGTGACGGGCCCGCGGCGGCTCCCCACCGCGGCGCCCTGCTGAAGTTGGAAGAGGTCGCTGACCGGCTGCGCGGCGTTCACCCCGCGCTGGACGTCGTCACCGAGGCGGTGGCCGACGACCCCGCCGACGCCCTGCTCGCCCGTGCCGCGGAGCACCGGCTCGTCGTGCTGGGCTCACGCGGCCTCGGCGGTTTCGCCGGCCTGGTGGTGGGCTCCGTCGGCCTGGCCGTGGCCGCCCGCAGCACCACCCCGGTGGTGCTGGTCCGCGACGGCGCGCCCGCAGCTCCTGCCGACGCCGCCGACCGCCCCGAGATCGTCGTGGGCGTGGGCGGTGAGTCCTCCGCGGCGGTGCTGGAGTTCGCGTTCGCCGAGGCCGAGCGCCGGGGGGCGCGAGTGCGGGCAGTGCACGGATGGGAGGCGGTCCCGTTCTGGACCGCGGCAGGCTGGATGCCGCCGCAGGAGGACGTGGAACTCCGTGGCGCCGAGCTCATGGACGTGCTGGCCAAGGCGCTCGCGCCGGTCCGGGCGGCACATCCCGGCGTCGAGGCCGTCGCCGAGACCAGGACCGGCGGTGCCGCGCACGCGCTGGTCGCCGCCTCGGCCCAGGCCGACCTGGTCGTGGTGGGCCGCCGGCAGCACCGCCTCGGCACCCGGCTCGGCGCTGTCGCCCACGCGGCGATCCACCACTGCACCGCCCCGGTCGCCGTCGTCCCGCACGACTGAGATCGCCGCCTTCCCGTGGGCGCAGCCTTCGTCCTCTCCGGCCGACATGCCGGCAACCCGGCAGCCGCTGACTGACCGTGAAGTAGATCGAGTACCCGGCCCGGCAGACCCGTGGTCCCGGGTCACGGACGCGCATGCGGCCGGCTGGTTCCGCCAGGTCTCCCGCAGAACCGGTGGTTGTCGCCCCGCAGCAGGCTCTCGTACCGCGGATCCCCCGGCCGCACCGCCGTCGGCCCGAACGTCTCCGGATCCCGCCCGGACGGCGCGCCCGCGGCGACGGCCGGTGACGCGACGGCCGCCAGGGTTTCGGCGGCGGCGGTCAGCAGGGCGCGACGGTTCGGTGGCGCGCCGGACGATTCCCACTGGTTCATCGTCATTCCCCGTACGCCGAAGGCCGGTTACGTCGATGGGCACCAGCATGCCCGCAGACGCGGCCCGCGCCCGGCGTTCGGCCGGACGTGTCGGCCGCTTGTGGGGTCCATCGGTGTGCGGCGGTGCCCTGGCAGGCTACTGACCAGCCGACAGTCCGTCCGCCCCGGAGGAGCCGTGCCCGCGTCCGCCGCAAACCCGCCGCCTTCCCGGCCGATCGGCGCGGCCACCGAGGACGGCGACCCGCTGGCCCTCGCGCTGTTCGGGCTCACGGCGGTGAGCGGACTGATCGACGCCGTCAGCTACCTCGGGCTCGACCACGTGTTCGCCGCCAACATGACGGGCAACGTGGTCGTCATCGGCTTCGCGCTGGCCGGCGCGCCCGGATTCTCCACCCTCGGCTCACTCACCTCGCTCGGCGCGTTCCTGCTCGGCGCGGCCCTCGGCGGACGCCTCACCACCGGCCGCCTCCGACCGGCCCTCGCCGCCGAAACCCTGCTCCACCTCGCCGCCGCCGTCGTGGCCTTCGCCGTGGGCACCGGTGGCGCCGTGCAGTACGGCGTGATCGCCCTGCTCGCCGTCGCCATGGGACTGCGCAACGCCACCGTCCGCAGCCTCGGCGTCCCCGACCTCACCACCACCGTCCTGACCATGACCCTCACCGGCCTCGCCGCCGACACCCGCCTGGCCGGCCGCCACTCCCCCCACCAGCGCCGCCGCATCCTCGCCGCCCTCACCATGACCGCCGGCACCGCCCCGGGCGCCCTCCTCGTCCTGCACCACCACCTCCCCTGGGCACTCCTCCTCGCCGCCACCATCACGGCGGCGACGGCCGTCCTCTACCGCCAACCCGCCTGACGGCGGAAGCCCAACGGGCCGTCCCCGCACCGCCGTTCAGGCATGCCCTAGCTGAGTATCAGGTTCTCGCCAGGACCGAACCTGAGGCCCATGGCCTTGACCAGGGCGAATATCAAGTCCTCAGCAAACGGGTCGCTCTCCGCGACCAGGGCAGCCCGAACGGCGGCCGGATCGGGCCGCAGCCCGGCCCCCTCCGCCCAGGCCACGGCCTTGCGGCCGACCTCGTCGGGCTCGCCGATCCACCACTCGGGGACCTGGTGATCCCGCGCCATTTCCGGAGACAGCACACCGCGCCAACCCAGGTCGGCCAGACCCTTGGCCTCCACCCAGGCGAGGTCGCTGTCGTGGACGTGCATCTCAAGCACCGGACCCCCCGTCTCCGCGACGATCGCGTCCGGAGTCTTGTCGTCCGTGTGCATCTGAAGGATCTGCCACGCCCCGTCCGTGGCCAACCAGTAGAGCGGCGCACCCGCTGCCCGAACCGATGCCAACTCGTTCAACGGCCGGTCGACCCGCGCCACGACAAAAGATCCCGAGAACCCCATGGGCCGAGACCGTAACCCCGCCCGCCAACACCCGCCCCGGCCATATACCCGGCATGACTACCAGACGACGATCCCGCCGCCCACCGACTTGGCCCGGCGCGCGGCAACGACGATGTTGTCGAACCGCTCGGCGACGTAGTCGGCGTCGTAACCGCCCTGCGCGGCCAGCTGGTCGAGATGCGGGCGGACGAGGTCGCACTCGGCGAGGAACTCGTCGATCTCGTCCGGCTCCGCGTAGAGGTCGTAGCCGTCGAGCCGCGGGAAGAACCGGGCGCCCAGGTCCCGCATCGCCTCGGATCCCCAGAGCCGCTTCCGGGTGCTCTCGAAACCGGCCAGGGTCTTGCCGTACGCGGGGTCCTCCAGGAAGTCGCATCCGCCGTCGGCGGCGCGGAGGAAGGTGTGTACGAGGAGACTCACGGGTCAGTTCCTGTCGTTCGGGGTGCGGGGGACGCGTGCATCAGCTCGCGGGCCAGTGCGGGTTGGGCCTGCCATCATCGCCCATGTGCGCCCGCCGCCAGATCGCGGGCCAGCTGTTCGTGACCGTGGGCTCGAGCGGGTGCCACCGCCCGCACGGGCATGGTGCCGTCACCCACGAGCAACGGGCGCACAGCTCGATCCAGCCGTGCCCGGTCGCGTGCGATGTCGGCGCGCCCTCGTCCCCGCAGGCCGGGCAGCCGGGGAGTTCGGCGCCGTCGAGGAGCGCGTTCTGGCGCCGGACGTACGCGGCCAGGTGCAGCGACGGGTGGCGGAACGGGTCGTCGCACCAGACGCGCTCCGGCCAATTCTCCGACCCGTTCCACAGCCACCACGGCCGGGGGTTCGGTACGGCCCGCCGCCCGGCCCGCTTCTCCGCGCGGCGTTGCTCTGCGAACTGCTCCGCCCGCTCGCGCCACAGCAGCCTGGCCTCGTGCAGTTCCTCCACTGCCCGCAGCAGCGAGTCTGGGTCCGCCTCCAGGCGCCGGGGGATGCGGGCGCTGAGGGTGAGGTGGTGGTAGGTCGCACGGAAGCCGTAGGGGGCGAATTCGGTGACGCAGGTGCGCAGCGCGCTGTGCCGCCGGTGGACGGGGAGCCGGTCGTCGTGCACGCGGGCCCGGTGGGTCCGGAAGCTGGTCATTCGGCGAGCTCCAGGTCCTGGTCCAGGTCCAGCGCTCGAGACAGGGCGGCGGTGACAGCGGCGGCGTGGGTCGGCAGGTGCTGCTCGGCCCAGGCTGCGGCAAGCCCGAGGAAGTCCCGCAGGTCCTGCTCGGCGCCGGCGACGAGTGCGCGTACCTCGTCCACCGGCAGTTCGATCACCGGGCCGGCGCTCTCGGCCTCGGCGTCGAGCGTCAGCCGGACGGTGCCGCCAACGCGTTCGGCCAGCGGGGACGGGTCGTGGCCGAAGGTGGCGCTGCCCCCGACCTCCAGCGCGTCCAGCCAGTCCCGCCAGGTCTCCAGCCCGTTGCAGCAGCCGGGCTCGAAAACGGTGCCGGTCGCGGTGTCGGTCAACCGGAGGCCGCCGGCGGCGAACAGGTCCGGCATGGTGAGCAGCCCGTTCAGGAACATACCGAGCGGATCGGTCGGGCACGGCCCGTGCTCTTCCTCCGGCTCGAAGTCGTTGCAGTCGGCGATCCGCTTGACTGCCGTGCCGACCTCCGCCGGCGTCAACTTCCCGTTCAGTGCCAGGACCCCGTACGGCTCGTGGTTGCCGACTGGCCAGAGCGTGAAGTCGTCGTCGGCGAAGATCTCCAGAACGGGCTGCATGATGATCACACGGGGATGATGCCGGACCCGATTGCCACCTCGCCACGGAGTTCCGCGCTCGACGCTCGACGCTCGGCCGCCGGACGGCGAAGCGGCCCGACGGCGAAGCGGCCCGACGGGGCGGCGGCCCGACGGGGCGGCCTCGCCGAGGAGTTGGCGCAGCTCGGCCCGGCATCCCGAGCGGCCCTCCCTCGCTGCCGAGGGCACGCCACCGCGCCGCGAGTCCGATTCCAGCCATCCTCCGGCGCCGATTGGTACATACCATTGACGCGCTCAACTCAACCCGGGCAAGATCCCTCCCGGCCCACCCACGGCCGCCCCGAACCTCCCTACCCAGAGGAGCCCCCGTGCCCGTCCGCCGCGCCGCCAAGGCCATGTCCGTTCTCGCCCTCGGGGGTGCGCTGGTGGCCGGAATGACCGGCACCGCCTCCGCCGCGGGGATCGCCGACCTGACGGGCATGGGCTGCCCGGACTACTACACCAACTACTACGGCAACGGCGGGTTCGTGCAGACCCTGGCGTACACGTTCACCGGCGGCAACGGGGCCCGGTACGGCCACTACAACGTGGTGTTCCGCAACAACTACGGCGAGACCAACGAGGGCTACCGCGAGTACCGCTGCTACTGAGCGGTGCCGGCCCGGTGCATCGTCAACGCGCTCGCGGGGCGGTCGGCGGGATCGATGGTGTCCGCACCAACGGCGCAGTTCCTGCATAATTATCGCCGCCGCCACACCGATATCCGAACGATTCCGGCCATTTTCGACCGGTTCGTCCCGTTCCGTGAGCGGCTCCGGCGCGTCCAGGAGGTGGCCCGGACGAGCCTGCCCCTAGCCGGGGGACGTAGTCTGCGGGCATGACAGACGCCGCGAACCTCACTCCCCGGGAAGCCTTCGAGATGCTGCTGGCGGGCAATGGCAGGTTCGTCGCCGGTAGCCCCTACCACCCGAACCAGGATGCGGCCCGCCGCACCCAGACGGCGCCGGCGCAGGCACCGTTCGCGGTGCTGTTCGGCTGCTCCGACTCCCGACTCGCCGCCGAGATCATCTTCGACCAGGGCCTCGGTGACCTGTTCGTGGTCCGCACCGCCGGCCACGTGCTCGGTCCCGAGGTGCTCGGCAGCATCGAATACGGCGTGAGCCTGCTGGGCACCCCGCTGGTCGTGGTCCTCGGCCACGACTCCTGCGGCGCCGTCGCCGCCACCCGCGAGGCGGTCGCCGCCGGCGCCACCGGCGAGGGCTTCGTCCGCGACGTGATCGAACGGGTCACCCCGAGCGTGCTCGCCGCGAACGCCGCCGGACACACCGACAACTCCCACTTCATCAACGAGCACATAAGGCACACCGTCGCCCTGCTGATGGAGCGCTCGCGCATCCTCTCCGACGCGGTCGACGCCGGACGCACCGCCGTCGTCGGCCTCTCCTACCGCCTGGTGGACGGCACCGCCCACCTGGTCACCACCCGCGGCCTCGACCTCCCGGCCCCCGCCGCCGCCTGACCACCCCGGCACCCACCCGCAGCCCCGGCCCGACCAGGCCGGGGCTGCGGCGTGTCAGACCGGCCGCAGCACCGCGCCGAACTGCATCAGGGCGAGCAGCAGCAGCGTCGTGCCCGCCTCGATCCAGCGGTACTTCGAACGGATGATCGCACTGGTCCCGATCAGCGAGGACAGCAATGCCCGCCCCGGATCCCGCCCGGACGCCTCGAACTCGCCGCCCAGCCGCTCGGCGCCGTCCGCCGCGGTGATGTGCTCGAAGTAGCCGGGCGCGCCGGTCGCCCTGGACCGCCCCCGGCGGCGGCGCGGCACGATCGCGGCGACGAAGCACGCAACGGCCAGCAGCGCACTCATCGCCGTCGTCCACCACAGCAGGTGCGCGGGCCAGGACCCGCCACCGCCGTCGCGGCTCAACGGGAGGAACGCCCCGAACGCCGCACCCGTGAAGCCAGCAGCACCGCGGCCTTCGCGTCGGCCCGGCCGAGCTCGGCGCTGTTGGCCGCCGCCAGCCGTTCCATGGCTGCCACCGCCCGTGCGCTGCGCGACGCCGGCCCCACGTGCGCGCCATCCCGCCGCCGGCGCAACGCCGCCGCGGTCGTGCGATGCCGGACGGGTAACCGCATCACCGCGCCACCCCGTTCAGCCGGTCACCGGCCACCCGGCCGTTCAGGCCGCCGCCGGTCCAGTCGTGGCCGGGTGGCGGCGTCTGCGGAGCGGGTGGCGGCGTCGGGCCGGGGACGCGGCGGCCGAGTGCGGACAGCCGGTCGTGCAGCAGCAGGGAGAGCTCGTCCTGCTCCTGCTGCGGCAGTTTGCCGAGCAGGCCCGCCAGTTGGTCCTGCCAGGTCGTCTCGCCGCGAATCAGGTCGGCGTGGCCGACCGCCCAGTCCAGCACCTGGCTGACCTGCTCCGGATGGCGCACCAGCCAGAGCGCGGCGAGCGAGACGGGGCCCTCCTGGACGGCCTGCTTGCAGAACTCGTACTCCTCCCGGCTGTCGGTCCACGGGTACGGCGCACCCGCCTCCGCCGGTTCGCCGAGCCGCAGTTCCTCCGCGTCCTCACGGGTGGAGACGTCCGTGACGCGGTACACCAGGCCGTGATCGGGCAGGCGGCGCGGCCCGCCAAGGTACTGGAGCAGGACGTCGGCGGTGACCCGCCTCCCGAGGGCGGCGTACTCGTCACCGATGTGGCCCAGGCACCGTTCCAGCTCCTTGCGCACCGGATGCCAGCCGTACAGCGTGCCACTGCGCACCACCTGCGCGGCATCGTCCGCCCACCACAGCACCCGGACGTCGGTCGACCTGGTGCCGCGACCGGTCGGCAGACCGACGGTGCGGGAGCCGACGCGCTGGTCGAGGTCGACGTGGAACGCCTGGTCGTAGTCGCGCAGGCGCAGCCGGGCGGCCGGGAACTTGCCGAGGGCCGGGCCGCTCGGGTCGGCCCCGGCCCGGTGGAAGCCGCCGCTGCGGTCACGCAGGACCAGCGCCCGGTTGCGCGGCGCGGACCAGCGGTGGCGTAGCACCTCCCGCCACAGGGCGCGCGGGGCCCGGACGTACAGCGGTGCGTCGTTCTCAGTGGACATCGGATCCTCCGTCCGGTGATGCGGGATAACTGCCGTTGGCCGCTTGGCGGTTGGTGCGCGGAGTTCCGCGGCGCCAGTCCTCCAGGGCCTGGCGGGCGATGTGACGGCCGGCCAGGTCGCCGTCGTAGCGGTCGATCTCGACGAACAGGGCGAAGACGCCGTGCCGCATGTCCTGGGCGAGGGCGGACAGCAGGGCCTCGACCGCCGGCCGGAACTCCTCGTCCCAAACAGCGGTGCGACACCAGTAGAGCAGGGCGAAGCAGATGGTGCGGAAGTGGCGCTCGTCATCGAGGAGTTGGCGGACCAGGGCGAGGACGGTGGCGGTGTGCTCGGTGACGGTGGTCAGATGCCGCTGGAACCAGGAATCGTCGCAGTACATCAGGCTGGGGAAGACCCACAGGAGGAGATCCGCGTCACCACCGGGCCGCTCGGCCCAAGTGGTGAGGGCGCGAAACACGAGTTCCTCGTTGCCAGCCGCGAAGAGCGCGGACAACGCCCTGCCCACTTCGCCCGCCACACCGGCCTCGTCGCCGTCCCGGCCCCGGTAGCAGCGGTGCAGCATGGTGAGCGCCACCTCCGGCCGGGCGAGACCGAAGTCCGTTCCGCAGGCTCGGGCGACCGTCCAGCGCCGGTACTTGCCGGCCTGGTAACTCCACTGATCCAGACGGTACTTGACCTCACTGGCGAGCACCGGTTCCTGCGCGGCGATGCCGAGCGCGTAGGCGGCGGCGCTCCGACTGCGGGCCCGGTCCGAGTCGGCCAGTGTCTCGATGTGGCGCAGCGCCCGCCGGCCGCCGCCCCAGCTGGCGGCCAGGCCCATCACCCGGCCGACCCGCTCGGCGAGGTCGCTGTCCCTGCCGGGGATGGTGTCCATCCACTCGGTGAGCAGTTCGGACGACCCGCCGTACTGCCGCCACAGGTGACGCAGCACGGTCTCGCTCTGTCGGTGCCGGGTGAAGTGCACTGGTTCTACCGTGTAGTTGAAGCCGGAGGTGTTGCGGATCTCCGGCGGCCCGCACTCGGCGCGCACCATCCTGAGGAGCTCTTCGAGCGGGCGGCGCAGCACGAACTTCGGGTTGGGACGGGTGCTGCGCTTGGCACCTTCGTCCTCGCCGGTCAGGACGGCGTCGAGTCGCCCGTCGGCCAGGGCCACGAGCCGCCTGGCCTCGTCCTGGACGATCCGGTGATCGAGCCCTTCGAGGACGCTGATGGCCAGCAGGAGTGCCAGGCCGTCGGGGTCGTTGCGGAGCCGGTCGAGCAGTTCCGGCACCTCGTCCTCGGCGAGGTAGCTGAGGCGCTCGCGCAGCGCCTCGGGGTCAGGGCCGTCGTCCCCGCCGGCGGCCACTTCGGCGACCAGTTCGGCGACCTGACTGGGCGTCAGCTCGCTGGTCAGTAGCGGCCTGAACCGGTCCTCCAAACGGTTGCGGCGCTGCTCGGACGGGACGGTGGCGGCCAGGCGGGCGTTGAAGACCTTGCTGGGTGTGGGCGGCGTGCAGCGGATCGGCTCGACGTGCAGCTCGCGGGTGAGGCTGCGGAGCCTGCTCGGCTCGTTGGGCAGGACGATCACCATGCAGGCGCCGGCGTCCTTGAGCTTGGCGCGCAGGTTCGCCAACACCGCGGGCCCGAAGGACTGTTGAGGCAGTAGGCCGTTCACCAGGTAGCCCCGCACCTTGGTGTGGGTGGGCCGCCAGGAGGACAGGTCCACGCCGCTGTCGAGAGCGCGCAGGTCCAGGCTGTGGCCGCTGTGCCGGTACAGCAGGTTGAGCGCGGCGGTGCGGCGTCCGCTGCCGGGCTCGCCGGTCAGGAACAGGATCCGGGTGGAGAGTTCGGACAGCGCCTGCCGGAACCAGTCGGGTTCGGCGAATCCGAACCGCGCGTCGAGGATCTCCGCCTCCGTGATCGGCCCTTCGAAGGCCTCGACGCGGCGCGGCCCGGGGCCGCCGACCGATGCGCCGACGTTCTTCACCCGCTGGCCGCCGTACACGGAGCCGGTGTTGATGCTGCCGTTGGGGGCGTAGATGAACGGCTGCCCGCCCGCGAGGTGCTCCGCGAACCGGTCGGCGAACTCGTCGTCGTACATCTCCTCGTCGGGGTCGTCCGCGAAGGATTCCGCCGCCTGTTCGAGGGGTCCGGCATCGGGCGCGGTCACCGGCGCTTCTCCTTCTTGTTGCCGCGCACGGTGTCACCCTGGTTGCCGTGGACCGTACCGGCCTGGTTGCCGTTCACGGTGCCGGACTTGTTACCGCCGACGTAGTCACCGGCGATGCCGAGGCGGTCGCCGCCGATCCTGTCCCCGCCGAACCGGTCCCCGCCGATGCTGTCGCGGCCGGTGTTGGTGACGCTCTGACCGCCGTGCACGGTACCGGAGTTGATGATGCCCCGGTCGGCCCGCTGGGTGACGTGGGACCGCGCGGGCCGACCGACGCCCCGCTCGTCGGTGTCCGCGGCGGACTTCGCGGATTCGTGTTCGTCGACGACGCGGTCGCCGAGGATGCGGCGGTCGTAGAGGTTGCCGGAGGGCATCGGGACGTACAGCCAGGCGCGCTGGTCGAAGCGCTTGCCCTCGACGGTGGCGGGGACCTCGACGAAGTGGTCGGGGTGGCGGCCGGTGTAGCCGGAGGCGACGGCGTCCTGGTAGCAGCGGTCGGAGAGGATCGCGGCGACGTGGGTGATGCTTTCGCTGGACGCGGCCAACATCGCCTTGACGGGGCGGGAGTCGAGCAGCCGGTGGGTGTCGTTGCGCGGGGTGCCGTTGCCGTCGAACTCGTCGCCGGTGTCGGGCAGCGGGCCGATGTGCAGGCTGACCCGGAGCCGGGTGCGGACGGCGCCGGCCGAGTGGACGTTGAACTCGGTCAGCACGTCCTGCAGGGTGTGCAGCCAGGGGTGGATCAGGAACGGCATCCAGGCCGGGTCGAAGCCGAAGATGTAGCCGTCGCCGGTGGACGCGGGGAACCGCCGGTCGTCCCAGACGTGGGCCAGGCCGGCCCGTTCGAAGGAGCGCTCCAGCAGTTCCGGCACGGCCCGGCTGATCACCCCGTGCTCGATCGCGGGGTACCCGGTGAAGTCCTTGGCGTCGACGGCCACGAGCCCCCGGTAGGGCGGCAGTTGGCGGCTGCGACTGTGCGGCAGGGCACTGGCCTGCGGCAGCGGCCGGTCGTACGGGCGGCGCATCGGCTCGTGCTCGTCGTACTGGTCGTACTGGTCGTACTGGGTCATGGCGGCACCTCGGAATCTTCTTGTGCGGACGAAGCGCCTCCAGCTTCCCGAGTTCGCGCGAGGCGGTGTGCTCGCGCAGTGCGAAAGGAGAGTGACGGGCGTCACAGCATGGCTGACGGCTGGTCAATGCCGTGGGGCCGCACGGCGCAGCGCGGGCAGGTCGGTGAGCAGGACGCGCTTCCGGGCGCTCTGCACGCCGAGCGGGGCGAGTTCACCCAGGCCGGTGCTGACGGTGTTCCGGGAGACGCCGAGGTGCTGGGCCAACTCCTCGCGGGTGAGGGCGAGTTCGACGGGTCCGCCGGGCGGTGCGGCGGAGAGGTCGGCGAGGGTGAGCAGGGCGGCGGCGAGGCGGGGCAGTATGTCACCGCCGGCCCGGGCGAGGTCGGACTCGCGCAGGCGGGCGAGGGCGTAGCGGACCAGGACGGGGTACAGGTTCTGGGCGGCGACGATGTGCAGGAACGTCGGTTTGGCGAGGACGGCGACCGTGCAGTCGGTGATCGAGAGCACGTTCGCCGACCGGGTACCGCCGTCGAGGACGGCCACTTCGCCGAGCAGTTCGCCGGGCCCGCGAAACGCCAACAGGGTGAGTTCGCCGCTGTGTTCGCGCCGCAGCACCTTCGCGACGCCGCCGAGCAGCGCCAGGACGTGCTGCCCCGTTTCGCCCTGCCTGAGCAGCGTGGAACCGATGGGGTGGCGGCGCACCAGTGCGCCGTCGAGCATCGCCGTCCAGGCGGGTTCGCCCAGCAGTTGGCGAAGCGTCTGGCTCTGGGTGTCGGGCGGGGGTGGCGCGGCGGTCTCGGTCACGGGAACGACCTTATGGCCGGGCGCACACTCGGCGTGGGCGGGAGCCAGGGGACCCCGTCAGCTGACTTGTCCGATGCCCGGACGTCAATGCCGGAGCCCGTCCGAGCACGGCAGGCGCCTGCGGGTGCGCGAGGGCGCGTCTTCGGCCCGCTCCGGTGTCCGCCGGGCACTCGGGGTCTTACCGGCGCGTACGTCCGCGGCGGAGAGGTCATTCGTCCAAGGAGCGCCGGCCCGCCGCCCGCCGCCCGCCGCCCTCCCCAGCAGGTCCTCCCCGGGCCTCGGCCCGCTCACCACCCGAGCCACTAGGGTTGGCGCCTCGGCCGCCGACAGCGGCGGCGATCGGTCAAGGGGGAGACATGACGAGTTACTCGATCTCGGTTCGCCTGCAGCGCACGACGGTGGAGGAGGCGTACGTCTCCGTTCCGGTCACCGACGCGGTGATGCAGGACGAGCCGGACACAGACGGGTCGCAGCACCTCGACGCGGCGAAGGTCTTCGCGGTCGCGCTCGAACTCGGCGCTGCGGCCGAGTGGTTGCCGGAGGACGGGAGCGTCGTCGTGCACCCGATCCAGAAGGCGCCCGACCACATCCAGGCGCTGCTCGACGCCCAGCGGTAGCCCCCGGGCTCGCCGCCCGCCCGGGACGTCCGGGCAGGCGGGAGCGGCGGTTTCCGCCCCGAAGTGGCCGCGGGGTCAACTGGCCGCTGCGCGCCCGGCCTTGCGGCCGCTCAGCAGCGCCACGACGAGCACGAGCAGCACCAGGCAGATACCGCCGAGCACCCACAGGACGGTGTGGAAGGCGCCGTCATAGGCGTGGACCAGGAGGTCGGTGAAGCCGGCGCGCTGCGTCTCGGCGACCTGTCCGGCGGGGCCGGAGATGTTGCCGCTCGCGACGGTCCCGGCGACGGTGGCCGGGTCACCGGCGCCGGGGTAGCCGGCGATGCCGTCCCGGGTCCTGCCGTTGATGACGGTCGCGAGCAGCGAGCCGTAGACGGCCACGGCGACGGCCTCGCTGCCGAGGCGCATGGTGTTGAGGAAGCCCGCGGCCATGCCGGCCCGTTCCGGGGCGACGAGTGCCAGGGCCTGGCCGTCGACGAGGCCGGCCGCGAGGGCGTAGCCGGTGCCGGTGATCACCATGGGCAGGGCGACCAGGCCGAGGTTGATGTCGGGTTCGAAGAGTTCGAGGCCGACGGCGCCGGCCACCAGGAGGGCCAGGCTCAGGTGGATGATGCCGATCGCGGAAACGCCCTTGGCGACGAGCTTGGCGGTGACCAGCGGGAGGACCAGCATCGGGGCGGTCAGCATCAGCATGATCGCACCGGCCGCGCCGCTGGGGTAGCCGCCGGCGGCGGTGAGGTAACTGGGCAGGTAGGTCAGCATGGTGACGAAGCCGAAGGATCCGGCCACCGGGACCAGGCAGATCGCCATGAACCGGCGGTTGGTCACGATGCTCAGGTCGAGCATCGGGTGCTCCTTGCGCTTCTCCACGGCGGCGAAGATCGCGAGCACGACGACCGTGCCGGCGAACAGGCCGAGCACGCCCGGGCCGGTCCAGCCCCACTGCGGGCCCTGCGCGATGCCGGTGGTGAGCAGCAGCATGGCGAGAACGAACAGGGCGGAGCCGAGGATGTCGATGCGCGCGCCCTGGGTGCGGGTCTCCTGAACGGCGCGGCGCATGGTCGGGACGGCGAGCAGGACCACGGCGAGCACGATCACGTGCACGGCGAACACCCAGCGCCAGCCGGCGCTCTCGATCAGCGCGCCGGACAGCGACGGGCCGAAGGAGACGCCGATGCCGGCGACGGTGCCGAAGAGCGCGAACACCCGGCCGCGGGCGGGACCTTCGAAGACGGTGGAGAGCAGCGCCGTGCCACCGGAGAAGATCGCGGCGCCGCCGATGCCGGCCAGGGCACGGGCGACGTCCAGCAGGATCACGTTGCCGGCGAGGACGCTGACCAGCGAGGCGGCCGCGTAGATCGTGGCGCCGAGCGCGAAGGCGCGGACCCGGCCGATGATGTCGGCGATGGACCCCCAGGCGAGGGTGGAGCACGCGAACGCCACGTTGAAGGCGTTGACGACCCATTGCAGGGGCACCAGGCCGGCGTCGAGGTCGGAGCCGATGTACGGCAGCGCCACGCCGGTGCCGGAGATGGACGTGGGGACGACGAAGACGGCCAGCAGGACGGCGACCAGGATCAGTGTCCGCCGCTGGTGCCCCGGGGCCCGGGGGCCGGCGTCTTCCCCGACGAGGGGGGATTCGGTCTGTGCAGCCATGGCTGGGGAAGCTCCCGTTCCGGAGGACTCCGAACCCAAGGTTCGGTCTCTATCGAACCTGAGGCTTTCAGGGAGCAGAGGTACTATGCAAATCGAACCTGCCCCACGGCGATGTCCGGCGAGCGACGGAGAGACAGAGAGATGGTCGACGCGGAAGGCCACCCGAGCCGCGACGAGATGGAGCTCGCGGCGATCCTGAACGCCCTGTCGGATCCCTTGCGGTACCGGGTCGTCCAGGAGTTCGCGGAACTGCCGGAGGGCACCGAGCGGACCTGTCTGTCCTTCGGGCTCGGGGTCTCGAAGTCCACGCTCAGCCACCACTTCCGCGTCCTGCGCGAATCCGGGCTGGTCCAGCAGATCGACCGGGGGAACAGCAGGAAGGCGCAGCTGCGCCGGGAGGACCTGGAGGCACGCTTCCCCGGGCTGCTCACCCTGATCGGCCAGAACCCGCCGCCCGGGGCGGACCCCGGCGACCGCCACCACGGCTGACGCAGTTACCGGAGGGGCCGACCAGGCCACTTCGGCCTCCTCCTGCCGGCTCACCCTCCCCTAAGGGGTGCGGCCAGGGCGCCTACCTCTCTGACATGACGTCAACTTTCCTCCTCTTTACCTACGTTGACCGCCATGAACGCACTTCGCCGCACTGCCGCCGCGGCAGCGCTGATGCTCGCCCTGCCACTGGCTGCCGCCACACCCGCGGCGGCAGCGCCCTCCGCCACAGCCGGCGTCCACCTCGGACTCCCGCGCCCCACCGGGCAGTTCGCGGTCGGCCGGGAAATCCTGCACCTGACCGACCGGAACCGCCCCGACCCGTGGGTCCCATCCGCCGGACCGCGCCAGCTGATGGTCTCCCTGTACTACCCCGCCGAACGCGGCACCGGCGACAACGCCCCCTACATGACCCCCGCGGCCGCCCGACTCCTGCTGGACGACAAACTGCCCGACCTCCGCGTCCCCACCTCGACGCTCGCGGGCGCCCGCACCTTCGCCAAGTCCGGTGCGCAGCCGCACCCGGGCCGCTTCCCGCTGGTCGTGCTCTCCCCCGGCTTCACCATGCCACGCGCCGAACTGACCAACCTGGCCGAGGACTTGACCAGCCGGGGCTACGTCGTCGCGCTGATCGACCACACCTACGAGAACACCGGCACCACCTTCCCCGACGGCCACACCACCACCTGCGTCCCGTGCGACACACTGACCCCCGACTCGGACTGGGCGGGCATCGTCGCCAACCGCGCCAAGGACACCTCCTTCGTCCTCGACCAACTCACCACCCGCCCCCGCTACGCCCACCTCATCGACCACACCCGCATCGGCATGGCCGGCCACTCCAGCGGCGGCGCCGCGACCGTCCCCGCCCTGCTCTCCGACCCCCGCATCCGGGGCGGCGTGGACCTCGACGGCAGCATGGACTACCCCGTCCCCGCCACCGGCCTCCAGGGCAAGCCGTTCCTGCTGATCGGCAACTCCGCGGACGGCCAGGAGGACCCCAGCTGGACAACCGGCTGGCCCCGCCTCGACGGCTGGAAGCGCTGGCTCACCCTCAACGGCTCCGACCACAACACCTTCACCGACTACTCACTCTTCTTCGAACAACTCGGCCTCCCCCACGAGCCCGGCGCCACCATCGACCCCACCCGCGGCCTCCAACTGACCCGCCAGTACGTCGCGGCGTTCTTCGACCTCCACCTGAAGGACCTCCCCCAGCCCCTCCTCGACGGCCCGGCCGCCGCCAACCCGGAGATCGCCTTCCACCTGTAACGGCAAGAGCTCAGCGCCTCGTCCCGTACCTGGTCAGGACCACGCCGCCGGGAAACGTCCGTGTCTCCAGCAGGTTCAGGTTCACCCAGCTGTCCAGCGCGGTGAAGAACGGCGTGCCGCCTCCCACCAGGACCGGGTGGGTGGCGATCACGTACTCGTCGATCAGGCCGGCGCGCATGGCCGCGCCGGCGAGTGTGGCGCCGCCGATGTTCATGGGGCGGCCGTCCTCGGCCTTGAGGCGGGTGATCTCGGCGATCGCGTCGCCGGTGACCAGGCGGGTGTTCCAGTCGACCTCGTGGATGGTCGAGGAGAACACCACCTTCGGCGTGTCCCGCCAGTTCCGCGCGAACTCGATCTCCGCCGGGGTGGCGCCCGGCCGCTGGTCGCCGGTCGGCCAGAAGGAGCTCATCGTCTGCCACAGTTTGCGGCCGTACAGCGTCAGGCCGCTCGCCCGCTCGTGGTCGAGCCACCACTGGAACAGTTCGCGGCTCGGCGGTCCGCTCCAGCCGATGTCGTCGTGCGCCGCGGCGATGTAGCCGTCCAGGGTCAGGTTCATGGCGTAGATCAGTTTCCGCACAGCCCGGCCTTCCGTCCGTACTCGTACTCGTACTCGTGTGCAGGGTCTCGCGCCGACGGGCACACCACCACCTGCGTCGCGCGGGCCCGGAGGTCAGCTTCCACCGGTGAGTTCCGCGAGTCTGCGGGCGAGCGTGGCCCGCTCCGGTTCGTTGCCGGCGTCGGCGAGGGCGAGGGCGGCCCGGTAGGCGGCGGCTGCTTCGGTGGTGCGGCCGAGCCTGCGCAGGAGGTCGGCGCGGGCGGCGGGGAGCAGGTGGTAGCCGGGGAGTTGACCGCTCTCGGTGAGGTCGTCCAGCAGGGTGAGTCCGGCCTCGTAGCCGTCGCACATGGCGATGGCGACGGCCCGGTTGAGTGCGACCAGAGGCGACGGTTCGAGCTCGAGCAGCACGTCGTAGAGCGCGACGATCTGCGGCCAGTCGGTGGTCTCGAAGTCGCCCGCCTCGTCGTGCAGCGCCGCGATCGCCGCCTGCACGGCGTACGGTCCGACGCCCGGCCCGGTCAGGGCGGGGACGAGGAGCCGCTGTCCCTCGGCAATCAGGCCGGTGTCCCATAGGGCACGGTCCTGCTCGTCGAGGAGTACCTGGTTGCCCGCCGCGTCGGTCCGGGCCGCGCGGCGGGCGTCGGTGAGCAGGAGCAGCGCGAGCAGGCCGGTCACTTCGCGTTCGCGGGGCAGCAGTTGGTGCAGGATGCGGGCGAGTCGGATGGCTTCGTCGGCGAGGCCGGGGCGGAGCAGGTCGGTGCCGGAGCTGGCGGCGTAGCCCTCGGTGAAGACGAGGTAGACGACCCGCAGGACGCTGGGGAGCCGGGCGGGCAGTTCGTCCGGGCCGGGGACGCGGAACGGGATGCGGGTGCTGCGGATCTTGCTCTTCGCGCGGACGATGCGCTGGGCCATGGTCGCGGTGGGGACCAGGAAGGCGCGGGCGACCTCGGCGGTGGTGAGGCCCGCGAGGAAGCGCAGTGTGAGCGCGGTGCGGGCCTCGGGCGAGAGCGCGGGGTGGCAGCAGGTGAAGAACAGTTGCAGCCGCTCGTCGGGGATGTCGTCGAACCCCGGCCCGGCAGGGGGAACGGCCGCCCGGTCGCTCTCCACCTGGAGTTCCGCCAGCCGCTGCGCGTACGTGCGGTCGCGCCGGATCCGATCGATGGCCTTGCGGCGTGCGGTGGTGAGCAGCCAGGCCAGTGGCTTGTCCGGCACGCCGTCGATCGGCCACCGCTGGAGTGCGGCCTCGATGGCCTCGGAGGCGGTCTCCTCGGCCAGGTCGAGGTCGCCGAATCTGGCGGCGAGCAGAGCGAGCAGCCTGCTCCGGTCTTCGCGGAACACCGCCTCCACGGAGCGGGCCGCTCGCTGCTCATTCACGACTGGTGGTGCTCCCAGACGGTGCGGACCTCGACGTTGCCGTACTTGGACCCGGGGCAGCGGGCGGCCCAGTCGAGCGCGGCGTCGAGGTCGGGGACGTCGATCAGCAGGTAGCCGCCGACGATCTCCCGGGTTTCGGCGAACGGCCCGTCGGTGACGATGCGTTCGCCGTTCACGCGGACGTGCACGCTGGTCGCGTTCGAGGTGTCGAGCGCGTTGCCGTCGAGCTTGACGCCGGCGTCGCAGATGGCCTTGTCGAACGCCATGAACTCCTCGACGGTCGGCCCGTCGGCCGGCTGCTCCTCGGTGGAGTCGGGTGCGACGGTGTTGATCAGCAGCAGGTACTTCAAGGGTGCGCTCCTCGTGCGTCGGATCGGGCTGGTTGCGCAGGTATGACGAACGACCGTAGCGAGAATCGACACCACGTCCCGGGAAATCTTGCCGCGGATCCCGGACACCTTCGAAAGACAACCCTTAGGGGCCGCGACCCGCTCCCCGCCACGCCCTCGGTGGGATCCCTTACGCCTCCGACGTGACGCCAACTCGGCCACCACCGACCTACGTTGAGCTCCATGACCCGAATCCGTCGCGCCGCCGCGGCAACCGCCCTCCTGCTCGCTCTCCCGCTGGCAGTCGCTACCGCCGCGCCCGCGCCGGCCGCACCCGCATCTGCCACCGCCACCATCCAGGCCAGCGTCCAGCTCGAACTCCCGCGCCCCACGGGGACGTTCGCGGTCGGCCGGCAGATCCTGCACCTGACCGACCAGGAACGGACCGACCCCTGGGTCCCGTCCGCCGGCCCCCGCCAACTCATGGTCTCCATGTACTACCCCGCGAAGCCGGGCACCGGCGGGCCGGCCCCGTACATGACGCCCGAGGCGGCGCGGCTGCTGCTGGACGCGAAGGTGGCCGGCAACACCATCCCCGCCGAGCTGGTCGCGGACACCCGGACGTGGTCCAGGACGGACGCGCTGCCGCAGCACGGCCGCTTCCCGCTGGTCATGCTCTCCCCCGGCTTCACCATGCCGCGCACCGAACTGACGGCGCTCGCCGAGGACTTGAGCAGCCGCGGCTACGTCGTCGCGCTGATCGACCACACATACGAGAACAGCGGGACGACGTTCCCCGACGGGCACACCACCACCTGCGTCATGTGCGGCAAGTTCGGCCCGAGGGAGGAGTGGGCGAACCTGGACGCGAGCCGGGCGAAGGACGTCGCCTTCGTCCTCGACCAGCTCACCACCCGCCCGCATCCGGCCTGGCGCTACGCCCGCCTGATCGACCGCGACCGGATCGGCATGGCCGGGCACTCGGTCGGCGGCGCGGCGACCGTCCCGACCCTGCTGAGCGACGACCGGGTCCGGGCCGGGGTCAACCTCGACGGCAGCATGGACTACGGCGTGCCCGCCACCGGCCTCAAGGGCAAGCCGTTCCTGATGATCGAGCACCAGATGGACGGCGGGAAGGACGCCAGCTGGACGGATGCCTGGAGGAACCTCGACGGCTGGAAGCGCTGGCTGACCCTGGCCGGCGCCGAGCACCACTCCTTCACCGACATCCCGCTGCTCGCCGGCCAGCTCGGCCTCCCGCACCCGCCCACCACCACGATCGCCCCCGAGCGCGGCATCCAGCTGACCCGGCAGTACGTCGCGGCGTTCTTCGACCTCCAGCTGAAGGGCATCCCGCAGCCGCTGCTCGACGGCCCGACCCCCGGCAACCCGGAGATCAGCTTTCACTCGTAGCGGGCGGCAGCCGGAAGCCGACCTCGGCGCCGCCGCCGGGGGCCGCGGTGGCGAAGACGGTGCCGCCGTCGGCGGCGACCAGGTCGTGGACGATGGCCAGGCCCAGCCCGGAGCCGGGGGTGGCCTGGGTGCCGGCGGCGCGGAAGAAGCGTTCGAAGACGGCCTGCCGTTCGCCGGGGGCGATGCCGGGTCCGTGGTCGCGCACGGACAGCCGGGTGCCGGTGATCCGGATCTCCACCGGGGTGCCGTCGGGGCTGAACTTGACGGCGTTGCCCACCAGGTTGTCGACGCAGCGTTGCAGGGCGCGCGGGCGGGCCAGCACCGGCACGGGGGCCTCGGCGGTGACGGCGATCTCGCGGCCGGTGCGGCGCTGGAACCGCCGGGCGCTGTCCTCGGCGGCGGCCGGCAGGTCGAGCGGCTCGGGGTCCTCCGCGGTCTGCCGGTCGGTGGCCAACTCGACCAGCTCGCGCACGATTTCGTCGAGTGCGACGGTCTCGTTGACCAGGGTGGCGAGGATCTGTTCCTCGTCCTCGGGGGCGAGCCGGCCGCGGGCGCGCTGGAGGAGTTCGGCGCAGCCGCGCACCGAGGTCAGCGGGGTGCGGAGTTCGTGGCTGGCGTCCTGGACCAGGCGCTGCTGCTGCTCGCGGGAGCGGCGCAGCGCGCCGACCATCGTCTCGAAGGCCCGGGTGAGGCCGCCGACCTCGTCGCGTCCGGCGGCGGGCAGCGGGGTGGCGAGGTCGCGGGTGGTGGTGATGTGTTCGGCGGCGTGGGCCAGGCGCCGTACCGGGCGCAGGATCCGGCCGATGACGAGCCAGCTGAGCAGGGCGCAGGAGACGGCCGCCGCCGTGCTGGTGACGGTGATCCGTCGCAGGAATGCCTCGTCGACCTCGGCGGCCCCGGCGTAGGTCTGGCCGACCATCACGGCTCCCTGCCCGTCGGGGCGGGCCTGGGTGAGGAGGCCGTAGGGGGTGCCGTCGACGGTGACGTCCTCCTGGTGGGAGCCCTGCCCGGTGCGGGCCACCTCCAGGGCGCGGGCCGAGACCGGCAGGGCGGGGCCGCCCGGGGTCAGCGGGCGGGCGGCGCCGTCGGCGGGCAGCAGCTGTTCGACCATGTCGGGCCGGGCGGGCGGCAGGCGGCCGAGGTCCAGGGCGTCGAGCACGGTCCGGCTCCGGTCCTGGAGGCTGCGGTCGAGCTGGTCGGCGACCAGGGCGCTGACGCCGCGGTAGGCGGCGGTGACGGGCACCGCGATCGCCAGCAGGACGGAGGCGAGGACCACGAGGCCGATCCTGGTGCGCAGCATCAGGCGGTCCTGGCGGTGTAGCCGACGTTGCGCACGGTGTGGATCAGCCGGGGTTCGCCGTTCTCCTCGGTCTTGCGCCGCAGGTAGCCGACGTAGACGTCGAGCGAGCGCGAGTCGGTGTCGAACTCGTAGCCCCAGATGCGCTGGTAGATCTGGTGGCGGGTCAGGACGGTGCCCTGGTTGCGCAGGAGCAGTTCCAGCAGGTCGAACTCGGTCTTGGTCAGGTCGAGCCGGCGGGTGCCGCGGTGGGCCAGCCGGGCAGCCGGGTCCAGGACGAGGTCGGCGAGGGCGAAGTCCGCGCTGCCGGTGCCCTCGTCCTCGGCGCGGGGCGGATCGGTGCGGCGCAGCAGGGCGCGTATGCGGGCCAGCAGTTCTTCGGTGGCGAAGGGTTTGGCGAGGTAGTCGTCGGCGCCCGCGTCCAGTCCGGCGACCCGGTCGCCGAGCTGGTGGCGGGCGGTGAGGACGAGGACGGGCAGGCGGTCGCCGCGCCGGCGCAGCATCCGGCACAGCGCGAGGCCGTCGAGGCGGGGCATGACCACGTCCACCACGGCGAGGTCGGGGCGCCGGTGTTCGAGGAGTTCCAGGGCCTCCTGGCCGTCGGCGGTGGTGAGCACCTGGTAGCCCTCGAAGCGCAGCAGGTGGTCGAGGGTGCTGCGGACGCCGGGGTCGTCCTCGACGACCAGGATGGTGCGCCGGGTGGCGGTGGAATCTGTCATGTCATCATTTTCGCTGGTGGCGGGCGTGGTTGTGCCGGTAGGGGGTGGCCGCTCAGCGCGGGACGGGGACGACGGTGACCGGCGGGATCTGCGCCAGGCAGGAGGTGTCGCCGACCTCGCCGGTGCGGATGAAGCGGCTGGAGATCTCCAGGGCGCAGCCGGTGGACTCCATCTCGGGGAGGTGTCCGCTGTTGGGTACCGAGACGAACGTGCTGTGGCGGAACTGGGCTGCGGACAGGTGGGAGTTGACCTCGGGGGTGTTGGTGTCGAGGTCTCCGGAGAGCACCAGGACGGGCACGTCGGGCACGTGCTTCAGGTCGGTCGGCTGCGGGCGGGCGGTGTTCCGGCGCGGCCAGTTCAGGCAGTTGTCCCCGCCGTCGGTCTGGCCCTCGGTCCAGCCCTTGACGCTGAACGCCCCGAAGTCGGCCGGGTCGGCGGCGGCCAGCGCGGCGCGGTACTGGCGGCGGCGCTCCGCCACCGGGGCGTCCGGGTCCCAGGCGCGGGCGTAGTCGTTGCAGGTGACGGCCAGGAACGAGGCCTGGTCCTCGGTGCCGGTGTTCGCCATCTCGTCGCGCACCAGGGCGGACAGCGGACCGTCGTCGCCCGCGGCGAAGGCGTGCAGGGCGGCGGGCAGGGCGCCGAGCAGGCCGGGCTCGCCGGGGTTCAGGCCGATGCCGCGGGTGGCCGGCTCGTACAGCAGGTCGGCGAGCTTGTCCTCGGTGAACAGCACGGTGCGCCGCTTGCCGTCGACCGGGGCGGTCACCTTCAGCGGGCGGGCGCGCAGCCGCGCGGTGACGGCGGCCAGGTCGTGCACCGCGGTGTCCGGGTCGCAGGCGCCGCTGCGCTCGCAGATCCGGCGCAGCGTCAGGTTGACCTGCTGGGCGCCGGGCCGGGCCAGCGAGTCGAAGGCGAGCGGGTAGGCGCCGGACAGCACCATCTTCTCGACCCGTTCGGGGTGGCGGTCGGCGTAGACCGGCATCAGGTAGGTGCCGTACGACAGGCCGTACAGCACCAGCTTGGGGGCGCCCAGGCGCTCGCGGGCGGCGTCGATGTCGTCGGCGGTGGCGGCGCTGGTGTAGCCGCGGGCGCGCGGGCCGAGTTCCTCGGCGCACTCGGCGACGGCCTCGCGCTGGCCGGCCCGCGGGGCCCAGCGGTACTCGGCCTCGGTGACGTCGCAGGGCAGCCGGCCGGAGCGGCCGGTGCCGCGCGGGTCGAGCAGCAGCACGTCGTAGTCGTCCAGCACGCCCTGCAGCGCGCCGGCCACCTGCTCGGCCCGGTCGATCAGGGTCTCGCCGGGGCCTCCGGGGTTGACCGCGACGGTGCCCAGCGCCGGGCCGGGGTTGCTGTGGCGCACCACGGCGTAGCTCACGTCGATGCCGCCGAGGCGGGGCTCGTCCGTGACCAGCGGGCGGCGCATGGTCGTGCAGTCGACCTGGTGCCCGGGGACGTCCGGGCACCACGCGGGCCGGCCCTGGGTGGCGGTGGAGGCCTGCGCGGCGGGCACGGCCTGCGCGGCCGGGGCGGCGGTGAGCGGCAGCGCGGCCGCCAGTACGGCCAGCGCCGCGGCCGCCAGGGTGCCGCGCCTCGCCGCTCCGTTCGTGCTGGTGCTCGCGGTCATGTCAGTGCTGGTGCTGGTCGTCATCGCCGTGCCCTCCGTACGTCCTGCGGTCGGTGTGGGCACGACTCTGCCGAGTGCCTGTCAGCCGCCCGGCAGAGCGACGGCAAAGGTATGTAAGAAGCCTTCGTTGCGTCCGGAAGCCGACGTTCGGTTGGCAGGACTCTCCGCACGGCAGCTACGTTGAGTGCTGACCCGATCGCGCTGTGCGATCAGTCCTGCCTGCACTCGAGGAGCCCGACCGTGACCACCACCTCCGCCCGTCCCGCCGGCGTGCCCGCCATCGAGCAGTTGCCGCAGCCGCCGCTGCGGACGAGCACCGACATTCAGGGCAACATCCTGGCGGCGTTCAACAAGGACTTCATGGACTTCCGCTACCTGCACTTCCCGGACGCCGCCAGAGGTCGCGGCTGGCTCTCCGCGATCCTCAACACCGTCTCGACGACCAGTGAGACCGAGGACTTCAACGAGCAGTTCTCGCTGGCCCGCCGGGCGTTCGGCCGCGACCCCAATCTGGTCACCGTCCGCTGCGGGGTGTCGCTCACCTTCGACGGCCTGATGGCGGTCGCCAACAAGCCCGATCAGGTCCGGACGGACCTCGAGAACAACAACATGCAGTCCTTCCTCGCGGGCGCGGCCGCCCGGGCCGCCGACCTCGGCGACACCGATGCGAGCGACCCCAAGCAGTGGCTGTTCGGCGCCGGAACCGGCAACCAGGTCGTGCACGCGGTGCTGATCGTCGCCGCGGACACCGACGAGATGCTGCAGGAGAAGCTGAAGAACCTCGACGCGGTCGAGAACGCCAATCAGATCGTCCGCGTCCACGTGGACGAGGGCCGCACCCTGACGGGCCCGTTGAAGGGCCACGAGCACTTCGGCTACAAGGACGGCATTTCGCAGCCGGGGGTGAAGGACTTCCACCCGGAGAGCCCGGACCAGCCCGGCGTCCGCGACATGCACGCCGGCACCGAGCTGATCGAACCGGGCGAGTTCGTCTTCGGCCAGAAGAGCGAGAACGGCGACCGGCCGGCTCCGCAGTGGATGGCGAACGGCTCCTTCCAGGTGGTGCGCCGCCTGCGCCAGGACGTCGCGGGCTGGAACGCCGCGGTGATCGACGGCGCCACCAAGTTCACCGGGACGATGGACCCGACCCGCCTCGGCGCCTGCCTGGTCGGCCGGTTCAAGGACGGCACGCCGCTCGCCCCGCCGAACGGCACCGTGACCGGCGTCGGCTCCGACCGCAACGACTTCGACTACAGCAACGACCCGGCCGGCGAGCACACCCCGTGGGTCGCGCACATCCGCCGCACCCACCCGCGGGTCTTCGCGGGCAACGGCGACGGCCACCCGAAGAGCCACCGCCTGATGCGCCGGGGCATCCCGTACGGCGTGCAGTTCCCGGGCGGAGCGAACGACGACGGCGTGGACCGCGGGCTGATGTTCGTCTGCTACGGCACCTCGCTGGAGGAGCAGTTCGAGGTGGTGCAGCGGTTCTGGGCCAACAGCGACACCTTCCCGCCCGGAAAGCCGAACGGCTCCACACCCGCCCCCAACGGCTTCGACAAGGTCGTCGGCCTGGCCGGCAAGGCCGAGATCGGGCTCGCGGACGGCACCCACGGCACCGTCGACATGCAGCGTTTCGTCCACACCACGGGCGCGCTGTACGCCTTCACTCCCTCGATCACCACGCTGCGGCTGCTCGCCGGGGGCCAGGACCTCCCCAACAAGCGCGTCGGTTCCTGACCGCCCCACCCACCGAGGAGACACCCGTGAAGAACCCCTCCGACGAGAGCGCCCGCCGGCACACCGCCCAGCAGTTGGCCCGCGAACTGCTGCTGGTCGGCCCGGACGGCGAGGACCTGAAGCTGCGCTACCTCGACGTCCTGATCAAGGACGGCATTCCGCCGAACGGCGCCCGCAAGGACGTGCTGATCATCGGCGCGGGCATCGCGGGCCTGGTCGCCGGCAAGCTGCTCAAGGACGCCGGGCACAACGTCACCATCCTGGAGGCCAACGCCAGCCGGGTGGGCGGCCGGATCAAGACCTTCCACGCCGGCGACAACGCGGGCGAGGGCGACGGCCCGTTCCACGACCCGAAGCAGTACGCGGAGGCCGGGGCGATGCGGCTGCCCAGCTTCCACCCGCTCGCCCTCGCGCTGATCGACAGCCTCGGCCTGAAACGGCGGCTGTTCTTCAACGTCGACATCGACCCCGACACCGGCAACCAGAACGCGCCCGTCCCGCCGGTGGTCTACGAGTCCTTCGACGGCACGGTCTGGAAGTACGGCTCCGACAGCCCCGAGTTCCGCGAGCCGGTCAAGCGCAACAACTCCTGGATCCGCACCAACCGGATCCAGACCCGCCGCAAGGAGTACGCCGACGACCCGACCAGCATCAACGAGGGCTTCCACCTCACCGGCGAGGAGGCGCGGATCACCACCGCCAAGATGATCAACGATGCGCTGGATCCGGTCCGCGACTACTACTCGGACCGCCAGCCCGACGGGACGCGGGTGAACAAGCCGTTCGCCGAGTGGCTGGACGGCTGGGCCAAGGTCGTCCACGACTTCGACGGCTACTCGATGGGCCGCTTCCTGCGCGAGTACGCGGGCTTCAGCGACGAGGCGATCGAGGCGATCGGCACCATCGAGAACATGACGTCCCGGCTGCACCTGGCCTTCTTCCACTCCTTCCTGGGCCGCAGCGACATCAACCCGAACGTCACCTACTGGGAGATCGAGGGCGGCACCCGGATGCTGCCCGAGACCCTCGCCGAGCAGCTGCGGGACGAACTCCGGATGGGCCAGCGGATGATCCGCATGGAGTACTGGGACCCGCGCCGGGACGGCGGCGGCGCCCGGGACGTCGGCCCGGTCGGTCCGCAGGTCGCCGTCCACACCGTCCCCGAGGACCAGCCGGACGCCGAACCCACCGTCTGGAAGGGCGACTTGGCGATCGTCACCGTGCCGTTCTCGGCGCTGACCTTCGTCCAGGTGACGCCGCCGTTCTCGTACAAGAAGCGCCGGGCGATCATCGAGACCCACTACGACCAGGCCACCAAGGTGCTGCTCGAGTTCTCCCGCCGCTGGTGGGAGTTCACCGAGGCGGACTGGCAGGCTGAACTCGACTCCATCGCACCGGGTCTGTACGAGTACTACCAACGGGCGGGCGAGGACGACGCCGAGGCTGCCGTGGCCGCCGCCCACAACGGCCACCGGCCGCCCCGCAACCTGCCGGAGACGCTGCTCGGCGCGCACCGCAGCGTGGACGAACGCCGGATCAGCGAAGGCCAGTTGGAGGTCTACCGGCACACCCCGCTGCTGCGGGCCAGCGTCCGTCCCGCCACCGACTGCTTCGGCGGCGGCTCGACCACCGACAACCCGAACCGCTTCATGTACTACCCGTCCCACCCGGTGGCCGACGGCGACGGCGGCGGCGTGGTGCTGGCCAGTTACAGCTGGTCGGACGACGCGGCGCGCTGGGACTCCATGGAGGACGACGAGCGCTACGTCTACGCGCTGCGCAACCTCCAGTCGGTGCACGGCCGCCGGATCGAGGTGTTCTACACCGGCTACGGCAAGACCCAGAGCTGGCTGCGCGACCCGTACGCCTTCGGTGAGGCGGCGGTGTACACCCCGCACCAGATGACCAGCTTCCACCTCGACGCGGGCAAGGCGGAAGGCCCCGTCCACTTCGCGGGCGAGCACATCTCGCTCAAGCACGCCTGGATCGAGGGCGCGGTGGAGACCGCCGTCCGCGCGGCGCTCGCCGTGCACGAGGCGGCGGCGCCGGCCGCGACGCGCCGGGCACTGCGGCCCGAAGTCCAGCTCCGCCAGGAGAACCAAGAGGAGGCACTTCAGCGATGAGCAACAAGACCGAGTGGACCGTGGGTCGCTACCTGGCCACCAGGCTCGAACAGTTGGGCATCCGGTACCTGTTCGGCGTGCCGGGCGACCTGCTCGGCCCGTTCCTGTCGATCATGCAGGACACCACGTCGGTGCGCTGGGTCGGCACCCCGACCGAGATGGGCGCCGGCTACGCCGCCGACGGCTACGCCCGGGTGCGGCTCGCCGACGCCGCCCCCGACCAGCCCGAACAGGGCGTCGCCGCCGTCGCGGTGACGTACGGCGTGGGCGCGTTCAGCCTGCTCAACACCATCGGCGGCGCGTACGTCGAGGACGTGCCGCTGATCGCGATCAACGGTGCGCCGTCCTACGAACAGTGGCTCAACTTCCAGGCGGTGGGCCTGCTCACCTCGCACATGAGCCCGCGCCGGGAGGCCAACCTGGAGGTCTACCGGCAGGTCACGGTGGACGCGCAGGTGCTCTCCAACCCCGGTCTTGCGCCCTCGCAGATCGACAGCGCCATCACCGCCTGCCTGACCGAGCGCAAGCCCATCTACCTGGAGGTCATGGACGACCTCTGGCACGCGCCCTGCGACCCCCCGCAGGGTCAACTCCGAGCGCACGAGCGGCCGTTCACCAAGCGGAACCAGGACATCCTGGCCAAGGCCGTGGCGGCGGCGGTCGAGCTGATCACGAAGTTCAAGACGCCGATCGTGTGGGCCGGCGAGGAACTCATGCACCAGCGGCTGGAGAACGAACTGGTGGAGTTCGTCGAGGCCACCAAGATGCAGTTCTGCACCACCGTCGGCGCGAAGTCCGTGGTCTCCGAGCAGCACCCGCTGTTCGCCGGCGTGTACAACGGCAAGGCGAGCCTGCCGGAGATCCGCGACACCTTCAAGAACGCGGGCTGCCGGATCGGCCTCGGCACCTGGTCCACGTCCAAGAACCTGAACGGCGAACAGTCCATCGGCGACGACTGGATCGTGGCCGCCCGCGGCGGCGTCAGCGTCGGCGCCATGTACTACCCCGACGTCCAACTCCGCAACTTCGTCCCCGCGTTGAAGACCGCGCTGGCCGGAAAGACCTTCCCGGCCGACCACTTCGCGCTGGCCCACAAGGCGGGCCTGGACGTCCCCGCCACCACCGCCGAGTTCCTGGGCTCGCTCAGCGCCAAGCACCACAAGAAGACCGAGCTCACCTACGACGGCTTCTTCGAACGGATGAACCACTTCCTCCAGTTCGAGGCCACCGGCGGCGACCCGAAGGCCCCCTCGCCGTTCACCGTGGTCTCGGACGCGGCGTTCTCGCTGCTCGGCTCGATGAACCTGCGGATCAACGAGCGGGCCGGCTTCCTCGCGCAGAACAGCTGGCTGTCCATCGGCTACTCCGTCGGCGCCGCCACCGGCGTGGCCTTCGGCCGGCAGGAGCCGCTGAAGCGCCCGATGGTGTTCGTCGGCGACGGCTCGTTCCAGGAGATCTGCCAGGAGCTGTCCACCCAGGTGCGCCACCACCTGCGGCCGGTGGTCTTCGTCCTCGACAACGAGGGCTTCTACGGCATCGAACAGATGCTGGTCAGCCCCTGCTACTACCAGCAGAAGCCGTCCGACGGCGCCGACTTCTACAACGTGCTGCACCCGTGGCACTACGAAAAGCTGGCCCAGGTCTTCGGCAGCGAGAAGGACCAGATGCACGGCTTCAAGCTCAGCACCTACGCCGAGCTCGACACCCTCCTCACCGAACTCGCCGACCCGACCAACCAGCTCAACCACGCGCCGATCCTGGCCCGCGTCCGGCTCAGCCGGCACGACTACCCGCGGGCGCTCCAGTACAAGATCGACGAGAACTGCCCGACGCCGTAGCCTCCCGCGCGACGCACGCCGGCCCCCGTCCTCGACGGGGGCCGGCGTCGTGTCAGCAGTTGGGGATGGTCACGCCGTTGTTGTCCTTGGCCACGTCGTTGCCCCACCGCGTCAGGTAGAACGCCGACACCCACTGCCCCTTCGGGCCGACGTCCGGGTCGGTCTTCAGCCACCAGTGGTTGTAGCTGCCGCCGCTGGACACCTCACGGCCCCACACCTTGCAGTACACGTAGTTGGTGCCCTGGTACAGCGTCCCGGTGGGGCCGGCGCTGCCGGAGGTCGCGGAGGCGTACACGGGGACGTTGGCGAAGGTGTCCACCCAGTACTTGCCGGTCGGGGCCGGGGCGCCGCCGCCGCCCGCGCAGTCCGGGATGACCGCGCCGTTGTTGTCCTTGGCCACGTCGTTGCCCCACCCGGAGAGGTAGAACGCCGACACCCACTGGCTGCTCGGGCCGACGTCCGGGTCGGTCTTCAGCCACCAGTGGTTGAAGGCGCTGCCGTTCGACACCTCACGGCCCCAGGTCTTGCAGTACACGTAGTTGGTGCCCTGGTACAGCGTCCCCGTGCTGCTGGTGGAGGTCGGCGAGGCGAACACCGGCGCGTTGGCGAAGGTGTTCACCCAGTACTGCCCGCCACCCGCCGGCGGCGGGTTCGGCGCCGGGGTGGTGTTGCCCGCGCCGTAGAGCCGGATCGCGCCGTAGTAGTCGCCGTGCGAGGACAGCGCCGCCACCTGGACGTACCCGCCGGAGTACGGGGCCTCGACGATCCAGCCCTGCCCCAGATACATCGCCACATGGTGGATGGTGGAGGCGGTACTGCCGAAGTACACCAGGTCACCGGGCAGCAGCGGCCCCGTCCCGTCCGCCCGGTAGTAGCGGGCCACCGCCCGCGACGTCGGCCACTGGGTCCGCGTGGTGCCGTTGATGACGTCCGCGCCGACCGCCAGCGAGTAGGCGTAGCGGACCATGCCGGAGCAGTCCAGGCCGCGGACGTTGCAGTCGTTCGGGGCACCGTTGGACGAGTCGCAGATCCCGTACGTCGGCCCCGGCTGCGAACCGTGGCCGCCACCCCACGAGTACGGAGTCCCGATCAGCCCGCAGGCCGCCCGCACCGCGGCATTCGCCTGCGACGCCCCGCCGGTGGACAGCACCCCGCAGGCAGGCGCGGCCTGCGCCGCCCCCGCTCCGGCGAAGAACACTCCGACCGACACCAGCACCGACAGCAGGGCCGCCCACCGCAAGGGGGCCACCAGCCATCGCGACAGAAGGTTTACTCGCGTAGTCATGACCGCGGATCCTTCCGGCGATCATGACACCGGCTCAATGGGGGCAGCACACAGAAGGCTTGACCGTACATTGGCGGCGGGCCACATTGCGTGAACCCGGAAGGACATGGGACTACGCACCCAGGTTATCAACGATCCGCCAACACACGTGCGGAAACAGAAAATTGACGAATCGTTACCGACCGGTAGGAGGCGGGCGAAGCCTTCGGTGCGGCACAGTTGGCCGAACAACTTTTCACACGGGCGTCGCGAGGAGTTCCGCCGGGACTCCTTGAGTCCGCAGCACCGGGCCTGCGATCCTGACGCGCGCCAATCCCCCCAGCCCTCCCACCCTCAGGAGAGTCCCCCTTATGCGGAACCCGTCCGCACACCGGCTTCACCGGCGGCTGCATCTACTGCTGCTCGCCGTCGTGGCCCTGCTCGTCCCGCTGCTGCCGACCCCGGCCGCCGCGGCGGGCAGCTCGGTCGGCATGGCCACCACCAGCTACGTCCAGGGCCGGACTTCGGCCGTCGCGGTGACGTACAGCACCGGGCAGCCCTCCTCCACCAACTGGGTCGGCATCTACCCCACCGACCCCGCCAAGGGCCCCGGCAGCGGGAAGGCCTCGCTGGCCTGGGCGTACGCCCCGAACGGCAGCGGCACCGTCACCCTGGCCGCGGGCTCGCTGGCGCCCGGCAGTTACCTCAGTTACCTGCTCGCCAACAACGGCTACACGCCGCTGGCCGCGCCGGTGCTGTTCACCGTGACCTCCTCGGCCGTCCTCGACACCCAGAACAGCGTGCTGTGCGTCGGCCAGACCTCGTACCCGCAGGGCCAGGCGGTGGTCGCCTCCTACGGCACCGGCCGGGTCTCCGCGACCAACTGGATCGGCATCTACCCCGACAACGGCCAGCAGCCGGGCGGGAGTCCGGCCCCCGTCTGGGCCTACGCGCCGAACGGAACCGGCTCGGTCTCCCTCGCCACCGGCACGCTCGCCCCGGGCGCCTACACGGCCAACTACCTCTCCAACGACGGCTACACGGCGCTCGCCCGGCCCGCCCGCTTCTCCGTCACCGCGCCCGGAGCCACTGGCAGCCCCAACCTGATCGTCAACGGGGACGCCGAGTGCGCCGACGCCTCCGTCAGCGGCTACGACGGCGTGACGCTCCCCGGCTGGCAGACCACCGGCGTCCCGACCGCCGTGGCGTACGGCGCGCCGAACGGCTTCCCGTCGAACGGCACCTCCGGCCCGGGCAACCGCGGCAACGCCTTCTTCTCCGGCGGCCCGGTCGGCAGCTCCACGCTCTCCCAGACCGCCGACGTGTCGGCCGCGGCCGGCCCGATCGACACCGGCACGGTGACGTACAACCTCTCGGGCTGGCTGGGTGGTTACGCCACGGAGAACTCCACCGCCACCCTCACGGCCACCTTCCTCGGCGGCTCCGGCGCGTCCCTCGGCACCACCCGGATCGGGCCGGTCAGCGCCACCGACCGCGGCCTGGCCACCGCCCTGCTCCAGCGCACCGCCACCGGCACCCTCCCCGCCGGCACCCGCAGCATCGCCGTCGCCCTGCAACTGACCCGCGAGGCAAGCCGCACCGGCACCGCGTACAACGACGCCTACGCGGACAACCTGTCGCTGACCATCTCGGCCGCTGTCCCCGCCCCCGCCCTGCCGGCCCCCGTCCCGTCCCAAGTGCCTTCGCTGGACCACGTGTTCTTCGTGATGCTGGAGAACAGGTCCTACGACCAGGTGATCGGCAGCTCCGCCGCGCCCTACCTGAACCAGCTGGCGAACAGCGGCGTCACGCTCACCCAGTCCTACGGCGTCGTCCACCCCAGCGACCCCAACTACCTTGCGGTGTCCGGAGGTTCCACGTTCGGCCGGACCGACAACCCCTACCCGGCCCTGACCGGCGCGATCACCGCACCGCACCTCGGCAACCTGGTCGAGCAGGCCGGCCGGTCCTGGCGCGGCTACGTCGAGGACATGAACGCGCCCTGCAACCTGAGCTCCAGCGGCAACTACGACGCGGACAACATCCCGTTCGTGTACTACAAGGACGTCACCGGCGACACCGCCCGCTGCCAGGACAAGCTCCAGCCGATCACCCGGCTCTGGTCCGACCTCCAAGCACCCGCCACCACACCCGACTTCGTCTGGTTCGAGCCCAACAGCTGCAACACCATGCACAACTGCGACGTCGCCACCGGCGACACCTGGATGCGCACCAACCTCCCGAAGCTGTTCGCCTCCCCCGCCTGGACGCAGCAGCGCTCCCTGCTCGTCATCACCTTCGACGAGGACGACAACAACCACGGCCAGCGCATCCCCACCATCGTCACCGGCTCCCCCGGCCTCACCAAGCCCGGCTACCGCTCCCCCGCCCCCTACAACCACTACAGCATCCTGCGCACCGTCGAAGAGGGCCTGCACCTCCCCGGCCGCCTGACCCAGAACGACCAGTACGCGACCCCCCTCAACGACATCTGGAACTGACCCCGCCCCACACACCGGCGCCCGGCCCCACCCGGCCGGGCGCCGGCCCGGCCCCTCCCGGTCTCGATTCGCTGCCGCTTTCGATTAATTGGGGGCATTCGAACGGTCGCCGGCCCTATGATCGCCCCCGACCTGCCGGAACAGCCCGGCGAGAGGTCTCGACAACAGGGGGAACATCGTGGGTCTCGTCGTGGGCGGCGTCCTTGCCGTGCTGGTCGCGGTGCTGCTGTGGTGGATCGTCAGGACGTACAACCGGCTGATCCGGCTGCGCAACCAGACGCAGGCGTCCTGGGCGCAGATCGACGTCCAGCTGAAGCGCCGGCACGAGCTGATACCGAACCTGGTCGAGGGTGCGCGCGGGTACGCGGCGCACGAGCGGGGCACGCTGGAGGCCGTCATCACCGCGCGCGGGGCGGCGGAGGAGGCCGGGCTCGGCGTCACGGACAAGGCGGTCGCGGAGGAGTTGCTGACCGCCGCCCTCGGCAAGGTGCTCGCCCTCGCCGAGGCCTACCCGCAGCTGAAGGCGGACCAGCATTTCCTCAAGCTGCAGGCCGAGTTGACCACCGCCGAGGACAAGATCGCCTACGCGCGGCAGTTCTACAACAGCGCCGTCCAGACCTACCACACCGCGCTGGAGAGCTTCCCCGGCAACGTCGTCTCCGGGTTCGGCGGCGGGCACGCCCGACGGGAGTACTTCGAGGCCGGGGCCACCGCGCAGGACGCACCCCGGGTGAACCTCGCGTGAGCCTCGACGCCCAGCTGTACTGGGCCGGCGCCGGCCTGGCCGCGCTCTGGCTCGCGGTCTACGGCATCTCCCTGGTCGCCACCCGGAACGGCACCGTCCGCCCCGGCCCCGCGACGCAGGAACTCGGCGACGAGCCCGAACGACCGGCCGTGGTCGCCCTGTTGTCGAACCACTGGCGTTCCGTGGACCACGCCGCCGCCGCGACCCTGCTGGACCTCGCGGCGCGCGGCCTGGTCGAGATCCGCCAGCCCGCCGACGACCCCGCGCAGAGCACGGTGCACCTCACCGGCAAGGCCTCCCCCGCCCTGGCCCCCTACGAACAGCGGGTCCTCGACCGGATCACCGAGCAGGCCGGCGACTCCGGCGCCCCCATCGGCGCGATCGCCTTCCGCGCGCAGGAACGCGCGACCGCCTGGAACGGCGCCTTCCGCCGGGAGATCGTCGCCGAGGCCCGTCGACGCGGCCTCTCCCGGCCGCGGCTCGGCCCCCTGCTGTCCAGTGTGCTGTTCACCGGCCTGTTCGCCCCCGGCGTGCTCCTCGGGCTGGGCGTCATCACCGGCGGACACGGCGTCCGCGCGGCAATGGGGGTCGGCGCCCTTCCGATCTTCCCGCTCGGGTTCCTGCTCGCGCTGGCCATCGGCGAACGGGCGACCCGCTTCGGGATCGAACGCGCGGGCCACTGGGCCGGAGTCCAGTCCTGGCTCCGCGCCCACGAGGACTTCGCCCAACTCCCGCCCGCGGCCGTCACCGTCTGGGACCGCTACCTCGCCTACGCCGCCGCGCTCGGCGTCACCGTCCGCACCTCCCGCCTGCTCGGCTTCGACTCCGGCGACAAACGCCGCGTCTGGTCCTCCTACGGCGGCACCTGGCGCCCCGTCCGCATCCGCTACCCCCGGCTCCGCCCCGGCTTCGGCGCCAACACCACCCGGCTGCTCCAACTCGCGGGCGCCGCAGCCGTGGTGGCCGTCGGCCTGACGGTCTTCGCCGTCCTCCGCCGCCCCGAGTGGGCCGCCGCCCCCGACGTGACCGAGACGGTGCGCCGCCCCGGCCTGGTGCTGAGCGCCGGCTGGGTCGGCATCGCCGTCCTCGCCCTCCTGGTGGCCGGACGCCTCAGCCGCTGGACGGCGTTCCTGGCCTTCCTCGGCATGATGCCCGGCAACTTCGCCGGCCGCCACGGCTGGGCGTCCGACGCCCTGAACCACCCGGGCCCGACCCTCGCCGAAACCGTCGTGATCGTCTGCTTCGGCGCCCTCACCGCCCACTACCTCACCCTCGCCGCCCTGGAACGACGCGCCCCCCACACCCTCACCGGCGAAGTCCTCCGCATGGAACCCCGCCGCCGCGCCAAGTCCCCCCGCTTCCTCGCCCTCGACACCGGCACCACCGACCAAACCCGAGCCTGGGCCCTCCCCGCCGGCGCCCCCACACCCGCCCCCGGCACCGTGGTCCGCCTCGCGGTGTCGCGCGGCACGCGGATGATCAGGTCGGTGGAACTCGTCACCGACTGAACGGGTCCAACTTCCTTGGCGGGTACGCCCGGTGTGCGGCGATCAGGTCGCGTCGCACACCGGGCGCAGCGCTGTGTGCCGACGGCGACCGGTTACGGGGTCAGCGGCCAGGCACCTCCAGCACCTCCACGAGCAGTCGCTGCTGGCCGCCGTCCCGGTGATCATCGGCTCCCCGGGCCGCATCCCGGTCGGCGCGCTCACCGACCGGCACCGCGGCCGGGTGATGCTCCCGCTGGTGTCCGCCGCCGCCATCGAGCCAGTGCTCTACCTCGGCCTGATCGGCCACTCCTCGCTCACCGCGCTGCTCGTCGGCCCCTTCTTCCTCGGCATCGGCGACACCGCTTTCGCCATCGGCGCCCCCGTCGTCAACGCCTGATACCCCCGGAACGCCGCGGCACGGCGGCAACTCCTCGACGCCCTCGCCCAGTTGCGCAACCACATCCTCAGGGAACAGGACGGTATCCTCTCCGCCGCCCTGGCCCAACTCAGCGCCGAGGACTGGGAGAGCGTAGAGGCCATCCGCGCCCAGGTCGGCACGGCCTTGCCAACACCCCCGCCAACCTCGAGCTTTCACGAGGCGTTGATCTGACAGCCGATGAGATCATTGACGCCGTCGCAGACTTCTTCGATTGGTAGGCCCGAACGATGGTTGTCCTCACAACAGTTCTCGCCCTGTGCCTCATATGGTTCGGGACGGTGCTCGTCCGGCAGGGGATCCGGAGCTGGCGAGGCCAGACTCCCTCCACGTTCCTGGCGCGGTCACTTGCGGCGAACGTACTGGCCGGAGGAGAACGTGCCCTGCTGATGCTCGGGGCGTGCGGGTGCTTCCTCGGCGCCATGATCGGCCTGGGCGGATACCTCAGCGCCGCGGGTGTCATAGGAGGCACGAACCCACCTCCGCCGTCCGCAGCTCTGGTCGTCGTACTGCTGATCCTCCTCGTCGGCGTCGTCACCACCAGCCTGACGGGAATCGCGATCGTCTGGTACAACCGGCCGCGCTTCCTGGTCCCGCCGCATCTGCGGGACCGGCCCGGCATCATGTCGGTGCGCTAAAAGATCGAGGCCAAACACGAAAAGCCCCTGCCCGGTTTCCCGGACAGGGGCTTTTCTGAATGATTGTTCGGCGGCGTCCTACTCTCCCACAGGGTCCCCCCTGCAGTACCATCGGCGCTGTGAGGCTTAGCTTCCGGGTTCGGAATGTAA